>NZ_RQYH01000015.1 GCF_003860215.1 Desulfovibrio sp. OH1186_COT-070 | reverse complement strand
CTTTTGCCAGCCCGCCAAGCTGTCGGCGGATTTCATCCGCAATCGCCAGCTTTAGCTGTTGCCCGATACCACCGGCTTTAGCCGGTGGAGCATTCATTCTGAAATTCTTTTGTCGATAAGAAAAGAGTTTGAAAAAAACTTACAAGAAAAAGATTATATTCAGCTATTTGAACTCGAAAAAATTGCGCAAGAGCATGATTCTGCATTTCATGTTGCAGACAAGGAAAAAACACTCCAGGTGTTTGGGGCGATGGACATGCTGCAAAAACAGTTTCTGGAATGCTCTGATCCTGAACGGGTAAAAGAGCGATTCATGCCAAGCATTGTCAGGCTGAAAATGCAGGGTACGAGAATGAAGGACAGGGCTTTTGACGCAACGGCAAATTCTGTCTGCGGCTTTATCAACAGTTTCAAAAGTGCCCGCTGTGTTCCCGCTGAAAACGCGTATTACGCCATACGAACGGAGTGCATCAAAGCCGTTCAGAAAGAGCATCAGCGGAATATAGACCGTGGCCTTGGATTTGTACCGTAAGGAGCGCGGGCTCTCCCGATAATTGCAGCTACCGCGCCCCCTTGGGAAACAGCACCACGCCCACGGTCTTGAAGATGATGCTGATGTCCAGCAGCAGGGACATGTTCTTGATGTAGTAGAGGTCATATTCCAGCTTGCGCCGGGCATCCTCCTCGGACGCGCCGTAGGGGTAGCAGACCTGTGCCCAGCCGGTCAGGCCGGGCTTTACCGTGTGGCGCAGGCTGTAGCAGGGGATGTTCTCCTTGAGCTTGCGCACAAAGGCCATGCGTTCGGGGCGCGGCCCGATAAAGCTCATGTCTCCCTTGAGGATGTTCCATATCTGGGGCAGCTCGTCAATGCGCACCTTGCGGATGAAGCGTCCAAAGCGGGTCACGCGGGCATCATTGGCGCTGGCCCACACGGCTCCGTCCTTTTCGGCATCGGAGCGCATGGAGCGGAACTTGTAGACCGTAAATTCCTTTTCGAACAGGCCCACGCGATCCTGCCGGTAAATGACCGGACCCGGCGATTCCAGACGCACGATGAGCGCTGTCAGCAACATGACGGGCGTTGCCGGAACAAGAAGCACCAGAGAGATGAGCACGTCCAGTGCACGCTTGAGACGCCGCAGCGAGCCGCGCGTGTTGAGCGAAAAACCTTCTGTCTGGAGGAGCCATTCGTCGTTGATCTGTGAAAGCGGCAGACGGCGCACCACATGCTCATAAAAGCTGCGGATGTCCACCACCATGGTTCCGCGCAGTTTGGCCTCCAGCAGTTCGTGGGCGATGTCATCGTCAATGGGGGCATCGGGCAGCAGCAGGATCATGGTCGCGTGTTTTTCTCTGGCGATGTCCAGAGCCAGAAAGGGCGGGCCAAGGCACGGGCCAGCGTCCGGCCCTTGATCCTTTTCGCCAACGTAGCCCAGAATTTCCGCCTGGGGCAGGCCTTCGGCCAGAAGCTGGCGTACCTTGCCCGCACGGTCAACGCCCACAAGCAGAACGCGCAGGGGATGGGTCAGCCTGTGGGCGTTGAGGCGGTACAGCCAGCGCCAGCCGAGAGAAAAAACAAAGGAAAGGGCAAAAAGCACAAGGCTGGTTTCACGGTCGAACCGCCAATGCTGGAAAGCGTAGGAAGCTGTGGCCGAAAAAATGATGCCCAGAATGCAGGCCACCAGTACCCGTCCCGTGGTTTCCCGAAAATCCTCTGTTCCCACGGCATAGGCGTTGAGGATATAGAAAAAAAGCATGTAGAAAAAAAAGGTGAACAGGGTCGCGCCCGTATAGTCCTGAAAAATGCTCAGGCCCGGCTCAATGGTCGCCAGGCTGGTGAGGGACAGGGCCAGCAGAAGGCAAAAAACATCCAGCACCTGCAACAGTGCCATGCGGTATTTGCTGATCATAGAGAGTCCTCGCGCGTGGGCACGCGCATGTCTTCAAGAATGCCGACGGCCACTTTCTCCGCGTCAAATTCGCATACGGCCATCTGGCGTCCGGCATGGCCCATGCGGGCGATGGCACCCGGATCCACAAGAAAACTTTCCATGGCCTGCGCAAGGGCCCGCGTATCTCCCGGAGGTACCAGAAGCCCGTTGACGCCGTTGCGCACAACTTCGCGGCAGCCCGGCACATCCGTGACCACCGCGGGCCGTCCCATGCTCATGCCCTCCATGACAGATGTGGGGGTGCCTTCCCGCCAGGAAGGCAGCACCAGCACATGGGCGGCCGCCACATAGGGGCGGACATCGGCGGTTTCTCCCAGATATTCCACAATGCCCTGTTTCTGCCAGGCGCGAACCTGATCCAGGCTGACGCTGCCCAGCCCCTGCTCCGGCGGCCCCAGCAACTGGAAGCGGGCCTGGGGATAGCGGCTCTTGAGCTCCTGTGCGGCGGCGGCATATTCGTGCAGGCCCTTGGCCTCCAGCAGGCGGGCCACCAGCAGAAAAACTGGCGGGCAGTCCATCCGTCCGCGGCCATCCGGGCTGTAACCGGGCAGGGGCGCGTGGGCAAAGCGGGCTGTGTCCACACCGGTGCCGCGTGCCTTGAGCACACGGGCTGTCCTTGGCAGAATGCCGGAGCGAAAAAAAATTTCCCGGTCATCGTCGTTCTGAAAAAACACGCCTTCGGCCCCGGACAGGGCGGCGCGGTACAGCAGGCGCCCCAGCCGGTTGACGCATTTCTTGAGCGGGGTGTCGGCCTCAAAAGCATAGCCCAGCCCCGTGATGGTGGCGTAGATGTGGGGCACTCCCGCAGCGCGGGCAGCCAGGCAGCCGTAAATGACGGGCTTGATGGTGGAGGCAAAAAGCAGGTCGGGCTTTTCCCGCCGGAAAAAGCGCAACAGCGCGGCCAGTGTTTGCAGATCGCGCACCGGGTTGAGCCCCTTGCGGTCCAGAGGATACTGCTCCAGGCGTGCGCCCAGCGCCTCCAGCGCCGTTCGGGATACAGCGTCACCGACAGGAGCGCAGCAGACCACCTCGTGCCCCGCCCCGCGCATCTGCCGGATCAGGACGCTCCAGAAGTTGCGCATGGCCTTGACCTGATTGCCCAAAACAACGATTTTCATGCCTTGTCCTTTGCTCCATCCCCGCAGGGCGGACAATACCACCATACAATGCGCCTGAAAAGAGAGGGCGTGGGTGATTCAATCTTTACAAGCCGAGGGGCCGGGGGCTACTATCTGCCTGCCGCGCTCTGGCGCGCACAAAATTTCTGCCACAGGATGCACACATGAACGCCTATGCACAGTTGAGCGAACGCCTTGCCGCGCAACCCGCGCGCTGGCTGGTGACCGGAGTAGCGGGCTTTATCGGCTCCAACCTGCTTGAATGCCTGCTGCGTCTCGGGCAGACGGTCGTGGGGCTGGACAATTTTCTTACCGGGCATCAGAAAAATCTGGACATGGTGCGCGATCTGGTGGGGGGGGACGCCTGGCAGCGTTTTACCTTCATTGAGGGCGACATCCGCTGCCTCGACACCTGCCGCACGGCCTGCGCCGATGTGCGCCACGTTTTGCATGAGGCGGCTCTGGGTTCTGTGCCGCGTTCCATTGACGACCCGCTGCTCTCCGACAGCTGCAATATCACGGGCTTTTTGAACATGCTGGTGGCCGCGCGCGATGCCGGTGCGCAGAGCTTCGTGTACGCCGCTTCCTCCTCCACCTACGGAGACGCGCCCGAACTGCCCAAGAAAGAAGACAATATCGGCAGCCCGCTTTCGCCCTATGCGGTCACCAAGTATGTCAACGAGCTTTATGCCGATGTTTTTCACCGCTGCTACGGATTTTCCTCCATCGGCCTGCGCTACTTCAATGTCTTTGGCCAGCGGCAGGATCCGTACGGAGCCTATGCCGCGGTCATTCCCCAATGGTTTGCCAGCCTGCTCAAGGGCGAAACCGTCCATGTGAACGGCGATGGCGAAACCAGCCGCGACTTCTGCTACATTGACAATGTGGTTCAGGCCAACCTGCTGGCCAGCCTGGCCCCGGACCAGGCCCGCAACAAGGTGTACAATGTGGCCTTTGGGCAGCGTACCACCCTCAACGAGCTTTTTGCCCTCATCAGGGAGGAAGTCGTGCGTCACAAGCCCGAAGCGGCTTCTGCCTCCCCCGTGCACCGGGATTTTCGCGCGGGGGACGTACGCCACTCTCTGGCCTCGATTGACCGCGCCCGGAGCCTGCTGGGCTATGATCCGCAGTTTGACGTGCGGCAGGGCCTGCGCCTGGCGGGGGACTGGTACGCCGCAAACCTGTAGCCGCAGCGCATCTACCGCCTGCCGGCAGCCCTCTTTTTGTCTGCGGCGTCCAGGCTCCGGACGCGCACACGGGCTGTCCCTTCCCGGAGCATGTTCAGGCGCATGGCCGCGCCCCGCGAGAGATCAATCACCCTGCCTCCGGCAAAGGGGCCGCGGTCGTTGATCCGCACAACAACCGAACGGCCGCTGCCCAGATGGGTAACGCGCACCCTGCTGCCCAAGGGGAGCAGTTTGTGGGCGGCCGTCATGGCGTTCTGGTTGTAGCGTTCGCCGCTGGCCGTGGTTTTGCCGTGAAATTTTTCTCCGTACCAGGAGGCAATGCCTTCCTCCACGAATCCGCGGGCCGAAGCGAGAGGGTAGTAGGTTTTGCCCTGCACGGTATAGGGTTTGGTGCCCGCGATGCCCCCCTGCCGCCAGGAGCCCCCGCCGCACCCGGCCAGCAGGCTCGCTCCCACAAGGAGAGCCAACCACGGCATCAGGAAGCGGCGCATATTTTTCACGGGCGGTTTTCTCCGGCGCGGAACAGGGCGGGGAGGCAGTGCTTTCTGTCGCATACCGAGCACATGCCCATACCCGGCTCCTCATCTCCCCTTTCCAGACGGGCCAGAAAACCTTGGCCTTCCGCCTGCAGAAAACCTTTTGCTTTTGCCTCCAGCAACATTGTCCGCGCGGGTTCATGCCGCCCGGCATCGAGAAAATCCCTGGCTGCCATGACATACATCTGCTCCCGGTTTTCGCCATACAGGGAAAAGAGCAGGTTTTCGTATTCCTGGCCAAAGGCCTGGCGGGCCAGATTGTCCTCACAGACCAGCCAGCGGGCCAGGGGGCGGTTCAGGTTTTCTCCGGCAAGGTAGAGGGTGAGAACACGCAGGCCGTGACCGAGCACATGGCTGATGCGCGCAAGCTCGCGCGAGGAACTTTCACCGGTTTGCCCGGCCAGACCCCGCAGGGGGTTGAAAATGTCGGGAGCCACCTGTTCCAGCCGTCCGATCTGCGCAAGGCGGTTGGCGTAGTGCTGGCGCTGGAATGCGTCTTCCCTGAGTTTGACGCATTCGTGGAAGGCGTAGCCCACGCACCAGTCGATAACCGCGCCCAGAGCGTTTTTTTCGGCGCTGTTGTGCGGCGGGGCGTCTGTGACCGTGTTTGTGGCCGTGTCCGCGGCCCGTGAACTGCCGCGAAAAAGATGGTGCGCCGTATCCTTGAGACGCCAGAACACCCCCTTGCGGATGGCTTCGCCCAGCAGGGAGCGCAGTGCCGTGAAGGAAACGGTTCCGTCGGCCTCAAAGCGGCGGCGCTGATCGGTCAGGATGCCGCATACCTTGCAATAGTCGCGCACCAGATCGCGCACCAGACAATCCCTGTCGCCGAAAAGCCAGCGCCCTTTCACGCCTCGTCCTCCTGGAGGAGGGCCTTGGCCACGGCAATGTCATAGAGCGCCAGAGGATTGGCCGCGGCATCGCGCTCCCGCCGGTACAGGCTGGCCGCGCTGCGCACCACGGAAAGGCTGATCCAGGGGTGGCGCTCCCATACTTCGGGCTGGTCCGCCCGCCAAAGCCGGAACTCCACCTCACCATCAGCCCCCCGGCGCACATAAACGCGCGCCAGCCTGTTGCCTGCCTGCGGATGGTAATACAAGCCCAATTCGTCTTTCATCCCTGCATTCTCTCCCTTCCGGAAAGCCGACCTCTGTGCGCACAAGCGCGCGAGGGGTCAGCCAAAGCCCCGCCTTTGCGCGGGATTGTCTTTTTCGCACGGGCATTCCCTGCGCACACGCGGCGCGGCAAAGGGATTTTTGCTTGTGCACGGCGCCAGTGTATGCCCAAATCGGCCTTTTTGCCAAGGTGGTGTTGCCAGATTGCGCCAAAATGAACAAAAGAAGCGGAATCTCGTTGTGAAAAAAATTTTTCCGGGAGAGCGGTGGGGAATGCAAAAGCCTTGTCTGGCGGACACGGAAACGGATTTTGCCAATTCTGCCTGTGCCGGTTGTCTTTATCACGAATCCGGTGTATAGATCGAAATGACCGCGTTGCGGCCTGAACGGCAGAAGGGTCGGGATCAGGCTTGTCTGTCAGCGATCCCGGTGTTTCCCTCTGTTACGGGATGCAGTGCGGCACTTGCCTTGTCCGGCAAGAACCGTCGGAAAGATCGCGGACCGCCCGTTTGACCGGCACGTCACGCGTGGGCGCATGCTACAACAAACCATGTGGAGGTATGGCAATGGCGAAACATGCAACCCCCCTGTTGGACCAGCTGGAAAGCGGCCCCTGGCCGAGCTTTGTGTCCGACATCAAACAAGAAGCGGCCATGCGGGCCAAAAATCCCAAAGGGCTTGACTACCAGATTCCCGTGGACAGCCCGGAAGACCTGCTGGGCGTACTTGAGCTTTCCTACACAGACAAGGAAACTCACTGGAAGCACGGCGGCATCGTGGGCGTTTTCGGATACGGCGGCGGCGTCATCGGCCGGTACTGCGACCAGCCCGAAATGTTCCCCGGCGTGGCGCATTTCCACACCATGCGTGTGGCCCAGCCCTCCGGCAAATACTACAACACCAAGTTTTTGCGCGATCTGTGCGACATCTGGGATCTGCGCGGCTCCGGCATCACCAACATGCACGGATCCACCGGCGACATCGTTCTGCTGGGCACCCAGACCGTGCAGCTGGAAGAAATTTTCCACGAGCTCACCCACAAGATGAATGTGGACCTCGGCGGTTCCGGCTCCAACCTGCGTACCCCCGAAGCCTGTCTTGGTCAGTCCCGCTGCGAGTTTGCCTGCTACAACACCCAGGACATGTGCTACCAGCTTACCATGGACTATCAGGACGAACTGCACCGTCCGGCCTTCCCCTACAAGTTCAAGTTCAAGTTTGACGGCTGCCCCAATGGCTGCGTCTGTGCCATGGCCCGCTCCGACTTTGCCGTTGTGGGTACCTGGAAGGACGACATCAAGATCGACCAGGAAGCCGTGAAGGCCTATGTTGCCGGGCAGTTCGCCCCCAATGCCGGCGCGCACGCCGGGCGCGACTGGGGCAAGTTCGACATCCAGAAGGAAGTCATCGAGCGCTGCCCCTCCAAGGCCATCAAGTGGGACGGCTCCAAGCTGTCCGTCAAGACCGCCGAGTGCGTGCGCTGCATGCACTGCATCAACACCATGCCGCGCGCTCTGCGCATTGGTGACGAGCGTGGCGCGAGCATCCTGGTGGGCGCCAAGGCTCCGGTGGTGGACGGCGCGCAGATGGGCTCCCTGCTGGTTCCCTTTGTGTCCTGCGAAGCCCCGTATGACGACGTCAAGGAAGTTATCGAAAAGATTTGGGACTGGTGGATGGAAGAAGGCAAGAACCGTGAGCGCGTGGGTGAAACCATGAAGCGCCTGTCCTTCCAGAAACTGCTGGAAGTTACCGACACTCCGGCCGCCGCCTACCATGTGAAGGAACCGCGTTCCAACCCGTACATCTTCTTCAAGGAAGAAGAAGTGCCCGGCGGCTGGGAGCGCGATCTTGCCGCTTACCGCAACCGCCATCAACGCTAGTCATAGGGGGAAAAGAACATGGCTTTTATTTCTTCCGGATACAATCCCGCGAAACCGATGGAAGGCCGCATCACCGACATCGGCCCCCACAAATACGACGAATACTTTCCGCCGGTCATCAAGAAGAACTTCGGAAAGTGGCTCTACCATGAAATTCTGGAACCCGGCGTGCTGATGCATGTGGCCGAAAACGGCGACAAGGTGTACACCGTGCGCGTGGGCGGCACCCGCACCATGTCCATTACCCACATTCGTGAACTGTGCGATATGGCCGACAAACACTGCGGCGGCTATCTGCGCTGGACAACCCGCAACAACGTGGAATTCATGGTGGAAAGCGAAGAAGCCATGAAAAAGCTGCGGGACGACCTCAACAGCCAGAAGTTCCCCGGCGGGTCCTTCAAGTTCCCTGTGGGCGGAACCGGCGCTGGCATCAGCAACATGGTGCACACTCAGGGCTGGGTGCACTGCCACACCCCCGCCACCGATGCCTCCGGCCCGGTGAAGTGCGTGATGGACGCCATTTTCGAGGACTTCCAGAGCATGCGCATGCCTGCTCCGGTGCGTATTGCCCTGGCCTGCTGCATCAACATGTGCGGCGCGGTGCACTGCTCCGATATCGGCTTGGTGGGCATCCACCGCAAACCGCCCATGGTTGACCACGAATGGGCTGACCAGCTCTGCGAAATTCCTCTGGCCGTGGCCGCCTGTCCCACTGCCGCCGTGCGTCCCACCAAGGTGGAGCACAACGGGCAGAAGGTGAACTCCATTGCCATCAAGGAAGACCGCTGCATGTACTGCGGCAACTGCTACACCATGTGCCCCGCACTGCCCATTTCCGACGGCGAGGGCGACGGCATTGCCATCATGGTGGGCGGCAAGGTTTCCAACCGCATTTCCATGCCCAAGTTCTCCAAGGTCGTTGTGGGCTACATTCCCAACGAACCGCCCCGCTGGCCCAGCCTGACCAAGACCGTGAAGCACATTGTTGAAGTGTACGCAGCCAATGCCAACAAGTACGAGCGCCTGGGCGACTGGGCGGAACGCATCGGCTGGGAAACCTTCTTCAAGCTGACCGGTCTTGAGTTCACCCACCACCTCATTGACGACTTCCGTGATCCCGCCTACTACACGTGGCGGCAGAGCACGCAGTTCAAGTTCTAGGCTTCATATGTTCAACCCCGGCGGCGCGAAATGCGCCGCCGGGCCAGGAGAAACCGCCATGGCTGCCGAAAAAGACGTTATCGTTGATTTTCTGAAGAGCAAATCCGGCTCCAAGTCCAAATTCTATTTCAAGGACTTCACCGATCTTTTCCCTGACAAGGGCCCCCGCGAGGTGAAGAAAATCCTGACCGCTCTGGTCAACGAAGAAATTCTGGAGTTCTGGTCTTCCGGATCCACCACCATGTACGGCCTGAAGGGTGCTGGCAAGCAGTCGCACGCCGAAGGCGAGGACTAGGCTTTCCCCCTGTCGCAGAGCTCCGAAAGCCGCGCCGCCAAGCTCCCTTCGGGGCACACAGCGGCCTGACGTCAAGAATACGGTCTTTTGCAGTTCACGCCACAAGTTATGCCGCAGCGTCTGTTGTGGCATTTCTTGTTTGGGAGGGAGCATGACGGACGTTCAGCTTTCCGCCGAAGAAAAATCTCTGCTGGGCGGTCTGGCCCGCGCATCCATCGAATCTGCCTTGGGGGGAGCGTCTTCTCCCGCCCCGGAGGCATCGCGAATGACACCGGCACTGCGCCTGTATCTGGGAGCTTTTGTCACCCTGACGTGCGGCGGGAATCTGCGGGGCTGTATCGGCAGCATTGTGGGGCAGGAGCCCCTGTATGCAAATGTTTGGCGCATGGCACGGGCAGCAGCCCTGGAAGATCCGCGCTTTCCCCCCCTGACGCGGGAGGAGTGGCCCGGGGTTCATCTGGAAATTTCTGTTCTGGGGCAACTGACGCCCTGCCCTGATCTCCATGCCATCCAGGTGGGACGCCACGGCCTTGTGCTCTCCTGCCGTGGGAGAAGCGGCGTTTTTCTGCCGCAGGTTCCTGTGGAACAGGGCTGGGACAGGCATGCCTATCTGGAAAACCTCTGCCGCAAGGCCGGGCTGCCGCAAGGCGCTTGGCAAGACTCTGAAGCCCGTCTCCTCTGGTATGAAGCCCTGGTCTTTCCTGTGGAAAAATAGCCCTGCCGTCGGGGTGGCACCGTCCCATTTTTTGCCAAAAGCAATTATCCGCCAGCGGGCGTGTACCCGTGAGCGGCCAGTCGCGCACAGCCACAAACCTGTTTCCTGCGATCCATAGCTCGCCTGCCGCCGTTTCGCCAACCTGCAAGGGCGGACCTCTGCTATTGTCGAACGTCGCAAACTGGCGTCCTTCCAGAATCCGGTTCCCCTGTGGGAGGCTCGTACGATCAGTTTGCTGCGCCTGAAAGAACGGCGCATATGTCTCTGCCCTCAGATGCATATGCTGAAAATTTCTTGTCAGCAAAAGATTTTCGGGGAGTATCATCCTGAAGGGTGAGAGCGCAGAGCCAAAATGCGCGTCGGGGGTGATGTACAAAAAAGTTCTTGGCAGTGTAGATTTTTTGTGGCTATGAGCAGCAGCGTTGGCCGAAAGCTCTCTGGGAGCCGTGCCGGGATCGCTGTGTCCTCCGGGCCGTATGCTCGGGCTGTTTGCATATTATTCAGGAGGGAATCGATGAAAAAGTTTCTTTTGATGGCTCTGGCCGTCACCATGCTCGGTGGGGCTCCCGTGGCAAGCCATGCCGCGGATCAGGATATGGCCAAGATTACCTGCAAGGAGTTTCTGGACGCCAAAGAGCATATGAGCATGATGATAATGTGGATTGATGGCTACATGAGCGGAAAAAGCGGAAATACCCTCATCAGCGACGCGTGGATGGAGAAGCTGGGAGTCCACCTTGGCAGCTTCTGCGCCCAAAATTCTTCCAAAACCATCATGGACGCCATGGAGGCCATGCCGGAATAACAGTGTCGGCATGGCGGCAAACATTTTTATCCCCCAAGCAGTTTTATGGAGAGCACCGCATGAAACGTTTTTTCTTTTCTTTTGCGGCGGGTCTGTTGCTTTGTGCCTTCAGCGTGGGCGGAGCCTTTGCCCAGGAAATCATTGTCGCCAACGGCACGGGCTTCACCATCCACCAACTGGGCCTCGTGGATTCCAATTCCAGCGGTGACGCCAAGGATCTTCTGGGCGACGACACCTTGGCCAACGGTGAAGGCCTGAAGATCAATATCAGCGGCAGCCCCAAGGGCTGGGAACTCATCGCTGTTGACGGTGAGGGTGGTCAGGTGAACTGGCAGAACCTTGACCTGACCGGTGTGCGCAAAATCACGCTGCGCGGCGACGGCACGGCCAATCTGGAGTAAACAGCGCATTGTGCGAAGGCGTCATGCCCATGCGGCAGTGACCGGGAGCGCGGCTTGCCCGCACCGGGCAGACGCCATGAAGAGGCGGCTTTCCCGGTTGCCCGAACCTTGGTTCGGGCAACCGGGGGTATTGCTGTTGCCTTTTTCTTGGCATCGGCCGGGGGAAGGCGTAGGGTACCCTTGCGGAGGCATGGGTTTTATTGTGTGCCGGTAAAAAAATCCGGGAGAGTTGATGGCGTCAGGCGCAAAAAAGCTGCCGCTTCTGTCCGGCGCGGGCATGGCCTGCCTTTTGGCGGCGCAGTTTGTGGTTTTTCTGGAAGGGAGGGGAGGGGAAAGCCTCTCCTTTGAGCTTCAGGGAGCGCTTGCCGGATTTTGCGGCGGCATACTGCTGGGCGGGCTGCTTTTCTCCACAAAGTCCCTCAAGCGCCTTTTTCCGTTGTGCATTGCGCTGTTCACCTTCATCAGCGCGGCGTTGTGGGCCGGGAGCGCGGTGGAGGGCAATGCCTTTTTTACTTGCGGAGCCTGCTTCTGGGGAGGAATGCTCCTGCCCCCGCTTCTGGAGGCCTTTTTCGCGCGCAGTTCCTCCCCCGGCTTTCATGTCGGCATTGTCTTTGCCTGCGGAGATTTTTTCTGGCTGCTCCTGTACGTTTTCCCCTTGTCTGTGGAGGCCATGCACTGGACATTGCTGGTTCTCCAGTGTGCGGGAGGCGGCGCGGCGACAGCCTGCCTGTTCCGGGAGAAACAGGCCCCGCAGGAAAGAGAAAGAAGCAACGGGCAGGAAGGATTGAGCAGGCAGGCGCTCACCTCGTTGCGTTACCTGACAACCATCGCCCTGCTCTTTTTTCTGCTGGATTCCTTTGTTGACATCACATTTTACAGAATCCACTCTCAGGTTTTTCCCATCCCCGCCCAGGTGCACCTCTACATATGGATTGTCTATCCCATCGCAGGCCTTCTGATCGACAGGTACGGGGCCGACATGCGGATTCTGCTTGCCTGCATCGGTGGGGTCATCCTGTCGCCGGTTTTGATTGTGGTGTCTGAAGGAACGGTCGTATACTGGAGCATTTACGCCATAGACCTTTCCTGCAGGGGCATTGCCACAGTCTATTTTCTTCTTGTTTTTGCGCAGATCGGAAAAAATTCTCCCCGCAAGGGCCTGATTGCGGCTGTGCCCTATGTGACCATGCTTGCGGCTTTTCTGGGAGTATCCCGCACAGTGGAAAGCTTTCCGGGCACAGTGCCTGTAGCCTCTGGCTGCCTGTTTTTGACCGCCGCGTTCAGCTATGTGAGCGCCCGCATCCAGTATGCGCTTACGCTGTCGGGAATGGTGAACATGCCCGCACCGGGCCATGCGGATGAGCGGGAAGAGCCCCTTGCCGTGGCGCAGGCCGTGAGGGGAAATGTTTGGCGCCGGACGGACCGGGTTGCGGACTTTGCCCTGAAGTACGGCATTTCCCCACGGGAAAGAGATGTTCTGTGGCTGCTTCTGGAAGGGTGCGATACCGCTGCTGTCTGCGCCCGGCTGCACATTTCCGAAAACACACTCAAGACGCATATCCGGCAACTGCTGCGCAAGACGGAAACGTGCAACAGGAGTGCTCTGCTGGTTCTTTTTTTTGCGGAAGAAAGCAGGGAAAAGGAAGATATGAGGGAATAACGGGCATACCCGGCATGCGGCCGACCATGCGCGCGGGGCAGAGGGCGCCGACAGGTCAGCGGTTTTGCGTGCCGGAACTGGCGGAGGAAACAAGCGGGAGCACCCGTCCTGTCACATATCTGACTTCTGTGATGTCAGGACGAAGGCGTTTGAGCAGCTTGTAGGCCTGAAGCGATCTGTAGCCGTACTGACAGTGCAGCAGTACCGGCGTGTCATGGGGAAGGCTTTTTATCCGGGATGGAAAGGCATACAGGGGGATATTGACGGCAGCGGGCAAGTGCCCGTCGGCGAATTCTTTCCGACTGCGCACGTCAACAATGAGCAGCCCGGCTGTGGCGCGCATGTAGGCGTGGGTCTCCTGCGGCGACAGGGCGGCGGCCTTGGTCGGGCCCTGCCTCGCCGGCAAGGCCAGCGCATGGTAGAGTGCGGTTTCCATGCACGCAATACACAGGAGCGCTCCCAAGATTTTCAGGATACGCCGTTTTTCGCAGTCCGGTTTTGTGGTGGCGCGCGCGGTATTCATGGCTGGTTCCGGCGGGGCGTCTTTTGTTTCCGAACGCTCATCCGTGCGGGCGGGGCCTGATTCCGACATGACAAAAACAGGGCCAGCGCCTGATTTTTTCCTAACGCTGACCCTGTCAAATTTTTCTCCGCCAAATAGATGTACGCGTTCTGGAGCATACGCTACTTGATGGCGTCTTTCAGACCCTTGCCGGGAGTGAATTTGGCAACCTTGCTGGCGGGAATGTTGATTTCTTTGCCGGTGCGGGGGTTGCGTCCTTTGCGCGCTGCGCGCTCAACCACCTTGAAGCTGCCGAAGCCGGTAAAGGTCACGGATTCGCCCGCAGCCAGAGCTTCACGCAAGGAGGCCACCACGGCTTCCAGAGCTTCTTCTGCCTTGGCCTTGGTGGGTAGGCTGGCTTTGGCATAAATTTTTTCAACAAGCTCAGCTTTCGTCATGATCTTTGCTCCGTGAAAAAGAGTTTTTGGGTATTCCTGTCCTGCAGGAAATAGCCGGACCATCCCGTATTCCCGTTGGCAGGGGAACCGTGAACAAAACCGCGCATCATGCGGGCAGAACAGGACTGTTCATACGCCAGTGGTTGTTGCATGTCAATGAAAAAGCACGTCATTCTCAAACAGGGCCGCATCCCGCACAGGATTTCGCCGCGTCTGTCCCGGCATGCGGGGTTTGGTGTGTATTATATGGAACTTATTGAGTATATTGAGCATGCTCGGGGGAAGCATGCTACAGATCCACCAGAGATATGCGCCCTTCCGCCAGACTTTGCCCCAGAAAAAGGCTTCCGGTACGGGCAAAACGGGCAGGATTGTCTGTGGTGAGAAAGCGGTGTTCGCCTCCGGGAGTGGGGCGCGCCATTTTCCGGAGGCGGAGTTCTGCGGCAACACAGTCTGCGGTGGTGGCGGCGGAATCCACAATGCGCACCTGTGGCGCAAGGATGTTGCGCATGGCGTCTTGCAACAGGGGAAAATGCGTGCAGCCCAGAAGGAGGGTGTCCGGCTCGTTGTGTGTTTTTTCTCCGCATCCGGTCAGGGGCAGAATGTCTTCCAGGTAGCGGCGGGCAATGCCTTCCACCAGGGGGCCGTCCATCCAGCCTTCTTCTGCCAGCGGCACAAAAAGGGTGCAGGCGCGCCCGGTAATGACAGCTTCCGGGCACAGGCGGGCAATGGCCTTCTGGTAGGCGCCGCCGGCAATGGTCGCCTCTGTGGCGATAACGGCAATGTGTTTGTTGGAACTGGCGGCAACAGCGGCCTGCGCTCCCGGCTCCACCACTCCCAGAACAGGTATGGCCGCAAAATGCGCGCGCAGACTGGGCAGGGCGGCGGCGGTGGCTGTGTTGCAGGCCACAACAAGCATTTTGACGCCCATGTCCACAAGTTTGCGCGCGGCCTTGAGGGTATAGCGGATAATGGTTTCCTGTCCCTTGGTGCCGTAGGGCAGGCGGGCCGTATCGCCCAGATAGAGCAGATCTTCATGGGGCAGACGTTGCGCCAGTTCCTTGAGAACCGTGAGTCCGCCCATGCCCGAATCGAAAATGCCTATGGGCAGCGCAGCAGTATTCATGGCAGTCCTTGTCCGGCGGCGCGACGCGCCGGGCCTAGAGGGCGCGGCCGAGGTAGGCCAGAGCAAGGCCGAGCAGCATGACCGCCAGCAGAGCCTTGAGGGCAAAAGCGGGAACATGCTTCTGGCAGCGCGCGCCCAGATACATTCCGCACATGCCGCCGAGGCCCAGCAACATGCCAAGGCGCCAGTCTGCGGCTACGGAAACGTGCGGACAGAGGGGCGCGAGCAGGCTGTAGAACGTGACCCCGGCCACCGAGGTCAGAAATGTGGACAGCAGCGTCGCGCCAGCCGTGATATAGACCGGAAGCTGAAAAAAGGAAACCAGAAAAGGCGCCATGATGGCTCCGCCGCCGATGCCGTAAATGCCTCCCGCCAGGCCGACCACGAGACTCAGGAAGGCCAGACCCGGCGTGGATGCCGTGCGGGTATGGTCCTGAAAGCAAATTTCGATTGCGCACGTGTTCCATACGGGCACACGGCAGACGGCCAGAGTGCCGTCCGCATTCCGGCATCCCGCTGCGCGCTCACGCTGTGCGCGGTCTCGCCCAAGCCCGCCCAGCATGCGCCCGCCGATGTACAGCAGAAGCAGCCCCGCGAAAATTTTGAAATTCCGGGGGTCGGGCAACCAGTGGATGCGGATCAGCGCGCCCAGCAGAACGCCGGGCAGCGTGCCCGCCGCCACGGTCAGCGCAAGGGGCCAGACAAGCCGCCCCTCGCGCCAGTAGCGCCAGACCCCCGCCGGGCAGGCCAGAATGTTGAAGAACTGGTTTGTGGCGCTCACGCCGGGATTGACATAACCGAGCACACTCATCTGAAACGGCAGGAGCAGAAAAGCGCCGGAAATGCCCCCCATGGAAGTGAAAAAGGAAACGCCCAAGGCTACGGAAAACGGCAACAGCGGATGGCATTCAATACCCGCGGCGGGAAAAAGCATGCGAACCTCCCTCCGGAATCCCGGCCTTGCCGGGGCAGTGTGCGGACGGCGCAAAGCGGGGTTGGGCAGCATTTTCGGCGGGGCCGGAACGAGAAGTTTTCATAATCACGATTTTTTTATAATCGTGATTATGAGTGTTGTCATCACTTTTTTCGCCGTGCCAAAGGCAGGTGCCTTTCGGCACAGGCTCGGGGAGTTTACAGCGTGCGCGTCATGCGCTACCGAGATTTGTCTGTTCCGCTGCTTCTGTCCGGCGCGGCATCCCTGTTCCGGAGCGCTGCCTTGCCGCAGCCTTTCCACCTTTGCGAGATAAAAAATGGCGTCCGCAATACACGGAAGATTTTCTCTGGCGCTTCTTTTGGGCACACTTTCTGCATTCGGCCCCTTTGTCATTGACCTGTATTTGCCCGCACTGCCGCAACTGGCGGAATTTTTTCATACCAGCGCGCCCATGACGCACTCAGCCTGACAACGGCCATGATCGGTCTTGCCGCCGGGCAGTTGCTGCTTGGTCCTGTCAGCGACAAATGGGGCCGCAAACGGCCTTTGCTGCTTTCTTTGCTGGCCTATGCCGCAGCCACCGTGCTTTTGATCTTTTCTCCCACCATCGAGATCTTCGTTTTGCTGCGGGGCATTCAGGGTTTGTCCGCTGCGGGCGGCGTGGTCATTTCGCGGGCCATTGCCGCGGATTTGTATCGCGGGCGCGAAATGACCCGTTTTTTCGGCCTGCTGATGACCGTGAACGGCATGGCTCCCATTGTTTCGCCTGTGCTGGGCAGCATTCTGCTTGAATATATGGACTGGCGGGGAATTTTTTTCTTTCTGACCCTGCTTGGCGTGGGGCTGTTTGCGCTCTGCCTGCGCCTGGGCGAATCGCTGCGCAACGAAGACCGCGTGCAGGAGGGCATTTTTGCAAGTTTTCGCGTTTTCGGAAAAATGTGCAGAAATTTTCTGTTCATGTGCTTTGTGCTCATGGAATCTTTCGCCTTTGCGGGGATGTTTGCCTATATTGCCGCATCTCCCTTTCTTTTCCAGACCTTTTACGGCGTCAGCCCTCTTGTCTTCAGCCTGTGCTTTGCCGCCAACGGCGCGGCCCTTGCCCTCGGCTCCCATATCGGCGGCAGGCTTGCCGACAGAATATCGCTGTCCGCAGGCTGCGGGGGCATTTTCGTCCTGTCGGCCTGTGTTTTTGTGTGCCTGAGCCTGCGGGCGCATGTGGCCCTTGTGGAGGCGGGATTTTTCGGGCTCCTGTTCTGCTCCGGCGTGATCCTGCCCGCTGTTTCCGCGCTGGCGATGGAAGCGGGGCGGCGGCATGCGGGCAGCGCATCCGCACTGCTGGGATTTTTTCCTTTCCTTGTCGGAGCGGTGGTTTCGCCTTTGGCGGGCATCGGGGACATTTTTCATTCCACCGCACTGCTCATCGCGTCTTCCGGCCTTGCAACACTGGCGACGTATCTTCTGGTGCGCCGCCAGGTGCGCGGCTGACAAAAAATTCCAGGGATACGCCGGGCCTGCGTTGCCTCCCCGGCGGGAAAGCCGTATGCTGCCTCTGCTCCGGGCAGAACCGGCGGCGCCATACAACAAGGACACGTCATGCTGGCCATTGTGGAATACGGCGCGGGCAACCAGACAAGTGTGCGCCGCGCATTGGAACATATGGGCATACCCTGCGCCGTTACGGACGATTCTGCCGTGCTGCGCCGCGCCTGGGGAGTGATTTTTCCCGGTGTGGGCGCTGCGGGGCAGGCCATGCAGCGGCTGCGCGCCACAGGGCTGGACAGGGAACTGCGCCGTATTGCGGATGCAGGCCAGCCCCTGCTGGGCATTTGCCTGGGCTGCCAGATTCTGCTGGAAAGCAGCGAAGAAAATGCCGCCATCACGCTCGGTCTGCTGCCGGGCACATGCCGTCGCTTTGACGACCACATGCGCGAGGAGGACGGATCTCCCGCTCCGGTGCCGCACATGGGCTGGAACCGCATCCGGACGACAGCCCCGTCCCCCCTGCTGGCCGGTCTGGATCCGGAGGCGGAATTTTATTTTGTGCACAGTTATTACGCGCAGCCCGATCCCGCCTGTGTGCTGGCTGTCACCGTCTACGGGCGGGAATTCTGTTCTGTCCACGGGCGTGACGGGTTGTGGGCCGTCCAGTTTCACCCCGAAAAGAGCGGCCGTCCCGGACTGACCGTGCTGCGCAATTTTTTTGCCTACTGTGAGGCGCGCCATGCTCAGTAAGCGGGTCATCCCCTGCCTTGACGTGCGCAACGGACGCCTGACCAAGGGGATCAGGTTTGCAGGCAATGAGGATATCGGCGACCCTGTGGAAAGTGCGCGCCGGTATTATGAGGAAGGCGCGGACGAAATCGTTTTTTACGATATCACGGCCTCGGCCGAGGCGCGCGGCATTTTTCTGGACGTGGTGGAGCGCGTGGCACAGGAAATCTTCATCCCCTTTTCCGTGGGGGGGGGCATTGCCAGCGTGGCGGACATGCGCGCGGTTTTGCGGGCCGGAGCCGAAAAGGTTTCCGTCAATTCCGCCGCAGTGGGCAATCCGGGCCTGATCAGCCAGGGCGCGGAGGCCTTTGGCTCCCAGGCTATCGTGGTGGGCATGGATGTTCTGGCCGTGCCCGTGAGCCCGCAAATACCGTCGGGCTACGAAATTGTCACCCACGGGGGGCGCAGGCGCACCGGCCTGGACGCACTGGAATGGGCGCGCCGCTGCCAGGATCTGGGCGCGGGAGAATTGTGCGTCAATTCCATTGATGCCGACGGAACCAGAGACGGCTACGAGCTTGCCCTGACCAGAGCCGTTGCGGACGCGGTTTCGCTGCCTGTCATTGCCTCCGGGGGCGCGGGAAGCCCGCAGCACATGCTGGAAGCCGTCAGCCAGGGGGGAGCTTCCGCGGCGCTCATCGCATCCATTGTCCATTACGGGCAGTACACCATACGCCAGTGCAAGGAACATATGGCCGCGCACGGCGCAAAAGTGCGTCTGGTCTGGTAGATCCGGAAAGCGATGCTGCTGGCCGGAAAAAACGTCATGCCTGTGGCGGCGCGGGAGCGGGCGGCTGCCCTGCAATCCTTGCTCGGAAATCTGCCGGAAGTGGCGGTGGCCTTTTCCGGCGGGCTGGACAGCCGTTTTCTTTGCCATGCGGCTTTGCTGTGTGGTTGCCGTGTGGTGGCCCTGCATGCCCACGGGCCGCACGTTCCCCGGCAGGAGAGCCTGCTTGCCCAGTCCTGGGCGCGGCAACACGGCCTGCACCTGCTGCTTGTGGACTACAATCCGCTGCCCGCGCCGGAAGTGGCGGGCAACAGCCGCCAGCGCTGCTACGGCTGCAAGCGCGGGCTCGTGGCAGCCTTGCGGCGGGCCTTGGCGCGCTGGCCGGAGGCAGTGCTCTGCGACGGAACCAATGCCGATGATGTGCTGGCTTTGCGGCCGGGCCTGCGGGCGCTGGCTGAAGGGGGCGTGCGTTCGCCGCTGGCGGAAGCGGGCATGTCCAAGGAAGTTGTGCGCGTGGTCGCGCGGGGCACAGGTCTGGACAGGCCCGATCAGCGCGCCCGCCCCTGCCTTTTGACCCGGCTGGCGTACGGACTTGCGCCACGGGAAGATCTTCTCCTGCGGCTGGCCCGTGCGGAAGAAAAGCTGGAAAGCCTTGGCGGGGCAGCAGGAGGACTGGGGGATCTGCGCCTGCGCCTGCGGCCCGAACCTCTGTTGCAAGCGGAATTTCTGCCGGACGCATGGAGAGAGCAGGTGGAAACCGTGCTGCGGGAGGCGGGATTCTGGCCCTGCGAGGTGCGCGTTGGCGGCAGTCCCACCGGATTTTTTGACGCCTGACGCAGCCCCGCATCTGGACTTTTGCAAAAAAAAGAACTACCCAAGGACGACTCTGGCGTCCAAACATATCTGGAGGAAAACATGGCTCACAAGAAAATCGAACGGAAAAAAGAACTTGACCGCCGCCGTCAGCGCCGCGCCCAGCGTCTGAAGCAGAGCATCCGTGATGCCAAGGCCGCGGCCAAGGCTGCGAAGGCCTGATCGGGCGGACCCCACTTTCATGTGCCACCGCGCCTCTCTTTTTCGGGAGAGAGGCAAAACCAGAGCCGGTCAGGTGTCTCTTTGAGCGTCCTGCGTCCGCTCTTTGTGCTTTTGTATGCCTATCTACGAGTATGTGTGCCCGCAGTGCGGGCATCTCTTTGAGGAATGGACGCGCGGGCACGATGCCGCAGAGGAGCAGGCCTGTCCGCAGTGCGGCGCTCCCGCGTCCCGTGTCATGTCGCAGACATCGTTTGTGCTCAAGGGCGGGGGCTGGTATGTGAGCGATTACGGCTACCGCAAGGGCATCAGCGAAGACGGATCCGCCCCTGCCGCACAGGACAAACCCGCAGACAAGCCTGCGGACAGTGCGGGCACGGCGGACAGCGCCCCCGCGGCTGCGGGCAAGCCCGCCGGGAATGCCCCTGTTCCGCCGCCCTCCCCGCCTGCCGGGGCTTCTGCCGGAGTGTCGTCGGGAGGAACATCGGCATCCGCCGGAGGAGGCAGCCATGATTGAGCGTTATACCCGCCCGGAAATGGGCTGTATCTGGACGCTGGAAAACCGCTATCAGGCCTGGCTTGACGTGGAACTGGCCGTCTGTGAGGCATGGAGCGGACTTGGGCGCATCCCGGCGCAGGCTGTGCAGAACATCAGGGACAGGGCCGTGGTGGATGTGGAGCGCATTCTGGCCATTGAAGAAGTGACGCGCCATGATGTCATCGCCTTTCTGACCTCTCTGGAAGAAAAAGTCGGCCCCGACGCGCGGCACATCCATCTGGGCTGTACCTCCTCGGACATTGTGGATACGGCCAATGCCCTGCTGCTGGTTCAGGCCGGAAAGCTGATTCTTGCGGACATTGACGGGCTTTTGCGCGCGCTCCGCGATCTGGCGGCGCGCTATCGCGGCGTGCTCTGCATGGGGCGTACCCACGGCATCCATGCCGAACCCACCAGTTTCGGGTTGAAAATGGCCGGATTCTATGCCGAATTTGTCCGCCACCGGGAGCGTGTGCGCTCAGGGCTCGAAAGCGTGCGCGTGGGCAAGATTTCCGGCGCTGTGGGAACCTACGCATTTCTTTCGCCCGAACTGGAGCAGCGCGCGCTGGAACTTCTGGGGCTGGGCGTTGATCCCCACTCCACGCAGATCGTGCAGCGCGACCGCTACGCCCAGTTTTTCAGCGCTCTGGCCGTGCTGGGCGGCGGCATGGAGCGGCTGTGCGTGGAACTGCGGCATCTGCAACGCACGGAAGTGCTGGAAGTGGAAGAAGGCTTCGGCAAGGGGCAGAAAGGTTCTTCGGCCATGCCGCACAAAAAAAACCCCATATCCGCCGAAAACATGAGCGGCCTTGCCCGCCTTTTGCGCTCCAATGCCCTGGCCGCGCTGGAAAACCAGGCTCTCTGGCACGAGCGCGACATCAGCCACTCCTCGGTGGAAAGGGTCATCATGCCCGATTCCACCATTTTGGCCGACTACATGCTTGTGCGCCTGACGCGCCTTCTGGAAAATCTGGTGGTCAAGCCGGAGCGGATGCGTGAAAACATGGAACGCTCCTACGGGCTGTATTTTTCCCAGCGGGTGCTCACGGCGCTCATTGCCGCCGGGATGCCCCGGCAGGAAGCTTACGAAGCCGTGCAGCTTCTGGCCATGCAGAGTTGGGAGAGCCGGAAGCCCTTTCCCGATCTGGTGCGTGGCGACAGGGACATGTGCGCGCGTCTGGGCGGGGAAAACCTGGGGGAACTTTTTGACCCCGCTTCCTATCTGCAATACGAAGAAGCGATTTATGAGCGTGTTTTCCGGCATGCGCCGGAGAGCCAACCCCACGGAGACGGCCAATGACCCCGACCGATGAAGACATCCAGACCCTCAGGCGGCGTCTGGCGCGCCTGCTGGTGGAAAAATCCTATCGCGAAGGCGACTTCGTGCTGGCTTCGGGCCGCAGGAGCGACTATTATTTCGACTGCCGGGTAACAGCCCTGCACGCCGAGGGGGCATGGCTCATCGGCACGCTTTTTGCGCATCTGCTCAAGGACATGGATATCAGGGGTGTTGGCGGCATGACCATGGGCGCGGATCCTCTGGTCTCCGCCACCACAGTTATTTCCCACCAGCAGGGCAGGCCGCTGGACGGCCTGCTGGTGCGCAAGGAGGCCAAGGGGCACGGAACCGGGCAGTTTGTGGAAGGGCTGGGCAATTTTTCCGCCGGTGACCGTGTGGTCATGCTGGAGGATGTGGTGACCACCGGCGGCTCCCTGCTCAAGGCCTGCGACAGGGTGCGCGGGGCTGGCCTGGAAATTGCCGGTGTCTGCACCATTCTGGACAGGGAAGAAGGCGGGCGGGAGAAACTGCGTGAAGCGGGTTATGAACTGCATGCACTTTTTACCCGTGCCCAACTGGTGGCTCTTGCGCGCTAGGCTCGTCTACGCGTTTCGGGGTGCGCTTTCGGAGCGCGCCCGACGTGCGCCGGGCATGGCTTTGGTGCTGTTTCTTTGTTGCCAGCTTGTCTTTGCGCATATCTGGTCAACGCATCTTTGGGCGGACAGTTGGCAGCCTCTGCGGCATTCCGAAGATCTTCCGCCCCGTCTGGTGGCTGTGGACAAGGCCCGTCAGACCTTTTTGCTGTACGAGAAAAAAAGCCCCCTCAAGCTCAAATACCGTTACAACTGCGCCACAGGGCAGGTGACGGGCGACAAGCAGGCGCGCAATGACCTGCGCACGCCTGAAGGCATCTACTTTGTGGACTACAAGATTGCCGGGGGGCTGGATTTCAAGGAATACGGCGGCATTGCCTACACGCTCAACTACCCCAACCCGGTGGACAGGTTGCGGGGCAAGACCGGCTACGGCATCTGGATCCACAGCAAGGGTTTCGGCATAGAACCTTACTCCACCCGCGGCTGTGTGGCCATCGGCCTGCGCGATATCGGTGAAGTCGGCCCGGATCTTGTGCCCGGTACGGCCGTGGTGCTGGCCGAAACGCTGGACGAGCAGCATCTTTCCCGCTCCGACGGCGGCTCCGCCGCCCATTTGCGCCGCCTCATGCACGAATGGAGTCAGGCCTGGGCGGCGCGTTCCACTGCCATGTTCGGGTATTATGATGCCGAGGCCTATACCAGGGCCATGCCCGAGAGCTTTGCGGCGTTCCGGCTGAACAAGGAACGTCTGTTCAAGATTCTCGACTTCATCAATATCTACAACAGAAAAATCCATGTTCTGGAAGGCCCTGGCTACTGGGTGACCTGGGCGGAGCAGTTTTATACCGCCTCCAATCTGTCCACGGAAGGAATCCGCAGACTGTACTGGCAAAAGGGCAAGGACGGCGCGTTCCGCATTGTGGGCATGGAGTGGACGCCACGCAATCTGGGCATGCAGGCGGATTTCCAGAAAGGGCTTCTGGTGGCCGAAGCGCGGCCGCCGCAGGCCAGCGATGCCGCCGCCGAAGCGCCCCTGCCGCCCCGGCTGGACATGCCGGAAAAAGCCGGGGACGCAGCGCCCGCAGGGCAACAGCAGCAGGCTGCGGACGAAAAACTTCTGGCCGCGGTCAGCGATCCGCTGGTGCCGCGCTCGCGTCCTGTGGCTCCGCCTGCGGAAGTGAACTGGGGCACACCTCCCGCCGAAGGCCCTGCCGGCGGCGAGCCGGAGGCCCCCGCAGCCCCGCCTTCTCCGGAAGCCGCACGGACGCCTGTGGAAGCCGCGCCGCCTGCAAAAGAGCCTGTTGCCGAAGACGCGCCCCTGCTCCTGACCCCCGAGGTGCGCGCGGCTGTGGAAAGCAGGGTGCGAGACTGGGACGCGGCTCTGGCCCGTCGCTCTCCGGAACTGGCGGACTTTTATGACCGGCAGGAGTACGGCCGCCACAAGGACGCGCCGCGCGGGGAAAGCCATGCCGCCATGTGGAAGGAGATGGAGCGCCGCTTCAAGGCTCCCTGGCTGCATGTGGTGAGCCGCGCTCCCGCCATAGAGGTTCAGAACGGCCTGGCGGTGAGCAGCAGCGATATGCTTGTGGCCTTGCCGGGCAGGATGGAGCAGGGCGTGAACCGCCTGTGGTGGCACAAGGGCCGGGACGGTGCCCTGCGTATCGTGGCCGCGCGCTTTCAGCCGGAAGACAGGGGTCTTTCCGCCGAGTATCTGGACAGGGTGAGCGACGAGGTCGGCGTCATGCTGGAGGCCTGGCGCAAGGCATGGGAGGCGGGACATCTGGACGGATACATGGCCTTTTACACGCCGGACATTGTGCAGCAGGGGCGCAGGGGCATTGCGGCTGTCCGTGCCCAGAAAAAGAAGCTCTGGGGCAAGGTTCGTCCCGCCCAGGTGCAGCTTTCCGGCTTGCGGCTGACCGTGGACGCTGGCGGTCTGCGCGCGGACATGGGGCAATTTTACGAGGACAGCGCGGGCCATAATGACCGGGGCACCAAGACGCTGCTGTTGCGCCATGACGGCGGGCAGTGGCGCATTGCGCGCGAAGAATGGGCGGCAGCGCCGCGTCCCTGAGCGGCTCGTGCGCTGCCGCAGAACGTGTTTTTTGCTGTTGTCACAAAATACAAAAAGGCAATACTCCTGCGGGGAGGGTGTGAATATGTGAACAGGGCTTCACAAGGTCGGAAAAGTCTGGCATGCTTGGGCCGGTATGCTTTTTGGGCCATAAACCCGACTTCCCGGAAACCAAGGGGGCGATGGTGCAGAAACGATACCTTCCTGTTGCCGTGCTGACGGTTGTGCTGGCTGTGGTGGCCGCACTGGGGTACAGCCTGCCCCGCCCGAGCGAGGACCAGCCCCGGCGTGTCCTTCTGCCCAATGCGGGCGGGGCTGTGATTTTTGAGCATGCCGCTCACGTGTCCGCCTGCAATATCCCGTGCCAGACCTGTCATCACGAAAGCCCTGCTCTGCGCAAAGACGTGCAGCAGTGCGGCAAGTGCCACGGCGCTGTTTTTGACGCAGCGTTCAGGAAGAGCCACGTGGCTGCCTTTGCCGACAATGCCTCCTGCGCCACCTGTCACCATTTTGAGGGCGGCCCCAAAAAGTGGGGACATGACAAACACCATGCCGAACTGGGCCTGGAGTGTACCGAGTGTCACCACAGCGACACCAGTATTGAAGACAAGCCCCAGAACTGCGCCCGATGTCACAAGTCCGGAGCGCCTTCCGGCAAAAAAACCGAAAAGGGTGTTGCCCCCAACCTGGCCGATGCCGTGCACGCCCGGTGTGTTTCCTGCCATGAGGACATGTTCGCGGCCGGAGCCAGGGGCTGCGCCTCCTGCCATACTGTCCGTCCTGTGCGCGAAAAACTGCCGCAACAGGGCATTGTCACGCTCAATCCCCTGTATGTCGACTGCGCCGTCTGTCATGCGGAGAAAGCGCAGAAGCTGGTGCCGGGACGGATGGACGCCTTCCACAGGCAGTGCATGGGCTGTCACGAAAAAACAGGCAAGGGGCCATACGGCAAGCAGTCCTGCGCCCGGTGCCATACAGGAAAGTGAGGCGGGGATGAAGGAAGTTTTCCAGATAATCCGCGACCCCCGTTTCCAGTTGCTGTACGGGGTCAGGCAACGCTTCAGCGTCGGCCCCGAACCCCGGCGTGTGCGGCTGAACCGGGAGGGCTGTACGCTGGTCGAAGGTGTTGTCAAAAAAAGCATGGTCTATCCGTACATGCTTTTGGCAACGCACCCCTCGCCCGTGCGGGGTAACGTCTTTGCGCCCATTTTCGGCGTGGTGACCGAAATCAACGAGCGCAGCATCTTTCTGGATGCGGCGGAACCCGGCGAAGACGTGCGCGCTCTGGCGGCGGGTGTGGAAAAACAGGATCTGCTGTCCGCTCCCCAGAGGGGGGCCGAACTGGCGATGCTGCTCAAGACTCTGGGCGTGAACACCCGTTCTCTGGGGCAGGACTGTGAAAAGCTGATCATCAACGGGCTGAACCCCGACCCCGGAGTGACCTGGGCCGAACCCATGCTCCTGACCCATCAGGAAACGCTGCGCGCGGGTCTGGAAATGCTGCGCAGGCTTTCTCCGGCCAGAGAGATCGTGCTGGCCGCGCCCAAGGAGCTGCGCCTGCGGCTCAACGATGTTCAGGTGGTGCATGTTGCAGCGCACTATCCCGCCAGCATTGACGCTCTGGTGGTCAAGGCCGTGACCGGGGAGGAAAATCCCGCAGATGTGGGCATCGTGGGGCTGCACAACGTATGGAGCCTGGGCCGTGTAGTCAGAACGGGCTATCCTCTGGTGGAAACCGTGCTCACTATAGGCAGCCGCGACCACTCGGGCAATTATATCGTGCGGGAGGGCAGCCTGCTGGGAGATTTGCTGCACTTTGCCCATATTGATCTCAAGCCCGGCGATACCCTGGTGCGCGGCGGCCCCCTGCGGGGGGAAAGCCTGGACAGGCTCGACCGCAGCGTGACCCGCGGCACCACCGGAGTTTTTGTGGTGGAGGCGGGCACCATCCCCCCCATGAAGGGACACAGCCCCTGCATCAACTGCGGAGCCTGTGTTCTTGTCTGCCCCGCGCGGCTCAGCCCGGGCATGCTCAGCCGCAATGCGGAATTTGCCCTGCACCCGCGCAACCGTGAGGAGCATATCGACTCCTGTCTGGAGTGCGGGCTCTGCGGCTATGTGTGCATCGCGCGCAGACCTGTGCTGCAATATATCCGCCTGTCCAAGAACAAGTTGCGCAAAACATTGCGGGAACCCTTTGCCGCAACACAAGGAGACGCCTGATGTCCGCCACAGCATCCGGTTCTGTCCTGCTGGCCATGAGCACGCCTCCCTACTGGCACTGCGGCCGCACCGTTCGCACGCTCAGTCTGTACATGCTGGCGGGCTGTCTGCCCGTTGTGGTTATGGCGATCTGGAACTGGGGATTGCCCGCCGCCAGGGTCATGGCCCTCTGTGTGGCCGTCAGCGTGGCCACAGAAGCCCTGTGCGTCCGGCTCATGGGGCGTGAGCAGACGGTGGATGACCTGACCGCGGTCTGCTCCGGCCTGCTGTTTGCCTTTTTGCTGCCCGCAGCCGCGCCCTGGTGGCTGGCGGTACTGGGCAGTGTGGTCTGCATCACCTTGGGCAAGATGTTTTTCGGCGGTCTGGGGGCAAGCCCCGTCTGTGCTCCGCTGGTGGGGTGGGCTGTGCTGGCGGTGTCCTTTCCCCTGCTCATGGACCCCAATGCGGCGCAGCTTGACACGGCCTTTGTTGATCCCCTTGTGCGCCTGAAATTTTTTGGCGCGCATGCCGCAGCGTCCCTGCCCCTTTCCGATCTTTTGCTGGGCAGGCAGATCAACGGTCTTGGGGCGGGGCAGGTGCTGGCCCTGTGCGCGGGAGGCGTTTTTCTGGTGGGGTGCGGTGCTGCGCGCTGGCAGATTCCCTTCGGTTTTTTTCTGGGAATCGTCGGCATGGCGGCTCTTTTGCAGATGACAGACCCCGCCCAAAACGCTTCTCCCCTGTTCCATCTGTGCACAGGCTCAACCGTGCTGGGCGGCTTTTTTCTGGCCACAGTCACAGGCACCACGCCCCTGCGCCCCCTGCCCATGTTTTTGTACGGCCTGCTGGCAGGCTTTTTGACCATGGCCATCCGCAAATACGGCGTGTGGCTTGACGGCGTGCCCTTTGCCGTGCTGCTGGCCAATCTGCTCACGCCGTATTTTGACATGATCCGGCCCAAACCTTTTGGAGGGCGGCTGCCGTGAAAGACGTGGCGCGCATGGTCGTGGTGCTTTCGGTGTTGTGCGGGCTTTCGGGATTTGCCCTGTCCTATCTGAAAATGGTCACGGCGTCCGGCATTGACGAGCAGGTGCTGACCTATGTGCAGGGGCCCGCGCTGGAGGGCGTTTTCCCTGACGCGGACAATGAGCCCATTGCCGACAGGCGGGTTTTCGGCCTGCCTGACGGCGGCAAAACAACGGTTTTTCCCGTGATGCGCGGGGGGGAACTGGCCGCTGTGGCGCTGGAAGCCGCAGGCAAGGGCTACGGCGGCCCCATCGGCGTCATGGTGGGATTCAATATTGCTGACGACAGCCTGGCGGGCATCGGCGTCACCACGCTCAAGGAAACTCCGGGGCTCGGCATGCGCATTGCGGAGCCGGGCTTTACCGCGCAATTTCCCGCGCAGAAGCTCCCTGTGGGGCTCAAGGACAGCGGCGGCGCGGTGGACGCTGTTTCCGGGGCGACCATTTCGTCGCAGGGAGCCGTGGAGGCGGTGAACAGGGCGGCCGGGCACTATGCGGCGCTCAAGGCGGAGATTCTGGCGGCCTGGGGGAAGGCCGCTTCCGGAGGCAAACAATGAGCATCATGGCCGAATTCACCAAGGGACTGTGGAAGGAACTGCCGCCTTTCCGGCTGTTGCTCGGCCTGTGCCCCACGCTGGCCGTCACCAACTCGGCGGACAATGGCCTGGGCATGGGAGTGGCCGTGATTTTTGTGCTGGTGCTCTCCAATATGCTCATCTCCATGGTGCGCACGGTGATTCCCAAGACAGTGCGCATCGCCTGCTTCATCGTCATCGCGGCCTCGCTGGTGGTTGCCGTGGAACTGCTCATGCAGGCCTATACCTATGAACTGTACCAGCGGCTGGGCATCTTTGTGCCGCTGATTGTGGTCAACTGCATCATTCTGGGGCGGGCCGAAGCCTTTGCCGCCAAAAACGGAGTGGCCGCTTCCATTGCCGACGGCCTGGGCATCGGCATGGGCTTTGCCCTTTCGCTGACCTTTCTGGGCGCGTTGCGCGAGATTCTGGGCAACGGAACCTGCTTCGGGTACCAGATCATGGGCAGCAATTTCGAGCCGCTGCGCATCATGGTGCAGGCGCCGGGAGCATTCATCTGCCTGGGGCTTATTCTTGCGGTCATGAACGTGATCAATGTCCGGCAGGCGGCACGGCAGGGAAAAAAGGCAGAAGCGCCCGTGCAGTGCGGTGCCTGCGGGGCATGCATGGTCATCCGGCAGGACGGGAAAGAGGGTTAGCAGGCCCGGCAGGGCAAGCCGCCGATACGGCAAGGAAAAGGCATGGACGTTCTCGCCATTTTTGTTTCCGCCATTTTTGTGAACAATATCGTGCTGGCCCAGTATCTGGGCAACTGCCCGTATGTGGGTTGCTCCCGTGAGCGGGGAGTGGCCCTGGGCATGGGCGGTGCCGTGATATTTGTCACCATGGCGGCCACGCTGTGCACCTGGCTGATGCAGAAACACGTTCTGGATCCTTTTGATCTTTCCTATCTGCAAACGATTGTCTTTATTGTTGTTATTGCGGCTCTTGTGCAATTTGTGGAAATGTTTCTGAAAAAGGTCATGCCGCCTTTGTATGCGGCTCTGGGCATTTTTCTGCCCCTGATCACCACCAACTGCGCCGTCATGGGCGTGGCCATCCTTGTGCAGCGCGAAGGTTATGGTCTGGGAGAGGGCATGCTCTGGGGGCTGGCCTATGGTCTGGGATTCACCCTGGCCCTGCTGCTCATGGCCGGCATACGGGAAAGGCTGGACACCTGCCGGTTGCCCAAGGCCATGGCGGGGACTCCGCTGGCTCTGGTCATGGCGGGGCTCATGTCTCTGGCGTTCATGGGGTTCAAGGGCATGGGATAGCCCTTCTGCCGGGCCGCGCAAGGGAGGGCCTCCCCTGCTGCGGACGGAGTGACGGGGCAGCCCCTGGCGTGCGGGACTGTTTTCGGCAAGGACGGTACTATGGTTTCTGTATCCATTTTGACGTTGTTCGCCCTGGGTCTGTCGGCTTCTGTCGTGCTGGCCGTGGCTTCCCGCGTTTTTTACGTCAGGGAGGATCCGCGCGTGGAGGCCGTGCTGGATGCCCTGCCCGGTGCCAACTGCGGCGGCTGCGGTTTTGCCGGGTGCGAGGGATACGCTGTCGCTGTGGTCAACGATCCCGACATCCCTGCCAACAAATGCTGTGCGGGCGGGGCGGCGATCAGCATTGCCGTGGGGGAGTTGACGGGGAAAACCGTTGCCGATGCCGAACCCCTGTTTGCCCTGCGCCGTTGCGACAAGCTGGGCGGCCAGGTGGGGCTGCGCTACGACTATCAGGGCATGCCTTCCTGCGCAGCGGTTTCGAGCATGCGTGGAGGCACGGACTCCTGCGCGTTTTCCTGTCTGGGATACGGCGACTGTGTTCAGGTATGCCCTTTTGACGCCATGCATCTGGAAGAAGGGCTTGTGGTGGTGGACACAACGCGCTGTACGGGCTGCGGAACCTGTGTGTCTGTCTGTCCGCGCGGGGTGCTGCAACTGGCCCCCCTGCGGGCGCGGGTGGGGGTGATCTGCAATACCAGAGACAAGCTGCGTGCTGTCAGCGATGTCTGCAAGGTGGGCTGCATCAAATGCCTGCGCTGCATCAAGGCCTGCCCGGCCAAGGCGGTGAGCCTTGAGGATGACCGCATTGTCATTGACCACAAGCTGTGCCTCTCTTACGGCGAGGAGTGCGCTTTTGCCTGCGTGGCTTCCTGCGGCAGAGATATTTTCCGCCGCAAAACAGGGGCGGACATGCTGTGCGAGCACTGTTCGGGCCATATTCCGGCCGATGCCGCGTATCCGGAAGAAGCAGTGGCTGGCCGTTGAAGCCGGGATGGAGGGACCATGGCAAAAAGCTGCAACCGTCGTTTTTTTCTGAAAAGCCTGCTGGCCGGAGGAGGACTGCTGGGCGCGGGGCCGGTATTGTCCGTTCTTTCCGCAGCGGCGGCCCCGGCCGGGGAGATGGAGCAGGAGCGCAGCCTGACCAGAACTGCCCTGTTCATGGGAACAGTGGTCAGCATTATCGTGGCCGGTACTGACCGCCGGACGGGGAGCGAGGCGGTGGAGCGCGCCTTTGCCGTGGGGCGCGGGCTGGAAGGCGTGCTGACGCGTTTTGACGGCAATGCGCGGCTGGCGGAGCTCAACCGGCAGGGCCGTCTGGGCGATGTGCCTCCGGCGATGGCCGCTGTGCTGGAAAAAGCCCGGCACATGCACCGCGTGACGTCCGGAGCTTTTGACCCCACGGTTCTGCCTCTGGTGCGGGCGGCGGAAAGCGGACAGCCCGAACTGGTGCGCCGGTCTCTGCCGCTGGTGGGCATGGAGCACGTGGATTTTTCCGGCGGCGGGATCCTGCTGCGGCGGTCGGGCATGGCCCTCACTCTGGACGGCATCGCCAAGGGGCACATTGCCGATGCCATGTCACGGGAACTGACGGCGGCGGGCTGCCCCGACCATTGCATTGATGCCGGCGGGGACATTGTGGTCCGGGGCCGCAGGCAGGACAAACAGCCCTGGCGCATCGGAGTGGAAGATCCGCACCGCCACGGCAGGCGGCTGCATGTGCTGTCGCTGGCCGAAGGCGGCGCTGTGGCAACGTCGGGCATTTCCCGCGCAGGAGCGCCCCGCGCTTCCGGACGGCTGGTCAACCCGGCCACGGGCGGCGAGGCCGCGCAGGCGCGCGCCACAGTGCTTGCACCCGATTGCGCCACTGCGGACGCGCTGGCCACGGCCCTGTCTGTCATGCCGCCCGTTGCGGCCCTGGCCCTGGCGGACGCGCAACCCGGCTGCGCATGCCTTCTTGTGCGGCACGACGGCCTGACGCTGGCTTCCCGGAACTGGCCCCGGGGCTGAATCTTTTCGGGCGCGGCTTTGCCCCTTCTTCGGCAAAACCCGGTCACAAGCCGGAATGCGCCAGAACGTGGTTCAGCGGCACGGTCCGGCTCTGGATGCTCCCGTCGCGGAAGACATGGCGCGTCATGCGCCAGCCGTCCATATCCAGAATATCCAGCTTGCCCTGATGGAGCGGCCCGAGACGGGCCGAGAGAAAATCCAGGGCTTCCGCATCGGGGAAATATGTGCCTTCAAAGGAAATGCGGGCCATATCCCCGTCTTTTTCCAGCACGGGAATATCTTCCGTATCCGGCAGGGCCGAGGAGCAGATGCGCTCCAGCCCCGCATACAGCGCAACGTCCACCGGATGGATGTGGCCGTAAACCTTGAAAAGAGGGGTGCGGCTCACGGCCTTTCCTCCATGCTTCTGCGCGGGGTATTTTCACTGTTTGGCAGGCAAAGCCCCCGCGAGCGGGCCTGGACCATGCCTTCACAATCTCCAAGCGCGCAGGCTTCGGCAAAATCCCGGCACATCTCGGCATCGGCGCGGCGCAGCAAGCGCAGGGCTCCGCGCGCCCGCAGGCGGCGGGCTTTTTCCAGGTCCGGAAGGGTATCTTCCAGCGATGCTGTCAGGTCCTGCTCGGCCAGAGCTGGCTGTTGCAGGCGCCAGTGCGCCAGTGAGCGGATATAGCGGGCACGGCTCATGGCCGGATCAAGGCGCAGGGCCTGTGTGCAGGAGGCTGCGCATTGCAGGGGCATGTCGCGCTGCAACTGGGCTTCGGCCAGAAGGAGAAACAGGAGAGCATTGTCCGTCAGTTTGCGCACGGCCTGCTCCAGAACGGGCAGAAAGGCGGGGGTGGTCAGCCAGCCGATATCAGAGCGGCAGAGCGCGTCCTGCGCCAGGCCCAGAGCTTCCAGATGGTCGGCCAGGCTTTCTTCGGGGGGCTGTCGCGGCGTTCCCGGCGGACGCGCTGCAAGCCGGAGCCAAATGCCGCCGGGCACCGGCGGAGGGAGCGCGGCAGCTTCTGCCAGCAGTTTTTCCGTTGCCCGCAGGAGATGAAGGCGCGCGGCCAGCAACTGGGGCGCGCGCAGATTTTCGCTCAGTGTCTGGCGCGCATGGGGCCGCGCGAGAAGCGTGACCGTGCATTCCTTTCCCTGGTGGCGGACAAGGGGGGTATACAACTGCGCGGCCAGCGCCATGCGCTGGCCTTCTTCCGGCAGATTCATGCGAATTTCCGCGCTGGGGGGCAGTGCGCGCGCTGCGGTGCGCAGGGCTGCGAGCAGGGCTGCGGAACCGGCGCAGATGCGCGCCTGTTCCGGGGGCAGGTCAGCAGCGGGGCAGGCCGCGGTTGCGCTTGCCGGAGAGGCGAGGGGCAACGGGGGGGGAAGAGGGGGCGCTTCTCCTGAAGGGGGAGCGGCCCAAGGCCCATGCCCTGCCGTGAGCACGGCCAGCACGGCTGCCAGAGCAGCCGTGAAGAGCCGGTGCAGAATCCGCATGAATTATTTTTTGCCCTCAATGGCCTGAATGATCTTGCGGGCCACAGGTTTGACAAGGTCTTGCAGAGTATCCTGCATCAGGTTGTCGGCAGCGCTTCCGGAAGGCAGGCCGGTGCGCGACTGGGAGGCGTGCAGTGATTCACGCACAATGCGGGCCTGCCGGTTGGACAGGGAAAAGTCGACCCGCAGGGAGGAGGTCAGTTCCGTGGCGGAAATTTCCCGCAGTTCGGCTTCGGTCAGTTGCCCGAGGACCAGATAGTCGGGATTGCCCTTGCGCGCTTCGGCGACGCCCAGCGCGTAGGAAACCTGGAGCCCGTTCCGGGAAAGCTCGTCGGCCAGCGCCTTGCTGACCCACTGGGAAGGAATGTCGCTGGTCACAAAGGCGCTGCGGTCGCGGCGCGTGCCGATGTTGCTCTGATCCAGCCGTTTGTCTTCAAAGGCGACCACGGTCACATGGGGCGCGTTGGGCGCGGGAAGCACCGTGTTCTCAAGGCGCGGCAGGGGCAGAAGGCGGACAGTATTGCCCGGGCCGCAAGCTGCCGGGAGCACGGTCAGAACGGCAAACAGCACAAAAATTTTGAAATGCTTCATGATGCCCTCGCGCGATATCAGGGAATTTCACGATTTGTCCCTATATCTGTATACAGAAAAAAAATCTCTGGCAAGCCGCGCTTTGTCCCGGAAGACAGGGAGTTTTTTGCTGTTTTGCGCCGTTCGGAAAATATGCCTTTTTGGGCGAGAAGGGCTTTGGGGCGAAAGGTTTGGCGAAGCTGCGCCCGCCTTGCGGCCGAAAGCGCGGCGTGCTACAGCCATGCGGCGAATATGTGGCGGCAAAACGCCTTGGGGGAAGTGGTATGATTGATCTCAAGCTGGTGCAGAAGCAGCCGGAAGTGCTGGAAAAAGCTCTGAAGGCGCGTTGTTCGGACCTCAGTGTCGAGGAATTTCTGCAACTGGACGGGCGTCGTCGCGCCCTGCTCACGGAAGTGGAAAATCTCAAAAGTCGCCGCAATGCGGCTTCCGCCGAGGTGGCGGCCCAAAAGCGTGCTGGTGGGGACGCCGCAGCCCTGCTGGAAGAACTGGGCCAGCTTTCGGACCGCATCAAGGAGCTGGATGCCCAGGCCGCCCAGGCCAGGTCCGAGGTGGAAACATGGCTTCTGCGTGTGCCCAATCTGCCCCATGCGTCGGTGCCCGTGGGGCGTGACGAGCAGGAGAATGTGGAAATTTTCCGCAAGGGGCACATACCGGTTTTTGATTTCGCGCCGCGTGAGCACGGCGACATCGGCACCGCGCTGGGCGGGCTGGACTTTGTGCGTGCGGCCCGCCTTGCGGGCAGCCGCTTTGCCCTTTCCCTGGGTTGGGCTGCGCGTCTGGAACGGGCGCTGAGCAATTTTTTTCTCGACCAGCATACCGGGCACGGGGGATATGTGGAAGTCAGCCCGCCGTACATGGTCAACCGCGCGTCCATGACGGGCACGGGCCAGCTGCCCAAATTCGAGGAAGATCTTTTTGGCCTGCGGGACTGGGAATATTATCTGATCCCCACTGCGGAAGTGCCGCTGACCAATCTGCATGCCGATGAGGTGCTGGCAGAGGACGATTTGCCCCGCGCCTACTGCGCGAGCACGCCCTGCTTCCGCTCCGAGGCGGGCAGTGCGGGCAGGGATACGCGGGGGCTGATCCGCATGCACCAGTTCACCAAGGTGGAAATGGTGCGCTTTGCCCATCCTGACGACAGTTTCAACCAGTTGGATCTCATGCTGGACCATGCCTGCCGTCTGCTGGAACTTCTGGAGCTTCCCTTCAGGGTCATCACCCTGTGCACCGGCGATATGGGCTTCAGCGCGGCCAAAACCCATGATGTGGAAGTCTGGATGCCCGCGCAGAACACCTACCGTGAAATTTCGTCCTGTTCCAACTGCACGGATTTTCAGGCCCGCCGCGCCAATATCCGCTTCCGGCCAAAGGGCGGCAAGACCGTCTGGGTTCATACCCTCAACGGTTCCGGCCTGCCCACGGGACGCGCCACGGCCGCCATTCTGGAAAACTTTCAGCAGAAAGACGGCAGTGTGCGGCTGCCCAAGGTTCTGGCGCCCTATATGGGGGGGCTGGAGGTCATCGAACCGGCGTAGCTCCGCGCCAATGCCCTATTGTTTGGGGGGCGATGTCTGGCGTGCGGTATTCTTTCGGGGAGGGGATTTTTTGGGGGCCTTGCCCGACTTTGCATCCTTGGGCGGCGCGGCGGAAGGCGCTTTGGCCTTGCCGCTCTGGCTGCGCACCACATCCCTGGCGTCAGGATCCCCGTTTTTGGCCGCGAGGTGGTACCAGCGGTTGGCCTCGGTAAGATTGCGGGGCACGCCGGTACCCTGATCGTACATGAGTCCAAGGCTGTACTGGGCCGCAGGCTCGTTCTGTTCCGCAGCCTTGCGGTACCAGTCCACTGCCTGGGTATAGTCCTGCGCCACGCCGCGCCCCTGCTCGTACATGAAGCCCAGATTGTACTGGGCCGAAGCCATGCCCTGCTCGGCGGCACGCGTGTACCAGTGCACGGCACGGGCGGGATCCTGGGCATAGCCGCGGCCTTCCGCATACATGAAGGCCAGGTTGTTCTGCGCCTTGGCGTGGTCCTGTTCGGCCGCCTTTTCAAACCAGTGGGCTGCCTTGGTGTCGCTCTGGTTTTCGCCGGTGCTGTTGAGGTATATCCAGCCCAGCGAATACTGGGCCGAAGCCAGGCCCTGGTTGGCCGCACGGGTATACCAGTCCACAGCGGCGTTCTCGTCCCTGGTCACACCGCGCCCCTGGGCGTACAGATAGCCCAGATTGTACTGGGCCATGGCCAGCCCCTGTTCGGCGGCCTTGCGGAACCAGCGCGCGGCCTCGCGGTAGTTGCGCGGAACGCCGCTGCCGGAAACCAGAGCCGTTCCCCAGGAATTCATGGCGCTGATATCGCCTTTTTCGGCTGCCAGGCGAAAAAATTCCGCAGCGCGCGTGGCGTTTTTCTTGACCCCTTTGCCCTCCAGAATCAGACGGCCCATGACGTAGAGGGCCTCGGCGTTGCCGCTGTCTGTCAGGGGTTTGAGAAGGCGCGCGGCCTGTTCGTAGTCGGCCTTGTCCAGCGCGGCCTGGATCTGGGCCAGAGCCGCCGCATCGTCGGCGCGGGCCGGGACGCACAGCGCCAGTGTCAGACAAAACACCGCCAGACGGAAAATATGCAAGACATGTTTCATGGTCACAAACTCTTCAGGGTTTTGATCCAGAAGGGAGAAGGACTGCCCGGCACTGTCCATGCCTGTGCGGCGCAGTATGCGCTGCGGGCATTCTGCACGGCGGGGGTGGCCCACCACGCGCGCGGATCCGTCCAGACCTCTGCCGCTTTGGTGGCCGCCTGTCGGGGCGTGGAATGCCAGATGCCCGCTTTGGCCAGAATTTCCCTCAATTCTTCCGCTTCCGGCGTGAGCGGCCAAAAATCCTTGCGCCAGAAGAGAATGGTGGGAATATTGGCGGCCAGAGCTTCCAGCAGTGTGGTGCCGTTGTGGTCCAGAACAAGCAGGCGGCAGGAATCCATATGGGGAGCAAGAGGCCCCGTGGCCATGCGCACCTGCGGAAAGCGTTCCAGCAGCCAGTCAGCATCGCGCAGGCTCCCCGGAACGGGAAAATAGGGGCGGTAGAGCGTTGCGGCATGCAGCTGCTGGCTCAGGCCGGAGAGAAAAAGCGCCTTGTCCTGCCGGTACTCCACCATCTGCCGGGGATTGGGGTGGGCGTCCATACGGTAGCCGAAGGCGGGCATTTCCGTGCCGACCAGCAGCAGCCCCGTGCCGTTTTTTTTGCGCTGTCGGCTCGCGGCACGGGCCAACTGGGGATAGGGCAGGGGGATGAAGTGGCCCCTGCAGCCTGTATGCCGCTCCCAGCCCCAGGTGGCAAAGGCGTGCTGGCTGTACTCCACCAACTCCACATCCGTGACGCAGCGCGTCTGTCCGTAGTCGCTGCCGTGCTGCACATACATGAGGCGGTTGCCGCGCCCCCGCCAGAGGGCGAGGGTCTGGCGGTAGGCAGCGTCTTCATAGGCCAGAACGCTGGCCACACGCAGGCGCGGGCCCCAGGGATCCGGGGAAATTTTTTCGGGGTGGCGCAGGCGGGCCAGTTGGAGCGGCAGAAACGGCAGGAAAAGGGGCAGCGGATCGGCGGCCAGCGGGGCGGGCAGATCCAGTGCCAGCCCGGTATGGCGGCTCGCATACTCCTGCTGCGGGCAGGAGCGGTCAGCGCCGCGGCTTTTGTGCAGCAGCGCCAGGGAAAAACGCAGGCTCTGTCCTGTGCTCATGCCCTTGAGGCGGGGAAAGGGCAGGCGCAGCATGGCGTTGCGCAAAAGGTCGCGCAGACCTTCCCTGCCGCCGGGCCGCTCAAGGCTGCCGTAGCTTTTGCGCACCGGGGCAAGCTGTGCGCTGCTCCAGGCTGTGGGCAGGCTCGCTTCCAGCAGACGGGAAAACAGCCAGTGGTTGCAGGTATGCCCCAGTGCTCCGTGCCGCACAAAGTCGGGGCCGGTGGCAAAGGAAAAAGCGCAGTCCGGCGGCAGCAGGGGCACATGCAGTTCCTTGTCGCCCCAGGCGGCGTACATGGCCTTGACACGCCACCAGCGTTCCACAATCTGCTTGGCCACGCTCACCACCCAGGGCGTGAGGAGGGTCTCCCAGTATGCGGAAGGGAGGTTCTGGCTGTGGGGGCAGAGGTGCGCGGCCACGGCGGGCAGCACATCGGCGCAGAGCGCTTTTGCCTCGCCGCAGGCGCGTTCCTGCAGGGCGGCATCGGTCAGGGGTTCGGGCGCGAAGACAAAGAGTTTTTCCCACTCGGGGAAAAACTCTTCCTGCCCGGCGAAGCACCACGGCCCGGCGGCCCAGTGCGTGGCCGGATCCGCATGGCGGGGCATGCGCCCGAGCACAAGGGTGACGCGCCCTGCGTTCATGGTTCAGGCCCGGTCGAGATCCGCCCAGGCAAGCATCGTGTCTTCGGGCAGGTCGCGGCGCGCGCGCAAGCCGAGAATTTCGTCATAATGGCGCGGGGAAATGCCGTGGGCAGGGCGCTTCCAGGTAAGGTCTTCCGGGGTCAGGGGCTGTCCGGCGGGCACGGCGCGGGCAGTGACCAGAGAGCGGCGCGCATTTCTGCGGGCCGGTTCTTCTTCGGGCAGGGCGCGCAGTTCCAGGGGGCCTACGCTGGCCAGGGTGGCCTCAAGCCGCTGCCGGAAGTTCTTCAGGTCGTCCTTGTCCATGGCGTGGTAGTGATCGTTGCCGGGCAGGGTCTTGTCGTGGGTAAAGTGTTTTTCCAGCAGGCGCGCGCCCAGCAGCACGGCGGTTTGCAGGATGTGCATGTCGTCGCCGGGCAGGGTGTGGTCGGAATAGCCGATGACATGGCCCGGATAGTGTCTTTTGAGCGCCGGTATCATGCCCAGGGCGGCGTTGGCGTCGGCTGTGGGGTAGTTGAGCACGCAGTGCAGCAGGGCGAGCTTGTTGCCCTTGTCTTCGATCCACTCCACGGCTTCGGCGATTTCGTGCAAATGGGCCGCGCCTGTGGACAGAATGACGGGTTTCTGGAAGTCGCAGAGAAAGCGGATAAAGGGTTTGTTGGTGATGTCCGAGGAGGATATCTTGAAGGCATCCATGAGGTCATTGAGAAAACAGGCCGACTCCACGTCAAAGGGAGTGGAAAGAAAGGCGATGCCTGCGGCATCGCAGTGTTTTTTCAGTGCCTCGAATTCGTTTTTCCAGAAGGAGTCGTGCTTTTTGAATAGCTCGTACTGGCTTTTGGTGGGTTCCTTGCTGGTATCCCAGTATGCGGGAGAATCTTTGGAAGCCAGGGTTCCCGCCCTGTAGGTCTGAAACTTGATGGCGTCGGCTCCGCCCCAGGCTGCCTCGTCAATGAGGCGGCGGGCTGTATCCATGCTGCCCTCGTGATTCACCCCCGCCTCGGCAATGATGTAGGGTCTGGGGATGACGGTTTCCTGGCGGGGCAGGTCAAAGACATCTGCAAGTTTCATATCCGCTTCCTTGTTGTGGGCGTAAGATGCGGCAGCATACGCCCATGCGTTGCAAAAGAAAAGCGTCTGCTGTGGCCGGGGAAACGCGCTCTGGCTGTCTGCCGCTTTTTTGTATACCATGCCCCACGTGCAGGGCTGCTGGTCCCGCACATGCCCGTTTTTCCGGAGTCGTCATGCGCAGTGCAGCCATTGGTCACGGAGCGGCCGCTCTCGCCACCGCCGTATGGGCCGGAAATTTTGTTCTGGCCAGAGCCGTTGCCGATCTCATCCCCCCCTGGCAGTGCAATTTTTGGCGCTGGCTTGTCGCGCTGGTCGTCATGCTGCCCTTTGCCTGGCCGCACTTGCGGCAGGATTGGCCTGCCATGCGCAGGCGCTGGCCATATCTTTCGCTCATGGCCATTCTGGGCGTGACCCTGCTCAACACGCTCATCTACAAGGGCGGGCAGACCACGGAAAGCCTGAACATGGCTCTGCTGGTGCCCACAGCTCCCATCCTCATTCTGCTGCTTTCGCGTGTTTTGTACGGAGAAAAAATCACGCCGCCCCGTCTGGCGGGCATTCTTGTGGTGCTTGCGGGGGTGGTGATTCTCATTTCACGGGGCAATTGGGAGCGACTGGCCGCATTGCAGATCAATCCGGGCGATGCCTGGGCCCTTGGGGGAACCGTGTGTTTTGGCCTGTATTCGTTGTTCATGCGCAAGCGCGGCACAGACATTTCTGCCGTGGGCTTCAGCGTGGCCACCTTCGCCCTGGGGCTGCTCTACGCCCTGCCCTTTACCGTGGCCGAGGCGCTCCTTCTGCCGCGTCCCGTTTTTTCGGTCCCACTGCTGGCGGGGCTGCTGTATGCCGGTCTGGGCTGTTCGGCCCTGGCGTTCTGGCTGTGGACTGTGGCCATTGACCGTATCGGCCCTGTCAAGGCGAGCATGGTATATTATACCCTGCCCGTTTTCGCCGGGGCGGCTGCGGTGGTTTTTCTGGACGAGCGGGTGGTCATGGCGCAGATCGTCGGCGGCCTGCTGATTCTGGGCGGCGTGTGCGCCGCCACGGTGCCTTTTTCCCGTTCCGGCAGCAGGAGGAAAACATGAGCAGAGACAAGAAAACGCGTATTGTTCTGGCTACGGGCAATGCGGGCAAGGTTCGCGAACTGGCCGGGCCTCTGGCGGTTTTTGGCATGGAAGTGGCGGGGCTTTCGGACTTTCCCGCCATCGGGGACATTGAGGAAACAGGCAGCAGCTTCGAGGAGAACGCCCTGCTCAAGGCCCGCGCCGTAGCGGCGGCCACAGGGCTTGTTTGCGTGGCCGACGATTCCGGCCTTGAGGTGGACGCGCTCGGCGGGGCTCCGGGCATTTTTTCCGCCCGCTATGCCGACGACTGGGCGTATCTGCCGGGCGAGAGCCGCGATGCCCGCAATATCCGCAAACTGCTTGCCAGTCTGGCGGGCGTGCCCGCGCCGCAGCGCGGCTGCCGTTTTGTATGCTGCATGGCCGCAGTCCGGCCCAAAGGCGGGGAATTGGCGGTGCGCGGCGTGTGGGAAGGCCGCTTGCTGGAGGCGGGGCGAGGAACGGGAGGTTTTGGATATGATCCTGTTTTTTTTGATGAAGAAAGCCAAATGAGCGCCGCAGAGATGCACCGTGACGAAAAAAATGCCCGCAGCCACCGGGGCAAGGCCCTGCGCGCCCTGCTGGAGGGCTGGGAAGCCTTTGTTTCTTCAGAGTGAGGGCCGCTGCCCGCATTTTGCGCGCATGCGGCGGCAAAATCTGCGGGTGAAAAACGTGCCGCCCATAAGTTTTTCCGCTTTTTGCCGTTAAGAACGGCAGGAGGCTCCCCGCCGGAAAAAGTTTCCTGCGGGAGGCATGACAGCGGAAATCATGCTCCGGCCTGCCGGAGCTTTTGTTTTTTCGGGGCGGGCACATGCCGCGTTAGCACATATCTTGCAGCTATTGCGGGAACCCCTTGCCGCGCGGCAGGTTTTTCCGCACGGCGCATCGGCGGGAATGGTTGCCGAAGGTTTTCTCCCGCCCGCAGCGCGGGCAACGGAACGCACAACAAGGCGGGACGCCCATGTCCATCAGCATATCGGGATCCAATGCCATGTCCGGCTTGAGCGGCATGGATACGAATTTTGATACGGTTCTGGCCAAACTCAAGAGCGTCGAATCCACCCAGATCCGGCGTCTTGAAGCCTGGAAATCGGACTGGAAGCTGCGCTACGAGGCTTTCGGGAAAATCATCGAACAGGTGCAGGCCGCCAGCAGCATGCTCTCCACCCTGGGCGACAGAAACAGTTTTGTCACCAAAAACACGGCCAGCAGCGCCCAGAACATCGTTACTGCCGTGGCCAGCGCGGCGGCGCAGGACGTGCAGCACAGCATCCATGTGCAGCAGATGGCCAGCAATGCCATATGGGCCAATACAGGGCATGTGTTTGACGCCAAAACCGACCTGATCAATACCACCGACAGCCCCCAGACTTTCGAGTTCAGCTATGCGGGCAAAAAACACAGCATGGTTGTTCCTGCCAAGACGACCCTGGATTCCTTTGCCAGTATGGTCAACAATTCCGTGGACAATCCCGGCATCAAGGTCAGTCTGGTGCGGACAGGTTCCGGATATGTTTTTCAGGTGGCGGGCAAAAGCACCGGCGCGGCCAATGATCTGATCATTCACAGCTCCAATCTGGTGGGCATGAACGCCGCCGGTTCCACCTCTGTCTGGCAGAGCAACGCGGCGCTGGACATGGGGCAGGCCCTCACCAATCCCACGCATTTTGCCTATGATCTGCTCATGGAAGACGGCAACCGTTTTTCCGTGAGCGTCACGGGCGACAAAACCAATGCCGATCTGGTCACACAGATCAACGCCCAGGTCGGGCGCTCCATTGCCAGTCTGGACGGATCCGGCAATCTGACGCTGGCCGATGTCAAAGCCGCCTACCGGCGCGACTCCGTGGCGCAGCCCACATTCAGCACGGCTTCCGCCACGTTCACGGTGGGTTCCGACCCCGGATCCACCCTGCTTTCCGGCCCGCTGACCGTGACGCTGAACATGAACAACGGCGTCACCTCCGGCACCCGCACCCTGACCATTGAAGCGGGCGTCAGCGTCAGGGATGCCCTGATGCGCATTGCCCAGGCAGCGGGCTCCTCCTCGGCGGAAATGACACTGAACGGCAGCGGAAGCTGGAACATGAGTCTGGCCAACGTGGAGGGCGTTTCCCTGAATTTTGCCGACAGCGCCAGCGATGCGGCCAAGATGTCGTTTGCGCTCACGCCCGCCAGCCTTGGAGAAAAGGTTGTGGGCCAGGGCGGCGCACAGAGTTTTACCGCTTCCACAGCGCTGACCTTTGCCGCAGACAAGCTTGCTTCAACGCTGAGCGCCGATGCGGGTGGGCGTTATGTGTACACCGTGGTGCGCAGCGACGGCAGCACCGTGCTGGTGGACGAACTGGCGGCCTCTGACGGGGGCGGCCCCATCACGGGGGCCGCGACCTACCAGCAACTGGCCGAGGCCATTGCCGCGAAAATGGGCGTTGCCGCAGGAACGGACGCAGACGGCAACCGTACGGTGCTTCTTGACAATGTGGAGAGTTTTTACCTGAGCGCGGGCACAGGCGGCGGCATGGACGGGGTGCGCGCCAAAACCGAGGCCAGCGTAAGCATTACGGGCATGACCGCTGCGGACACGCTGGAAACGCCTCCGCAACTGAACTACCGTATTGTGGGCAATGACGGCACTCCTGTGGAGTTTTCCCTGCCCGGCGGTTCGACAATGGCCGCGGTTCTGACCGAAATGAAGAACAGAGGCCTGAATGTCGGCCTGCTGGATGCCGATGGGGCTGCCGTGGATATTTCCGGCGGCATTCCCGCTGCCGGGCAGTACACGTTGACCGTGGGCAATGTGGGCTCGGTTTCCGGGCCGGGCATCACGGGGCAGGTGGCCTCCTCTTCCAACTGGAACATCCAGCGCGCTGCCAACGCCAGATTTCTGGTGGACAACTGGCCCATGGTCATGGAGTCGGAGAGCAACAGCGTCAGCGATGCGGTGGAAGGGGTGGTGTTCAGTATCCATGACGTGGGCAAGGCCTCCATCAGCGTGACCACGGACATCGCTTCTGTAGAAAAATCCATCCAGAATTTTCTGGACGCGGTGAACTCCGTTATCCTGACGATCCGTGAGTACACCAAGTACGACAGCGCCAAGGAAGTGACCACCTTTGATCCCAGCAAGATGGACAGCGACAATTACAGCCCCTCGCAGCTCACGTCGGAAAAAGGCGGACTGTTGCAGGGCAACTACGGAGTGCAGCTTTTCAAGTCGCGCTTCAGCAGCCTGCTGAACAGCTCTCCCCCCGGGTTTCTGAGCCGCCAGAGCGCCGGGGATATTCTTTCCGGGGATCTTCTGGCCAACCTCGCCAACCTGGGCATCAAGACCAATACCGAAGAAAAGAGCGAACACTACGGCCTGCTGGAAATCGCGCCGTCCTCCTCCATCGAGGCTCTGCGGCAGATGGACCAGGAAAACTATTCCACCATGATCAACAAGAACCTGGAAGCTGTGGTGGATTTTTTCTGCAGCAGCGGCACGGGAGCCAGCACGTCCTCCGATTTCCGCTACGGCAGCCATGTGGCGGGCATCACCAAGGGGGGGAGCTACGATGTCTCCTATACGGTGGACGGCCAGGGCAATATCACCAAAGTTCTGGTGGGCGGGGTGGAGGCCGTGCGGGACACGAGCCAGCCCGGATATTACTACAGCGTTTCGAGCGGCGACGCGCGCGGCTTGTCCCTGCAGATCGACAACCTGAGCGCAGGCGAACACACGGGGCAGATACGCATCAAGGAAGGCATGGTGCAGACGGTCAACAACTTCTTGAAGAGCGAGTTGGCCTTCAGCAATGTGGATATCAGCCCCCACTCCACAGAGGCGCAGAAAGCGGACGTGTTTGCGCTCAAGTCCAAAAACGGCGCGCTCATGGTTTTGCGCGAGAACTATAAAGACATCATGGGGAATATCGACAAGAAAATATCAAGGGAACAGGACAGACTGAGCCTGTGGGAATCCCGGCAGAAAAAATATTTTGCCAGACTGGAAACCCTGCTGAAGCAGTACGACAGCATGCAGACCCAGTTGACGTCACAGATCAAGTCGCTGACCGGGACTTCGTCCGGCAAATCATAGCCGGGGCAGCGCAGGAACGCAGCAGAGGAAAATTTTATGAACAAAGCGGCGCAGGCATATTTTCAGACCAAGGTGGGCACCACGGATCAGGGGCATCTTCTCATCATGCTCTACGACGGCGCTCTCAAATATATCCAGCAGGCACGCACAAAGATGCTGGCCAATGATTTTGCGGGCAAGGGCATTCTGATCTCCAAGGTCATCGACATCATCAACGAGCTGGCGTCCTCCCTGAACATGGATCGGGGCGGCAGTTTGGCCGTCAACCTCAACAATCTCTATCTGTTGTGCACGGCGCGTTTGCTCCGGGCCAATCTGAAAATGGACATGGAGTCCCTCGACAGCGTGGAGGCCATCCTTTCCGACCTGCGCGGAGCCTATGCCCAGATTGTGGAAACGCCGGAGGCCCGCAAGGCTGCTGAGGATATCGCCGGGCGCATGCAGCCTGTGGGCTCCGCACCCAGAGCGGCCCAGCCCGTGACAGCCCCGCCCGTGAACGTTGTGCCGCGCTCCCAGGCCCAGGCGGCATACGGACGCAACGCCTTGCAGTCCCCTGCCGCCGCAATGCCCGCGGGCCGGGCGCATGTGCAGGCCTTTGACCCGGCCCTGGTACGGAGCAAATAGCCGCGCGGCGGGGCAAAAAGCGCGCTGCATACGGCATGCAAAAAAAAATGTGGACAAGCAGAACGGCTTTGGCTATCTCCTGAAAAACACTGTTTCGTGAGGTCGAAAATGTTTTTTTCTCTCCCTGTCTGTTACCGCAAACCGTTGGTGGTGGCGCGTCCCTGACGTGAGGGGAGAGGTGCGGCCCGTCTAGATAGTGTCGTCAAATTATTTTTGCCCACAATGAGATGCACCTGATTTGCACGGCGGCAAGGAAGGAAAGGCTTCGTTTTGCGTAGCGCGTAGC
>NZ_RQYH01000140.1 GCF_003860215.1 Desulfovibrio sp. OH1186_COT-070 | reverse complement strand
CTTTTAGAAGATAGTAAGACTAAATCCATTCCATTTTATCCCATCTATTTACTTAACTACAGTTCACTTTCAGATTGATAAATTTGCCATCTAAAATAAAATTAACCTGTAATTGAGTGAACATTAGTCTATGCTTAAGTAACTTTAATCTTTTTTTATGACTCATCAATAATGCCTCTAATCTTGTTCTATATTGTGGAATTGTGACATGATTCTGTTATTATTTTGTTTTATCTTCCTTTATGATTCGTTTAATCTAGGTAATTACCTTAGCAATTATTTACGTAATAAAAGAAGAGAACATCATTGAAAAGATGTTCTCTAATTCACTTACTAAGTTAAATTATCGATTAAATAAAGAAATAATTGGTAAATTATCGCGTCGCTTATTAAGTGTATGCATTTCTACAGATTCCGATTTGAGATATTTTATAAGATACCCTAGCATGGCTTTAAAACGTCTAAGAATATGGAGTATTTCGATTTTCATATATTCTAATAAATAATACGTATCAGTAAAATTATTAAAGGAAGTCTTTGCTTTTAATAATACAGGGTTGATGATATGAAGAG
>NZ_RQYH01000139.1 GCF_003860215.1 Desulfovibrio sp. OH1186_COT-070 | reverse complement strand
TTGTTGGAGTTTTATTTAAAAATCCTAATGCTGTAACAAGTCCTGTTGGAGATTATGCGACTTCTTCAACTGTTAAAGGATTCTTAGAAGGATATAATACAATGGATACAATAGCAGCTTTAAACTTCGGTCTTGTAATTTCACTTGCAATAAAATCTTTCCAAGTTGAAAATGAAGAAAAAGTTATAGGTTATACTGTAAAAGTTGGTTTAGTTGCCGGCTCATTCCTTTTTGTAATATATGCAATGCTTGCTTATATAGGAATGACAACTTCAGGCCTAACTGAAAATGTTAAAAACGGTGCTGAAATATTAACAACAGTTTCACAATATGTATTCGGAAAATTCGGTATAGTTTTACTTGCGAGTATATTTACTCTTGCTTGTCTAACAACTTGTATAGGACTTATAACAAGTATAAGTAAATTCTTTGAAAATTTGACAAAAGAAAAAGTATCTTATAATAAATGGATAGTATTTTGGACATTTTTATCATTTTTAGTTGCGAACTTCGGACTTAACACAATATTAAAAGTTTCAGTTCCTGTTTTAGTTGCAATCTATCCTGTTTCAATAGTTTTAATACTACTTGGAC
>NZ_RQYH01000138.1 GCF_003860215.1 Desulfovibrio sp. OH1186_COT-070 | reverse complement strand
CATTCTTTGGATCCGGAATTACAAAATTATTTGAAAAGTATTTTTAATTATAGTGAAGAAATTCATAACTATTTAAAAGAGTTTAGACATTATTATTCTCACTTTTTTCCAGTTGGGGAAAAACCAAGCTATAACAAAGATACTAAATTAAATATAATGAGCTATGTTCTTCAATTACATAAATCATATGTTTTTTCCAACATGGGAATACCTTCAAAGGATATTGTTGAATTATTAAAAGTAACTCATCCAAAATATGAATAATTATATCAACATCAATGATGGCACAATAGAAGAAATAATAATATTCTAAAAAAATAGTCTCTATTGGGAAAACTATGTTAAAGTTATTTCCAAATATCTACTTAAAGTATTTGTTAGAATTTTTCCATTATTGAAATAAAGATAATTATGCATTACTTAGTATAGGATTTTGTTTATTTTCTCTGTAAAGTATTTCTTCGAAAAAATAGTGATTATACGGGTTTTTGGGATATATTACAAAAGTTAAACAAGATGGGGGATTAATCAGTTTCTCTTAAATTATTTCTATGCTTGCTTCATTACAGGATTCTATCTTTGAGTACCTAGTATCTTC
>NZ_RQYH01000137.1 GCF_003860215.1 Desulfovibrio sp. OH1186_COT-070 | reverse complement strand
TCCTTGTTGGTCTGGGGGTTGATCGCCCTAACCAAAACCTAACCAACTTGGAGGGCTACGTCATTTTTCAAATGTGCGAAACTTTCTGTACGTTATCATTTCATCCGCAAACGCCAGCTTTAGCTGTTACCCAATATCACCGCTCCATCCTGATGGAGAATTCATTACTTTGAGATTGCAAACGCAATTGAACTGCGTCCGCAGTCCTCGTAATCCCTTTTTTGTATCAGGTCTATTTGATTGCCGCAGAGGACGGGAACCCAAACAGGGAGGCCACGCGGTCTTAATCCCTTTTTGTATCAGGTCTATTTGATTTACGCCCAGCAGTTTGCATCCTTCCTCATTGCCCGGGGGTCTTAATCCCTTTTTGTATCAGGTCTATTTGATTTCTAATGGCTTAGAGCACGGACAGGCTCAGACTTGACACAGTCTTAATCCCTTTTTGTATCAGGTCTATTTGATTTATCTCGCTCTATCCCGAGGAGTGGGATGCCCTGGCCGCGTCTTAGATAGTGTCGTCACGAGATTGAGGCCCATAAAAAGATACATCTGATCTGAATAGCGGCCAAGAATGAGGCTGCATTTTTCGCGTATCGGGTCGCAA
>NZ_RQYH01000136.1 GCF_003860215.1 Desulfovibrio sp. OH1186_COT-070 | reverse complement strand
GGTTAAGGGGAAATGTTAGAGCAATCGAAGCATAGAACTTAAGCCCCAGTAAACGGCGGCCGTAACTATAACGGTCCTAAGGTAGCGAAATTCCTTGTCGGGTAAGTTCCGACCCGCACGAAAGGTGTAACGATTTGGGCACTGTCTCAACAAAGGATCCGGTGAAATTGTAGTAGTCGTGAAGATGCGACTTACCCACGATAGGACGGAAAGACCCCGTGGAGCTTTACTGTAGGCTGGCATTGGAATTTGGTATTAAATGTACAGGATAGGTGGGAGACTAAGAAGCGAGAGCGCCAGTTTTCGTGGAGTCAATGTTGGGATACCACTCTTTTGATACTAAATTTCTAACTTGATACCCTGAATCGGGTATAAGGACACTGTCAGTTGGGCAGTTTGACTGGGGCGGTCGCCTCCTAAAGAGTAACGGAGGCGTTCAAAGGTTCCCTCAGAATGGATGGAAATCATTCTAAGAGTGCAAAGGCAAAAGGGAGCTTAACTGCGACACCAACAAGTGGAGCAGATAGGAAACTAGGACTTAGTGATCCGGTGGTACCGAGTGGAAGGGCCATCGCTCAACGGATAAAAGCTACCCCGGGGATAACAGGCTTATCTCCCCCAAGAGTTCA
>NZ_RQYH01000135.1 GCF_003860215.1 Desulfovibrio sp. OH1186_COT-070 | reverse complement strand
TGGCACTCTGTTTGTGTATCTCGGTTAGAGTATCTTTGAATTCTGCGAGATTGGCTTTCGCCGAGTTCGCTAAGTTTTTTAAGGTCTGTGAATTCTGCACTGTATATGCCTCCTTTCATTCGGTTTGGTCTTTTTTGATTTGGTAGGATTATGCTAATGCCGTCTTTGTTGGTTCGGCTTATGGTGTAGCCGTTTGAGCTAAGTAGTTCGAGCATATGGGTTCGGTTTAGGATAGCTCCTTGAGCTAATAGTTCTTTTAGGGTTTTATCTAGTTCTGCGATTGTGTTGTAATGCTCTAGGTCTTTTTTGTCAATGCGGATATTTTGCTCTTTGGCTGGATCGTTTGGACTAGTAAAGCCGTATTCGTCGTTTATGGTTCTTTTCCAAAGGTCGATGTTAAATTGGTCGTGTTTGGCGTAGTATGGGTTAAAGCTTTTGCCAGTTACTAGGTCTATTTTTGGGATTAGAAAGTTTAGCTCAAGCCGTCCGTCCTTGTCGCTATGCTCTACCCAAAGGATATTTACTCGGTTTTTCATATGCTCGCCAAGTAGTGTTCGCTCAAAGTCTGCGATTATCTCTTGTTTTGTTTTGTTGCTTATTGATGAGGCTTGTTCGCTAAAGCTAAGCACACCAAGGC
>NZ_RQYH01000134.1 GCF_003860215.1 Desulfovibrio sp. OH1186_COT-070 | reverse complement strand
TCCACGGCGCGCCTGTACGCAGAATCCAAAGAATTCCGTTCAGGATGGCGCGGGGCTCATTGAGCACCGGCCTGCCTTGTCCTCTCGGCCCCTTGGGGTTGTCGGGAAGAAGGGGCGCGAGTCGTTCCCACTGCTCATTGGTGATGTCCATTCCCACTTCGTGCGGGAAACGGACTGAAAAGTTTAGAAAATTTCTAAACCCAAACCTTTTCGATTATTGAGATGGTTTCTAATGTCGCAGAAAAACTTTGAGAAGATGGCTATTGTTCAGCAAGAGATGCTGAACAATAGCCATCATAAAAATGCACAAATTGATGAGGCCTTGTCCTGCTTGGAGAAACGGCAAGAGAAGCAGGCAAAAGCCATGGATGATTTTGAAGCGTTTTTGAATGGGATTGACGTTGATGACATTGACGGCTCTCTTGAACGAGTTGAGGCATTTCAACCTTATGTCGCTTCAACGGACGATGTGCCTTCTCACATAGAGCGTCTTGATATACTAGATAGTGTCGTCAAACTATGAATAGTATGATAACACTTCTTCCTGCATGACAGGAGAAGCTATGCGCGCACATCGACGACACGATATTTGTGACAGGGTTTGGGAAAATATACAGGCACATCTTCCCGGCAAAAA
>NZ_RQYH01000133.1 GCF_003860215.1 Desulfovibrio sp. OH1186_COT-070 | reverse complement strand
GTTTTGGCTCTGCCTTGAGGAGGCGGCGCGGGCCTTGTGAGCGGGATGCGAAGCGGCAATCCCGCGCTGCAAGGCCCGTGACGGCTCCGGTTCTATGCCGACATCTCTGTTCTCATATTCATGTACCGTTGCGTACCCCATTTCTGGCCCGCCATGTACCTGAGCCTGGCCGCTACCAGCATCAGGGCGGCATGCCCATCAGGAAAGCTGCCCACAACGCGCGTTCGACGAATTTCCCGGTTCAATCGCTCAAGAGGGTTGTTGGTTCGGATATGCCGCCAGTGCGCTACAGGGAACGCATAATACGAAAAGGTTTCCTCGATTCCAGAGTCCACCAGACGCGCGGCCTTTTCCAGGCGAAGGGCTTTGAGCTTCCGCCCAACCTCCCGAGCTTTTTGACGCGCAGCTTCTCTGTCTTCCTGGGCGTGGATGGCTTTGAGCATCAGGCTCACGTCCTTGGACTTGCCGCGCGGCACAGCATGCAGCACGTTACGGTAAAAATGCACCACGCACCGTTGCCAGGCGGCGGCAGGATAAAATTCGCCCAGAGCCTCAAGCAGGCCAAGACTTTTGTCCGATACCACCAGCCGGATCCGCTCAAGGCCACGTTCCCGCAAATACCGCAAAAATTGGCGCCAGCT
>NZ_RQYH01000132.1 GCF_003860215.1 Desulfovibrio sp. OH1186_COT-070 | reverse complement strand
CTATTTGGAATCAATATACTCATCAATATTTCTTCAAAAGTATCTTCTATATGTCGTTCATTTTTATGATTTTAGATATTTATGGAATCATAAAAAGTCAAAAAATAATATTTGGGAGTATGAGCATTCAATGAATCTTATTACGTATTTTATCGTTTTTTATAAATTTTCAAATTAATAACAAGCTAAAATAAGTTTCATTTCGAATCACTTTTTAATCAAATTGAGCATAGAAAAGTATAGAAATTGTTTTATTCTTTCCTTTTTTCTTTGGATTTAAAAACAAATAATACGATCAATATTGAATTCGATATTGAGCAAAAAGTATTTCTTCAAATTCAAAAAGTAAAACAAATGAATAAATTGCTTAGCTTACTTTTGAGTGATTTTATTTTTGATATTAATACTAAAAGTAGGAGTCTTAAGAGTCTTTGATTAAAAAATTAAGACTCTTAAGAGTCTCGACGTCAAATGAAGCCTATGAAATCAGCAAAAAAGGAGTATTCTGACAATTAAAAGTGGTCTTGTAACAATTGTAAAGAGTCTGCAATAAACAGTTATATTACACTCGTTAGACAAATGCACATGAATGCTTACAATCACTTTTATATAAAGCTTTTAAGCTATTTATGGTGAACAATTGAGCAGAAC
>NZ_RQYH01000131.1 GCF_003860215.1 Desulfovibrio sp. OH1186_COT-070 | reverse complement strand
TTGCTGCTCGATCTCGTCAAGACGGGGAGCGTGCGCGAAAATGAAGGCTTGCCGCCGGTGTTTCCCATTGTTATATACAATGGAGGCAGGGCATGGAAGGCCCCGCAGGATGTGGAGGCACTCTTTGCTCCCATGCCGGAAAGCCTGAAAATGTACCGGCCCCGTCACCGGCATTTCTTGCTGGACGAAAGCCGGGTGCCCGCCGACGCGCTGGACAAAAGCAGGGGCCTGGCTGCGCAGCTTTTGAAGCTGGAGCGGGCGCAGGAGCCGGAAGAAGTCCGGCAGATCGTCAGGGAATTGATAGCCCGGCTGCATGGGCCGGAGTATGTGCCTCTGCTCCGGGCTTTTACCGTATGGCTGGGGCGTGTTGTGCTCAAACGCTCCGGGATCACAGAAGACATCCCCGAATTTCAGGACTTGCGGGAGGTGGACGCCATGTTGGAAGAACGCGCCGCTCAGTGGAAGGACGAATACATTCGGCAGGGGGTAGTGATCGGAGAAGCCAGAGGAGAGGCCAGAGGAGAAGCCAGAGGAGAAGCCAGAGGAGAAATCAAGGGCATTGGCCTGGCCTTGCAGGATTTGCTGGAGGCGCGCTTTGGCACGCTTCCCCAGTCCGTGACTTCCTACATTGCCAATTCGTCTGATGCCAATGCCCTGCGGAAGCTGACGCTTTT
>NZ_RQYH01000014.1 GCF_003860215.1 Desulfovibrio sp. OH1186_COT-070 | reverse complement strand
GATTTGCTGGAGGCGCGCTTTGGCACGCTTCCCCAGTCCGTGACTTCCTACATTGCCAATTCGTCTGATGCCAATGCCCTGCGGAAGCTGACGCTTTTCGCCTACCGTGCGGAGTCGTTGCAGGCTGTTGTTGACCGGATCAACGACGACACAAAGATGATGTGATCTGCACCTTCAGCAAAACACGATGGCCGCCTGTGCTTCTGTGCAGGCGGCTTTTTTGCGTGCATGATCGGGCCTCCCTCAAAAATCGGGGCAAGCAAAAAGAAAAAGGGTTTGCAGAAATTTCTGCAAACCCGCAAATTCTGGTGGAGCTGGACAGAATTGAACTGACGGCCTCTTGAATGCCATTCAAGCGCTCTCCCAACTGAGCTACAGCCCCACAGCGAAAAAGAACATGCCCCAAAGAGCGGAAAATTGTCAAGAATTTTTTGTGCGCTCCGGCAAGCCTTTCCAGGCACGGCTGTTCGTGTGGGGGAAGACCCCATCCCGGCTCCGGATGGCGGCGGGAAATCGGCCCCGCTTGACCGCCGCAGGGCAGCCCGGATACGGTTTGCCCTCAAGGGAGAAATGCGGAACATGCAGATGCCGTCCACAATCAACGCAGTGCTGGTGCTTGCCGAAGGGGATGCCATTCCCGTCAAAAGCCTCACGGATCTCTGCAAAACAACAACCAGAGAGCAGTTGCAGATCACCGTGCTGGCCCTGCCCGGTCTGCGCCATGCGCCTGCGTTGAAAGAGCTGCACAGGGCGGGCATTATCCGCAATCTCTGGTTTCTTTCCCGCCCGGTGACGAAAGTCAGCGCATACAACATCGGCTGGAGCCATGTGCCGTCAGAAATCTGCATGCACATGGAGCACGGCGTCAGCGTGAAAAACAGCCGCTGGCTGCGCGTTTTGTCGGAAAAATGGAGCCGCGGCCTGCCCCTGTCCGTCCTTTGCGGCACTGCCGCGCAGGACGGGGAGCATGGGGCAGCGCAGGCTGCCCGCGATGGTCATGAGCCCTGGCCCCTTTTGCGTGCCGGCGCCGCATTGCGCCCGCCGCTGCTGCTGCCGCGGGGCGTTCTGGATATTGTGGGCGGCTGGACAGAAGACTATGCGGACATGGCAACAGCCCGGAAGGATTTGCTTTTCCGGCTGTCTCTGGTGGACCTGCCTGTCTATTGTCATGGCGCGGGCCTTCTCGCGCCGGAGGACGCGCAGGGGCAGCCCGGCAGCGGGCCTCTTGTGCACGGTTTTTCCGCAGAAGAGTTGTTCGGCATCAATTGCATGCTCCATGAAATTTTTGTGAAACCCTGGAAGAGCGTACGCAGATACGTTCTGGACGGCGTGGACAGGGACCATGTGGCGCACATCAGGGAGAGGAGCGCGTATGTGCGTTATACGGAGGTATTTGCATCGTGCCTGAAGGCCATTGTGGACAGGGGCCGCAACAGTGCGTCGGCATTGCCCGGCCGGAAGGGGCCCCTCTTGGACGATGTTTTTGTCAAGGATTTCAAGGAAAAATTTGAACGTCTGGACTCCGGCGATGGCGCGTGTTCCGGCGGTAACCCTGCGGTGGCGCGCGTGGAGGCGGCGGGCGGGGAGGAGCGGAATGCCCCGCTGTACCGCCCGGACGCTCCCCCGGCAACGGAGGTGGTGGAACAGGCCCTGCTCATGCCTTTTCTCGGCAGCATGGATTCGTTTTTGTCCGGCGTGTTTGTCAACGGCGCATGTCTTCCCGCAGCACTGATGGACAGGGGCAGGGAGCGCAGCCCCACGCCCCCGCAGGAGCGCATCAGGGGCACGTGCTTTTTCGGCGGCTACCTCTTTCCCCATTACGGGCACTTTTTGCTGGAGAGTCTGAGCAGGCTGCACGGCCTGCCCCGGAACGCGGACTGCCCGATCCTCTTCATGTCGCCCCGCGATCAGGTCAGTTCCTGGCAAAAACAGGTATTTTCCCTGCTGGGCATTGCCAATGAAATCGTTCTGATCAAAAAGCCGACCCTTGCGGACAGGCTGATCGTGTCCAGCCCGGCAAGCGACCCGCACCAGCCCATGCTGGACGTGCAGTGGCGTCGCCTCGGCCAGTTTCCCGCCCAAAGGGTCATCTCCGGCAAAAAAGTCTGGATTTCGCGCTCGGCCCGGAGCACGGGAAAAGTCAGGGAAGAGGCGGCGCTGGAAAAAGTTCTGGCCAGCGACGGGTGGGAGATTGTGCATCCGGAGCGTCTGGACATTGCAGACCAGCTCAGGCTGCTCTGCGCATCCCGGCACGTTGCGGGCTTTGACGGTTCCGCATTCTATTCTGTCCTGCTGTGCCAAAAGCTGACCAACCACTTCACCCTGTTCAGCAGGAGAAACCTCTTTATCCCCGTGATGCTTGACTATATCAGAAAGCGCGGCGCGACTCTGGCAACGCACATGTTTGCGGCCACCTCGCTCGGCGGAGCCGGAGGCGGCGAAAATTTTTCTCTGGATGTGGAGCAGGTCATTGCCGCGTTGCGGCAGGACACAGGGCACGCCTGATCCGCGGATATGCATGCCCTTTCGGGGCGAAAACTTGCAGAAGCATCAGAAAAAACGGTTCCGGAAGAAAGAAGGGCGCACCGTACACGTGGCGGCGGTGCCGGGCAGGGGCGCCGGCCCTTTGCCCGGATCAAGGCTCACCCGCACGGGTACATGCTGCTGCCCGGAGGCTGTATGGGGCGCATCTGCTGCGCCAGACCTTTCGCCGCTGCGGGGGGGGAGCGGCATGTCCGGAGGCAGTTCCCGGTTTTCCAGCACTTCCAGAATGCGTCCGTCCAGCACGGTATCGTCGGGCAAAAGCACGGAGCAGGTCTGTCCCGCCTGAAGGGCATTCCTGTTTTCCGGAGAAAAATAGGCCATAACCCAGTACGATTCCGCGCCGTCTTTTCCTTCGGGCAGCAAAAAAAGCAGGGGCGCATCGCGCGGCACGGTCTGTCCGGCGCGGGCCATGCCGGGCAGGATGCGGCCGTCCGCAGGCGCACGGAGGTTTTCGTCCGGCAGGGCGGGCAGGGCAGCCGCAGGCCCGGTGGCGGCACGCACTGCGGAGCGGGAGCGGGAGGCCATCTGCCTGTCGTGCAGCATCTCTTGGCGAATACGGGCAAGTTCCTGATCCAGAGCGGCGCGCTCGCGGCTGGCCGTTTCAAAATCGGCTGCGGCACGCTCCATGTTCTGACGCGCCCGCGTTTCGGCCTCTCTGGCTGCGGTATAACGCGCCTTGCCGACAGCCGCCTCGCCCCCCTGATTGTCCAGCGAGCGCCGATGAAGCTGGGCGCGCACATGTTCGGTCACACGCTCCTCGCGCACCCGCCGCTTCATGTCTTCCTCATGCCGCGCAAGCCCGAGCCTGCGTGTCATGTCCTGCTCCGCCTCCTGCGCTGCCTTGAGGCGCTGCGCCATTTCCTCCATTCCCGGAGGGCCGGAAGGCGTGCGCAGGGCAGCGGTTTCGCGTCCGGCAGCGGCAAAGCGTTCCTTCAGTTCTGTGGTGTCCATGCGCGCGAGCACCTGCCCCTGCCGGACGCGATCGCCTTCTGCGACAAAAACGGCTTCCACCCTGGCGGAAAAAGGCGACACCACCGGGAAGACCATGCCGTCAACCACAGCCCGCACACTGGTCGGGCCCGGAGGCTGAAGCCACCACCAGCAGCACAGCGCCGCCAGCAAAAGGCCGCAGGCAAGCAGCGCGTGCCGCAGGCGGGGGGAACGCCCGGATACGGGCGGATCAAGGCGAAGAGGCTCGGACACGAAAAACCGCCTGGTTGCATGTTACAGGCAGGCGCGGGCGCGCCGCCCAAAAACCGGAAATGCCGTACTGCATACCGCAAATGCAGATACCGTGCCACAAGGCCGTGCAGTCTTTACAAGCCGGGAGCAGGCGCATACAAGAGCAGTGCGGCGGATTTTCCGTCCCAAACCTGCTTTGGAGAACACCATGACTTTCGTGCGCATCTGTGTCCTGCTCTGCCTGACAACCCTGCTGGCGGCCTGCTCCCGTCCCGTCCATGTGGTGGAAAAAGAAGCCTTTTCACGCATGGCCAGCCAGATGACCAGGGAGCTTCAGGCCCGCAAACTGCTGGACAGCCGGGGCAACTATTTTGCGGCTTTTTCCCTTGCCCCGCAGGAAGGGTACGGAAAAATCCTGTTTCAGCGCCTGTCGCCCGATTTCATGCTCCAGTCCGATGCCGCCCACGACGTGTATCTTGGGGAAAATTTTGCCGCTACCGTGTTGCCGGACAGTCGGGTGAAGCACTGGCCCAACGGCTTCAGCATAGACCACGCCACCCAAAAAATCACCCTGCACATGACGGCCATTGCCGATTGGAACGGCGACGGCCAGGACGAATGGATCGTGGCCTGCACCGTGGAGCCCAAGCGCGGCGGGCGCAGCCGCACCTACTATCTGCTGGTGCCGCCGCCACGCAGCGCGGTGGAAAAACTCCGGGGAACCGTTGCAGCCGTCAACGAATGCTTTGGCCTGGCCTGCACGCTGTACGTGCGCGACAGCAAAAATATCCAGCGCACGGCGGCCGATCCTCTGGCGCCGCCCACAGAGGTGCACGACCTGACCCCCGGCCTGCAACCGGTCACCGAGCCGCCGGGCGCGAAAAAACTTCCCGCGTCCGGCCCGGCGGAGCGCCCTTTGTAGAAAGGGAGAGAGGCGCTCTTTGACAGGGCGCGGCATGTGTCACGACAAAAGGGGGAGCGGCCTGGCCGCTCCCCCTTGTTTGCGTCGCCGTGAAGCTGTGATCCTAGTGATCCTATCTGTGGATCAGGTCGTATGTGGCCACAAAAGGCTCGTCGCCGTCAGCCTTTTGCGTCTTGGTGTTCACGTCGTTCTCGTCTTCTTCTTCAAACACCAGATCCCGCGTGGTCCGCTTCTTTTCGTGGCTGGTCATGAGCTCTTCCACGATGGCCGCGGCTTCGGCCTTCTTGTTTTCGCCGATCAGGCGCACGGCCTGATCCAGAGCGGCAACGGGCTTGGGCGACAGCACGCAGACCAGGGTTTCGGTGCCCGCCTTGTCGTCAAAGCGCCAGGCGCCCTTGGCAGGCACAGTGTATTCCCTGTTCTTGACGATGGTATTGTCCATGCCCGCCTTGTCTGTGGGGAAGAGCACCTGATACTGGCCGGACGTGCCCTGGCTGAGCCAGTACACATGCCCGTCGCGGTTGGCGGAGAAAATGAGGCGCACCTTGTCGCCGGACTTGAATTCTTCTGTGGGCAGCACTGTGGTGGTCTTGCCGTCACGGGTCATTTCCACCGTGGTTTTCAGGGCAATGGTTTCTCCGTTTTCCATGCCGCCCATGCCTTCCACAGTGGGCGCGCCCACTTCGTCGTCCTCGAACACAAGGTCGCGGCTTCTGCGCGTGCTCTGGCCGATTTTCCTGTTGGCGCCGGAGGCATCGGCCATGGCCACGTTCACCTTTTCGGGCAGGCCCACGGCAATGGCCGCATTGGCATTGCCCGGAATGCCGCCGTACATGCTCATGCCCGGCGCATTGTAGTCATAGCGGGCATGGGCAGGCTCATAGCTCTGGCGCAGGCGCACGCCGTAGGGCGTGGCGTAGGTCAGGTAGGTATTGTACCTGGTGAGGCGGCTGTGGGTAAAGGTGTGCTGGTAGCCGTTGGCCCAGGTGAGGCGGATATTCCAGTACCGCTGGTCGCCGTAATAGTTGGGGCCGATGTAGAGCCGGGTATTGGGCTCCAGTTTGGTTTTGAGCAGGTTCTCGCTGAGATACTGCGGATAGTAGGTGGGGCAGATGCGCGCGTCGACGATATCTTCCCCTGTCACGTTGATGAGCATGAAATTCAGGCGTCCGGCGGCTTGGGCCTGGGACACGAAGGCGGCCGTCATCAGCAGGGCGGCCAGGCTGAACAGAATTTTTTTCATGGTCTTCTCCTGTTTTCTAGGGAACGGCCTGCGCTTCCGCAGCGGAAACAGCCCATTCCTCAATAAGTTGCCATTCGTTATCCTGGGAATAGTTTTTCAGTTTCCGCCGCTCGGCCTCCTTCTCCGAATCCGGCAGGGCTATCCATCGTGCCCGGCTGCGCGCCTGAAACCCGATGTCTTCATCCCAGTACACATGCAGGCGCTCGTGACGCAGGCTGCGCGCGAAAGAACGCTTTTTCCCCGGCGCTGCCCCCAGCACATGCCGTACGGACGTTCCGGGTTCACAGCCGTTTTCCCGGCGGATCACGCCGTCCTGCGCCAGCATGTCTGCCAGTTCCGCTTCCTCGGGGGAAAGGTTTTTTCCTTCCCGCCGGGTATCGTTGAGCCAGCGGCATATCTGCCATGTGGCATAGTGGAAGCCGCGTACTCCGCCAAAAAATTTTTCCCTGGGCAGTTCGGGGCTGACATCCCTTGCGTGGAGCGCCAGCCCATAAATGGACCGTGCCAGACGCTCCGGATCCGCATAATGCAGTTCATACGTTACGGAGCGGTACTTCCAGGCGTGCTGGAAGGCGCTTTCGCCTTCGCCCTGCGGCTCACCCAGAATCCTGCCGGGAAAGGCGGATTCCTGCCGCGCGGCGGCGTTGGCGACATCCGGAACATGCGTTGCGCCCGGCGCATATCTGTTCCAGAGTTCTTCCAGCGTCTGTGCCTGTGCCGCCGACAGAGAGCCAACCAGCAGAACGCACAGCAGGCAGTGCCGCAGCGTACCGGATATTGCCATGTTCTGTCACAGTGCCCGTTGTGGGGGGCGGTTTTGCCGCCTTTTTCGGCCGCCCGCAGGGCGGGCAGCCGAAAGGACGGATTTTTTTGTTACAGAGAGTTGATGTCGCCCATCAGGGAGCTGACGTTGCTGCCCAGCCCCTTGGCCATGTTGAGCAGGCCCATGAGGGGCGAAAGCAGGGCGGCAGGGCCGTCCACAGGCCCGGTCATGACCGCCTGCCTGGCGCAGCCGCCAAGGGAACCCATGCCCATGCCTCCGGCCTGTCCCTTGACCTGGGACAGCAGGTTGGTGATGGACGAAACAAGGCTCGTGATCTCGCCGTTCAGCCTGTTCAGGCGCGGCATGAGGCTGCGCCTGATTTCCGCCCGGTCAGCGTCGGACACGTCTGTTTTGGCGTCTTTCAGGTATTCCTTGCGCGCCTTGGCCAGGGCATCCTGTTGCTCGTTGTAGGCGCTGATTTTGGCCGAATCCACATCGTTGAACACCATGTCGGCGTTCTTCATGCGGGAGAGCCCCGCCTCACGCGCCAGCCGGGCGCGGCTTTTGCCGTTGTTTCTTTCCCAGAAGTCCGCATAGGCGTTGCTGGCCTGCCGGAATCTTTCCGCAGCCGCAAGGCCCGCAGAGCGCGTGCTCTCGCTGACCCTGCCGGAGGCGGCGATATCGGACTTGGCCTTGCCGGCTTGCGTGCGGTACATGCTGTCGGCCTGGTCGATTTTTTTCTTGAGCGCGCGTTCTTCGGACCAGTTCACCTTGTTGGTCTGGCTCTGCTTGATGGTGTCAAGAGAAGCCATTTCCATGTCCATACCTGCGGAACCGGCGTCAGCAGCATTCTTGTTGGCCTGGCCCATCAGTTCGGCCCCGGCATACACAAGACCCGCCAGAAGCAGAACCAGAAGAGCCAGCAGCAGATTTTTGCGAAGTTTGCGGCATGTGACCATTCTTTTCCTCCCTAGTGTTGTGTGTGAGCGCACCACGCGCTACTTGCCGAAGACGGCACCCACCGCCCACAAAAACGGATGGTGGGGAAAATCATACCCCTGAGCCACAGGGCGTCCGGCCTTGCCGTCACTGACGAGCGTGCGCTGCGCCGCATTGAAGGCGGCCACGGCATCGGGATTATCGCCCTGGGACACCAGGTTGTCCACAAAATCAGACATGAGTTTGGCGCTGATGGTGTCGTCGGCAAACCACAGCGTGCCGTAGATATTGGAAATGCCCTTGCGCATGAAGGTTTCCACAAAGCTGACCTGATCAACCCCCGGCACCCAGCCCGCCTCGGCAATGCCCTGCTCCACTTCCTTGGCGCTGAAGACCGCAGCGGTGCTTTCGTCCCGGAGGGCCTTGGGAGCCATGGTAACGCCCGTATTGCAGGCAGAGAGGATCAGGTATCTGGTGTGGGCGAAACTGGCATCGGGCAGTTCCAGCACTTCCTTCATGGTCAGCAGGCCGTCCCTGTGCGGGGGAATGTCGTTGACCAGAATATCGTCCCCTTCCTCACTGCTCAGGTACAAAAAGCCGTTCAGAGGGGAAAGGGACGGCAGATTGCTTTCGGAAAGGCGTTTGATCTTTTGTTTGACGGGCGACAGGCTCTTGCCCTGGCTGAGGTCCTTTTCAAAGGCCCGCAGCGCCGTATAGGTATCGGAATACGGCATGCCGTGTGTGGCAAAGTAGACAATTTCAAACCGGTTGTCGCGCAACTGCCCGCGCAGCCAGTGCTCTGTGGGCCTGGGCGTGGGCAGGGAAAGATCGGGAAAGTCCTTGCGCAGGGCTTCCACATTGTCCTTGATGGGTTCAAAGGCGATGGTTTTTTCCACCTGCCGCACCTTGACGGCATTGTTGGCCTGACGGATTTCCGTAATGGTGCCGGGCAGCTTGGGCATACGGAAATTGCTGTTGCCGGGGTTGCCCACGGCCAGCATTTTCTTGACGCTGCCCTGCCGGACGGGACGCGAAATCACGTTGACGAACGAAGGCCGCAGATAGGCAATGTCGTATTCTTCCACAAGGAAGCGGGGCTTGCCGTCGGCCACGTCCCGCACCAGGGCCGCAAAGGGCGTCTGGGCCAGAAAGCCGTCGCTGACCACATAGATGCGCTTTTTGCCCGCCAGCTCTTCTTCCACCGGCCTGATCAGCCAGCCGTACAGCGTGTGCAGGGTGTTGCAGACCTGGCGGAGGTCTTCCTCCTCCTCGCCGGGCTTGAACGACTGCTTGCGGCCATAGCCGTTTTCTATATAGCCGAGGAGAAAATCGTCCCTGACGCTCTGCTCGATGGTTTTTCTGCTCACATCCACGGTGACGCACGTCACCTTGTTCTGGGTAATGGCCATCACGAGCAGCCTGTCCGGCAGCGTGATGTACTGCAGAACAATGTGGTCCGGCCCGATGTTTTTCTGGATCATGGGCACGTCCACGCGGGCCGAGGAATCAAAAATCACGCTGTCGGAAGGATATTGTTCCTTCCATTCGGCAAGGAGCTTCGCGTATTCGGCATCCAGCTTCTGCACACGGGCCTGCAACTCCTTGGCTGCGGTCTGCTCCAGTTCGTGCGCGGCTTTCTGCTCCTTGTCGGCATTGGCGGGCAGCGGCCTGACCACAGGCAGGGATTTGACCGCCTTGGCCTGTTCGCGCCCCAACTGGTTGAGCCTGTCGTAGAGGGACTGCTTCTGCCCGTCGGCAAAGTTCAGCCGCACCAGCGCGCTGCCCGCCTTCTGCACCTCATTGCGCAGGGTTTCCGCCAGACGCAGTTGCCGGTCAAGATATTGCGCATTGCCGGTCTTGCGGTACAGGGCGGCGCACACTTCCTGCGCCTCGCCGTACAAATCTTCCTTGCCTGCCATGTATTCGCCGAGCATTTCCACGCTGTCCAGCGCGGCATACATGGCCGACACCATGCCTATGGCCTTGTCGTACCTGTCCAGAGCCGACTCCAGCCTGCCTTCGCGCAGATCCGCATAGCCCAGCCCCTGAAGCGCGGACCAGATCATTTCGCGGGAGCGGAGCTTTTCGGCTTCTTTCAGGGCCTGGGTATAGTATGCGCGCGACTTCTTCAGGGCTTCGTCCGGAGTGATGTCGGGCACCACGGGCGTATCGTCAAAAACCAGATCGCGGCTGGCGCGGGAGGGGGCAACCATGCGCTTGTACAAACCGGCAATCTGCAACAGGGTTTCGGCATGACCCCGCGCCAGATGGAGGCGCTCGTACACGGCAAGAGCCTTTTCGTAGTTTTCCAGCGCCTGGGTATAATTTTTGTCTTCCAGTTCGGCCATCTTGCCCATGCCCAGCAGGGCTCCGGCCATGCCCTCCTGAAAGCCGCTCTGCTCAAAGAGCTTCACGGCTTCACGGTAGTCGGCGCGCGCCTCCTTGACCTGCCCGGCAATGCGGTTGATGAGCGCGCGGTTGACGCGGGCAATGCCTTCATCGCGCGCATTGCCCACCTCGCGGGCAATGACCAGCGCGTCTTCCACCAGGCGCATGGCCTCCTTGTGCTTGCCCACGCTCTTGAGCACCAGCCCCATATTGTTGCTGTCAATGCCCTCGCTGCGGCGCAGGCCCGCCTGTTTTTCCAGATTCAGGGCTTCCTGGATATGCGCGCGGGCTTCAGGGTATTCTCCCTTTTCCCAGAGCAGGATGCCCAGATTGCTGCCCGCTTCGGCCAGAGTCAGAGGGGAGTTTGCCTTTTCCGCAAGGGTGCGCGCCTGCGCAAGGCTTTTGGCCGCGCTGTCAAAGTCCCCCAGATTGCCCTGACACAAGCCGAGGGCCGTGAGGATTTTCGCGCGCGTGTCCGGGGCGGCCTTGGCAGGCAGCAGGCGGGCGGCCTTGGCATAGCTGGCCGCAGCAGGGGTATACAGTTCCAGCGCGCGGTAGGCATCGCCCAGACGGGCCCAGGCGTCGGCGGCCTCCTCCGGAGGCAGTTTGGGCAGGGCTTTGAGCATGCGCTCGATAACGGCGACCTGCAATGCGCGTTGCCCCAGATGGCCGCGGCAGAGCGCGAGATTCTTGTACGCGCGCAACGCGACATCAGGCGCAAGGGCCTTGCCTGTGCCCAAGATGCGCTCATAGATTTCCGCCGCAGCCGCATAATCTTCGGCCTTGAGCATGGCCACCGCCGCATTGCCCCACAGCAGGGCTGCCCTGGCGCTGTCGCCCTGCGCGTGCATCTGGTTGCCCGCCTGCTCGAAAAGGCGGCCCGCGGAGGCATGATTTCCGGCCTTGAAGGCCTCCTGCGCCTGCCTGAAGGTTTCTTCAAGGCTGGCGGCAAGGCTCTGGTCGCAGGGCGCGATGCCCAGAACGGCAAGCGCCACAAGGCAACGAACAATCACACGCACGACATCCCTCCCGCGATACATGGCCGCGCTACTCATGCACAAGTTCGTAGTGGGCGACAAAGGGTTCCCCGTCCCGGGCTTCCTGCTTCCTGGTGTTCACGCTCTCGCTTTCTTCCTCTTCAAAAACAAGATCGCGGGCAACGCGCTGCGCCTGGTGGCGGGCCTCCAGGCTGGCAACAGCGGCGGCCGCGTTTTCAAAGTTTTCCGCAACGGCCTTGTCCAGATCTTCCAGAGGCGTGGGAGAGAGGATGCACAAAAGCTCTTCCTTGCCCGGCGTGTCGTCAAAGCGGAACATGCCCTTGACCGGGACGGAATATTCCACATTGCGCTTCACATGATTGTCCATCCCCGCGTGGGCGGTGGGGTAGAGAAGGGCATATGTTCCGGAACTGCCCTTGGACAGCCAGTACACATAGCCGTCCGTGCTGGTGGTGAACACGAGCTTCACCTTGTCGCCGGATTTGAATACGTGGCTGGGAGGCACCGAAGACGTTACGCCGTCGCGCACCAGCAGAAGCGTGGTCTTGACAGCGAGGCTGCGCGCCTCGCCGCTCGCCTGTTTCGCAGAGGGCGCTTCGTCTTCAAACACAAGGTCACGGGTGGCGCGCGCGGCAAAAGGGCTGCTGCTCCAGAGCAGCAAAGTCGCCAGCACAAGAAAAGCCGTCTGTTTTTTCATGTCTTCCCCGTGTGCACGCGCTGCGCCGCTTTGGGGCGGAACCCGCCCTGTGCCGCGCGCAGTCATGCGGTAGAGGTTTTGGGCAAGACGCCGGGGTGGAGTCTTGGCACCTCCCAAGAATACTCAAAGAAGGCGGATCATGCAATATACGGAAATCTTGCCAACAGGGGAGTTCGGGGCTACACTGCACGGATGCCGCATCATTGAGGAGATTCCCCATGCCCACGACCATTCTGCGCAAGGAAAGCCTTATTCCGGGCACGACCAGCAAAATGGTGCTCCACGCGCCGCACATTGCCCAAAAAGCCCTTCCCGGCCACTTTGTCATGCTGCGCATGAGCCCCCAGGGGGAGCGCATCCCCCTGACCATTGCCGACACAGACAGGGAAAAGGGCACCATCACCATTGTCTACCTTGTCATGGGCAAAAGCACGGCCCTTCTGGAAGAGCTTGACACGGGCGGATCCATTCTGGATGTCTGCGGCCCGCTGGGCCGCCCGACCCGTATCGAGAAGCACGGCACAGTCATCTGTATGGGCGGCGGCACCGGTATCGCCGCCATGCACCATATTGCCAAGGGCCATGCACGCATCGGCAACCGCGTGGTGGGCATTATCGGGGCGCGCAGGAAAGACCTGCTGCTGTTTGAAAAAGAACTGGCATCCTTTGCGGACGAGCTGCTCATTTCCACCGACGACGGCAGTTACGGGCACAAGGGGCTTGTCACGGATCTTTTGCGCCGCCGCCTCGAAAAGGACAAGAGCGTTTTTGAGGTGGTGGCCGTGGGGCCGGTGCCCATGATGGCCGCTGTGGCCGACACCGCCCGGCCTTTCGGCGTCAGAACCACCGTGAGCCTGAACCCCATCATGGTGGACGGCATCGGCATGTGCGGCGCCTGCCGCGTCAGCGTGGGCGGCAAAACCCGATTCGCCTGCGTGGACGGCCCGGAATTTGACGGGCATGAAGTGGATTTTGCCGAACTGCGCCGCCGCCTGGGAGCTTTTCGCGATCAGGAGACCATTTCCATCGACGCCCACCGGAGAGCCATTCATGGAAACTAGGAAAACGCCCAAACCCCTTGCCCCCAGGGTAGAGATGCCCTGTCAGCCCCCCCACGTCAGACGCGCCAACTTTGCCGAAGTGGCCCTTGGCTACACCAGGGAAATGGCCATGCAGGAGGCCGCGCGCTGCCTGCAATGCAAAAAGCCCCTCTGCGTGAAGGGCTGCCCGGTGGAAGTGCCCATCCGCGATTTCATTGCCCAGGTGGCTCAGGGCAATATGGATGCGGCCTACCGCATCATCAAGAGCACCAACAGCCTGCCTGCGGTGTGCGGTCGCGTCTGTCCCCAGGAAAACCAGTGTGAGGGCAAGTGCGTGCTTGCCGCCAAGGGGCAGCCCGTGGCCATCGGGCGTCTGGAACGCTTTGTGGCCGACAGTTTTATCGCTGCCTCGGGCTGCGAGCAGGTTCTCGGCTCCACAGCCTGTGCCCTGCCCCTCAAGGGGCCACGGGTGGCCTGTATCGGTTCCGGCCCGGCGTCCCTGACCTGTGCGGGCGTCTGCGCCGTGGAGGGCATCAGGGTGGATGTTTTTGAAGCCCTGCACGAGCCGGGCGGCGTGCTCGTTTACGGTATTCCCGCTTTTCGCCTGCCCAAGGATGTGGTCGCCACGGAGATCAACGGCCTGCGTCAGATGGGGGTGAATTTTCAGCTCAATTTTGTGGGCGGACGCACCGTGGATGTGCGGGACCTGCAAGAAGAATATGACGCCGTATTTATCGGCGTGGGAGCGGGCCTGCCGGTTTTTCTCGGCATTCCCGGAGAAAATCTGGTGGGCGTCTTTTCGGCCAACGAATATCTGACACGGGTGAACCTCGGCCGGGCGTATGATTTTCCCCGGCAGGACACCCCCCCCTATCCCGGCAAGAATGTCACTGTTTTCGGCGCGGGCAATGTGGCCATGGACGCGGCCCGCACGGCCTTGCGCATGGGGGCGGAAAGCGTGCACATCGTGTACCGCCGCACCAGAGCCGAAATGCCTGCCCGCCTGGAAGAAATCGAGCATGCCGAGGAGGAGGGCGTGCAGTTTTCTCTGCTGTCCGCGCCCGTGCGCTTCAACGGCAACGAGGAGCATCAGCTTGTTTCCGTTACCCTGCAGCGGATGGAACTGGGCGAGCCGGACTCTTCGGGCCGCCGTCGGCCCGTGCCGGTGGAAGGGTCGGAATATGATCTGCCCACAGACCTTGCCATCGTTGCCCTGGGAACCCGCTCCAACCCCGTGCTGCTGGACGCCACGCCGGACCTGCGCAAAAACAAGTGGGGCTATATCGAGGTCAATGAGGACACCGGCGAAACGTCCATGCCCAATGTTTTTGCGGGCGGCGATATCGTGACCGGAGCGGCCACGGTCATTCTGGCCATGGGCGCGGGGCGCAGGGCAGGTCAGGAGATTGTCCGGCGGCTGCACGGTCGCGGGCAGTAGCTGTCCGGAAAAACGGGGCTTCAGCCCTGCCAGGCAGCCACTTCGGCCCGTTCTTCGTCTGTCAGGTATTCCATCCAGAGGCGGCTCATGCGCTCGAAGTGGTTGATGCGCAGATCCGCCAGATCCGGCCCTGTGGCCCAGGGTTTGGGGCCGTGAAAATGCACGATATGGGCCGTATCGCACTCCTGGCGGTAGGGGGGGCAGTTCCAGCGGTCTTCCAGACGGGTGATGCGCTTGCCGAAAAAATAGTTGAGCAGGGACTGGTCCAGATTGCCGATGCGGGATTCGTTTTCCTGGCAAAACGCCATGAAGTGCTCCACAAGCTCCCGCTGGCGCAGTTTTTCCAGATGGAACAGGGCAACCCCGCTGGAAAACGTCCAGATGGGAAAGGGCATGGGCACGGTATAGCTTTCCCCGCGGTATCGGTAGGAAAGGCTCTGGTGCTCGTGACAGAACGGGGCCGTATATTCGCGGGCCATGCCCATGTAGGGCGGGCGCAGGGCAAAGAGCTCCTGCAGGGAACGGCGAAAAAAAACATCCGTGTCGCAGTACAGCACATGGCTGTCGTGCGCCAGTTCCGGCACAAGGGCCAGTTCCAGTTTGAGAAAGCATCCGGCGCAGGCCTGCCCCAGAGGGGTCAGCCCGGCGGGATCAATGCGCGGGCGGTAGCGGGCCACAGGAATGCCCTCACGGTCCAGCGCCTCCAGCAGGGCCGCGTCCTGCCCGGCATACACGCACAGGCACGGCGCATCCTCGCCCTGGACGGCCCGCAGGGAACGCACGGCGACCTTGAGCAGCATGAGGTAGGGCCGCTTGTCGTCCAGGCAGAAAACGGTCTTCATGCCCTTTCGCACAAAAGTTTTTCCCGCAGCCGCTCCGCGCTTGCGGCCAGACCTTCCTTGTCGAAATCCCTGACAGCTTCCAGCACATTGCCCAGTTCCGCCGCGCAGGCCGTGCCCTGCATCTGTGCGGCAAAGGCCCGCACTTCGGCTTCCGTGCTGCCCCAGTCAGCCTCAAACCGTTCGGGCAGGCCGTCCAGAAAGGCCAGCAGGGCATCCGTTTGTTCCGGAGGCAGGGGGCGGCATTCTTCCGTGCCCGCAACACCTTCGGAACGCTCAAAAAAGTTCACCTGCGCCAGCACGGAGAGCATGTGTTTTTCAAAGGCGTCCACCAGGCTTGCGGGCGGCGGCGTTGCGGGCAGGCAAACCTCCATGGCCTTGGTGACCCGGAAGATGCGCTCCAGCCCCAGATTGGCGGCCACGCCCTTGACCGTATGCGCGTGGCGGGCGGCGGCCTCGTATTTTTTCTTTTCCAGCATGTCCCGCAAAAGGGTCGGGCTGTCGCCGTAATGGGCGACAAAGCGCAAGAGCAGTTCCCGGTACAGTTCCCGGTTGCCGCCCACAGCGGCAAGCCCCGCCTTGGTGTTCACAGACTGCCCGTCTTCCGCGGAGTCGGAATCCAGGGCGCTCCACGCGGCGGCGCTTTCCGAGGGCGCGGCTTCGTCCGCAGCGCTTTTTTCCGGCGTCCGGTTTTCCAGTCCTCCCGGCAGCCAGCGTTCCAGCACCGCGTACAGGGCGTCGGGATCCACGGGTTTGGTCAGGTAGTCGTTCATGCCCGCGCTCTTGCCTTCCAGGCGTGACGTATGGTCGGTATGCGCGGTCATGGCCACAATGGGCAGGCGGTCAGAGTCGTAGCCCATTTCCCGGATGCGCCTTGTGGCTTCAAGGCCGCCCATGACAGGCATCTGCATGTCCATGAGCACAACGCCCACCTGCGCTTCACGGGCCACCATGTCAACGGCTTCGCTTCCGTTGGCCGCCAGCAGCACTTCCAGTCCGGCCTGCTTCAGCAGTTCTGCGGCAATCTGGGCATTGATCTCGTTGTCTTCGGCCACAAGCACTGTCCGCCGTGCCCCGGCGGCAGCCCCGCTCCCCGGCAACAGCCCGCATGCCGGCGCCTCAACGGGAAAATCCAGTTCGAAAAAGAAGCGGCATCCCTGGCCCGGCGCGCTTTCCACGCCCAGTTCCCCGCCCATGAAATCCACCAGTTGGCGGGCGAGTGCAAGCCCCAGACCGTCGCTCGCCAGAGAAGAAAAAATGTCGCCCGTGAGGGGAGCGTCAAAAATCTTTTCCCGCAGGCTGTTTTCCAGTCCCGGCCCGTTGTCGGCCACTTCAAAGCGCAGGCGCAGAATGCCGCCGGACGGAGAAGATGCGGCTGCCGGAAAAACCCGGCACTCCACGCTGCCCTTGCCCGCGTATTTGACGGCATTGTCCAGCAGGATGCGCAGCACTTCCTCCAGATAGCGCGCGTGCCCCCAGACGGTCTCCGGGATTGCGGCGTCCAGGGAAAAACGCAGGGCTGTGCCTTTTTCCAGAGCGCTGCCTGCCAGGCCTTTTTCCAGAAAATCCAGAAAAGAGGCCAGGCAGAGAAATTCCCTCTCGTCGGCCTTGCAGTCCTTGCTCAGGCCGGAAAAATCCAGAATGCGGTTGATCATGTCCCGCAGGGCGCTGCCGGACTTGTTGATGTTCAGCAGGTAGTCGCGCTGCGCGCCGCTGGCCCCGGCCTGCAGGCCCAGATAGCTCATGCCGATGATGGCGTTCAGGGGGGTGCGCACATCGTGGCTCATGCGCTGCAAAAATTCGTCCTGCACGTTGGAGGCCTGACGCGCCAGCTTCAGGGACACAAGACTCTGGGAGCGGGCCATGGCCGCCTGCCGCTGGCCCTGCACCGCACGCCTCTCGGCGTCCTGCGTGCGTTGGTCGCGCGCCAGCAGGGCGGCCTTGATGTGTTGCAGGCTGGCAAACATGCTGCCCATTTCGTCCGTGCGGGCCGGGTCCGGAATCCGGGGGTTTTCTCCGGCGGCCAGGCTTTCCGCGCAGCGGCGCGCATGCTCCAGGGGCACGCCCACCCGGCTGCGGAAAAGCCATGCCGCGCAGGCAAAAAACAGCCACAGCAGCGCCAGAAGTATTGTCATGGCGCTTGCCGCGCCGTTGTGCGCAAGGGCCGCCTCCCCGCCGGAGGCCGCGGCCGCGCGCCACAACCAGAAATGGCAAACCGTCAGGGCGGTCAGCAAAACCGCCAGAAGCGCGCCGGAAATTTTGGTCAAACGTATAATGCTCATGCCTCTCCCATGCCGCACGGCGTGCGGCTGCCAGCGTTCCCATTGGTGCGGTACTCTTGCGATGGAAAGTATTGTACCCTAGGCTGCGGAAAAAATCACCTCCAACCGCACGGCCCGAAACCAGGCCGGAAATCCATGCCGCATCCCCTGCACCGCGCCCTGCCCCATCTGGCCCTGCTGACCGCCATGTGCTTCTGGGGCTCCACCTTCATTGCGCTGCGCGTCGCCCTCACCGCCCTGACTCCCATGACCGTCATGGCGGGGCGCATGCTTGTGGCCTGCCTGTTGCTGCTGCCCCTGTGGCCGCGTTTTTTCCGCGAAATTTCCCGCTGCCGCCAATGGAAAACGCTGTTGCTGCTGGCCCTGTGCGAGCCGTGCCTCTATTTTCTTTTTGAAACCCATGCCCTGCAGCTGACCTCGGCCTCCCAGGCGGGCATGATAACCGCACTGCTGCCCCTGCTGGTGGCGGCAACGGCTTTTGTGTTTCTGGGCGAACGCACAGGGGCGCGCATGTGGCTGGGCTTTGCCCTGGCGGTCACCGGCGTTGCCGGGATCACTCTTTCCGCCGAGTCCGGCCCCAGCGCCGTCAATCCTGTTCTGGGCAATCTGCTGCAAGGCGTGGCCATGGTGTGCGCCGCCGGGTACACAGTGCTTGTGCGTCGTCTTGCGGATGCGTACAGCCCCCTGTGCATTGTGGCGGCACAGTCCGCCGTGGGCCTGCTTTTTTTCTCCCTGCTGGTTCTGCTGCCTGTCCAGGGCGGGATTTCCGTTGACCTTGGCAGGGATTTTCCCTGGTGGGCCGCCTGGGCCTGCGTGGGCTATCTGGGCGGCGTGGTGACCTTTGCCGGATACGGCCTGTACAATTTTGGCGTCATCCGCCTTTCTGCGGGCCGCGCGGCGGCCTACACCAATCTCATCCCGGTCTTTGCCCTGATCTTCGGCGTCTGGCTGCTGGACGAACGGTTGACGCTCGTTCAGTACGCGGCGGCGGCCCTGACAGCGGCCGGAGTGCTGCTGAGCCAGTGGCGCTCGCCCGTTGTCCTTCAGGCGCGGGATTCCAGCCCCAGCAGGCGGTAGATTGCGGGCATGTCCACGGCGGCCTCCACCGCATCGGCAAGCCTGTCCAACTGGGGGCCGGAACCGTATGCCGCGCCGGGGCAGGCGGGCAGGCCCGCCTCCTTCCGCCAACGGGCCAGCAGGGCATGGCGGAAGCCGTCCGCGTCAAAAAGCCCGTGCAGATAACTGCCCCAGACGCGCGCGTGGCCAGCGGCGTCGCACAGCCCCCAGCCCAGGGGATGACCGGCCGCGTCGCGCATGACAGCGCGCATTTTTCCGGAAATCCGCTCTTGCTCCAGAGACGCGTCGGGAGTGGTGACGCCGTGGTGGATTTCGTACCCGGCCAGAGCGTATTCCTGGCCGTCTGGGCCGTCTGTCAGCGCCGGAAGGGCGCACGCCCGGGTGCGGCGCAAAATTTTGGCGGGTTCCAGGCGCGTGCGCAGGGGCAGAAGGCCGAGGGCGTCTGTTTTTCCTCCCTGTTCCAGACCGGGCGCGTCCAGAAAGTCCCGGCCCAGCATTTGCAATCCGCCGCAGATGCCCGCCAGCATGCCGCGGCCTTCGGCCAGGCATGCGCGGCCGAAGGCCGTCACCAGTTCCGCAAGCCCTCGCTCGCGCAGAAAATGGAGATCCGCAGCCGTATTGCGGCTGCCCGGCAGGATCACCACATGGGGCTGCCCCCAGTGTTCCCGATGCCGCACCATGCGCAGGCGCACGCCCGCTTCCTGCCGCAGCGCGTCCAGATCTGTGGCGTTGCTGATGTGGGGCAGGTCGGGCACAAGAATGTCCAGCGCCTCCCCCGTATGGCGCCGGGGGCCTGCCGGGAGGCCCGCAAGATCGCCGCTCTTGAGGCTCACCGAATCTTCTTCCGGCAGAAAAAGGTCTTCCAGCATGGGCACAATGCCCAGAAAGGGCTTTTTTGTGCGCCGCCGGAGCGCATCCAGAGCCGGGGTCAGAAGACCGGCATCGCCCCGGAACTTGTTGAGCACAAAGCCCGCCACCCGTGCCCGGTCGTTCCTGCCGAGCAGGGCAAGGGTTCCGGCCAGGGCGGCAAAAGCGCCGCCGCGGTCGATATCGGCCACAAGCAGTACGGCGGCCCCGGCATGGCGGGCCATGCGCATGTTCACAATGTCATGGGCCTTGAGATTGATTTCCGCAGGGCTGCCCGCGCCCTCCAGCACCATGATGTCATGTTCCGCCGCCAGGCTGTCATAAGCCCGCCGCACGGCCTTCCAGGCGCGGGCTTTGTAGCGCACATATTCCGCCACGCGCATCAGCCCCACCGGCTCGCCCAGCACGATGACCTGTGAGCCCGTATGGGAAACCGGCTTGAGCAGAACGGGGTTCATCCGCACATCAGGGGCAAGACCGCAGGCCTGGGCCTGCAAAACCTGCGCTCTGCCCATCTCCCTGCCGTCGTCGGTGACAAAGGAGTTGAGAGCCATGTTCTGGGCCTTGAAAGGGGCCACCTTCAGGCCCCGGCGGGCCAGCAGGCGGCAGAAGGCGGCTGCCAGCAGGCTTTTGCCCGCGTTGGAGCAGGTTCCCTGAACCATCAGGGCCGGAGGCAGGCCGCTGCGCGTGTTCGCGGGCGGCGGGGGGGGCATGGAAGACATGGTTTTTTCTACGCTTTTTGGCTGCCGCGGGCAAGCGGCACGTCCGCCTGACCGGGCGGGCCGGTTGCCAGCCGCGCTCCCCTTGCATATACTCGCGCCATCTGCACTGGCGAGGCATATCATGGCGGGCAATACCTTTGGTCATATCTTGCGTCTGACGACATTCGGCGAATCCCACGGTCCCGGCCTGGGCGGCATTGTGGACGGCTGCCCGGCGGGCCTTGAGCTTTCCGAAGCCCTGCTCCAGGCGGAACTGGACCGCCGCAGGCCGGGGCAGGGGGGCACGGCCAGCCCCCGGCGCGAAGCCGATGCCGTACGGCTGCTTTCCGGCGTGTTCGAGGGGCTGACCACGGGAACGCCCATCGCCTTTTTTTTCGAAAACACTGACCAGCGTTCCCGCGACTACGGCAACCTGGCGGACATTTTCCGGCCGGGGCACGCGGACTGGGGATACTTTCACAAATACAACGGCATCAGGGATCATCGCGGGGGCGGGCGCTCTTCGGGGCGGGAAACCGCGGCGCGGGTTGCCGGGGGCGTGATCGCCCGTCAGATACTGGCGCGGCACGGCATCAGGGTCATGGCGGCCTGCGTGCAGCTGGGGGGCGCGGCGCTGCCGCCGGAGACGCCGCCGGAGATGGAAGAAGCCCGCCACAGGCCGTACTGCGCCGCGCACGCGAACCTGCCCGCCGTGTGGGACCAACTGGCGGAAGAAGCCCGCAAGGCGGGCGATACTCTGGGAGGCATTGTGCGCATTGAAGCGCGCAACGTGCCGCCGGGGCTGGGCGAGCCGGTTTTTGACAAGCTGGAGGCCAGGCTGGCCCACGCGCTCATGAGCATCGGCGCGGTCAAGGCTTTTTCTGTGGGAGAAGGCTTTGCCGCCGCCGGACTGCGCGGATCGCGGAACAACGACATTTTGCTGCCTCTGGAACTTCCGCAGCCGGGCCGGGCGGCCTTTGCCTCCAACCATGCGGGGGGCATTCTGGGCGGCATTTCCAGCGGGCAGACCATTGTGCTCCATGTGGCCGTCAAGCCCATTGCGTCCGTTGCCGTACCCCAGCAAACGGTGGACAAAAATGGCCGGGCCGCCACTGTCCGCATCGGCGGGAGGCACGACCTTTCGGCCATCCCGCGCATTGTGCCCGTGCTGGAAGCCATGACCGCCCTGACCCTGGCCGATGCCCTGCTGCTGCAAAAACGCATGGAGGAGTCGCCGCGTTTTTCCGGAGCTGCCGGTGAACCGTGATCTCCCCCTGTTGCGCGAAGCCGGAGAGGTGGAAGTTTCCGGTACGGTGGAGCGCGTCATCTTTCATAACGAGGAAAACGGCTACACCGTTCTGCGGCTCTTGCCCGATGCCGGAGAAAAGAGCGGGGCGGGCCGCCGCCCGCGCGATCCCGTGGCCTGTGTGGGGCATATGGTCAACCCGCAGGCGGGAGTCAGGCTCAGGCTCGGCGGCCGCTGGGTGGAAAATCCCCGCTTTGGCCGCCAGATAGCTTTCGAGAGGGCCGAGGAGGTCTTGCCCGCCACCAGCGAGGGCATCCGCCTTTATCTGGCTTCGGGGCTGATCAGGGGCGTGGGCGATGCCATGGCGGCCCGCATTGTGGAGGCTTTTGGCCCGGACACCATCAGGGTGCTGGACGAGGAGCCGGAACGCCTGCTGGCGGTGCGGGGCGTGGGCAAAAAAAGCCTGGAGCAGATCCGCTCTTCCTGGGCCGAGCACCGCGGCATGCGCGATCTTCTGCTGTTCTTGCAGCCTCACGGCATCACCCCGGCCTATGCTGTGCGGATTTACCGCGCGTACGGGGCCGAAGCCCTGTCCGTTGTGCAGGAAAATCCCTACCGGCTGGCCATGGACATCCGCGGTATCGGCTTTGCCACAGCGGATGCCGCTGCCGCAAAGCTGGGCTTTGCGCACGACAGTCCCCTGCGGATACAGGCCGGCGTGCTGTATGCGCTGCAAAAGGCCACGGACGACGGCAACGTGTACCTGCCGGAAGCGGATCTGCTGGAGGCGGCCAGCGCCCAGTTGGGGGTGGACGGAGAACTGGCCGCCGAAGCTCTGGCCGCTCTTGAAGCCGACGAGCGCATTGTGCGCGAGAGCATGGACATGCCGGACGCCCCCGGCGAGACGGGCGTGTATCTGCGCATTTACCACCACTGTGAGTCGCGCACGGCCTTTTATGTGCAGCGGCTGCTGCGCTCGCCCAAGTCCGTCAGGTTTGAGGATGCCCGGCAGCGGGCCGACAGGGTGGTGGATGCCCTGGATATGGAGTTGGCCTCTGCCCAGCGCGAGGCCGTGCGGACCGCCGCCACCAGCAAGGTGATGGTGCTCACCGGCGGCCCCGGCACGGGCAAGACCACCACCATCAATGCCATCATCCGGCTTTTCGGGGAAGCGCGCGCCCGCATCCTGCTGGCCGCCCCCACGGGCCGCGCGGCCAAGCGCATGGCCGAAACATCCGGGCGCGAAGCGCGCACCATCCATCGCCTGCTGGAATACAGTCCCAAGGAAGACGGCTTTGCCCGCAATGAGGACAATCCCCTGGCCTGCGGCCTGCTGGTGGTGGACGAAGTTTCCATGATGGACAGCATGTTGCTGTACCATTTGCTCAAGGCCGTGCCCCTGGGCGCGACTCTTGTGCTGGTGGGCGACGTGCACCAGTTGCCCTCGGTGGGGCCGGGGGCTGTGCTGGCCGACATCATTTCCTCCCGCGTGGTTCCCGTGGTGGAATTGACGGAAATATTCCGCCAGTCCGCGGAAAGTGAAATCATCTGCAATGCCCACATGATCAACCGGGGCGAGGTGCCTTCCCTGGAAGGCAGCCGGGAGCGGCTTTCGGATTTTTATTTCCTCCGCCAGAGCGATCCGGAAAAAGTGGCGGAAATGGTGGTGGATCTCGTGCGCACCCACATTCCCCGGCGTTTCGGGCTGGACCCTGTGGACGAAATCCAGGTGCTCACGCCCATGCACCGGGGCGCGGTGGGCGCGGGCAGCCTCAACGCCCTGTTGCAGAACGCGCTCAATCCCCACGGGCAGGAAGTCCGGCGGGGGGAGAGGGCCTTTCGCCTGCACGACAAGGTCATGCAGATACGCAACAATTACGACAAGGATGTGTTCAACGGCGATATGGGGCGCATCAGCTTTCTGGACACACGCGAGCGCACCCTCAGCGTCACTTTTGACGAGCGCGTTGTGCCCTACGATTTTGCCGAACTGGACGAACTTGTGCCCGCATACGCCATTTCCATCCACAAATCCCAGGGTTCGGAGTATCCCGCAGTGGTGATCCCGGTCATGATGCAGCACTATATGCTCCTGCAAAGGAATCTGATCTATACGGGCGTGACGCGCGGCAGAAAGCTGGTTGTTCTGGTGGGCGAAAGCCGCGCCCTGCACATGGCCGTCAAAAACAACAAGACCCGCAGGCGCCACACCCGCCTTGCCCTGCGGCTGGCACCCTGCCCGTGATGCCTGTGTCTTCCGGCATGCTTTTTGCTTTTTTCTCCCTGTCGTCAGTGGCCTGACAGGCCGCCGCTCCGGAGTGGGCGGCACGGCAAGGCCATCACTTTGCCCCGCGCCAGGAAGTTTTCATGCTGATCTATGTTCACGTTCCCTTTTGCCGCACCCGCTGCCGGTACTGCGCCTTTTTTTCTTCTCCGCTGGGGCGGGGGGTGGATCCCGCCGCCTCCCCGGCCGTGACCGCCTATGCCGACACCCTGTTTCTGGAACTGGCGCACTGGGGAGACCGGCTGGGCGGAAGCGAAGTGGAAAGCGTGTTTTTTGGCGGCGGCACCCCCAGCCTCCTGCCGCCGCGTCTGGTGGGCCTGATTCTGGAACGCATCGGCAAGTATTTTCATCTGGCTCCGCGCGCGGAAATCACTCTGGAGGCCAATCCCGAATCCCTGCGCGGCGGGCACCGCGCCGCACAGTACCTGACGGCGGGGGTCAACCGGCTTTCCCTTGGCGTGCAGAGCATGGACGAAACCATGCTGCGCGTCCTCGGCCGTTCGCACAAGGCCGCGGACAGTCTGCATTCGGTTTTTCTGGCCCGCGAGGCGGGTTTTGCCAACATCAGCGTGGATCTCATGTGGGGCCTGCCGGGGCAGAGCGTGCGCCAGTGGCTGCAAACGCTCAAGGATGTGCTGCGCATGAACCCCGAGCATGTTTCCGCCTACGGACTGACTCTGGAGCCGGGCACGGAGCTTGAGCGGGAAGTCGAGGAAGGACGTTTGCGCCTGCCCGAAGAGCGCGACCAGAACATCATGTTCATGGAAGGAGCCGCCCTGCTGGAGCAGAACGGCTATTTGCATTACGAAGTCTCCAATTTCGCCCGCATGGGCTTTCAGTGCCGCCACAATACGGGCTACTGGGAGGGTGAGGACTATCTGGGCCTCGGGCCGTCGGCCACATCGACCATTGCCGGACGCCGCTGGACAAATCCTGCCGGGCAGAATGCCTGGGATACCCGCGTCAGGCAGCGTACATTGGGCAGCGAGGTGGAAGAACTGACGCTGCGCACCCGGGCCCTGGAACTCATGATGCTGCGCCTGCGTACTGCCCGGGGCCTGCGCATGCAGGCCTACCGCGAACTGACGGGGCGCGATTTTTTGCGTGACCACAAGCGCATGGTGCAGGCGCTGCACGAAAACGGGCTGATCCGCATCCGCAACGGTTATCTGCGGCTGACCCGCAGCGGCATGCTGGTTTCCAACGCCATTTTGAGCAATCTGTTTGCCCGCGCCGATGAGGTGCTCCGGCAGGGCGTGCCGTCCGGCAAAACGTCGGCCGCCCTTGCCGGAGAAGAAAAAACCCTGCCGCAGGCACAGGCAGGGGAAGGGCCGGAGGTGGTGGGGGTGCGCTGGCCCAGAGCGGATACGGTCTGAAGTTCTCCTGATTTTCTCCGGGGCAGGCCACAGACCTGCCCCGGAGATGCCGGGAAGTGGGGCTTTCCCGGCAAAGCCGCATTTTCTATCGCAGGGGGAAAACGTAGGTCGCGCGCCGGTTGTGCATGTCTGCCTCGCCGCCGGGGGTTTCTTCCACAAAGACGGCACGCACCATCCACAGGCCGTCCCTGTCCGGCCTGAAGGCAACCTTGCCCTGCCCGTCCGTGGTGGCCGTGAATTTGTAGGCGTCTTCCTCCTTGCTGAAGCCGTCATGGGTCAGGCCCACCCCGGCCCCGGAGAGAGGCTTGCCGTGCAGAAGAACCTGTGCCTCAAGCACACTGCCGGGCTTGATGCCCGCCGGATTGGTCAGAAGAATGATTTCCAGATCCTGGCCCATGACCTTGCTGTGCAGGCTGTCGCCGGGGGCCGGATTGAGCAGGGTTTTGGCGAACTTTTCGTATTTTCCCGCAGAGCCGACCTTCAGTCCTTTGGCTTCCAGCATGGCGCGGGAACCTTCGTGTTCGCCCGTTGTGGTCTCGCACCATATCTGCGGCAGGCGGTGTCCCACCAGCAGGGCAGGCGCGGATGAAGGCAGGGCAAACTCCCCGACCAGCGCCAGAAGGCCCTTGTCTTCCTTCAGGGCGATATCCCTGGCCGTGCCGTTGTGCCACAGTTGCAGGCGCACGCTTTCGGGGCGCTCGGCCTCTTCGCTGACCATGAACACATGGGCGGCCTGGGCCTGAACGCGGGTTTTCTGGCCGGGAGCAGGAAAGGCGCTGTCGGGTTTGAGAATGAATTCGTGGGCTTTGGCGGGGACGACAAAGGCCGCGAAAGCCCAGAAAGCGAGGAACAAAAAGGAACGGGGGGTGATCCGGAACATGGAAAAACTCCTTGTGTGTTACGAATTGTAAAAATGTACTACACAACATTGCCCGCGATGGCAAGCACGGAAAAAATATGCGCGGTGCCGGAAGCCCTGATTTCTGCCGCCGTTTTTTGGGGCAGCGGCCCTTGCGGCCTTTGCTGCGGCCGCGTATACTGGCAGATGCAGAAACAAGGGGGGAAAAGCATGCCCAAAGAGCAGGAACAGTTCCAAGGTTCCGTTCTGGCGGTTCTGGAAGCGGTGATGTTTGAAAACTGGCTCCGTTTTTACTTCATTTCCGAAAAGCCGGACGCGGAACCCGGCCCGGACGGAGAGCCTCCGCTGTTCATGGCCGTGCCGGTCAAGGGCATGGAGCGCATCGGCAGCCTGTACGCCCATCTTTTGCCGCTGGCGGAAGAGATGAACGGCAAACCCGTGGATTTTGAAGTCTCGCGCCGCGCTGTGTGCAATTTTGTTCTGGAGCATGTGGACGGCAAGGTCATGCCGCGCGACACGGCGGCCATGATTTTTGAAAGCGCCACCTTCCAGGTCCAGATGCAGTTGTTCAACACCTGGGTGCAGATGCACGAAAACCAGTTGGACGCCGGGTTCATGGAGTTCGGCGCGTGGCGCGCGCTTTTCGCCCAGTGGCGGGACGAGCCGGGCGCACGGGAACTGGCCGAAAAACTGTCTCTGGCCCTGCACGGGGGCCAGGCGGAGCAGCCCACGCAGACGGTGCAGTAGAATTTTTTGAAATCCAAGGCCGCCTTTCGGGCCGAAAGGCTGTGCCGCCGTTCAAGAATTTTTACGAAGAAAATCTTTTGCGCATGCGCTGGAAGGGTGCAGTGCCTGTATTTGCTGAAGAAATATTTTTTCAGGGCAGTGGCACAACGGTTGCAAAAAGAGAAAGTACCTTCCTTTCTTTTGCTGACAGCCTCCTCCAAACTGAACGGCCTGCACCGGTAAGCGGGCCGTTCGGTTTGCTTCTTTTTGTTCAGGGGGTGTTTGGGTGAACATGTCTTTTCTTGCCTCGGAATACGCTCAAAAATCTCCGGAGAGCGCTGCTTTTCATATCATTCCCGCGCCGCTGGAACAGAGCGTTTCTTACGGCGGCGGCACATGCCGGGGGCCGGAAGCCCTGCTGGCGGCATCGCAGCAACTGGAAGCCTGGGAAAGCGGCTTCGCGCCGGGTGAGGCAGGTTTTTATACCGCCCCGGCGGTGGACTGTTCCGGCCCGGTGGAAGCCGTGCTGGAGCGCATCGAGGCCGCCGTGGACCATGCGCTGGCGTGCGGGGCGCTCCCCGTGCTGCTGGGAGGCGAGCATACCGTGACTCTGGGGGCTCTGCGCGCTCTGGCCAGAGAGGCGCGGGAGCAGGGGCGGCCTCTGGGCGTCATCCAGTTTGACGCCCATGCGGATTTGCGCTCCCGGTATGAGGGCAATCCCCTTTCGCACGCCAGCGTCATGCACCGTGTTGTGGCCGATCTGGGCCTGCCGTTGGCGCAGTTTGCCGTGCGCGACTTCTGCCGGGAAGAAGCCGAGGCGCGCAAACGGTACAACGTCACCCACTATGACGCCTATTTTCTGGCCAGGGTGGGCCTGCCCGAACTGCCCCTGCCCGAGGATTTTCCCCGTCACATTTATATCAGCTTTGATCTGGACGGGCTGGACTCGTCCCTGATGCCCGCCACGGGCACGCCTTCGCCCGGAGGCATCAACTGGCGCGAAGCCCAGTTTCTGCTGGAACGCTGCGTGGCGGGACGGCGCGTTGCGGGGCTGGATGTGGTGGAACTGGCCCCCATACCCCATCTGCACCATGCGGATTTTACCGCGGCCAAACTTGCCCATCTGCTCATGGGGCTGGCGCACGATGCCAACCGGAAGGAGGAGGCATGAAAAACACCGCAGTGGCCTTTCGTGAGGCCAAGGGACAAAAAAAACTTGTCATGCTCACGGCGTATGACTATAGTACTGCCCGCGTCATGGACGCGGCAGGCGTGGACGCCCTGTTGGTGGGGGATTCTCTGGGCATGGTCATGCTGGGGCATGAAGACACGCTCTCCGTCACCCTGGACGACATGGCGCGTCACTGCGCCGCTGTGGCGCGCGGCGCGCAGAAGGCGCTGGTGGTCTGCGACATGCCCTTCATGAGCTACCATACGGGCGTGGAGGACTGTGTGCGCAATGCCGGCCGCCTTGTGGGTGAGGGCCGCGCCCAGGCCGTAAAGCTGGAGGGCGGCGCGGATTTCGCCGCCGAGGTACGCGCTCTCGTGCGGGCGTCTGTTCCCGTCATGGGGCACCTTGGCCTGACGCCGCAGTCGGTCAATGCTCTGGGAGGATACCGGGTGCAGGGCAAAAGCGCGGCAGCGGCCAAAAAACTGCTGGACGATGCCCGCGCCCTGCAAGATGCAGGCGCTTTTGCCCTTGTGTTGGAATGCGTCCCTGCGGCCCTGGCTGCGCGCATCACCGCCGTGCTGGAAATTCCTGTCATCGGCATCGGCGCTGGCCCCGGCTGTGACGGGCAGGTGCTCGTCTGGCAGGACATGGCCGGCATGAACTCTGGTCATCTGCCGCGTTTTGTGAAGCGCTTCGGCGAGGTGGACTGCGCCCTGCGGGATGCCGTGCAAAACTATGCGCGCGAGGTGCGCGCCGGAGCTTTTCCGGCGGACGAGCACTGCTATCCCCTGCCGCAGGACGTGGAAAAGATTTTGAAAAAGTTGAAATAGGGCGAAAATCTGCCTGCCGCCTGCGCAAGCGCGCTCACGCAGGCATGCGTTGCCCGGCTGCGTTGTGCTCCGTTCTTTCCTGCGGCGACAGGTCGCGCAGCACGCGCGCGGGCGCGCCCGCGGCCAGGCAGAAGGGCGGAACATCCCGCGTGACCACGCTGCCCGCGCCGATGATGGCCCCCTGACCAATGGTCACGCCCTTGAGCACAATGCTGTTCAGGCCGATCCAGGCATGGTCGCCGATGTCCACCGGTTTGTCGTGCTCTGTGCCGGGGGCTGTGGCGCGGTCTTCCGGCGGCCAGGGCGCGTGAAAATCCGAATCCACAATGATGCAGTTGGGCGCAACAAGCACCTGCCGCCCAAGGCGTATCCGCTGTGAGCGGGCGGTGATGGATGTGCCGCTCAACTGGCAGCCCTCGCCGATTTCGATGCGCGCGCCCGGCCCGAAGGTGCGCAGGCGCACGGGCGCGGCCAGCGCGGCGGCTGTGGCCCGACGCCAGGAGGAGATGAGGCTTGTGCCCGCGCCGATATGGATGTGGCTGCCCGGCCAGCGCAGCAGCCCCACAGGCCCGTGGGCAGTGACGCCGGGGCCTGTGCCCACGCCCAGCAGCCCGGCCTTGAGGCGCAGCCGCAGCGTACCCCAGAACACACCCCACAAACGCATGCCTTGCAGGCTGACATAGCTTGCGATATTGGCGGGTGTCAGCCCCCGTTGAAGGGCCTTGCGCAAAAACTCCATGATTCCGCTCCTGTGTCATGCGGAGGCAGTGTCGCGCAGGGCCTCGCGAATGCGGCACACGCCGCAGAGATCGCCGGAGGACGTGGGGTAGCCGCAGGCAGTGCAGGGCGCAAGACATACGCCTTCCTCGGCTTCCCGGCGTGCGAAAACGGGCCGCCCGCGCGCGAGAAAACCCTGATAAAAATCCAGCTTGCGCCCCGGCATGGCGGCTTCGAGCCTTTGCAGCAGGCCCTTGAGGGCCGTAAAGCTCGCGCCGGGGCTGTAGGGGCAGGGCGCGGTGTGCACGTCAATGCCCATGAGAAAGGCGTAGTTGGCGGTTTCAAATTCGCTGAGACGCCACAGTGGTTTGACCTTGCGCACAAAACCCTGTTCGCTGTCCAGGCGCGGCCCCTGATCGGAGAGATAGGCTGTGTCCCAGCGCAGGGTATTGCTGAACAGGCGGGCCGTTTCATCGTCCAGATTGTGCCCCGTGGCCAGCGCGTCAAAGCCTTCGTCCAGAGCGACCTTGTTGAAATAGTGGCGCTTGATCTTGCCGCAGGCGGAGCAGACGGGGCGGTGCAGCCGCGCCTTGACCTGCGGAATGGGCAGGCCCTCGGCGCTCATTTCCCTGACCATGAGCGCAAGGCCGTGCTTGGCGCAAAAGCGTTCCACACCGGCCCGCGCCGCGGCCGAAGAGCCGGGAATGCCCAGATCAATGTGCAGACCCGTGACATCATAGCCCTGGCGGGACAGTTCCAGCATGAGAGCCAGAGAATCCTTGCCGCCGGAAAGGGCCACCAGTATCCGCTCGTTGCGGGTGAAAAGCTTCCGGCTTTCAATGCCGCGCTGTACCTGCCGGGCAAAAAAATCCTTGTAGCATTCGGGGCAGAAGGCGGCATTGTGGCTGCGCAGGGCAACAACGGCCTCCGCCTTGCAGATCTTGCACTTCATCGCACGTTTTCCTTGGCGCAGGGCGGGGCGATGGGCGCGCCTGTCCGCAGCATGTCTTCCAGCAGCGCGTCCTTGAGCCAGAGGGCCACGGGGCCGGGCGTGCCGGGGGGCGAGCCTATGGGGCTGCCGTCAAAAGAGGTTATGGCCACGCAGAGGGTTGCGCTGGTGAAAAGCAGCATCTCGCGGGCCGTGGCAATGGCCTCGCGGGGAATGGGCATCCGGACAACGGGCATGCGCCCTGCCGCCAGCCGCAGGGCGGCAAGCAGGGTTGTCCCGGCCAGGATGCGGTCCTGCTCGGGGCAGACCAGCCGCCCGGCGCTGTCCACCAGGCCCACGTTGGCAATGGCCGCCTCGCCCATGAAACCCTGGTCGTCAAAGGTCACGGCCACATCCAGCCCCTTGCGGCGGGCCTCCATGGCCATGAAAACATTGGGCAGGTAGTTGGTGCTCTTGATGCGGGCCAGATAGCCCTGCTTGGGGGGGATGGAACTGGAGAAAGCCGTAACGCCCCTGGCATACAGGCTTTCGTTGGGCAGGGATTGCCTGAGAGCCACGATATAGAGACCGGCGGCGGGGCATTCTGCCGGAGAAATGCCGAAACCTCCGGGGCCGCGGCTCAGGAAGATGCGCAAATCTCCGTGATCCTGGCCCGATGCGCGCGCCACGTCCAGAACACGGCTGCGCACATCATCCCAGGAGCACGGCGGCGCAAGAGACAGGGCCTCTGCGCCGCTCTTGAGGCGGGCCAGATGCTCGTCCAGGGCAAACAGCGTGTTGTCGCGAAAGAAGATGCTTTCAAACAGGCCGTCGCCACGGTGGCAGATATGGTCGTCCAGAGGCAGCAGCAAAAGGCGCGCATCGGTACAGATATGGCCGACGCGGTGGTCATAGAAGGCCAGCACCTTTTCCGCGCCCGGCCGGGGAGCGGCCAGCAGGGCCTGCATGTAGGTGGCGGAATCGGCAATCTGCGCCATGGCTGTTCCTGTTTTTTCCGTTTTTTTCGGCTGCGCCGCCGAAACATTTTACAGAAAGACGCTCTTGTCCCGCACGCGCAGAAGATCGCGCCCGAGCATTTCTTCCGCGATCTGCACGGCGTTGAGGGCCGCGCCCTTGCGCACGTTGTCGGCCACGATCCAGAGGTTCAGCCCGTTGGGGATGCTTTCGTCCTCGCGGATGCGGCCCACATAGGTTTCGTCCTCGCCCGCGCAGTGGTAGGGCATGGGGTAGATGAGCTCGCGCGGGTTGTCAAAAACGCGCACGCCGGGCGCCTGCGCGAGGATGGCGCGGGCCTGGGCCGCAGGGAGCTTCTTTTCCGTTTCGATGTTCACCGATTCGGCATGGCCGTAGAACACGGGAACCCGCACACAGGTGGCTGTGACCCGGATAGCGGGATCGTTGAAGATTTTCACGGTTTCGTGAACCATCTTCATTTCTTCCTTGGTATAGTCGTTTTCCAGAAAAACATCGATATGCGGCAGCACGTTGAAGGCGATGCGGTAGGGGTAGGTCGTGTTTTCCGGCTCGCGCCCGTTGAAGAGGTCGCGCACCTGGCGCTCCAGTTCTTCCATGCCTTTCTGCCCTGTGCCGGAAACCGCCTGATAGGTGGACACGACCACGCGCTTGACCGTGGCCGCGTCGTGCAGGGGCTTCAGGGCGACCACCATCTGGATGGTGGAGCAGTTGGGATTGGCAATGATGCCGTTGTGCGCCTCAAGAGCCTGGGGATTGACTTCGGGCACCACCAGGGGGCAGCGCTCGTCCATGCGCCAGGCGGCGGAATTGTCCACCACCACGCAGCCCGCGCGGGCCGCATGGGGGGCGAATTTTTGCGAGGTGGCGCCGCCGGCGGAAAAAATCGCCAGATCAATATCCGCAAAGACGTCTTCTTTCAGTTCCCGCACCGTCAGTTCCGCATCTCCATAGGGAACGCGCTCTCCTGCAGAGCGGGCGGAGGCAAAGGCGCGGACTTCCGTGGCGGGAAAGTTTCTGGCATGCAGGGTCTTGAGCATCTCGCGGCCCACGGCGCCCGTGGCCCCGACAACGGCAACAGTCAGTTTTTTGCCCATTTTTTTCTCCTTGGCGGCTCCGGCGGGCCGGGCCTAAAATTCCAGTGTGCCCGGCGTCCGGGGAAAGGGGATCACATCGCGGATATTGGTGATGCCGGTCAGCAGCATCAGAAGACGCTCGAAACCCAGGCCAAAACCGGCGTGGGGCACGCTGCCGAAGCGGCGCAGGTCAAGATACCACCAGTAGTCTTCGGCCCTCTGGCCCAGTTCGCGGATGCGGCTTTCCAGAACGGACAATCTTTCCTCGCGCTGGGAACCTCCGACAAGCTCGCCGATACGCGGCACCAGAATGTCCATGGCGGCGACGGTTTTGCCGTCGTCGTTCTGGCGCATGTAGAAGGCCTTGATTTCCTTGGGATAGTCGTACACGATCACGGGCTTTTTGCAATGCTCTTCGGCCAGATGGCGTTCGTGCTCGGTTTGCAGGTCTGTGCCGAAAACCGCCGGAAAAGTGAACGCCCGTCCGCTTTTTTGCAGAATGTCAATGGCTTCCGTATAGGAAATGCGGGCAAAGGGCGTTGCGGCGATGTTCTTCAGGCGTTCTAGCAGGCCCTTGTCCACAAAGCTGTCAAAGAGCTTGAGGTCTGCCTCGCAACGGGCAAGCACATGCTCCGCCACATGGCGGGTCAGGCTTTCACCCAGTTCCATGAGGTCCTCAAGATCGGCAAAGGCCATTTCCGGCTCGACCATCCAGAATTCCGCGGCGTGGCGCGGCGTGTTGGAATTTTCGGCCCGGAACGTCGGCCCGAAGGTGTAGACGCGCCCCAGGCCCAAGGCCAGCGCTTCGGCCTCCAGCTGCCCGGATACCGTCAGGTGGCAGGGACGGTCAAAAAAGTCCGTGTTGGTGACGCCCGGCTTCAGGCTGGTGACGTGAAACATCTCGCCCGCGCCCTCACAGTCCGCGCCGGTGAGCACAGGAGTGTGCACCCAGGCGAAGCGGCGGCCGCGAAAAAACTCGTGTATGGCGGCTCCGGCTTCGGAGCGGATGCGAAAGGCCGCGCCGTATTTGTTGGTACGGGGGCGCAGGTGGGCGATGGTGCGCAGAAATTCGTCCGAATGGCGCTTTTTCTGCAGGGGAAAGGTTTCGGGGTCCGCCAGGCCGAAAACCGTGATTTCCGCGGCGCGCACTTCCCATTGCTGCCCCTTGCCCGGCGAGGCCACCAATTCTCCGGCAACGGCGATGGCCGCGCCCGTGCCGCAGTCGCCCAGTGCCCCGTGCGCGGGAGTGCCCGCGTCCACAATGCACTGCATATTGGTCAGGCAGGAGCCGTCGTTGATTTCCACAAAGGAAAAATCCCTGGCGTCGCGGCGGGTGCGTATCCAGCCGCACAGGGTGATCCGGGGGCAGGGTTCCTGCGCGCCGAGGGCGTCAATGATCAGGGTTCGTTGCATGAGGGGGCTCCCGTGCGAAATTTTTGCGCACTGTATCCTGTTCGGCTCCGGGGCTCAAGACAAACGGCAGCACTGCGCCGGGGCGCTCCCCGGAAGCGGCAGATCCCGCGTTGGGCCTTCTTTGCCTTTATGCCGGAGATTGTATAGACTCGGCCTGCGGTTGCGGGCCAAAGGCCCGCGCCCGCGAAAATTTTTGCCATGCCAGCCCAAAGGATATTCTCATGAAAAAATTGTTCGGCGCTCTTGCTCTGCTCTGCGCGCTGGCCTGCGCCGTCGCTGCCCAGGCCGCCACCCCCCAGGCCGGAAAACCCGTGCCCGATGCGCCGGGGAAAGGCCCGGACCGCGTCACTGTGGTCAGCGTCACGCTGGAAGGGACGGACAGCCTGGGCGCGCGCCTGGGAACGCGGCTCAAGGAGCGTTTCAACCAGAGCAGCCTGTTCACACTCAATGACGATGAAGAAAAAGACATCCCCAAGCTCTACCTTCTGCTCAGCACCCAGGCGGAATTTCCGGGGCGGCCCTCGCTGGGGTCGGTGTATTCCGTATGCTGGGTTTTCAAGCAGGGCAAGGGTTATCTTGGCTATCTGCTGGCCCGTGATCTGGGCGTCATGAGCGCGGAAGACGCGGATTCTCTGGTGGACAGGCTGGTGGAGCGCACCGACGGCATTGCCACCAAATACAGCAGCTTGTGGAAGTAAAAAGCGCGCGGCAGCCCGCACGGTTCAGTTTTTTTTGCGCAGGAGGACAAAAAGCCGCATGGCCAGAGCCTCCACCACACGCGCAGGGGTGACCCCGGCCGTCAGGGACTGCTGGGCCTCAAAGAGCCAGCGGCTGAAAATGCTGCTTTTTTCCGCGTCCATGCGCGCAAAAATGCCCGCCAGAGGGGACGCCGCCTGCTCCCCGGCCAGCACCGGAGCAAGGGTTTTCTGGCAGCAGAGCAGCAGGGCCAGCGCGCTGGTCTGATCCAGCGCGCCCTTGGCCGCTGTGCGCTCCAGAAAAGACGCGTCTTCGCTTTTTTCGTTGCGCAGAAAGCGCGCCAGAGCGTCAAGCCAGGGCTGCATGTCCGGCGGGATGTCTCTGCTGTCGGGCCAGGGCAGGGTCAGGCAGAAGGAGCGGGAAACCAGCGTGGGCAATATCTGCTCCCGCTGCACGGCCAAAAGCACAAAGGAAGAGAAGGGCGAGGGTTCTTCCAGAGCCTTGAGCAGGGCGTTGGCGGCGCTGCCGCGCAGGGCGTGCTCAAGGCCGGAGAGCAGAACAACCCTCTGCCCCTGGTCACGGGTTTTGTCCCGCAGGGTCTTTTTGAGTTCCCGGACATTGTCTGTCGTCAGGGCGCGCACAAGGCCGGGGGAGGCTTCGTCCTCCCGGTTGCTGATGCGCCCGTCGTAGGCCGCCAGGTTCAGGTGCTCCCCGGCGGCAATCTGCGCGCATGCGGGGCAGGCAAGGCAGGGCGCTCCGGCTGCGGGGGCCTGCGGGCAGTTGAGGCGCGCCGCCCAGTACCGGGCGGCGTCTTGGCGTTGCAGTTCTGTGCCGCCTTCCAGCAGCAGGGTTTGCGGGGGAGAGTTGCCCAAAAGGTCGAGCGCGCGCTGGACGTGCTCAAAGGCCGGGGAAGAAATGGCGGGCAGCAGCGCGTCCACGGGCACGTCCGGCAGGTGCTCAGCGCACGATGGTCTGCTGCCGGTCAGCGCCCACGGAAACAATGGACACCCGCACTCCGGTCAGCTCCTCGACGCGGCTGATGTAGGCGCGGGCCGCGCCCGGCAGGGCGTCATGGGTGGAGCACTGGCTGATGTCTTCTTCAAAGCCGGGCATTTCTTCGTAGATGGGCGTGACTTTTTCCAGCAGGCCTTCTTCCTGCGGCATGTGGCTGAACCTCTGCCCCTCGTATTCGTAGGCAACGCAGATGTGCAGGGCGGGCAGGTTCTGGAGCACGTCCAGCTTGGTCAGGGCAAGGTCGGTGAGGTTGTTGAGGCGCACGCTTTCGCGCAGCACCACCGCATCCAGCCAGCCGCAGCGCCGGGGGCGGCCGGTGGTGGCGCCGAACTCGTGCCCCTGGGTGCGCAGATAGCTGCCCGTGTCGTCCAGCAACTCGGTGGGAAAAGGTCCGGCCCCCACACGGGTGGTGTAGGCCTTGGCAATGCCCACAACGCGCTCCAGCGCGCCGGGGCCGACGCCGCTGCCCGCTGCCGCGTTGCCCGCCACGGTATTGGACGAGGTCACAAAGGGGTAGGTGCCGTGGTCAATGTCCAGATGGACGCCCTGCGCGCCTTCAAAAAGCACGTTGTCGCCGTTGCGGCGGGCCTGTGCGATATGTTCTTCCACATCGGTGAGATACGGCGTGAGGCGCGGCGCCAGCGCCAGCAGTTCCTCGCTGACGGCGGCGGGGTCCAGCGGCTCGAATTTGTACAGATCCCGCAGCAGGACATTTTTTTCCAGCAGGGCATGGGTGATCTTGGCGCGCACCAGATCCGGGCGGGTCAGGTCACCGGCGCGCAGGCCCACACGGGCGGCCTTGTCTTCATAGCACGGGCCGATGCCCCTGCCTGTGGTGCCGATTTTCTGCCCGGCGCGCTTGGCCTCGCGGGCCTTGTCCAGGCTCTTGTGGTAGGGCAGGATGAGGTGGGCCTTTTTGCTGATGCCCAGGCGGGCGGGGCTCACGTCGATATTCTTTGCGGACAGGTTGTCCACTTCTTCCAGAAAAACATGGGGATCAAGAACAACCCCGTTGCCCACAAGGCAGACCGTGCCCTCGTGCAGAATGCCCGAAGGGATGAGATGGAGGATGGTTTCCCTGTCCTGCACCCTGATGGTGTGCCCGGCGTTGTTGCCCCCCTGAAAACGGACGATGACGCGGCTTTGGGCGCTGAGCATGTCCACAATCTTGCCCTTGCCCTCATCGCCCCACTGGGCGCCGATGATAACGGTGTTCGCCATGTTGTCACCTGCCTGAACGCCTTTTGGCGCGTTGGGTTGGAGCGCGTCCGCAATCCGGGATGCGCGGAATTTTTCGTATAGCCTGTATGCCTTCCGGGCACAAGGCATGTGCCCGTGCAGAATCCTGCCGGAGGAAAAATGGGCCGCAAGCCTACGGCTGTTTTTCCGGGGAAACTTCGGTCTTGGCGGGCCTGAATTCCAGCACGCGGCAACGCGCGGCGGGCGTTGCCTCCGCAGGAGAATCCAGAGTGAAATCCGGCATGGGATTGGCCTGGGGAGAGGACAAAGCGGCATCACCCCTGGTCTGGCGCGACCAGTGGTAGTTGAAAAGCTGGTTTTTCCAGCGTTTGGCCTGGATCAGCGAAAAAACCAGCGCCGCCTCTTCCCAGCGTTGCGTGGGTTCAAAGCGGCTGGCGGCAGTGGCGTACCTGCTCCACAGCGCCATGAGCGAGGCCTCGTCAATGGCGTCCAGTTGCCGGGCCAGACGGACGAGCAGCTTTTCCATACGTCCTCCTGAAAGCACTCTATGTTGCCGGAAATGTTTCGTCAACGCGCGCGGCGGCCCTGCCTGACCGGAAACCGTGCCCGCGCCGGGTGTACAACAGGCATGCAACTGTGCTATAAAGATTTTTCCGCACAAACCGTTCAGCAGTACAGAAGGTTTTGCGGCCCGGCGGCGACCGGAGGATCGCGCCGCCCCACGCCCATCCGGATCAAGACAGCACGGCGGAATTATGTACTTAATTATCGGTCTGGTTATCGTTGCGGTTTCGATCTTTGTTGGCTACACCATGGCCCACGGAGAATGGGCCGTCCTTTTTCAGCCTGCCGAATTCATCATCATTCTCGGCTGCGCTATGGGCGCGTTCTTTGCCTCGCAGACAAAATATACCTTTGGTCTGGTCATCAAGAGCCTCAAGCATCTGGCCGCTGACCCCGGCTCCAGCAAGAGCCGCTATCTGGAAGCCCTTGCCCTGCTGTACGGGCTTTTTTCCAAGATGCACCGCGAGGGCGTCATCAGCATTGAAAGCGATGTGGAAAAACCCGAATCCAGCCCCATTTTCAGCAAATATCCCAATATTTCCAAAGACACGCAGCTCGTCAATTTTATTGGCGACACCCTGCGCGTGTATCTGACCACCGGCGACCCGGCGGACATTGACAGCCTGATGGATGTGGACATCCATACCATGCACGAAGAAGGCATTCTGCCCGCGCACGCCGTGACCCACATGGCGGAGTCCCTGCCCGGCATGGGCATCGTGGCCTGCGTTCTGGGCGTGGTGCTGGCCATGGGCAAGATCAACGAGCCGCCGGAAGTTCTGGGGCACTACATCGGCGCGGCTCTGGTGGGCACGTTTTTCGGCATTCTGACCTGCTACGGCCTGTTCGGCCCCATGGGGGCCAAGCTGGAAAACTACATGGCCGAGGAGCATTTTTTCTACAACTGCATCAAGGAGGCCGTGGCCGCCGCCATTCGCGGCTCCACGCCCCTCATTGCCGTGGAATACGGGCGCAGGGCCATACCCTATCCTTTCCGTCCCGCTTTTGCGGAAATGGAAGAAAAGCTCAAGAGCGGCTAGCCTGACGGCGGCGGAGCGGCAGGCGCGCTCCGCCCGCGCCGCAAAAACAGCAAGACAGCACAAGGAGTCTGCCTATGGGCGGCGGCGCGTGGAAAGTGGCCTATGCCGACTTTGTGACGGCCATGATGGCGTTTTTTCTCCTGCTCTGGGTGCTCAGCATGGTTCCGCCGGACACCAAGGCAGGGCTTGCCGCGTACTTCAGCGGGGAGCGCAATTTCGACTCCAGTTCCAGTTCTCCGGTTTCCAACAATCCCTTTATCCAGAATACGGACAAAATCGACGCCCGCGACATAAAGATCAGCGAGGTGGAGCAGTCCCACTACGCCATTGCGCAGAAAACCCGGCAAATGCTTATGGCCGATGCCGTGCCCCAGAGCGCTTCGGGCATCAGCGCCGATGACGTGGGCGTGCAGTTGCGCGTCAATTCCGACGTCATGTTTGCGCCCGGCAGCGTGGAACTGCAGCCCGGGGGCGCCAAGGTGCTCGCCTCGGTGCTCAACCTCATGAACGAATACAATCTGTACCTTGTGGTGCGCGGCCACGCCGACTCCACCGAAGCAGCCCCCCCCTATGCCTCGGCCTGGGAGCTTTCGGGCGCGCGCGCCTCGGCCATGGTCAATTATCTTGCCACGCACGGCATCAAGCCCACGCGCATGCGCGCCGTGAGCTATGGCGATACCCGCCCGCTCAAGCCCGGCATTGACGAGCAGAGCAGGACTCTGAACCGCCGCGTGGAATTTTTCTTCCACCGGCCGGAGGTCATGTCGTACAGCGTGGTGTATTGAGCGCCCCGCCAGAGAGCTGAAGCGGAAATTGTTTTGGCGCAAAAAAAGCCGCCCGTGTGGTACGCACGGGCGGCTTTTGTGCTCTGCGGCAGGGTTTGAAAATGCGGCGCAGCCGGATTGCTGCCGCCCGCTCCGGTCATGCTGCTTGCGCCGCGCGTGGCGGGTTGCCTTCGGGCCTACAGTCCTTTTTCTCCCATGAGGCAGGCCAGGTCGCAGACCCGGTTGGAATAGCCCCATTCGTTGTCGTACCAGGCCACCACCTTGACCATCTGGCCGTCCTGCACCGAGGTGTAGGGGGCTTCCAGAATGGAGGAGGCGGGATTGCCCTTGAAGTCCATGGAAACCAGCGGCTTGTCGTTATAGTCCAGCACGCCCTTGAGGTAGGTTTCCGAGGCTTCCCTGAGGTGGGCCAGCAGGGTTTCGGTGTCGGTTTTCTTTTCCAGAATGCCGCTGAAATCCACCACAGACACGGTGGGCGTGGGCACGCGCAGCGAATAGCCCGAGAACTTGCCCTTGAGTTCGGGAATGACCTTGGCCACGGCCTGGGCCGCGCCGGTGGAGGTGGGGATGATATTGCAGGCCGCGGCGCGCGCGCGGCGCGGGTCCTTGTGGGCCATGTCCAGAATGCGCTGGTCGTTGGTGTAGGCGTGGATGGTGGTCATGTTGCCGATCTGGATGCCGAAATTGCGTTGCAGGACCAGGGCCACCGGAGCCAGGCAGTTGGTGGTGCAGGAGGCGTTGGACACGATGTGGTGCTTGGCGGGGTCATACTGCGCGTGGTTGACGCCCATGACGATGGTGATGTCTTCTTCTTTGGCGGGCGCGGTAATGATGACCTTTTTGGCGCCGTTTTCCAGATGCACGGCTGTCTGCGCGGCGCTGCGGAAGATGCCCGTGCTTTCCACCACAATGTCCACGCCGTGCGCGCCCCAGGCGAGCTGCTTGGGGTCGCGCTCGGCAAAGCAGTGGACTTTCCAGTCGTCCACGCTCACTTCCTGCCCGTCGATGCGGGCGTTCAGGTGGGCGCGTCCGTAGACGGAATCGTATTCGAGAAGATGAAAATTGGTCTCCGCGTCAAAAAGGTCGTTGATGGCCACAACCTCCACGCGGTCACGGTAGCTCTGGTGCAGCGCCCGGAAAACCTGCCTGCCGATGCGGCCAAAGCCGTTGATGCCGATCCTGATCTTGTTCATGTGTTGTCCTTGTTTGTGCTCGTGAAAGATGTTTTCCGCCGAAAAGGGGGAGTTTTTCAGTCCTCGTACACAGAGTAGGCGTGCTTGGCCAGCAGCTCGTAATTGTTGCGCAATGCCTCGTGCAGGCGGGCGTTTTCAATGGCCAGGGCCGAAACCGCGGCCGCGGCCTGCATGAAGGTTTCTTCATCGGCGGAAAATTCGCGCTCCGTGGCGGAATACACGCGGATCAGCCCGATGACCTTGCCCCCGGCCGTGAGCGGAGCGGAAAGAACGGAAACAAGGCCTTCGGCCTTGGCCGAATCCGGATACTGGAAGCGCCCGTCAGCCGCTGCGTCCTTGAGGTGGATGGTCTTGCCGGAAAGCACTTCGCTGTCCATGCCGCTGCGCTTTACCTCCACAGGCCCCTTGCGCATATAGGTGGCGGAAAGGCCAAAGGCCGCGCTGGGCAGCAGGAAGCGGCCGGTGCTGTCCAGCAGGCGGATGGTGCTGGCCTTGCAGCCCATGGTGGCTGCGGTCTGTTCGGTGATTTTGTGCAGAACGTCCTTGAGCTCCAGGCTGGAGTTGACGACCAGAGCCACGTCCCTCAGGGCGCGAAAATAATCCTGGGCCATGAATGCCTCCTTGTGCGGGCAGCGCCGCCGTCCGGCAAAGGCGCGGTGCGGCCTTCCGCTTTTGGGTATGGTGCTGCGTTGAGTATGCGCTATTTTTCCCAATCAGGCAATGCGCCCCTGGCCTCACCTCTTGAACATGAAGCGCCGCATGCTCACGTTGAGCACAATGCCCAGCAGGGCGAAGTTGACCACAGTGGCGCTGCCGCCGTAGCTGATGAAGGGCAGGGGAATGCCCACTACCGGCATGATGCCGATCACCATGCCCATGTTGATCAGAATCTGCCAGAAAAAGTAAAAGAAGACGCCCACCACCAGCATGCTGCCAAAACGGTCCTTGGATTGTACCGCGCTGGAAAAGATGGAAAGCAGAAAGAGGCAGAACAGGGTGACCAGAGCCACGCAGCCCACAAAGCCCCATTCTTCGCCGAAAACAGCCAGGGCGAAGTCCGAATGGCGTTCGGGCAGAAAGCTCAACTGGCTCTGGGTTCCCTCGCGAAAACCCTTGCCCCATATCTCGCCCGAGCCGATGGCAATGCGGGACTGGATGATGTGGTAGCCGGAGCCGCGCGGATCGTTGCCGGGGTCAAGAAACGTCAGGATGCGCTGGCGCTGGTAGCCGTGCATGCCCACAAACCACATGAATGCCCCCGCCAGGGGGACGGCCAGCAGGCAGGTTTTGAACACATAGCCCCTGATGCCGTGAAAGAGGATCATGCCCGCCAGCATGAGCAGAATCAGCATGGTGGTGCCCAGATCCGGCTGGGTGATGATCAGGCCGCAGGGCACAAGAACAGTGAGCAGAATGGCCCCGAAGTCCTTCCAGCCCAGGGGGCGGCCGTCGCGCGCCAGCATGCGGGCCACAAGGATGAGCACCGCAAGCTTTGCCATTTCCGAAGGCTGGATACTCATGAAGCCCAGCGAAAGCCAGCGTTTGGCCCCGTAAACGCTCTTGCCCGTCAGCGGAACCAGCAGCAGCAGCAATACGGAGAACAGAAAAAACGGCCAGGCCACATTGCGCAGGCGGCGGTAGTCGAAAAGCATGGCCAGCAGCATGCAGATCAGGCCGCACAGTCCCCAGACGAGCTGCCGCTGGTAAAAGGGATTGAAGGCCAGTCCGGATTCGACTCTGGTGCCGCTGGCGGAGTAGAGGTTGCCCACACCCACGAAATAGAGCAGCAGCATGCAGCCCACGAGGCTCCAGTTGATGTAGCTGAAAAGGTTTTTGTCCATGCTCTTTCCGCGCGTTTTTTCCTGTGCTTTCGGGGCGGGGCAAGGCGGCCCGCCCTCGGCATCCGCTGTCCCGCCATTCGGGCGTCAGTCGGCCCGCTCCCCTCCGGCCGGGGACGGCGCGGGGGCAGGAGCGTCCGGGGCGACTCCGAAAAGATGGTCATAGACCTTTTTGGCCACCGGGCCGGCCACGCTGGAACCGCCGCCGCCGTGCTCCACCATGACCACCACCACATAGGTCTTGCCGTTTTTGGACCCCCAGGTGGTGATCCAGGCGTGGTCGCGCTGGGCGTATTCCATTTCGGAATTGCGCAGGCGGCGGTCGCCTGCGGCCATTTTGAGTTTGACCACCTGGGCTGTGCCCGTTTTGCCGCCCATGTCGGCATCCTTGCGGCTGATGACGCGGGCCGTGCCTCCGGTGGCGGTCTTGCGCATGGCTTCGACCAGAAACTGGAATGTGGACGGCTTGGCCGGAACCCGCCCCTTCACTTCGCGCGGGGCATCGTCCACCAGTTGGGGCTTGAGCAGGTCGCCGCCGTTGAGCAGGGCGGAAACGAATACCGCCATCTGCACGGGCGTGACCAGGGTATAGCCCTGCCCGATGGAAACATTGTAGGTTTCGCCGCGCACCCAGGGCTTGCCGAAGCGCCGCCGCTTCCAGTCGCGGGTGGGGACCAGGCCGGATTTTTCGTGCGGCAGGTCGATGCCTGTGGGGCTTCCGAAACCGCAGGCCTTGGCGTAGGCCGCGATTTTGTCAATGCCCATGCGCTCGCCCATGAGATAATAGTAAACGTCGCAGGAGTGCACCAGAGAATTGGCCATGTCCTGACTGCCGTGCCCGCCGCGCTTCCAGCAACGGAAAATCTGGTTGCCTAGGGTGACCTGACCGGCACAGAAGGTGCTCTCGCGCGGATTGACGTTGTTTTCCAGCAGCATGGCGCCCATGACCAGCTTCCAGACCGAGCCGGGAGGATAGGCGCTCTGGATGACGCGGTTTTGGAGGGGGTAGCGCGTGCTGGTGCGCAGGGCATCCCAGTCGCGCTGGGAGATGCCAGCGGCAAAGAGATTGTTGTCGTAGGCGGGCGATGTGACCAGGGCACGCAGCTTTCCCGTATCCGGCTCCATGACCACCACGCAGCCAGCTTCGCCGTTCAGGGCATCCCAGGCGGCCTGCTGGAGGTTCTTGTCCAGCGAGAGGCGCACCTCGTGTCCGGCCCGCGGCTCCTCGCGCAGCAGTTTGCCCAGAATGCGCGAATGGGCGTCCACCTCCACCTCATACAGGCCCTTGCGCCCCCGCAGCTTTTTTTCCAGCACCAGTTCCAGCCCCTGTTTGCCCACCAGATCGCCCATGTCCAGAGTGCTGTCGGCAGCCATTTCCTGTTCGTTGGCTTCGGCCACATAGCCCAGAACGTGGGAGAAAATATCTTTTTCGGGATAGCGGCGCTTGGTGCGCACAACGATTTCCAGTCCGGGCCAGGCATGGATTTCCGATTCGATACGGGCCATCAGGGCAAAATCCATGTCCGTGATCATGAGCAGAGGCTCGAAGGGTTTGACCTTGAAGCGGTCCTGCCGGAATTTTTCCCAGATCTGGGGCAGGGGAATGTCCGCCCAGGAGCTGATCTGCGCGAGGGTTGCGGGCAGGTCGTGGCAGTCCTCGCGCACCAGGGAAAGGCCGTAGGCCGTGCGGTTGTCGGCCAGCACATTGCCCCTGTCGTCCAGAATGCGGCCGCGCGGAGCGAAAATCCTTTCGATGCGCAGGCGGTTGTTCTGCGCCTGGAGCGAAAATTCCGCGCCACGGTGCACCTGAAGATACCAGAAGCGCACCACCAGCACGAAAAAGAGCACGCCCACCATGACCTGCAAAAAAATGACGCCCGCACGCGGCGGCTGATAGCCCTCGCTTTCGGTCTGTGGCGCACCCCAGCCGTTTTCCTTGCGCAGGGCGGCGGCATCGGGAAGCGACAGGGTTTTTTTTTCAGTTTTCCAGAACATGGGGGCTTCCGGGGCGGATGTGGGTCAGCACAAACCATGCGCAGGGCAGAAATGCGGCCTGGATCAGGCTTTTGTTCACGCTTTCGTCCAGATCAAAAGCCAGGTTCTGCAAGGGAGCCATGAGCCAGTCCACGGCAAGGCAGCCGCCGCCCAGAAAAAGCGAAAGCAGCAGAACAAAGGCAAAACTGCGTACCTCCAGCAGCCAGCGCCCCAGCCGGAAAAAAAGCAGGACAGACGCATACCAGAGCAAGGCCGCGCTGAAGGGGCGCGTGCCCATGCCTTCTTGCAGAAGAATGAAGAGGGGCAGCAGCCAGAGGGCGTTTTTGTAGTCCCTTTCCTGCAGGAGCAGCACAACCCCCGCCACCAGAGCGTCCAGCCCCGGCACGAGGGCCTGCGTCACCACAGCGCAGGCCACAAAGGCCAGCCACCAGAGGATGTTCAGGACGCGGCTCACGGCTGCGCCCTGCGGGGGGCTGGCGGCCCCACAATTTCCGCGGGCGGCGCATCGTCAGGCGGGGAGGCGGGCAGGCCCGTGGGCTCCAGCAGCAGCACTTCTTCCAGATGGCGCAAATCCACCAGAGGCTCGGCCCTGACGGCCAGAAACTGCGTATAGTCGGAAGGGGCGGCGCTGACCACGCGGGCTGCGGGGATGCCCTTGGGGTATTTGCCGTCCAGCCCGGACGTGATGAGAATTTCGCCGGGCCGCAGGGTGACGTCGCGCTGCATGAAGTTGACTTCAAGCTCCTGCATGGCCCCCATGCCCGTCAGGATGCCCGATGCGCGCTCGTTCTGGGAAAAAATGGCAATGCGGCTGCCGGGGTCGGTCAGCAGCAGCGCAATGGAACTGTGCGCGCTGGCCTTGAGCACGCGGCCCACAAGGCCCATGTGGGTGACCAGAGGCGTGCCGGGGCGGCCGCCCGTGGTGTAGCCCCTGTTGATGGTGATGCTGTCCAGCACCGCATTGGGGCCTATGCGCCCGCTCAAAACGCGCGCCCCCAGGGGCCGCCAACTGGCGTCCACGGGCAGTTTGAGCAGCGCCCGCAGGCGCTTGAGTTCGGCCCGCTCCTCACCGGAGGCCAGCAGGAGGGCTTCCAGTTCCTTCACTTTCTTTTGCAGGCGCTCGTTGTCCTGGCGCACGTCCACAAGGTCGAAATAGCGGTTCCAGATGTCCTCGCCCGCGCTCTGCAGGGAGCGCACGGGCATGAGCAGCGCGCCGGTCAGTTCCAGGCCGACTTCGGTAGCCACGTTGTCCAGAATCTGCGTGCGCTGGTTCCAGGAATACATGGCCAGAAAAATAATGAGCACGCCGCCCGAAAAAAAGAGAAGACGCCGCAATATCACGGATGGCCGCTCCTGCCCTCTCGTGGCCGGTACGTGTGGGCGGCGGAGGCCCCGCTCCCCCGGCCCGGATCAGGCCAACATTGTTGCTGCCGAAAAACGCGCTCCCGCTGTTTGTGCCCGGCGCTCCGGGCAGGCGGGACGGCACGCGCAAAAAAGCCGCCCTCTCCGCGCGGCCGCGCAGGAAGGGGCGGGCGGCGCGGGGCGGGCGGCGTCATGAAATCCGGTTTCAGTCAATGCAGACTTCCTTGAGAATGTGCAGATTGTCCAGCGCCTTGCCCGTACCGGCTACAACCGTGGACAGGGGATCTTCCACCACGGTGATGGGCAGGGAGGTTTCTTCACGCAGCAACTGGTCCAGGCCCTTGAGCAGCGCGCCGCCGCCGGTGAGCACAATGCCCCGGTCCACAATGTCGGCAGCCAGTTCGGGCGGGGTCTGCTCCAGGGCAATGCGCACGGCCTGCACAATGCTGTCCACCTGTTCGGAAATGGCCTTGCGCACTTCTTCGGACGTGATGATGATGTTCTGCGGAATGCCGGTCACAAGGTCGCGCCCCTTGACCTCCAGCTGCTGTTCCGGATCCTGGGGATAGGCGGAGGCGATCTTGATCTTGATGTCTTCTGCGGAAGATTCGCCGATGAGCATGTTGTACTTGCGTTTGACGTGGGTCATGATGGCTTCGTCCATCTTGTCGCCGCCCACGCGCACCGAGCGCGAATACACAATGCCCGAAAGGGAGATGACCGCCACTTCCGTAGTGCCGCCGCCGATATCCACCACCATGTTGGAGGTGGGCTCCTGGATGGGCAGGTTGGCTCCGATGGCTGCGGCCATGGGCTCCTCGATGAGGTACACCTCCCGCGCGCCCGCAGACTCCGCCGATTCCTTGACCGCGCGTTTTTCCACCTGGGTGATGCCCGTGGGCACGCAGATGATGATGCGGGGGCGCACCAGCCGACGGGAGTTGTGCGCCTTGGCGATAAAGTGGCGCAGCATGACCTCCGTGACCTCGAAATCGGCAATGACCCCGTCTTTCATGGGGCGGATGGCCCAGATGTTGCCGGGCGTTCTGCCCAGCATGCGCTTGGCATCGTGCCCCACCGCCAGCACCACGTTGTTGCCGCGGGGGTCTTTTTTGACAGCCACCACGGAAGGCTCGCGCAGGACAATACCCCTGCCCCTGACATAAACGCATATATTGGCCGTGCCGAGGTCAATGGCCAGATCGTTGGAAAACATCCCCAGTGCAAAATCCAGAATCTTGGACATCAGTCTTGCTAGCCTCTTTGTGCTGTATTCGGCGCGTGTCGCACGGCCACAGAACCCGTTTTTCGGGTTTTCTTGAAAAAAAGCGCGGTATGTGGTGGTGCGGCGTCAGTATCAACGGATTGGTAAATATTCTGCAAATCTCCCCTGAAGTCAAGATAACAGGCGTATGGTTCAAAAAATTGTCTGCGTCCGGGCAGCGGCCTGGCGCTCCCAAAAAATGCCCTGCCAGTTGCGGCCAGAAAACCGGCAGCGCGTTGTGCTGTTCTTGCCCGGTTGCGATAGGGGCACCTTGAGTGGGTTTGCGTCAGGCGCCAGTTGCGCCATTGCCAGAAAGTTTTCTGCATGAAACTCGTATCTTACGACAAGGCGGCGGAAGTTTTGCAGCCAGGCGAACCGCCGCTCGACTTTCCAGCGGCGGCGGTAACGCCGCAAGGGGCGGCCATCTTGCGTTTTGGCCCTTTTCTTCCGGTTCGGGGCGATCATTTCAATGCCCAAGCTTCTTCCAATCTGGTGTCAAATTTGTCGCTGTCGTAGGCTTTGTCGCCGATCAAACGGCCTGGAAGCTCATTGGTAAACGTGCGGTCCAAGGTGTTTTCCACCAAGGTCACTTCATGAGGCGACGCGCTTGCCACGTGAAGGGCGAGAGGAAAACCAGCAGCGTCTGCCACTGCCATGATCTTGGTGCCCTTGCCGCGCTTGGTTTTACCAACGGCACGGCCCCCTTTTTTGCCGGGGCGAATGTCCCGTCAATGAAGGCTTCCCGCAAATCAAGCTTGCCGCGTTCCCGCAAGTCG
>NZ_RQYH01000130.1 GCF_003860215.1 Desulfovibrio sp. OH1186_COT-070 | reverse complement strand
TTTACCAAGGAGCAGGGAAAAAAGAAAGTTCCGGTTATCGCCGTGGACGAGCAAGAGCTGCGGTCGCATGTGTCTGAGGTCGTGCGACAGAGCGTTGAGGAAACGCTTAACGGCTTGCTGGAAGCGGAGGCCGATGCGCTGTGCCAGGCCAAGCGCTACGAGCGTAATGCGCAACGTGCCAGTACCCGTGCCGGTCACTACGAGCGGGGCTTGCAGACCAAAGCCGGGACTGTTCAACTTAAAATACCAAGCTGCGACATATACCCTTTGAAACCGCAATAATCGAGCGGTACCGGCGTCGGGAAAGCTCGGTGGAAGAAGCGCTGGTGGAAATGTACCTGGCTGGCGTTTCCGTGCGCCGGGTGGAGGACATCACAGAGGCTCTGTGGGGCAGTCGGGTGAGTCCGAGCACCATAAGCGATTTGAATCAGAAAATTTTTGCGCGAGTTGAAGAATGGCGCCAGCGCCCGCTTGAGGCAGAATATCCCTATGTTTTTGTGGACGGCATTTGGCTCAAACGCTCTTGGGCCGGAGAAGTGCAAAACGTCTCGGTGCTTGTGGCCATCGGGGTAAGTACTAGATAGTGTCGTCAAATTATTGTTGCCCACAATGAGATGCACCTGATTTGCACGGCGGCAAGGAAGGAAAGGCTTCGTTTTGCATAGCGCGTAGCGA
>NZ_RQYH01000129.1 GCF_003860215.1 Desulfovibrio sp. OH1186_COT-070 | reverse complement strand
GCCCCATATGGGCATCGGTGGTATCACCCCGGCCATGAAACTGAAACGGGCGGCATAGGCTCTACTTTTGAGCACTACCACAAATGGGGAGATTACAACAGTATTTTTCCCACAGGCGTGAGGATTACACCATGACCGGGGTGATGTATTTCTCTGCTTCTTCTAAACCGCCTACGCGGCGGATAACTCGGTATTGCCGTGCATGCCCTTGATGATGTTCTTCTAAACCGCCTACGCGGCGGATAACGGACAACGCGGCGTAATACCGCAGGAGGTGTACTTCTAAACCGCCTACGCGGCGGATAACATTTTCTGCCCCTTGGTCAGATGCCGGGAGATCTTCTAAACCGCCTACGCGGCGGATAACTCACCTGGATACTCTTGGGACGGACACCCTTTCTTCTAAACCGCCTACGCGGCGGATAACTATCCAAACGGCTTGACTTTATCCATTCATTTCTTCTAAACCGCCTACGCGGCGGATAACATTTTACAGCGACTGAAGCAGCCCAAGCGTTACTTCTAAACCGCCTACGCGGCGGATAACTCGTTGATGGTGGCGTCGTTGATGGTGGTGGTCTTCTAGATAGTGTCGTCACGAGATTGAGGCCCATAAAAAGATACATCTGATCTGAATAGCGGCCAAGAATGAGGCTGCATTTTTCGCGTATCGGGTCG
>NZ_RQYH01000128.1 GCF_003860215.1 Desulfovibrio sp. OH1186_COT-070 | reverse complement strand
GGAACCCTTAACAATCCCAAAACTTGTCGAATGGTCGGCTTAATAGCTCACGCTATGCCGACATTCGTCTGCAAGTTTAGTTAAGGGTTCTTCTCAACATCAATAAATTTTCTCGGCATAAATGCATGTCTAATCTTTTTTAGAACAATTAATCAAAAAATAACCTAAAAGACCAAAAACCAAAACAAGATAAGAAAAAACCACCCCCAAAATTCGTCCTAAAAAATGATAATATTTACTCAAATAATATTTCATTTTGAGGGATGATTTTTATGCTAGAAAAAGTGAAAAATATCGAACCCGAACAAGCAATCGGCATTATTTTATTAGCACTTCTTTTAAGTGTTCCAACTATGGATTTACGTTTTTGGATACCTGCTGCAATAATCGTTATAGCAACAATAATCCTTTCTTTGTACAAGATGTTTACCAATTGGCATTGGGCTTTGTCATTTCTAGGCTACTTAATTTATGCAGTTGTCGGCATAGCTATAATCATTGCTTTAGGTGGAGCTATCTTACTATTTATTCCGTTTATACTAATATTTTTCGGCGCAATAGCACTATCACGGAAATAACTTTGTTGCTTTATTCCAATTGCTTTATTGACGTTGAGCCTCGGAACCCTTAACAATCCCAAAACTTGTCGAATGGTCGGCTTAATAGCTCACGCTATGCCGA
>NZ_RQYH01000127.1 GCF_003860215.1 Desulfovibrio sp. OH1186_COT-070 | reverse complement strand
CCTCCTTTCTAAGGATATATTCGGAACATCTTCCTTGAGAAGATGAAGAGGAATGACATTGACATATTGCATTCAGTTTTGAATGCTCATTACGAGTATTCATTGCGTTATTTTGTACATTGAAAACTAGATATGTAAGTAAAATTTATGATTTTACCAAGCAAAACCGAGTGAATTAGAGTTTTAAAAAGCTTGAATTCAAAAAATAGAAATAATCGCTAGTGTTCGAAAGAACACTCACAGATTAATAACATTTTAGGTTTTCAACCGATTTTATCGTGTTGAAGGTCGAAAAGATTAAGTTATTAAGGGCGCACGGTGGATGCCTTGGCACTAGAAGCCGATGAAGGACGTTACTAACGACGATATGCTTTGGGTAGCTGTAAGTAAGCGTTGATCCAGAGATTTCCGAATGGGGGAACCCAGCACAAGTTATGTTGTGTTATCGACAAGTGAATTCATAGCTTGTCAGAAGGCAGACCCGGAGAACTGAAACATCTTAGTACCCGGAGGAAGAGAAAGAAAATTCGATTCCCTGAGTAGCGGCGAGCGAAACGGGAAGAGCCCAAACCAATAAGCTTGCTTATTGGGGTTGTAGGACACTCTATACGGAGTTACAAAGGAATATATTAAACGAATCATCTGGAAAGTTGAATCAAAGAAGGTAATAATCCTGTAGTTGAAAATATATTCTCTCTTGAGT
>NZ_RQYH01000126.1 GCF_003860215.1 Desulfovibrio sp. OH1186_COT-070 | reverse complement strand
CTTATATTTAGTTTATTTCTTGAGCCAATTTGAATATTTTATATATATAACTGAAATAGTTATACCAACACCTATAATACTACTCACAATAAGTGGTTTATCGTCTGTAAAAATATCAATTATTTGGCCTAAAGAAATAATAGTAAATATCAGGATAATGACATTTAAAAAGTTTATTTTTGAATCCGTCACTTCCTGTTGTTTACTTATTATGTTATTCGTATTTTCAAAGTGTATTTTTTGTATAAAATCAAATTCTCTATCATCTATAAAGTTTTTATCTAGTTCACTTCTTAGATTATGGGATGGTAAATATTTTAATGAGTAACCTTGTATTATAGTCTTTTCTAGTTTATTGAGCCATTCTTTATGCAACGGTGTATCAATATACGTAGTTTCTGCTAAAAGGTTCAATATAGTTTTCTTTATATATATGGTTTAATGCAGACATAATAAACGCATGATTAATTCCTCTAAAATAATCCTTATCTCTAATATAGTCATCTTTAGATATTTCATACTCATTTTTCCCACTTTTTAAATTAATAACCATGCGATCAATATTTCCTATAAAAGTAAAATGGTTAAAATTAAATTGATTTATTCCATTTATAAAATAAGATCCTAACTCATTATAATATGGGGCTGTCGCTATTTTTTTGTAATCGTTAATATTACTAGAAATACTATGCATACTATTATCC
>NZ_RQYH01000125.1 GCF_003860215.1 Desulfovibrio sp. OH1186_COT-070 | reverse complement strand
GCCTCAAGCAGGCCAAGACTTTTGTCCGATACCACCAGCCGGATCCGCTCAAGGCCACGTTCCCGCAAATACCGCAAAAATTGGCGCCAGCTTGCACTATCCTCACGCGCTCCCTCGGCCACGCCGAGAATTTCTCGAAAACCGCTGGTACTTACCCCGATGGCTACAAGCACCGAGACGTTTTGCACTTCTCCGGCCCAAGAGCGTTTAAGCCAAATGCCGTCCACAAAAACATAGGGATATTCTGCTTCAAGCGGACGTTGGCGCCATTCTTCAACTCGCGCGAAAATCTTCTGATTCAAATCGCTTATGGTGCTCGGGCTCACCCGACTGCCCCACAGAGCCGATGTCCTCCACCCGGCGCACGGAAACGCCAGCCAGGTACATTTGCGCTTCTTCCACCGAGCTTTCCCGGCGCCGGTATCGTTCGATTATTGCGGTTTCAAAGGGCACATGCCGCAGCTTGGGTACCTCAGTCCCGGCCTTGGTCTGCAAACCCCGCGCGTAGTAACCGGCACGGGTACTGGCGCGTTGCGCGTTACGCTCGTAGCGCTTGGCTTGGCACAGCGCATCGGCCTCCGCTTCCAGCAAGCCGTTAAGCGTTTCTTCAACGCTCTGTCGCACGACCTCAGACACATGCGACCGCAGCTCTTGCTCGTCCACGGCGATAACCGGAACTTTCTTTTTTCCCTGCTCCTTGGTAAA
>NZ_RQYH01000124.1 GCF_003860215.1 Desulfovibrio sp. OH1186_COT-070 | reverse complement strand
ACCTAAAGTAGCACGCACTGATGATTATTTTGACGAGAGTATGTCAGATACTATTAAATATATTGAACAGTATTCAGACATCATGGTTATGCGTCATTTTCAAAATTATACTGTTGAAAAAGCATCGAAGATCACTCATATTCCTATGATTAATGCCGGAGATGGAACAAATGAGCACCCTACGCAAGCTTTATTAGATTTATATACGATGACAAAAGAATTAAATGGTTTAGAAGATAAAGTTATAGGAATAGGTGGAGATATTAATTGTAGAGTGATTCGTTCTATTGTTATAGGTCTAGAAAAATTTGATATTAAGAAAATTATATTTCTATTGCCAAATGGAGAAGAATTAAATAGCGATATTTTAAATTTATTAAAAAACACTGATTATTCTATAGTCCATAATGTAGAAAGAGTATTAGAGCAAGCAGATATATTAGATATCATACCTTTTGAACTTCCAGATTTTAATTCTGCTTATTCAGAAAAAGTTGATGAAAAACCATCATTAGAAAATAATTTGATAGTATCTAAAGAAAAGTTTAATGATAAGAATAGGATCCCTATTCTAAGTCCTGGACCAAGAGAAGCTGAACTTTCTTCAGATACAGATGACATGGATAATGTGATATTTATTAAACAAGCATATAATGGTTTATTAATAAGAATGTCTCTTTTATATTATTTTTTATACTGATTAATAG
>NZ_RQYH01000123.1 GCF_003860215.1 Desulfovibrio sp. OH1186_COT-070 | reverse complement strand
ATTTAATATAGATAAGTGTTGTGATGTAGTAGACTGTGTCATATCTAATTTCTTTTTAATTTGACTCACACAAACGCCTATTTTTACTAAATCAATACCTTCCTGATCACCGAAATTACTTTCAGGGTCTTTCAACCAATCTAGTATTTGAATTCTAGTGGGGCTAGCTAATGCTTTAAAAACTTCTAATTTTTCCATATATCTATAATAAATCGTTAAAAAAACGATATGTCAAGATGTTTTTTTACTTTAAGAGAGTGTACAGAAAATAACCATTTTCTGTACACTTTCTTTTTTGTATAAATAAATAAGTATTATATGGAATTATGTGTTCAATAACCCAACAAATAATCTATGTTCATAAAACACCTTTTATTTAAGTTATGGTACACTAAAAAAATATATAGGAGGTTTGTATCTTGAAAATAGGTTATGCAAGAGTTTCAACTGGATTACAGAACTTGGATTTACAGGAAGATCGGTTAAATCAATATGGTTGTGAAAAAATATTTAGTGATCATATGAGTGGTTCAAAAAGTAAGCGACCTGGTTTAGATAAAGCTATTGAATTTGCGAGGTCAGGAGATACGATTGTTGTTTGGAGGCTAGATAGACTAGGACGTAACATGGAAGATTTAATCACATTAGTTAATGAACTTAATAATCGAGGTGTGAGTTTTCATAGTTTAGAAGAAAATATAACGATGGATAAATCA
>NZ_RQYH01000122.1 GCF_003860215.1 Desulfovibrio sp. OH1186_COT-070 | reverse complement strand
AAATAGACCCTTAGATGAAGTATATCCAATTATCTTTATTGATGCCACTCACTTCTCTGTTAGAGAAGACAATAGAATTAAAAAAATAGCTGCTTATGTAGTATTAGGCATCTCAAAAGATGGAATGAAAGAGGTACTTAGTTTAGAAATAGGAGAAAATGAAAGTAGTAAATATTGGTTAGGAGTATTAAATGGTTTAAAAAATAGAGGTGTAAAAGACATAATGGTAATTTGCGCTGATGGGTTAACAGGAATGAAAGAAGCTATTGCTGCAGCTTTTCCACAAACAGAATATCAACGTTGTGTAGTTCATCAAGTTAGAAATACTTTAAAATATGTGTCATACAAAGATAAAAAAGAATTTTCCACAGATTTAAAGAGTATATATTTAGCTGTAACAGAAACACAAGCACTGGAAAATTTAGATAAAGTAAGTGAAAAATGGAAAGAAAAATATCCAAATTCAATGATAAGTTGGTATCAAAATTGGGATGTATTAACACCAATATTTAAATTCTCATTAGAAGTCAGAAAAGTAATATATACAACAAATGCAATAGAAAGTTTGAATAGCACTTACAAGAAATTAAATAGACAAAGAACGGTATATCCTAGTGATAAGGCTCTATTAAAGGTATTGTATTTATCAACAATGGAAGCAACAAAGAAATGGAGTCAACCATTAAGAAATTGGGGTAAAGTATATGGAGAATTTAGCATAATGTATGAG
>NZ_RQYH01000121.1 GCF_003860215.1 Desulfovibrio sp. OH1186_COT-070 | reverse complement strand
CAATAAAACAGTTAAAATAGGTGTTAATCCAAAATTTAGTTTTATATTAAATGAATTAACTTCTAATTTCACTAGATTTGAATTACAAGAATTTCTTAATCTTAAATCAAAATATACTAAAGAGTGTTATAGAAGATTAAAACAATATAGAAAAAGTGGTATTTGGTCTGTTGAAATTGAAGAATTTAGAAGAATTTTAGGTGTTCCTGAAAGTTATGAAATGAAAGATTTAACAAAAAGAGTTTTAAAGCCTATTCAAGAAGAATTAAGTCCTATTTTCAATAATTCACAAATTGAAAAAATAAAGAAAAAAGGGGCTTATTCAGGTCGTGGAAATAAGGTAACTCATATTGTATTCACATTTGAAAAAGACAATGAAATACCTTACACTGTTAGAGTTAATGGAAATAAATCAAAATTATCAAGTTCAGAACGTGATATTTGGAAAGATTTAGAAATTGAAGAAAACAAAGAATTAAATGGACAACTTGATTTCATAAATAATGTTACTGAAGTATAAAAAAGACGATTTGATAAATCGTCTTTTTTATTTAAATTTTATTATCAACAGACCATTCTACTCTCTCAACAGGAATTTCATAATCAACCTTTCTAAATTTACTGTTACTTTCTCCAACTTTTTTAATATTCAAATACCCTACTTTAGTTTTTATTGCACTATAGTATGTTCTTGAATTATATTCTGAATTTTCTGCTGGTCCAGTATATACAC
>NZ_RQYH01000013.1 GCF_003860215.1 Desulfovibrio sp. OH1186_COT-070 | reverse complement strand
GGCTGTCTGTAAACCGTGATTTTTTCATGTAAAATCTCCCGCTTCATGAGTATGGGAAATTCTACTTTCAAACGCTACCATTTTTTGGGGGGATTACATTACGGTTGGAGCCAGTTAAAGCCCCCCCCTTATCAGTGCAACTCAAAACTGGAGTCCTTGGCATGTTTGCGAGCAAACTCCTCTGGTGTGAGGTTGCTCAATGATTCATGGGGCCTTTTCTCATTGTATTCTTGCCCCCATGCGTCCACGATAACGCGAACCTCACTCAATCTGCTAAAAAAGATAGAAGTTTAACATCTCGTCGCGGAAAATCCGGTTGAACCGTTCCACATACGAATTTTGTGTGGACTTGCCTGGCTGGATGAATTCAAGGTCAACCCCATGTTGTTCGGCCCACCCGGCAAGCTGTACAGAAACAAACTCCGGACCGTTGTCCATACGCATTGTTGCAGGATACCCCCTCCAGGCGGCTATGCGGTCAAGCACACGAATGACGCGAGCCGCTGGCAAATTGGTGTCCACTTCCACAGCCAGCACTTCGCGGCTGAAATCATCACGCACGTTAACCGTGCGAAAACGCTGGCCGTGCATCAGTGCATCGCTCATGAAGTCCACAGACCAGCAAGCGTTGACGGCGGTTTGCGCCTCCAGGCGGACTGGGGCTCGGCTGGGCAGGCTCTTGCACGCCTTGCTGACGGAGAGGCCATGTTCTTCATGAATGAACAGCACGACCTCACGCTTCCCGGCTGGCCTCAGAGCTTTTTTCGAGCACATCCTTCAAGGCCCGGTTTTCCAGGCTCAAGTCCGCGTACATTTGAGCCGGGCGTTTTCATACTCAAGATCGCGCATACCTTTGATATCGGAAGCTTCCATACCGCCGAACTTGCTCTTTCAGGCGTAAAACGTGCCATTGCTGATACCGTACTCGCGGCACACGTCCCTGGCGGTCCTCCCCGCTTCGACGGACTTCAGGATGGCAATGATCTGATGCTCAGAAAACCGTGACTTCTTCATAATTTCCTCACTGAGGATGGATTACCAGAAGTCTCCAGTTTTGGTCTGGACTATATTTTAAGGGAGGGGTACAGGGTAAGCGTTTTTCAATCTGCCCTGTTACCCCCGAAAATTACCCCAAAAGTTTGGGGTATGTCCACAGACTTTGTGGGACTACAAGAGAGGAGTGTTTTTCGCAAAAACAAAGCCCCGCAAGGATTATTAGACCTTGCGGGACTTTGTGAGATTAAAAGTTGGTGGAGGCGGGGGGAATTGAACCCCCGTCCGCGAATACTCCACGCGAAGCATCTACAGGCTTAGGTCAGGTATGGATTTCACGGCCCTGGCTGCCCCTGACCGGGCTCAGTGCCGCAATCTTGCCGGTAACATCCTCGCGCAGAACCCCGGCAAGAACCGGTTTGCGCCAGCCTGATGCGTGTCGCTGCCCAGGGTTATCAGGCGTCCCCCCGGACAACGTGACCGTCTTGCGGTCAGAACCTACGCGCGCTTATGCGGCGTAGGCGTATTCGTAATCGTTGTTGGCAATTACTTGTGTGCCGCTTTTTACGAGGCCAGCGGCGCCTCGGCCTGCCACTCCGGCTTCCACATCCTCGTCGAAACCAGTGCGCCCCCAGTCATGAAAATATATCTACACGACCATGAATTGGCAATACCTCTACCGCAGGTAAAAATGGGACAGTGATCCTTTCAGGCACAGATGAAAGCGCCCCAGTTGGGGATTTTCCGTCTGTTCCTGCTGATCCAGAAGGCAGCTGCTGGCCTGAACCGCCATGTCCATTCCGTGCGAGAGCAGGGCAACCTGGGCCATTTCCTGAAATTGCCGCTGGAGCAGGGGTTTTTGCGCTATGATTTCCTGCAGCAGGGCAGAATCGTGGGCATTGCCTTCGACTGTCAGGTCTCCCGCAGGCGAGAGAAAAAGTTGCAGGCGGCCTTCTGGGCGCAAACAATGCTCCGCCAGTTGGGCATTGAGCATATCCAGAAAGATTTCCTGCATGGAGTCCAGCCGCCCCTCCAGAATCCGTACAAAGGATTTTCCGTCAAGAGACAGCCCCTGCAGAGCGGGAAGAAGCTTTTCTTCCTCTGCCTCCTGCAACGGCAAGAGTTCCTGGGGGGGAGAGGAGAGGCCAGACTGCACACGAAGCATGACGTCAATGTGGTTATGGCTGTCGGCGGTCACAAAAGCCCCCGTTGGGTTGTGGTCAAAAATTCCGCAAAACTTTTCATGCCGAACAGAAGCAAAATGGATGCCAGTTTTTCCGTATTCCAGAAATTTTTTAGAAAATTCTTTCTTGTCCCCTCTTGAGAGGGAATTGGGGGAGGGGAGGACGGCAGCAAAAGTATGGGAAGCGGAAAAAAACATTGTGCCCGCCTGTGCGTCGGGAGGAAAATTTTTCCAGTTCTGCCGGTCTGGCCACAGCCATCAGGCTTTGCTGTCGGTTTTTTCCGTATAAAGAGGGTCAAGACTGCGGGCCAAAGCTTCGCCCTGCGTTCCTCCCCCGGCCATGCGCGCCAGTTCTTCATGGCGGCGCTTTGGGTCAAGGGGTGCACAAAGGGTAAAGGTTTCTCCTGCGCGAACCACCTTGCTGATCTGGAAATGGCGATGCGCCTGGGCAGCCAGTTGAGGCCAGTGGGTGATGAGAAGCACCTGATGCTTGCAGGCCAATCCGCACAGTTTTTCCGAGAGTTTGTTCAGGGTGAGTCCGCCCACACCGGCATCCACCTCGTCAAAGACAAAGGTTGCCCCTGCAGAATCCGGCCGGATGCTGGCAAGGGCCAGCAAAAAGCGGGACAATTCCCCGCCGGACACAATTTTGTGCAACGGCAGCGGCGGCTGTCCCGGATTGGGAGCCCAGAGGATCTGCCCGCGCTCGTCCGCAACGCCCGGCCATATTTCGTGCGGCACAAAGTCCGGAATAACCCGCGCCTGGTCCGAAAATCCCAGTTGCCGCAGTTCCTGTTCCAGTTTTCGGGCAATGGTGTGCGCAGACTCGCGCCGATCCGGGATTATCCGCATGAGCACATCGGCAAGCTCTTTCTTTTTCTGCTCCGTCTGTTTGTCCAGATGCAGGATGTCCAGGGCGCAGGCGTCAAGAAACGACAGGCTGTTGGCAATTTCTTCACGCAGGGCAAGAATTTCCGGCAGGGTTTTCTGCAATTTTCTTTTGAGCTGCGCCAGCGCAAACAGCCTTTCTTCCAGCGCATTGATGTCTGCTGCAGAAGGTGCATTCTGCCGCGGTCGGCGCAAGCGCGCCCCCATATCGGAAAGCTGTTGGCGAAAAGCCGCAACGGTTTCCACGTCTTCCTGAAAAATTGTGTCGGCATCGCACATGCGGTGCAGCACTTTTTCAAACCGGGAGAGCAAATCCAGAAGCCCCCCGGAGTCTTCTCCATAGAGCAGGGCAAGGGCAGCGGCCTGGTTTTTCTCGTTCTGTTCACAGGCCCGTACCTGGGCGCGGAGGTTTTCCAGATGTTCCTCCTCGCCTTCCTGCGGCGCAACCCTGTCTATCTCCTGTTGCTGCATTTCAAGGAGGTCGCGGCGCTCCAGCAGATGATTCCGGCGTTCTTCCAGGGCGGCGCGTTCCTGGGCCAGTTCGTCCAGGCGCGTCAGCAGGGCATCGCGTTCGTGCAGCAATTCCGGAGAAGCGAGGGCGCCTTCCAGAAGGCGGGCCTGAAAAGACGCCTGCAATAATTTCTGGTGAGCGTGCTGGCTTGTATAGGATACGAGGCGGTCGCGCATTTCGCGCAAACTGTCCTGCGAGCGCAACGTATCATTGATATACAGGCGGCTCCGCCCGCTGTCGGCCGAAAGCTCACGGCGCACGACCAGCTCTTCGCCTTCAAGGTAAAACAGGGCCTCCACCTGTGCGCGTTCCGCGCCTGAACGGACCATTTCTGCCAGAAGCCGATCCCCCAGAAGAAAACCCAGAGCTTTCAGAACAAAGGTTTTGCCTGCTCCTGTTTCCCCTGTAAGCACATTCAGACCGGGAGAGAACTCCAGTTCCACGTCTTCAATGAGCGCAAGATTGCGGATACGCAGATATTCCAGCATGGTTTGACAGGTTGCCCCACAGATTTCCGTGTTTTCGCGCGGTATCGCGCCCTTGCCTATCGCGCAAGCCTCGGATCAAAAATGTCCCGCAGGCTTTCCCCCAGAAGGTTGTATCCGAGCACTGTCAGCAGAATGGCCATGCCGGGATAGACAGACAGCCAGGGCGCGCTTTCCATGACCGCTTTTCCGTCCATGAGCATATTGCCCCAGCTTGCTGTGGGCGGCTGTACGCCAAGCCCCAGAAAGCTCAGGCTGGATTCTACCAGAATGGCGCCGGCAATGCCCAGTGTTGCCGTAATGAGTACCGGAGCCAGAGCGTTGGGCAAAATATGCCGCAAAAGAATTGTTTGCGCAGGCACTCCTGCCAGGCGGGCGGCAGCAACGAATTCACGTTCGCGCAAGCTCAAGGTTTCCGCGCGTACAAGGCGCGTCACGCCCATCCACGACGTCAGGCCGATGACAACCATGATATTGCCCATATCCGGCTCAAGAAAGGCGATAACAGCCAGAATGAGAAAAAAGGAGGGAAAGCAGAGCATGATGTCCACCATGCGCATGATGCATTCGTCAACCCAGCTCCGAAAATATCCGCTCACAAGCCCCAGGGTTGTTCCGATGGTGATGGAAATTCCCACAGCGACAAAACCAACCCAAAGGGACACCCTGCCCCCGTACAGGAGGCGGGAGAAAACATCTCGCCCCAGCCTGTCGGTTCCCAGCCAGAAAAGAGAGGAGGGCGGCTCCAGAATATGGTCAAGGTGTATGGCATTGGGATCATACGGGGCAATGTACGGCGCAAGCAGAGCGCTTGCCGACATGCAGAGCACAATAGCGGCCCCCAGAGGCAGCATGCTGTTGCGCACAAAAAGGCTTTTCATCCGGCCCGCAAACACTATTCTTGCCCTCCGGTTTTGCGTATGCGCGGATCCGCCAGCCCGTAGCACACATCGGCCAGCAGATTTCCCGCCAGAGTCAAAACCGCGCCCAGAACAAGGTTGCCCATGATCATCGTATAATCGCGCGCCATGACAGCCGCGTAAAAAAGCTGCCCGAGCCCGGGAAGCGCAAAAATGGATTCAATAATGACGCTGCCGCCGATCAACCCCGGTACGGAAAGCCCCAGCAGGGTAATGACCGGCAAAAGGGCGTTGCGCAGGGCATGCCGCCAGATCACGGCGCCAGACGACAAGCCCTTGGCTCTGGCCGTGAGGATATAGTCCTGACGCAGCACTTCGAGCATGCAGGCCCGCATATACCGGGACATACCGGCCACCCCCCCTACCGTGTAGACCAGAATGGGCAGGGTCAAATGTTTTGCCAGATCACAAAATTTTTCCCACAAGCCCAGTTGGGCATAGTTCATGGATGTGAGGCCGGAAATGGGGAGCCACTGGAGATCAATGCCGAAAAATATCATGAGCAGAAGGGCCAACCAGAAGGAGGGCATGGCAAAGCCCAGAAAAACAAGCACCGTAATGGTGCGATCCAGCAGAGTGTTCTGTCGGCAGGCAGAAAGAATGCCCACAGGAATGGCAATGAGCAGAGTGAGCGCCAGTGAAATGACGTTCATGCTCACGGTCAGCGGCAGGCGCTCCAGAATTTTTGTCAGGACGGGCCGTGCGTCGGCAGACATGGAATTGCCGAAATCAAGATGCACAAGGCGGGTCAACCAGTCCAGATATTGAACATGGAGGGGCTTGTTCAGCCCGTAAAGAACCTCAAGCCGCTGCCGGGCAGCCTCTCCGGCCAGCGGGTTCAGCGTGGTTTCCATATCTGTGGGAGAACCGGGGGCGAGATGGATGACCCAAAAGCTGATCAGCGTAATACCCCACAGCACAAGCAGCATCCAGCACAGTTTTTTGCATATGGCCAGGATAATGCCGAGGAGAGGGCGTTTGCGTGCGAAAGGCTGGCAGGAGAGGGCGGTCATGTGAAAAGCGTCACTCCGTGCGGGTCATCCATTGGCGCATGTCGGCCACTGTCGCATCCCAGCGGGGGGAAAGACGCAAGGCGAGAAAATACGCATAGAGCGCATCCAGCAGATCAAGGCATGTTTCCACAAGGTAGAATTTTTCCAGCAGGAGGGCATCGGGATCGTCGTCAGCATCGCCCTTGTCGATTTTTGGAGTTTTGAGGCTGTTCAGGCAAAAATCTTCGGCCTTGAGGCTGAGCTGAAAAGCAAGTTCCTCTTTTTCCAGGCGAACAAGCGCCCGGGTAACTTTTTTCCCTGTGCCCAGACCAAACCTGGCTTCCCGCAGGGGAGAAAGCGAGCCGGACACCGTGGCAACCTCACGCAGGTCACCTTCGCCGCCTTCAACCACAACGCGCTGCTCCATGGAGAGCGAAAAGGGCGCGCCCGCCTTGTCCACAAAAGCTCCGGGCGCAACATCACTCTGATACCAGAGCCATGTGAGAAATTCCTGACCAAGAATGCTGTCGGTGGATTCGCCGGACGTTGTCATGAGAGTCTGCCTTCCTTGGGCTTGTGACGGTTCAGATGCTCAATGCGTTTGCGGGGCAAAACGGGTGGACTCAAGATAGTCAAGACGCGAGAGCCCTTCCTCGTCAAGCAGGGAAAGCGCCAAGGTATACGGCGTCATCTGTTCCAGATGGAGCTCGAAGGTGCGCAAAAATTCTTCCATGAAAAGATCAAGCATTTTTTGTTGCGTGGAGGCAAACCAGACCTCGTTTCTGTCTGTGGCCCACACAACGTGAAACTCCCCGGGAACAGGCAGAAAGCGCGCCCTCAGGCGCAGCATGACGTGCTCTTTCAGTTCTTTTTTTCGCTCGCGGGAAAGAAAGGTTTTGCCTTGAGCCTGAGCCCGCTGTTTTTCCTCCCGAATGGCCAGCGCAAGATGCTTTTTCACCACACCGGCGGGGATGCGCCGCGTATCAAGCCGCAGGGAAAACACAATATAAGAGCCTTTTTGGGGCGGGGCTGTCCCCCAGGTTGTGTCGAGCATGTCTTCAAAACATGTCCAGCCGTGTGCCCGCAGTTCTGTGGTTTCGTCGATGTCCATGATGGCAAATTGCTTCAACTTCTCGGGAATCTGCAACCATAGTCCATCGGGAATCTGATCCAGAATGCGAAAGCGGGTAAAACTGCAGGAACTGCTGACAAAACCCATGAGGTGCTCCTTTTGCGCCCTTTGTACGCCAGACGCGGCGCAGGGGCAAGACCGCGCGGCCCCCTTATATTGTCCCATAATGATAATTATGTAAACTTTTAACCCCGGCCACTTGACGCTGCCGCTCCCTTCACGCACACTTTTCCAACATTTCCAGCCACCCGTACCTGCCTGACTGCCATGAAAAAAATGATGATCCATTGGGACGCGTCAGCCCAAGTATCAGCCCAAGCTTCTGCCGGTTCTGAGCAAACATCCGGGCAAGCAACATTTGGTCAGGAGCCTGTCGGCCATGCCAACAACAGCGCGGGCGGCAGCCCCGTCAGACTGAACAAGGCCATTGCGGCTTCGGGGCTGTGCTCACGCCGCAAGGCTGACCAACTGATTTTTGCCGGGCGTGTTTCTGTCAACCGCATGCCGGAGACCAATCCCGGACGTCAGGTTTTTCCCACGGACAGCATTTCTGTTGACGGGCGCGTCCTTGCATCGCCCCAGGCCCATGCCTATTTTTTGCTGCACAAGCCAACGCAGGTGGTCTGCACGGCAGATGATCCTGAAGGACGCCCCACAGTGCTGGACTTTTTGCCTGCGGACGCCCGCAGGCAACGTGTATACCCTGTGGGCCGCCTGGATTATTTTTCCGAGGGATTGTTGCTGCTCACCAACGACGGGCAACTGGCCCAGCGCCTGATGCATCCCCGCCATCACCAGCCCAAAACCTATGAGGTGCTCGTGCGCGGCACTGTTTCCGTGGAAGCTGTTGACGCCATGCGCCAGGGAATGCGCCTGGCAGAGGGTGACGCTACCCTTCCGGCGGATGTGGCTGTTGAAGCGGGCGGTCAGCGCGCTGATACCTTGCTGCGCATGGTTTTGCGTCAGGGGCTGAACCGCCAGATACGGCGCATGTGCCGTGACCTTGGCCTGACCATATTGCGGCTGCGCCGCGTAGCGCAAGGGCCACTGCAACTTGGCGACCTGCCCTCCGGAACGGTGCGCCCCCTTTTGCCGTCAGAAATACGCCGACTCCGCGCCAGCGTGGGGCTCTCCCCTGCCGGATGAGCATGTTTTTTCGCATATTTTTGCTGCGCGGGCACAGCGGTCCCATGCCGTGGCGCAGGTGAAAACTATTCCCGCCCTGTGAGCAATTTGTCCAGAAAACCCACGGCATCTTTCTGGATGGCCCGCAAGTGCTCCTCATCACGAAAGCTTTCTGCATATACCTTGCAAATGGCTTCGGTGCCCGATGGGCGAACGGCAAACCAGCCGTCCCGGCTCACCACCTTGACGCCGCCTATGGGAGCATCGTTGCCGGGCGCGCGCGTCAAAATTTCTGTCACGGGCGATCCGCCCAGCGATTTCAGGCCCACATCCTCTGCCGTGAGATTCAGGAGTCTGGCGCGTACATGATCGTCCGCCGGAGCGTCAAGACGCTGATACACAGGAGCGCCAAGCCGTTTTTCAAGAGAGGCATACAGCTCTGCGGGAGATGCCTTTTCCACGGCCATCATCTCTGCGGCCAGAAGGCACATGAGCGGGCCATCCTTGTCTGTGCTCCACGGTGCTCCGTCAAAGGCCAGGAAGGAAGCTCCCGCGCTTTCCTCGCAGCCAAAGCCGCAACGCCCGTTCAGCAGATAGGGAACAAACCACTTGAATCCCACGGGCACTTCAACCACAGGCCGCCGCAGATCCTGCCCTATTCTGTCAAGCATGGCGCTGGTCACCAGGGTTTTTCCCAGGCCCCGCTCTGCGGGCCACCGGTCGCGCGTCCGAAAAAGATACCAGGCAGCCGCGCTCAAATACTGGTTGGGATTCATCAATCCCTGGCGGGTAACAATGCCGTGCCGGTCCGCATCGGGGTCGCAGGCAAAGGCAAGATCAAAGCGCCCGCTCTCGTCCAGCAGTTTTTTCATGGCATACGGCGATGAGCAGTCCATGCGAACGGTTCCGTCCCTGTCGCGGGGGACAAAGCGGAATGTGGGATCCACGGCCCTGTTCAGGATGGTCAGGTTGATTTTGTAGGTATCGGCGATGGGCTCCCAGAGCGGAAGGCTGGCCCCTCCGAGCGGATCGACGGCAAGCGAAAGCCCGGAGGCGGCAATGGCCTGCATGTTCAGAACATGGGCAAGATCATTCACATAGTGCGCGACAAAATCGTATTCCTGCACAAGGGATGATGTCAGCGCGGCCCGCAAATGCGTAAGGCGTACCCCCTTGTTGCCGTTTTCCAGGTATTCGTTGGCTTTTTTCTCGATATAGCCTGTGGCAGACGTTTCTGCCGGGCCGCCGTGGGGAGGATTGTATTTGAATCCCCCGTCACGCGGCGGGTTGTGCGAAGGCGTGATGACAATGCCGTCCGCCAGCCCGTTGGTCCGGCGCGCATTCCAGGAGAGAATGGCATGGGAAATCGCGGGGGTTGCCGTGCAGGCTCCATTGTACGCAATACGGACGTGCACATCATTGGCCACCAGAACTTCCAGTGCCGAGCGAAACGCGGCTTCGGAAAGGGCATGCGTGTCCCCCCCCAGAAAAAGCGGCCCGTCAGTGCCCTGTTCTTTCCGGTAGTCGCACACTGCCTGCGTGATGGCGTAGATATGTTCTTCGTTGAAGCTGCACGCAAGAGAGGTTCCCCTGTGCCCCGAGGTGCCAAAGGCAACACGCTGCGCGGGAACGGAAGGATTGGGAAAGTCCGTGTAATAGGCGCTCATGAGCGCCGGGATGTTTTCCAGGTTTTCCGCCAGGGGCAGTTGCCCCGCATTTTTATGAACGGCCGACATGCTCTCCCCCTGTGGCTGAAATATCCGGCAAAAGCTTGCAGTACCGCCGCGCGGCTGCTTCTTTCCCGGTTTTTTCGGAGCCGCCGTGCGGCAGCTCCGAAAAAACCGTCTTTCAAGTATTACTGGAGGGAAACGGTGCGGAAAGAAATGTCGCCCCGCCGGGAAATCTGGAGCATGACAGCCCCACGCTTAACGCCTTCTTCCTCAACAATTTTTGACAAGGCCTCAACGCTGTTGACCGGTTTCAGGTTCGCCTTGAGGATGACGTCGCCCGGGCGCAGGTCAGCCTCCGCCGCCGGCTTGTTCTGATTGACCTCCACTATGAGCAGGCCATCATTTTTCCCGATTTTCAGATCCCGGCGCTCCTCGTCAGTGAGTGGCCGCACGGCGATGCCCAGCAACCCCTCGCTTTTCTGCTGTTTGCCCTTGCCGCCACGCTGACCGGCACTGGCGGAAGACTTGCGTTCCCCCAGCGTCACACTCAGGTCAACATTTTTGCCGTCGCGCCACACGGTGATTGCGGCGGTATTCCCCGGTTGGGTGTCGGCGATCGCGCGCAGCAGTGCTGCGGCATCTTCAATTTTTTTGCCGTTTACCGAAAGAATGATATCGCCGTCCTTCATGCCGGCCTTGGCAGCCGGTTCGCCATCCATGACATTGCCCACAAGCGCCCCGGCGGTGTCCTTGAGGCCCAGCGCCTTGGCCGTATTTGCATCAACGTCCTGAATGCTTACTCCTATCCAGCCACGGCTGACTTTCTGGCCGCTTTTGATCTGCTCGATGATTTTTGCGGCCATATTGCTGGGAATGGCAAAACCTATGCCCTGCCCGCTGGCAATGATGGCCGTGTTGATGCCCACAACCTGCCCGTTCATGTTCAGCAGGGGGCCGCCGCTGTTGCCGGGGTTGATAGACGCATCTGTTTGCAGGAAATTGTCAAAGGGGCCGGCGTGAATGTTGCGGTTTTTGGCAGAAAGGATGCCCGCAGTGACCGAATGGTCCAGGCCAAAGGGGTTGCCGATGGCCAGCAGCCATTCGCCCACACGCAGATTGTCCGAATTGCCGAACTCCAAAAACGGAAGGTTCTTTTTGGCGTCTACCTTGAGCAGGGCCAGATCGGTTTCTTCGTCCGCACCCACAAGGGTTGCTGAAAGCGCCTCGCTTTTGCCGTTGCTCTGATCCAGAGTGACCCTGATGACATCCGCATCTGCGACAACATGGTTGTTGGTCACAATATAGCCGTCAGCGGAAATGATGAATCCCGACCCCAGGGATTTCTGCTTTGACTGGGGGCGTTTTCCTCCCTTGTGAGGATCAAACTGCTCAAAAAATTTTTCAAATCCCGGAGGCATGTTGCGAAACATCTCTCCCAGAAAGTCGTCCTGAGGCCCGGAAGATGACTTTTTTTCCGTGCCGATGTTCACAACTGCGGGACCGCTTTTTGCGGCCAGATCGCTGAAGTCCGGCAATGCAGCCCCCCACGCCGCCATGGGCAGCGCAAGGAGCATCAGAGCCAGAGTCAGGAACAATTTTTTTGCATTCATCAGGTTATTTCTCCATTTTCTGCATGGCTTTTTGCAGCGCCTGCGCCATGATGCCCGTGTCGCCCGAGGAGGCTTTGCTCTGCGCATGCTGCTTCCACGCATTTTCTTCATCCGATGCATGAAGGTTTGTTTCGCCTTCCGGGGCAAGGCCGATGCGCCGCAAGGGCACATCCACACTCTGAATGGTCAGCGTCACGGCGTCTCCCCTGCCAAGCTTGGCATACTGTCCGGCCTGCCCGGACTTTTTCATGACTCCCAGCGGCAGAAGCCCGGTAATGCCCGGAGCAAGGGTAACAAAAAGGCCGTGCTTGCTCTGCCCTTCCACCGTGCCTTCCACAGTCTGTCCGACAGTGAAGGCAATGTCCTGCCAGGGATCGCCTTCCGCATCGCGCAGGCTCAGGGATATGCGGCGCGAACCTGCATCAATTTCCTTGATTTTTACGGAAATCGTGTCGCCGACGGCAAGCACTTCTTCTGCTGCGGTGATCCTCTTGCTCCAGGACATCTCCGAAAGGTGCGTCAGGCCTTCCACGCCGGGCAGCAACTCCACAAAGGCTCCGAAGGGGGCAAGGCGCGTTACCTTGCCCTGCACCACGGCTCCGGCATGGAGCCGTTCAGAAATATTTTCCCACGGGTCACCTTCTGCCTGTTTGCGCGAAAGCGCGATGCGCACCTGTCCCTTGTCATTTTTTTCAATGCGCAGCACTTTGGCGCGCACCAGATCGCCGAGCGAAACAGCTTCGTCCGCACTCCCCACGCGCGACCAGGAAAGTTCCGAAATATGCACCATGCCTTCCACCGAAGGTGCAAGCTCCAGAAAAGCCCCGAAGGACGTCAGGCGCGTGATGCGCCCCTCAATGGTATCACCGGCCTTGAGAGTTTCCAGTAGGGATTCCAAGTTTTTTGTACGCTCGCGTTCCAGCAGCGCGCGGCGTGAAACAACAATGTTGCGGCCCCGGTTTTCCATGCGGGTCACAAGAAACTGCATTGTGCGGCCCACGAGGGACGCGGCGTCCTCTGTGGATGCACCGATCTGGCTGCCCGGGCAAAAAGCCGTTTTGCCCAACACTTCAACGGAGTAGCCGCCCTTGCATACGGCGACCACTCTTCCCTCCACCGGAACCGCAGCCTCCTGGGCGTTTTCAAGCGCGGCAAGGCCGCTCCCCGTCATGGAGCGGGCAAGCCGCACTTCCTGCGCGGAGGAACTGATAACCCAAGCTTCTATGGTATCGCCCGGAGCAAAATCTTCTTTGCCGTCCAGGCCCAGAAGATCTTTTTTTTCCATGATCCCGTCCAGCTTGACGCCTATGTCAACAAACACATTATCAGCCGTGACTGCGATGATCGTTCCGGAAACTTTTTGTCCCGGCTGCAAAAAATCTCCCGGCGTTTCGTGCTGTGCCAGCATGGCAGCAAAATCGTCATCATTTTCCTGAGATTGGGACACTGTATCTTCCACCATATTTTTCTCCTCAAAAAATCCTTGGCCGTGGCTGCGCGCCTTGATACGCCCTTTCCCGCAGGCGTCATGCAGAAAAACCGGCGTGCGCCGCACGCGTTTTTGCGCGGTCCGCCTCGGCGCTGCCCAGAATATGCCAGAACACGGCGAAAAACAATTGCCTGCCCCGGCTGCCCGTGCGCAGCTCCGAAAGGAAAAACCGGATGCCCCGTCTGGGGCACGAGCTTTTGCTTGCTTTGCCTGGCGTTTTGACCGAAGATAATAAACACGGAATACACCGTAGTGGGAGGTGCTCATGCAGAATATTCGCAAGGTCGTCATTCCTGTGGCAGGCTGGGGAACGCGCTCCTTACCCGCAACCAAGAATATTCCCAAGGAAATGCTCCCCATCTACAACAAACCGGTCATTCAGTATGTGGTGGAAGAAGCCCAGCGGGCCAATATTCAGGATGTCATTTTTGTTACCAACCGGGACAAGAGCGTCATTGAAGACCACTTTGACTACAACCTTCAGTTGGAAGCCGTGCTGGAGCGCTCGGGCAAACTCGACAAACTGGCGGAAGTGCGCCGGGTGGCGGAGATGGCCAACATCATGTCTGTTCGCCAGAAAAAGCAACTGGGCTTGGGGCATGCCGTGCTGTGCGCCCGTGAGCTGCTGCGCGACGAGCCGTTTGCCATCATGGTCGGTGACGATCTGATGTTCGGAGGGGTGCCCGGCATCGGTCAGTTGATTGAAGTGGCCATTGCGGAAAAAATGCCGGTCATCGGGGTCATGGAGGTTCCCTGGGAAAAGGTGAACCGCTACGGCATCATTGACGGAGAGGAAATAACCCCCGGAGTTTTTCGCGTCAAACATATGGTGGAAAAACCCTCCCGCGAAAATGCCCCTTCGCGGATGGCGATTGTGGGACGCTACGTTCTGACCCCCGACATTTTTGACTATCTGGAAAAAGTCCAGCCGGGGCATGGTGGGGAAATCCAGCTTACCGATGCCCTGCAGGCCATGGCGCAGGAGCGCGGCATGATGGCCGTGCGCATGGCGGGGATGCGCTTTGATGCCGGCGACTGGGCAGAATATCTGACAGCCAATATCTATTTTGCCCTTCAGGAAGAGGAACTGCGGTACGAGCTGCTGGGAATGCTCAAAAATTTCGTGCAGTTTCAGTAACGGACCCCTGTTTTTGTGGCGTTGACCATACAAGTGCATGTACGCCTCTGTCGCGCTTCTGGGCCTCCCGTACGCCACGTTCAGCTACACGCTGCCGCCCGAATTTTCCGACACATTCTGGAAAAGCGGCCTGCGTGTAGCCGTTCCCCTGGGCAGAGGGCAACAGGCTGCGTTGCGCGCCGCAGTTCTGCTGGACACGTGCAGCGAGTCGGACATACCTGACGGAGTTGCGCAAAAAGAGCTTTGCTGGCCTTTGGAGAGCGCTCCCCTGATCAGTCGGGATCTGCTGGCCTTGGCTTGTGACCTCTCCCGCCGACAGGGGCTTTTTCCCGGGCAGGTTCTGGGCCATGTTCTGCCGCACGGGCTGCGCCAAACCCGTGTGCGGTTGCACCTGATCGAGAGCGGCCAGGCTGAAGTTTGGACATTGCAGCAACTCCGCGATGCCCCTTCCGGGGAGCGCGCGCGGCTTGCCCAGGCCCTCTGTGACCAAAAAGCCCGTATGCTGCCCGTGGCATCGGATCCCGCCAGTTCGGAGGTCTGCCTGCTGACGCAGGATCCTCCCTGGCCCGTGCGTCCTTCGGCCAAGCGCCAGATTCAGATGCTGGACCATCTGCACCAGCATGGCCCGTCCAACCGCCGCCTTTTGCTCCGGCAACTGGGGCAGTCTTTGGCACCGGCCCTCAAGAGCCTCCAGGCTGCGGGCCTTGTGCGCCTTGCCCACGCGGAGAAAGAAGACGATTTTCCCGATGATGCAGGGCAAAACCTTCTGCCGCCCCCCCCAGCACCTGTTGTTCTGAACGCAGACCAGCAGAACGCCCTGCAAAGCCTGCTGGATTTTCTTGCTGCTGACGATGCGGCGTCTGTTCTTCTTTTCGGCGTCACCGGCAGCGGCAAGACCGCGGTGTATATGGAACTGGCCAAGGCCTGCATGGCCCGTGGCCAGAGCCTTCTTCTGCTCGCGCCGGAAGTGGCCCTGGCCCACAAGTTGCGCCGCGATGCGGCATGCAGCCTGCCCCATGCCCCCCTCTTTTTTTATCACGGCTACCAGCCACCAGCCCGGCGCGAAAAAATTTTCCGGCAACTGGCGGAAAGGCAGGAGGCATGCATTGTCGTCGGCACACGCTCCGCCCTGTTTTTGCCTGTGCCGCATCTGGCCTGCATTGTGCTGGACGAAGAACACGACAGTTCTTTCAAGCAGGAAGAAAATCTGCCCTACCATGCCAAGGAGGTGGCATGGTTCCGCACGCTTCAGGCCAGGGGGCTGCTGGTGCTGGGCTCCGCCACTCCGGATCTGAAAACCTTTCATGCCGCGGAGAATGGCCGCCTGCCCGTGGTGCACCTGCCGCAGCGCATCAGCGGACGCGCCCTGCCGCCGGTGGAACTGGTGGACATTGCCTCCGCCGCAGCCTCTGCCGCCAGTCGAGAAAGTCTTCTGGCTCCGGAAAGCGAGGATGCTCTGCGCGCAACACTGACCAAGGGAGAACAGGCCATTGTTCTGCTCAACAGGCGGGGCTATGCGCCTGTCATGTATTGTCTGGACTGCCACCGCCCGGCGCGTTGCCCCCATTGCGAAATCGGCCTTACCTACCACAAGGGGCTGGAAAAGCTTGTCTGCCACTACTGCGGCTTCACCCTCCCCTTTCCTTCGCCCTGCGGGGAATGCGGTAGCGCGAACTTTCTGCCCATGGGCGAAGGCACAGAGCGTCTTGCAGAGCATTTGAGCACGCTGTCCGGCGGTCGTCCTGTTTTGCGGCTGGACAGGGACAGCACCCGCAGGCCGGGGCGCATGGAGGAAATTCTGGCATCTTTCGCCCGTGGGGAAGCCCCCATCCTTGTGGGCACACAAATGCTTTCCAAAGGGCACCATTTTCCTGAAGTGACTCTGGCAATCATTGCCGACGGCGACCTGGGGCTGAACCTTCCCGACTATCGCGCTGCGGAGCGCACCTTCCAGCTTCTGGTGCAGTCTTCGGGCCGTGCCGGAAGGGGTGAAAAGCCCGGTCAGGTTCTGATCCAGACCAGGGACGTGCGGCACTATTGCTGGCAATATGTACGCACTGCCGACTACGAGGGCTTTTACCGTACGGAATTGGAGCGCCGCAGCCGGTACCGGTATCCGCCTTTTGTGCACCTTGGCCTGTTGCGCATTTCCCACGACATGCACGATGCCCGCGGCGCGGCTGCCCTCCACGAACTGGCTGCGCTTCTGCGCAAGCATGCCGGGACATTGGGCGTCCAGATGCTCGGGCCCGCCCCCGCTCCCCTGGCCCTGCTCCGTGGCCGCCGACGTTTTGCCTGCTTGCTGAAAGGAAAACACTGGCAGGCCATGCGCGACCTCCACCTTTTTGCCCAAGCGCAAAAACCTGCACGATCCTTGCGACTTTTTCTTGACCTTGATCCCATTACCATGTTGTGAATACCTGTTTGGGCAGGACTTTCCGCCGACAGGAAAACGCTTCAGTAAAATTGGGGAGGAACAATGAAGGCTTTGCGCATTGTCTGGCTTGCTCTGCTGTGTACTGTCTGCTGTACGGCGCAGGCTCTGGGAGAGGGCTTTGCCCTGAACGAATGGAGCGCACGGGGAGTATCCCTGGCAGGCGGCATGGTGGGGCGCGCGGACGATGTTTCGGCATTGGCCTACAACGGCGCGGGCATCACCCAGCTTCCGGGAACGCACATGATGGGCGGTCTGGCCCTGATCGCTCCCCAGGGCAGCATCGTCAGCAGGCAGGGAGGGCAAGAGCGCAGCACGTTCACCAAACCTGCGCTGTGGCCGGTGCCGCACGCTTTTGCCAGCCATCAGTTCAATGACCGCTTCTGGCTGGGGCTGGGGATATTTTCCCGCTTCGGCCTCGGCAACAGCTATGCTGAGAATTGGGTCGGAAGGTACAATGTCTATGAAGTGGAATTGCAGAGCATTTCCTTTGTTCCCACACTGGCGGTCAAGCTCAACGACATTTTTTCTGTTTCCCTCGGCATTGAAGCACTCTATGCCCACATGCACATGGGCAGCAAAGTCCCCACCATGGTGACGCCGCCAAGCGTATTTGACAATGACATGCGGATCGAAGGCAGCGGCTGGGGAGTCGGCGTTCATACAGGCCTGCACATGCGCCTCAACGACCAATGGTCCGTGGGGGCGTCCTACAAGAGCCAGATAACCCTGAACATCACCGGCAATACGGATTTTGCCTATGAGGGCCCCAATGTTCTGAGCGGCCCCCCTTTCAACCAGCACCTGCCCTATGCCAAGGACTGCTCCACCCATGCCACGCTGCAACTGCCGGACTCTCTGGCGCTGGGAGTCACCTACAGGCCTCTGGAAAATCTGAGCTGTGAAGTGGGCACGGTGTGGACGCGCTGGTCCACCTACAATGCCCTCAATATTTATATGGATAACGGCTATGCGGCCATCAACAACAAAAAATGGCGCGACGGCTGGAACTTCAATGCCAGTGTTGAATACAAACCCCTTGACTGGTGGACCCTGCGCGCCGGTTTTTCGTATGAAACACCGGTAGTGAATGAGAATCACAGCGACTACCTCATGCCCACCAACGGACGCCAGACACTGAGCCTGGGCACAGGCGTGCGGTGGAACAACTGGACTCTGGATCTGGCGTATGCGCATTTGTGGATCAACTCTCTGGGCTATGGGCGCACGGATGCAAAGGGCATACGCTCGGCCGGTATTCAGGGGGGGCACTCCAGCGGCGTGGGAGCCAACATCTACATGTTCTCGGTGGGCTATTCCTTTTAAGTTCGGATAGTTGCGTTTCCCTGTGCCGTATTTTTGGCAGAACGCGGCATCTTTGCGGGGCAACTCCCGCCTGCGCGGGCGGGAGTTGCCAGAATATTGGCATTGTTATAGCATTTTGAGGGCTTGCCTTTTGCGTTGCCCTTGCGGCAGGCGCAGGGGTTTTTTCGGCATTGGCCCAGGAGCAGAAAGCGCGCGACAGGGTTGCAGAGCACAGCAATGATTGCATGGCAGGAAATCTTCTCGCAAAACGGACTGCAATGGCAGGACGCCAGCCATGTATCGACCCCCGTCGACATCGGCGATCTGGAAAAGCTCAAGCATTTTCTGGATGCAGTGCATGTTCGGTTGTGCCTGGTCAAGCCCTATCAGGAAGCCCCCTGCTACCCTCTGGTTGAAGCGCGCGAGCTCCTGCCGTCCTTTGACAGCGACATGTTTGAATACAAGGACCTGCCGGGTTTTGCCATGGTGGCTTTTGCCCGGCAGCTTGACTATTTTTCCGAAATTTTTCAGTTCGACAAACTGTACAATATCATTACCGAAGAAGATGGAGCCTGTTGCCCGCTTGAAAATCAGGTCATGGTACAGAATCTCCAAACACTGACCTCCCGCCTCCCGCGCGTGCATCAGGAGGCCTTTCGCCAGAAATTCCGCTCCACAGATACTGTGCTTCTTGAAACCTATCCGGAAATGATGGAATACCTTCTCCTTATGGACAGGGCGCATGTGCTGGCCTGGGGAGCAGACAACCGCTTTCATCTGGCGGGGGTATTTGCGTCTTTTCCTTCGGATATCGACAGCGAAATCAAAAGGTTCGGAATCAGAACAGGAAAGTTCGTTTACGGCGACAACGCGCTGTACGAGCGCAACCGCATGTTTGTCTACCAGTACCTCATGGAGCTTTACGGCTTTCCCATCGTGTCGGAGCGCCGGACCTCCAGCGCCCTTTTTGCGCGCAGGCTGCACAAAATGGGTGAACGCTTTCTTTTGCGCGTTCTGGGGCAGACAGACCGCACCCTGACAACATATCTGGCCACAGGAGAAAATACCCAATACCCCGCGCTGGAAAAAATCGCTCTGGTCGCGGTGGACCCGGATCAGGAAGAGGCGCTGGAATGTATCGGGCGGGACGGCTTTTTTCTGGACAGGGAACGGCGTGTCGTCATTCTGCGCGTAACGTACAGGCAGCATGCCTTTGATCCGGCCAACGTGCGCCAGGACCGCGCCCTCTCGGTGTGCGGGCAGGAAGTACTCCACCCCCTGACCGGGGAACCTTTGCGGGGCCTGAACATCATCAAGGACGCCTCCAACATGTTTCTGCGCCTCAACGACATTGTGCGCGGAGAATATACGGGGCGCATTATCTACAAGCGCACCGAAGTTGTGGAAAATACGGAAACACACGAAAAAAGACTCAAATTTCTGTATTCGTGGCTGACAAAACACCAGCGCCGCATGATAAGCTACAGCGATGATTTTTTCTGCAATGTCAGCAAGGTGCTCACACAATACCTCTACTCTCCGGAAAATGACGATAATTTCATTACCCTGCGCGAACTCTATCAGGAGGTATGCTCACGGTTCAGCTATATCCAGCAGGCAAGAAATGTGCGGATTCTTGAAGACTTGAGCAGAAGGCTCTACAAGGGGGCGCAAATCTCCTATCTTCACATGTTCCGTGAGGTCATCGCCCTTTTGAACGATCTGCAATATGAGATAGTGAACTTTTTTCCGCCACTGGTGGACAATATTATCGGATGTGTTGAAAAAATACTGCACGACAGATACCTGAAACGCCGCTATATTGATGTTTCGGAAGACACGCTCACTCCTGCCGGCGCAGAAATACGCAAAAATTACCGCCGTCTGGTGTCATTGCAGGACAGCTTCAGGGCTGTTCGCAAGGCGCGTCTGAGCAAGGAAGGCAACGCATGAGTACGCCTTTTTTCTATCTGCCGCCGGACGCATGGGGCTCTGCCGTTTTTCTTGACGGGCAGGAAGCAAAACACATGAGTCAGGTGTTGCGGCTGGCTCCCGGCCATACGGTCGCACTTCTGGACGGGCGTGGCCGCACGGGCGTTTTTTGCGTACGCGCACTGGAAAAAAAAGGCGTCCGGCTGGAGATGCAGTCCGAAACTTTTGCTCCGGAGCCCAAGGCCCGCGCTGTTGTGGCACTGGCCTTCAGCAAGGCTGTCCGGCGCGGTTTTTTTCTTGAAAAGGCAGTGGAATTGGGCGCGCACGGCATCTGGTTGTGGCAGGGGGATCACAGCCAAGGAAGGCTTTCGCCTGACGCCGCCTTTTCCTGTCAGGGGCAGTTGATTGCCGGGGCAAAACAGTGCAGGAACCCGTGGCTGCCGGAAGTCCGCGTTTTTTCCGGCGGCGTGAGCGAACTGATTGCCCACTGCTCCGCAGCAGATCACCGGATACTGCCCTGGGAGCACCAGAGCGACATTCCTTTGCTGACTCCCGACATGGCGGGACAGAACGGGCTGACCGTCTATGTGATCGGCCCGGAAGGCGGGTTTTCGCAAAGAGAGCTTTCCGCGCTTGGCGCGGCCAACTTTTGCGTTGTCAGCCTTGGCGCAAGGATTTTGCGCTGCGAAACGGCAGCCACGCTGTGCCTGGGGCTGCACTGGTGGAGTTCGCAACTGCCGGGCAAGCCCGATGCCAGACCGGAGGTGCGCCCATGACGCCGTCCAGGCCCTTGCCGGAGCGCATGCGGCCGGACGATCTTGCGCTTTTTCTGGGGCAGCCGCACCTCAAGGAGCGCCTGAACTCTTTCATGCAGGCTCCCCGATTGCCCAGTCTTCTGTTCTTCGGGCCTCCGGGCTGCGGAAAATCCACTCTTGCCCTGTTGCTGGCCAAGTCCTCGGGCAAGCCCTATCTGCGCCTGAGCGCGCCCGAGGCCGGGTTGCAGCAGTTGCGCCGCGCCCTGAACGGCATGGAAGTTCTTGTACTGGATGAACTTCACCGCTTTTCCAAGGCACAGCAGGATTTTTTTCTTCCGCTCATCGAGTCGGGCGAGCTGACGCTTCTGGCCACAACAACGGAAAATCCTTCTTTCAGCGTGACACGGCAGTTGCTCTCGCGGTTGCACGTATTGCGCTTGCGGGCACTGGGGCGCACAGAGCTGGTGACTCTGGCGCAGCGCGGCGCCCAGGATATGCACTTCGCCTTGCCTGACGCTGTGGCGGAGCTTCTGGCCACCGTTTCACACGGAGACGCGCGCACCCTGCTCAACCTTGTGGAATATGTGGCCCAACTGCCCAAGGATTGCCAGACCGTGGAGCAGATCAAGGCGCTTCTTCCCGAAATTCTGGTCAGGCACGACAAAGACGGCGACAACCATTACGAACTGGCATCTGCCCTGATCAAGTCCATCCGCGGGAGCGACGTTGATGCTTCTCTCTACTATCTGGCCTGCCTGCTGGAAGGAGGGGAAGATCCGCGTTTCATTTGCCGCCGCCTTGTTCTTTCCGCATCGGAGGATGTGGGGCTGGCTGACCCCTCTGCCCTTTCCCTGGCGGTTGCCTGCCAGCAGGCCGTGGAATTTGTGGGCATGCCCGAAGGTTTTATCCCTCTTGCCGAAACCGTTGTCTACCTTGCCCTGAGCAAAAAAAGCAATTCGTCATATGCGGCCTATCTCAATGCGGCCCGTGAGATAAAACTCAACGGTTTTCATCCTGTCCCCCTGCACTTGCGCAATCCTGCGACACAGCTGCACAAGGAGTGGGGATACGGCAAGGAATACAAGTATCCGCACAATTATCCGGAGTCCTGGGTTGAGCAGAGCTATCTGCCCAAGGAGCTGGAAGGGCGACGCTTTTATCAGCCCCGTGACAACGGCGAGGAACCACGCTTGAGCCAATGGTGGCGCAAACTCCATAAAATCAAAAAAACGGACGAACAGGCATGAATCCTTTTGTTGACGGCGTTTTTGCGCAAAAATTCCTGACAGGAAATACCTACCGCAGCCTTGCGGCCAGCGCGGATTTTTTCAGTCGCATGATGCCGTCTTTTTCTTTTTACAGCCGCCTCTTTCTGGGGCCTGTGCACTGGATTTGCCGCCGGGCTGCCGCAGGCCGTTGCGATGATGCCGCATGGGTTCATGCCAGCGTCTGGGTGGCGGAACTGGTGGAGCGCATGGGCTGCCCCGTTGATATTGAAGGAATGGATGTCATGGATTCCGTGGACGGGCCGTGCATTTTTGTGGCCAACCACATGAGCACTCTGGAAACCTTCATGCTGCCGGGGATCATCCGCCCGCGTCGCCCCGTAACGTTTGTGGTCAAGAAAAGCCTTACCACCATGCCCTTTTTCGGCCCGGTCATGCGGTCCCGCGATCCCATTGTTGTTGGGCGCGTCAACCCGCGCGAAGACCTTGCGGCGGTTCTTTCCGGCGGCATTGAGCGGTTGCGCAAGGGGGTTTCTCTGATCATCTTTCCGCAGCACACCCGGACGCAAACTTTTGATCCGCTCCGGTTCAACTCCATCGGCGTCAAGCTGGCCAAAAAGTCCGGCGTGCCCATAGTGCCGCTCGTTCTCAAAACCGATGCCTGGGGACAGGGAAAAAAAATCAAGGAGCTGGGGCCGGTCACACCGGGCATGCCCGTTCGCTACAAGTTTTCCGCCCCTGTCCGCATTGAGGGGCAGGGCAAGGAAGAACATCAGGCCATCTGCAGCTATATTGCCGGGCATCTGGCGCAGTGGAGCGCACAGGACGGAAACAACATCACATGCCCTCCGGCAGATTTTCTTCACTGAACAGGGCAAATCCCGCCCGCCGCAGCAATGCGGCCCAGACCCCTTCGCCCCGGCAAAGCGTTCCGCGAAAGCTGCCGTCATAGATCAGGCCAAAACCGCATGAGGGCGACCGGCTTTTGAGAATGGCCGCCCTGCACCCCTCTTTTTTGGCCAGCTCCAAGGAAACAGCCGCGCCGTGCGCAAAAAATTCCGTCATGTCCCGGCCATCACGGCTGATGACCCGCCCGTCCCTGCATTCGCAGGGGATGCGGGGCGTCTCCAGCCCTCCCAGACATTCCGGGCAAAGGGGCACAGCGAGCTTGCTTTGCACCAGACGGATAACCAAAGCGCAGGGGTGGCTTCTTCCGTCATACCGGCAAAAGTGCCCGGCCAGACAGGCGCTGACGACATATCGCATGCCGGTTGTGCTCAGCGTGCGGCGGCCTGCTTGCGCCTTTCCTCCATGCCGGCGCGCACCGCGCGGCGCACGGCTTCCTCGGACTCCAGGCTGACAGGCACATTGGTGTAGTACATGGCTCCGCTGTCCAGGCCATATTGTTCCTGAACCGCGTCATACTTTTGCCAGGCGGGCGACAGGGCCACAAGACGCGGCGTCAGGACTGCAAAAAATATCCAGAACCCCAAGGCCCAGCCTCCCAGCTTCAACACGCTTTTCACTGCAGACGGCATGCACTCCTCCAAAAAAAGAGGGCCGCTGCGTTTCCGCAGCGGCCCTCGCCAGATAGAAGGTTTAGATCTTGGCGGTGATTTCCGGGAACACCTTGTAGAACATGATCCAGGCCATGAGCAGGGTCAGCATCAGGTTGAAGGACTGACCGCACACATACAGGATGATGGGCTTGCCGCCCTTGAAGTACTTGCCCAGTTCACGGAAGTTGGTGGTCAGGCCGATGGCCACAAACGACAGGCCGAAGAACCAGCCACGCAGGGGAACGGAAACCTTGTTGGTGCCGTTGTCCACCAGCATCTTGCCGAGGTCGCCCCCAAGGCCGCTGCTGATAAGCGAAAAGATGATGGAAACACCCAAAAAGCCAAGCACGAACTTGGGGAAGCGATGCCAGATTTCGATAAGGCCCACACGTTCTCCGCTCTGCGCATCAACCTTGGTGCACCAGTACAGGGCAACAAAGAAGGCGGTCACGCCAATGAGTACGTTCTGGATCATCTTGACCGTGGCCGCCACCTGCAGAGCCTTGGGGCCAAGGAAGGCGCCCGCAGCGGCCACAGCGCCCGTGGAGTCGACCGTGCCGCCGATCCACGCGCCGCCCAGCACTTCAGGCATGCCCACAGCCTTGATGACCATGGGCATGACCACCATCATGATGGCCGTGAAGGTCAGGGAAAGCCCTATGGAAAGGGTCAGTTCCTCTTTTTTGGCCCGTGCTGCCGCCGCCGTGGCGATGGCCGCCGAGGTGCCGCACACGGACATGTCTGCCGAAATGACGATGTTCAGGGTTCTGGAGGGCATTTTCAGCACTTTCTGCCCAAAAATGTAGGTGGAAATCAGCACGATGGGCGTCACGACCCAGGCCACAAAAATGCCGGGAATGCCGATGGCCATGATCTTGTGGAAAAGCACTTCCGCGCCCAGCAGCACCAAGCCGGTCTTGATGTAGTATTCTACCTGCGCGCCCTCCTTGAGCCAGTTGGGCGTGCCGATGATATTGGCGACAAGCATGCCGATGACGATGGACCAGATTTCGGCATTGATGCCATAGAGGCGCATGGTCTTCTGGTTGCCCAGGATGTTGGCCAGCACACACAGGGCATACACCACCACAAAGGCGACCACGAATTTGCCCACATTGAGGCCCATGCACTTGGCGCCGACGCTGGTCAGGAGAGCCAGCGCAATGCCCAGGATGATCAGGGAAGGAATACGGTTGAAGGGCTTGACCAGCTTTTTGGCGGCATCGGCAGAAGCTTTTTTGGCAGCCTGCCATTCGCCGATGCTTTTTTCCGCAGCGGCGTTCAGCGTGGCATCGCCAAAGGAGGCTGCAGCCGCAGCCGCTTGGGCTTCCTTGGCTGCGGACAGGGCCTGGGCCTCAGCGCTCTTGGCCTCGTCCGCTTTCGGCTTTGCGGCCGCATTGAGCTTGTCGGCCTGGGCCTGCGAAAGCATCAGAGAATCCAGAGGGTTGGACTGCCAGCGCGCAGGCCTTTTCAACTGGTCAATCAGCGTCTTGACCATGGGCAGCTTCTGCCCTTCAAGCCCTTTCCGGGCGGCGGAAGCCTCATACCATTCTATGGTTTTGAAGGGCTTGGCGGATTCTGTCTTCATGACCTCCGCATATTGGTCATACTTGGCTTCCAGTTCCTGCCGACCTCCAAAAACCAGATACAGGGCCATGCCAAGAATAAGCAGGCCGATCCAGATAGCCAGATAGTCTTCTTTTTTCCACAGGTCGGACCACTGTGATTTTGCCCTGTCGACAACAATTGCTGATGCGTCTTGAGACATCCTGATTCCTCCTGGTCATAAACCGCTGTTTGTCGAAACGGCATCCCAAAACTGCCGTTCATCACATTGATAGCTATCTATACAGGCAAACTCAGGAATACTCAATCCGAGATTCCAGAAAAAATCTGTAGGCCAGCCATGAGGTATGAATGTCGGCGCAACTCGCCAGTTCAAAGGGGCTGTGCATGGAAAGCACGGCAGGGCCAAGGTCAATGACGTGCATGCCGTATGCCGCCAGAAACAGGGCCACGGTTCCGCCGCCGCCAAGATCCACCCTGCCCAGTTCCGCTGTTTGCCAGGGCACGCCATGCCTGTTGTACAGGCTCCGCAGCGATCCAAAAAACTCCGCATCCGCCTCGCTGCTGCCGTATTTTCCGCGGGATCCCGTGAATTTGGAAAAGCATGGCCCATAGCCCAGAAGGGCCGCATTCTGTTTTTCGTGCACGTCCTGATAGTCCGGATCAAGGGCCGCCTGCACGTCCGCGGAGATGGCGCGCGTTTCCAGAAAAACCTGTGAAACGGGCACATTTTTGGCCCAAGCCCGCACAAGATCCTCCACGCAGTACTGAAAAAAGCGTGAGGCGGCTCCGGTGGCGCCGTCAGAGCCGATTTCCTCCTTGTCCCAAAAGATCACGGCCATGCTGCGCCCGGTGGCCCCGGCTTCCAGCAGGGCTTCCAGAGCGCAGAAAACACAAATGCGGTCATCCTGGCCGTATCCGCCCACCAGCGCCTTGTCAAAACCGACAAAGCGGGCAGGCCCGGCAGGCACAGCCTGCAATTCCGCGGTAATGAAATCCTCTTCCGTAATGGCATATTTTTTATGAAGAATTTCCAGAAGGCGCGTTTTTACAGGGTCTTTGGGAGCATCTCCGGCTTTTTTTTGTGTGCCAGCGCCAATGCTGTGCCCCAGAATGATGTTGAGCTTTTCCGCCTCAAATGCTTCGCTGACGGACTGTGTGACCTGCTTTTGCGCCAGATGGGGCAGAAGGTCCGCAATGCAGAACACCGGCTCGCCTTCCTTCTCACCAATGGTCACCGGCAGCACTTCGCCGTTTTCGCGCACAATGATCCCGTGCAGGGCCAACGGCCGGGCGAGCCACTGGTATTTGCGTATTCCTCCGTAGTAATGGGTTTTGGCCTGCACCACAGAGGGCTGCTCCACAAGCGGGCGTTGCTTGAAGTCCAGACGCGGGGTGTCCACATGTGCCGCCAAGAGGGAAAGCCCCCTCTCCAGCGGCATAGCTCCCTTTCGTGCGGCAAAAATGGCCTTGCCGCGCAGCGGGCGCACAACGCGGTCGTGCGAAAAATCCTGTGAAAAGCCCTTTTTTTCAAGACGCTTGCGTACATACTCCACGGTTTCGCGCTCGGTCTTGCACCGGCTCAAAAAATCCACATAGCGGCGGGAGAGTTTTTCCATGGCCTGCCGGGTTTTGGCATCTGCGCTGCTCCAGGCATTCTGCGGCGCATAGGAGAGATTTTTTTTCATGTGTTTTCCTTATGTGTGGCTGTTTGTATTCCCCAAAAGGGCATTTTCCTCCAGCGCCAGACGTACCGCGCGCAGCAGGAGCGGGTATTCCCTTTTTTTCAGGGTTCGCGGATCAAGGCAAAAAGCATTGTTTTCCAGTCTTCCCAGTACGGGAGGATCCGTTGCCAGCAGGGCATCCTTGAGCGCCGTGGCGCTGCATCCCTGTGGCCGCAGGCATACCAATGTTGTCGGCAGATCGTATTGCGGAAAGGCCCCGCCCCCCATGCGGGAAACTCCGCTGCGCAATTCCACGCGGCACGGCACGGCATGGCTGGAAAACAGCCTGCGCAGGCGTGAGGCCAGGCCACGCGCGGCAGCATGCATCTCCTCGCAGGAGAAAGTCGCCATACGCAGGGTGGGTACACGGCGCCAAGCCTCCTCCGGATCAAGGTAAAGCCGCAAAGTGGCTTCCAGAGCCGCCAGGCAAAGCTTGTCGCAGCGCAGAACGCGGGCAAGGGGATTGCGCTTGATGCGCCGGATCAGATCCGCACGGCCGGCGATAATGCCCGCCTGCGGGCCTCCCAGGGCTTTGTCGCCGGAAAAAGTGATCACATCCGCTCCGTCCGCCAGCGCGGAAGAAGCCACGGGTTCTCCGGGCAAGCCATATGCGCTGAAGTCTACAAGGCAGCCGCTGCCCAGATCATTGAGAAGCGGAAGCCCGTGCTCGTGCGCGAGGTTTGCCAGTTCTTTCAGGGCAACGGCGGAATGGAAGCCCACAATCCTGTAGTTGGAGGCATGCACGCGCATGAGCGCGCGGGTATTCTCGCCGACGGCATCCCGATAGTCCTGCACGTGCGTGCGGTTGGTGGTTCCCACTTCACGCAATGTCACCCCGCTCTTTTTCATGACATCGGGAATGCGGAAACTGCCGCCGATCTCCACCAGCTCCCCGCGGGAAACCACCACTTCTCCGCCACCGCACAGACTGTCCAGAACCAGAAAAACGGCAGCGGCATTGTTGTTGACGACAAGAGCGGCCTCTGCGCCGGTGAGGCGGCACAAAAGACCCTCGGTGAGCGCATGGCGACTGCCGCGTCCCCCGGTCTGCATGTCCAGCTCCACATTGCAGTAGCCCTCCGCAGCGGCCAGCACGGCTTGGCGTGCTTCCGCAGCCAGGGGAGAACGCCCCATATTGGTGTGCACAATAACCCCGGTTCCGTTGATCACAGAAGAAAAACGCGGGCGGGAAAAACGGCGCACATGCTTGAGCAGAAACGGCAAGTGCCGCGCCAGGGCGAGTTGGTCTGGCGCGGTATATGCTCCGGTGCGGATCTGCGCGCGCAGCTCGTCCCAGAATTGCGTGACGGCATCGCGCAGCACTGCGCGTGGGACACCGTGCACAAATGCCGGATCCGCCTGTTCCAGAGCGGAGAGGCTGGCGTCAACAGAGGGAATATGGCGGAAAAGTTCAGACATGGCAGCCTCCTGTTGAAGTACGGGGCACAGGGTTCTGGCCGGAAACTCGGGACGGTGCCGCAGCTGGCGCAAGCCATGCGGGATGCAGGGCAAAGAACTCTGCCAACAGATACAGGGAGCCCGTCACCAGCAAGGGGCGATCTGCTCCAATGTCTGCAAGAGAGCGGCTTTGCAGGAGAATTTCTTCAAGAGCGTGCTCCCCTTCTCCCAGCGCAATAGCTGTAGCCGGAGGCAGGCGGTTGCAGGCAAGGGCAATGTCTTCGCTGTTGGCTGCCCGCCGGTTGGACAGGGTGGGAACAAAAATGGGGGCGTCCCCGAGAAAATGTTTCAGCAGGCAAAGCCCCGGCAGCCAGTTTTTGTCCGCAAGGCAGGAAAATACGGCTCCGGCAGGGCTTATGCTCTCCGCACGCATGCCCTTGAGCAGGGCGACCATGCTGTGGGGGTTGTGCGCGCCGTCCAAGAGCAGGGGCGGATGCAGGGAGCTTGCCGGAACATGCTGAAAACGTCCCGGAAAAAAAGCACCGCGCAAACCCGCCCGCTGCCTTGCCGGATCGTTGGCGGCCCTGCCCAAAAGGGGAGCAAGAACCTGCCATGCGGTCAGGGCCAGCCCCGCGTTGGTTCGCTGGTGAGCACCGGCAAGGCCGAGCGGAATTTCCGTGCTGGCTGGCTCGGCCTGCAACAGGGGAACGCCGTGAGCGCGAACCGAGGCTGCCAGCGCCTTTGCAGCCTCCGGATACTGCCTTGCGGAGCAGACGGCCGCGCACCCGGCATGCACGGCTCCGGCCTTGTCAGCGGCAATGGCCGCAAGGCTTGCTCCCAGAACATCCTGATGGTCCATGGCTATGGGCGTATAGCAGAGCACATCGGCCGCAGCCGCTGTGGTGGCATCGTGCCGCCCGCCAAGACCTGCTTCCAATATGGTCAGATCCACGCTCTGTCTGGAAAAAATTTCCAGAGCCAGCACGGTGAGAAATTCAAAATAGGTCAGGTCAGGATTTGCCCTGTGTACGGCATTGGCAGAGGCAAGCCAGATCGCTTCGTTTTCCTGCTTGTCTGGAGCAAGAAAGCCTTGGTCCGGATCACAGATGCGGATGCGTTCTGCCGGGCTGACAAAATGCGGCGATGTGTACAGGCCCACACGGCAGCCGTGATGCTTGGCCAGCGAAGCCAGAAAGGCGGAGGTGGAGCCTTTGCCGTTGGTTCCGAGCACCTGAACCGTCACAAAAGGGAGGCGGCCGGGTCGCAGGGCTGACAGCGCCCGGAGTACGCGCTCAAGGCCTATATTCATGTGAAAGAAGTCCAGTTTTTCCAAATGCCGCCAGACATGGTCAAGGCTGTGAAAATCGCTGCTCATGAAGGTATCCTGTGGCAAGCGCGCGGACTGTCCGTGGCGGGAGTCAACATGCCTTGTCGTGTCATGTGCCCTTCTTTTTCCTACTATGCCTGAAAAGCGTCAGCGCCCCACACGCTGCAGGACGTTTTCCCACGAGTTGGCGTGCAGGGAACGCACACGCACAAGATAGCAGGCAGCGCCAAAGCCCAGAGCAACAATGTACGCGACCCAGAATCCCGCCGCACCCATGGCCGGGGCCAGAACATCCGTGCGCGCCAGCAAAAATCCCACGGGCAGGCCCAAAATGCAGTAGGTGACGAAACAGATGACCGAAATGATGCGGGTGTCGTTGTATCCGCGCAGAATGCCGATGCCCGCGGTCTGAACACTGTCAAGTATCTGGTAGGCGGCCTGATAGCACAGCAGATGCGCCGCCAGAGCCATGACATCCGCATCATGGGTGTAGATGCGCACAATGGCATGCCTGAAAAGGAGGGTAAGAAGAGCAATGATGATCCCGCTTCCCACGCTGAGCCCCAGTGCCGTCCGGGCAACAAGGCGGGCCCGCTCCACCTGTCGCGCACCAAGGCAGCGCCCCACGCGGATGGTGGCGGTCATGCCGATGGAAAGCGGAATGACAAAAATCAGGCTGGCCACATTGAGGGCGACCTGATGCCCGGCAACCGTGACCGTGCCCAGCGGCGCGAGCAGGATGCCGCTGAGGGCAAAAAGCGAAACCTCAAAGCACAGGGCCAATGCCGCAGGCAGGCCAAGGCGCAGAATGCGCAGGATCAGCCTGCCGTCAAGCCACGGCTCGGCCTTGCGGCTGCGGAAAATCCCCGGGCGCAGCATGGGAGCAAACAGGGGGCGCAGGGGCACATAGTGCGGAGCGCGCCGCAAATGCCAGAACATGCATGCCGCCATGAACCAGTAGCACAGGGCCGAAGCCACGCCACAGCCCACAGCGCCCATGGGTTCCAGACCAAGCTTGCCGTAAATCAGAATGTAATTGCAGGGAACATTGAGCGCCAGACCGAGAAGGGCAATGCCCATGGCCGGGCGCGTATGGGAAAAGCCCTCCAGAAAGCTGCGCATGTTGATGAAAAGCATGAAGCCCGGCATCCCCCACATGATGGCACGCAGATAGCCGCCAGCCAGATGGGCAAGCTCCGGCGTCAGGCCAAAAACCTCCAGTTTGCGGGAAATGCCGTGAAGAACCGCGACAAGGAGCAGGCTTACCCCCAGCGTGACCCATATTCCCTGCCGCAGGAGGTGGGCCGCGCCCTCGGCCCTGCCACCGCCAACCAGTTGCGCGCTCAGGGGGGGCAGCGCCAGCAGACAGCCGATGCCCAGCATCAGCACTGGCGCCCAGACAGAACTGGCCACAGCCACGGCAGCCATGGCCTCGGCGCTGAATTGCCCGGTCATGGCCGTGTCCGCGAAGCTCATTCCCATCTGGGCCATCTGGGCAATAAAGATGGGCAGGCCGATGGCGTAAAAGCGCCTGGCTTCGGACCAGGAAAAAAATTTGGCTGTCATACCAAAAAAATCCTCATGAAAACGGCCAGACCAAACGCCTGAGAAAGCAAAAGTCCGCTTATCCGCGCGCTGACAAAAACAGGCTTTTTTCCGGAAGATCTCTGCCCGCCAGACGGGCGGCCTCCGACACCAGCACTTCTATGGCAGAACGCCCGGCCTCCTGAAGATCCATGCTGTATTCTGTAACAAAAGTTTTGATATGCTGGCTGGTTATGGCGTCATCCATTTCCTGCGCGTGGGCGCGGACAAAGTCGCGCGACTCAAGGGGGTGCGCATTGGCATAGGCCAGACTGTCCGCAATGGCTTTTTGCAGGCCAAGGGCTGTTGCCTCATGCAGGTCACGGCGAACGGCAATGGCTCCCAGGGGCAGAGGCAAGGCATGGGCAGCCTCCCACCACTGCCCCAGATCCAGAACTTTCACCAGCCCCAGTTTTTCAAAGGTAAAGCGCCCCTCGTGGATCACCAGCCCCAGATCAACCTCGCCCCGTGCCACAGCGGGCATGACGCTGCTGAAAAGCATTTCCGTGCGAGGTCCCTGAAACTCGCCGTGCAAAGTCAACAGCAAACCGGCGGTTGTCATGCGGCCGGGAACAGCCACCGTCGCTGTTTTCCAGGAGGTCGGCTGCGCATTTTTTCGCGCGACAAGCAGGGGGCCGCATCCCCAGCCAAGCGCTGCCCCGGAGGACAGAAGGGCATACGCATCCATGATATCCGCAACAGCCCCCAGAGAAATTTTGGTGGCATCCAGCACCTGCCGCCGGGCCATTTGGTTCAGTTCTTCCACATCGGCCATATGCACACGCACAGACACAGGGGACGGAACCCTGCCGTGCAGCAGGGCATGGAAAATATGGGTATCGTTGGGACAGGGCGAAATACCGAGAGACAGGGGCAAGGACTGCGGCACATTTTCCTCACATTGACAGCAGACGGATGACGGGAGTATTTTGCGTTTTTTCGAGGGCACAAAAACAGTGCTGCCCCTCGCGCCTTGCGGCGCGACCCCGCATACAATCCCAATTCAAGACAGGGCATCCGCCCCGGTACAGGGTTTCTTCATGCTGGACGCGAAATACTATGCCAATCTGGGGCTTTCGTCCATTCGCGAAAAGGTGCTTGCTGGCGAGCGCCTGAGCCATGATGACGGGCTGGCCCTTTTTGCCTGCAAGGACATTACAGCCGTTGGCGCGCTGGCCCTGCACGCCCGCTGCCGCAGGCACGGCCACAAGACGTTTTATGTTGTCAACCGGCAGATCAATTATACCAATGTGTGCGTCAACGGCTGTACCTTTTGCGCTTTTCGGCGCGACAGCGAGGCAGAACCCGGCGCATTCAGCCTGAGCCTCGAAGAAGTGCTGGACCGTTTGCGCGCGGCTGACGCCACGCCCCTGCACCTTGACGAACTGCACATCGTGGGCGGCTGCCACCCTGCGCGCCCTCTTGCCTGGTTTGAAACCATGCTTCAAAAAGTGCGCGCCTTCAATCCCCACTTGCCCCTCAAAGCCTTTACCGCCGTGGAGATCGAGCATTTTTCCCGCCTTGAGGGCATCAGCACTCTGGAAGTTCTCCAACGTCTGCAAAAATCCGGTTTGGTGATGATGCCGGGAGGCGGCGCGGAAATTTTTGACGAAGAGGTGCGGCGGCAGATATGCCCCCACAAGGCCGATGCGGCCTCCTGGCTGCGCATTGCCGGAGAAGCGCACAGCCTGGGCATCAAGACAAATTGCAGCATGCTTTTCGGCCATCTGGAAAGCACGGAACACAGGATCGACCACCTCTGCCGCTTGCGTGAGCAGCAGGACAAGAGCGGAGGTTTTACCTGCTTTATCCCCCTTCCCTTTCTGACGGAAAACAGCCGCCTCAAGCTCCCGGAAGACAAGATCGGCCCGCAGCGCGGCCTGGATCAGCTCCGGACTGTGGCTGTTTCGCGTCTGATGCTGGACAATATCCCCCACATCAAGGCGTACTGGATCATGCTGGGCCCCAAACTGGCCCCTGTGGCTCTTTGGTACGGAGCAGACGATCTGGACGGAACCATTGTTGAAGAGCACATCGGCCATATGGCCGGTGCGCAGTCTGCCCAGGGCATGACCATTGCCGAACTGGAGCATCTCATTCGCAGTTCCGGCTTTGTGCCGGTTCGCCGCAACGCGACGTTTGTTCCCCTGCCGGATGCGCAGGAAAGAACGGAGGCCCAATAGGTGACGACCCCATTCCACGCCCACAGTCCGTTTGACGAGCACGGCGCCGAATATGCGGACGTGCTTCAGGCGGCGGATGCCGTCAGGGAGGGCCGCCGCCTTGACCGCCGTTTTGCCGAAGCCCTGTACAGCAAGGCCAGTCTGCATACCCTTGCGGAACTGGCCCATGCGGTGCGCATGCGCCTGCACCCCGAGATGACGGTTTCCTACGTTGGCGACCGCAATATCAATTATTCCAATGTCTGTGTATGCGCCTGCCGCTTCTGCGCTTTTTTCCGCCCTCCGGGGCATCCCGAGGCATATCTTGTCAGCCGGGAGGAACTGGCAGAAAAAATCGAAGAAACTCTGGCTCTTGGCGGCACGCAGATACTGCTGCAAGGGGGGCATCATCCCGATGTGCCGCTGGACTGGTATGAAAACTTGCTGCGCTGGATACGCTCCTCCTGGCCCACACTCCATATCCACGCCTTTTCTCCTCCGGAAATTTTTTTCTGGTCAAAAACATTCGGCCTTTCCGTGCCGGAAGTCTTGCGCCGCCTGAAAGACGCCGGGCTGCACTCCCTGCCCGGAGGCGGAGCGGAAATTCTGCATACGGGTGTGCGTGCCCGCGTTTCGCCCAACAAGTGCACCGCGGAGCAGTGGTTGCAGGTGATGGAAGAAGTCCACAAGCTGGGACTGCGCACCACAGCGACCATGATGTTCGGGCATGAAGAAGAGCCCGCGCACCGCCTGGATCACCTTTTTGCCGTGCGCGAAACGCAGGACCGCACCCACGGCTTCACAGCCTTTATCCCCTGGACGTTCCAACCCGCCCACACGCAGATTCCCGTTCACCCCCTGCCCGCTCCCGCATATCTGCGCCTTTTGGCCGTTTCTCGCCTGGTGCTGGACAATATCCCCAATATCCAGGCATCCTGGGTGACCATGGGGCCGCAGGTCGCGCAGTTGGCGCTTTTTTACGGAGCCAACGATTTCGGCTCCCTGATGATTGAAGAAAATGTGGTGGCCGCTGCGGGAGTTTCTTTCCGCATGAGCCGCAGGGAAATCCATCAGGTCATCCGGGCGGCAGGCTTTGCGCCCGTGCAGAGAACAATGGACTACCAGCCTGTCAAACCGCAACCGGAAGAGCAGGCAGGGACGGACTGACCGGCAAAGTTTGCGCGGGGCTTGCAACGCGCCGAGCCGGAGAATTTGGAGAAAACATGGCCTCTCCTCTCCCCTTGCGCATGGGCCGTATCGGCTATCTGAATGTGCTGCCCATCTATCACGCGCTGGAAGCGGGCATCCTGCCCCATGACTTCGAGCTTGTTTCAGGGCCTCCCGCCCTGCTCAACGAAATGATGGCACGCGGGGAACTGCACGTTTCTTCCTGCTCCTGTTTTGAATATGCCACCCGCCCGGAGAGGTATTATCTGGTGGACGATCTGTCCATCGGGTCACGCGGGCCGGTCATGAGCGTTCTTCTGCTCTCGCGCGTTCCCCTCATGCAGCTTGACGGAAAAAACATTCTGGTCAGTGGAGAAACGCATACCTCCGTTGCTCTGTTGCGCCTGCTGATGCGGGACTTTTACCACTGCAACGTCACCTACAGCACAGGCCAGGTTACCCCCTCCCTGCGCGGCGCCACGCCGCCGGACGCTTTTTTGGCCATCGGCGATGAGGCGCTGCGCCTGCGCAGCCACCCCGACTATCCCTACAGGCTGGATCTGGCAGAAGCCTGGCGCAACTGGACGGGGCTTCCCTTTATTTTCGGCCTGTGGGTTGTCAGCCGCGCCGCAGCGGATTCCGGCGCATTTGGTCAGGATCCCGGCGCTCTCCTCCGCAGCGGACGGGATTGGGGCCTCAGCCATCTGGATATTGTGCTTGATCTCACGGGTCACGGCTGCCCGCTGTCCCGCAAGGAGTTGACGGTCTATTATACGGAAGGCCTTGTCTATACTCTTGGCGCGGAAGAAAAAAAGGGGCTTCTGCTTTTTTATGAAAAGCTTTGCGGCGCAGGGCTCATCCCCACTGTTCCGGAACTGGAATTTTTTGGCATGTAGTACGCCGCGTGTGCTGCGCAGATGCCAAAAGAGCAACAATTTTTTGCTGCGTTTCCCGCCAGAGACGCGGCAGCAAGCCACAGCTCCGGCGGTTTTCTTGTTTTCAGCGCACCGCTTTCAGGATGCCCGCAGCAGAGACAGAAGAAAGCACCTTGCCGTCGGCAATCACTGCGGGCAGCTTGCCCGCCCCGTAGAAGCGGCTGATCTGCTCCGCCTGATACAGGTTCACGTTGCCAGCATCATAGCAATACTTGCCGATGGAAAATTCGTCGCTCTCGCGCACAGGGGGACGCAGCTGCGCCATATAGCTGTAATGAATGGGAAGATCTGTGGGATTGACCGTTGCATCATACTCGTTATTGAAGCGCACGGCCTGACCACGGCTCTTTTTTTGTGCGGCCTTGGCCGCATTCCAGCGGGACAGGGCGTAGGTCAGATACGGCATGGCCTGCCCCGGACGGGAATAGGAAATCCAGATGGCCATCCCCATGAGGTCTGTTCCGTAATATTCCTTGCTGTTGGCCAGAACAACAATCTTGCACTGCCGGGGATCAAGGGAGCGGGACGCCTCTGCCACGGACTGCCAGATCTTTTCACTCTGGGGGGACGCAAAATCAAGCAGTACGAGAACTTCGTGCGGGGCACGGATATCGCCAAACACCACGGGATAAATCTCGTTTTTCCAGTGCGGGCGATGCGCCGCTTCCCGTTCTATGGTGGGGACACGCCCTCCTATATGGGCAAGCATGGCCTGCCCTTCGGAAGAAGCCGAACGCAGACTGGGCAGCGCATCCCGCATATAGGGATTATATGCGTTTACCCTGTCGCCCAGCCCTGCGGCGGGAGAAGACGCCTGTGCCATATCCTGCGCGGCTCCCCCGTCGTTTCCTCCACGCGCGCCGCATCCGTGCAGACAAAAGAGACAAAGTATCACGAGCAAAAAACCGCGCATAGCCACCTCCAGATACTGTAATATTTTTTGATCCGTATACAATCCACGCCGGAGCAGGCGGTATGCCGTCAGGGCATGCCGTCGCAGAACACGGCAGGCGGGCAGGGGCGCAAACCGTTACCCGCTCCTGCCAGGAAGCGAGCCGAGGCAGGCGTCAAGGTGACGCAACCATATTTCTGCAACCTCCGCATGCTCCGCCAAGCCCTTCAGCACCGGACGGCACTGCCGCCCGCAGGCTTCAATCCGGCTGCGCCAGGAGTACGCTCCCCCCCCGGCCATGTCCTGCAAGGCATGACGGCCCACAACAGACAGCAGGGGCAGCAGCCAGACGCGTGCGGACGTGAGCAGCGGCAGAATGTGGTCAAGCGTCATGGCGCCGCACATGGCTCCCACATGCACATGGCTGTCATGGGAGCGCACGGCATGCGCCAGATCCGCATAGCGGGACACGGCTTCGTGCCGCGTTCCGTGCCCCATGAACACAACAGCCTCACCGGCGGTACGCTCCGCCGGGAGGTGCCGCACAAGCGCGCGGGCGGCGTCATGCACATCATCATCTGTTGCAAGCAGCGGGGCGCCGATCCGGCAAACGATTCCGTCCTGTGCCGCGGCATTTTCCACCTCCGCAGCCACTGCCGCATGTTCCTGACCGGGAATGGTTTGCAGGGGCTGCACCGCCACCTGGGCAAAACGCTCAAGAGCCAGGCGGCGAACAGCCTTGAACACGGAGTCGCTCTTCTTGCGGGCCAGAGTCATGCGCTCGCGCAGCAAGTGGGAGCTGAAGGCCCAGCGCACAGGAATGCCCGGATAACGCTGGCGTACCAGAAAATCAAAATGCATGAGCGCACTCTGCCCCTGGGCGCTGCCAACACCAAAAGCCACCAAAAGAATCGCCCGTTTCATGAAGGGTGTTTGTACGTCACTTGCGCGGGAGAAGCAAGGCAGTTGGCATGTTTCATTGACAATCAATAGCTGAAAATACAAAATTTTCATCCATATGAAACTTGCAAAATTCATCTCAGGATGATACATCTTCCCGCATTGTCAACCGCGACACAGTTTTTTGTGTGCAGGAGAAACATATGCGCGAAAATTCCCGTTTTCAGGATGTGCTGCAACGGTTGATGCAGGCACTGGATGTCTCCACAGATGCGGAACTGGCCCGAAAACTCGGCATTACGCCGCAATCCGTCAGCGGAGCGCGAAAGCGCGCGGAAGTTCCGCCCTCCTGGATACAGGCATGCGCTGCCCAGACAGGGGTCAACGCACACTGGCTCTTTTTCGGGCGCGGCCCCATGCATCTGCCCGAAGCCGCCGAAGGCGAACTGCCCAGCGTGCAGGCGGAATGTGACTGCGAGCTCATTACCGTGCCCCTGGCCGAAGCCAGACTTTCCGCAGGCACGGGCAGCCTGGAGACAAGTGCCGCCGGGGACGGAGGATATGCCTTTCGCAGTGACTTTCTGCACCGCAAGGGCAATCCAAGACGCATGGTGCTCATGCGTGTTTCGGGGGACAGTATGGTTCCCGAAATTTTTGACAACGATCTCGTCCTTCTGGATCGCGGCCAGACAGAAATCAGCCCTGGGCGGCTGTACGCTGTTGGCTTTGAGGACGCCATCTATATAAAGCGCATTGACAAGGTGCCCGGAAAAATCATCCTGCACAGCGTCAATCCCGCCTATCCTCCCTTGAGTCTGGATCTGCGCGGCGACAGCGCGGAGCAGTTCCGCGTGATTGGCCGCGTTCTCTGGTCTGGCCGGGAATACCGGTAAACTTCTTCAGATTCAGCATACCGCGCACGGCAGGAAGTTTTGACCAAGCTGATATGGTCGGCTTTTTGACCGATCTTTACCGCAAAGATACTGGCAAGAAAATCCCCCCGGCAAGCCGGGGGGATTTTCAGATTCATGACAAACCCCGTTTTGCGGAGTTTGCGCCACCAAGCCGCTGTGCGGCTTGGCGGGAAAGGTCATGCTAGTACATGCCGCCCATGCCGCCCATGCCGTCCATGCCGCCGGGCATGGCAGGCATATCTTTCTTGGGTTCGGGCTTTTCTGCAATGGCGCATTCCGTGGTCAGCAGGAGGGAGGCCACGGAGGCCGCGTTCTGCAGGGCGGTACGAGACACCTTTTTGGGGTCGATAACGCCTGCCTTGATAAGGTCTTCGTATTCGCCGGTGGCAGCGTTGAAGCCAAAGCCGTCCTTGCCCTGACGCACTTTTTCGACCACAATGGAGCCTTCAAAGCCCGCGTTGTGGGCAATCTGGCGCAGGGGTTCTTCAATGGCGCGGCGAATGATGTTCACGCCAGCCAGTTCGTCGTCGTCAGCCGGTGTAATGTCGTTGAGCACCTTGGCCACACGAATGAAGACCGTGCCACCTCCGGGCACAATGCCCTCTTCCACCGCGGCGCGGGTGGCATTCAGCGCGTCTTCGACGCGGTCTTTCTTTTCCTTCATTTCCACTTCAGTGGCAGCGCCCACATGCACCACGGCCACGCCGCCCACCAGCTTGGCCAGACGCTCCTGCAACTTTTCACGGTCATAATCGGAGGTGCTGTCTTCAATCTGGGCGCGGATCTGCTTGACCCTGGCCTTGATGTCTTCGCTCTTGCCGGCACCGTCAACAATGGTCGTGTTTTCCTTGTCCACCGTGATGCGCTTGGCTGTGCCCAGTTCGGCCAGCGTCATGTTTTCAAGCTTGGCGCCGATGTCTTCCGAGGCCACCTGACCGCCGGTAAGCGTGGCAATGTCCTGCAGCATGGCCTTGCGGCGGTCGCCAAAGCCGGGAGCCTTGACGGCAACAACCTGCAAGGCACCACGCAGACGGTTGACCACAAGGGTCGCCAGAGCTTCGCCTTCCACATCTTCAGCAATGATGAGCAGGGGGCGGTTCACCTTGGCAACCTGTTCCAGCACCGGCAGCATGTCTTTCATGCTGGAAATTTTCTTTTCCGTGCAGAGGATGTAGGGATTGTCCATCTCGCAGACCATCTTTTCCGAGTTGGTCACGAAATAGGGGGACAGATAGCCACGGTCAAAGCGCATGCCTTCCACCACATCCATGGTGGTTTCCAGACCCTTGGCCTCCTCTACCGTGATAACGCCTTCCTTGCCCACTTTGGCCATGGCCTCGGCAATGGTGTTGCCGATGGTGGCGTCCGCATTGGCGGAGATTGTTCCGATCTGGGCGATTTCTTTCTGGTCGCGGGTGGGCTTGCTCAGGTTGGCCATTTCGGCGGTCAGGGCTTCCACACCCTTGTCGATACCGCGCTTGATGGCCATGGGATTGCGACCGGCAGCAACAAGCTTGATGCCTTCGCGGTAGATGGCCTGTGCCAGAATGGTGGCGGTGGTGGTGCCGTCACCGGCAGCGTCGGAAGTTTTGGAGGCAACTTCCTTGACGAGCTGGGCACCCATGTTTTCAAACTTGTCGCTCAGTTCAATTTCCTTGGCAACGGTGACACCGTCCTTGGTAATGACAGGAGCGCCGAAAGACTTTTCAATAACCACGTTGCGGCCTTTGGGGCCGAGGGTGACCTTGACGGCATTGGCAAGCTTGTCAACACCGCGGGAAAGTTTTTCACGGGCTTTGGCGTCAAAAAAAATCTCTTTTGCAGACATCGCAGTATTTCCTCCTGATTAGGATAGATCGACGGGGAAAGAGTTAGTCAATAATGGCAAGAATATCTTCTTCACGCATGACCAAGTGGTCAACGCCGTCCAACTTGATTTCCGTTCCGGCGTATTTGTTGAACAGCACCTGATCACCGGCCTTGACAGCCAGGGCAACGCGCTCACCCTTTTCCCCCAGCTTTCCGGGTCCGGCGGCAACCACCTGTCCCTTGGAGGGCTTTTCCTTGGCCGTATCCGGAATGTACAGGCCACCGGCCGTCTTTTCTTCGGATTCAAGACGCTTGACCAGCACACGGTCATTGAGGGGTTTCAGTTTCATGATCTCAGATCCTCCCAGAAATGTTTTTTCTTGTCCCTTGCGGACGCAGAGCCGCCGCAAGGGGCAAAAGCTCTGAAATATGGTGCGTAACGGGCATTGTCCCGCACGGCCTATACAATAAGACCGCCTTTCCGGTTGAAAAGGGGGGAAAAGAAAAATTTTTTTTGCTTTCCCCCAATCTCCGCCTGTGGCTCATGCAGCCTTGGCATTGAGAGAAAAAACTGCGCCGAGAATGAGGCTCCCGCCGACCAGCGTGTGCAGCGTTGGCATGTCGTTCAGAAAGGCCCAGGCCGCGACAACGGCATACACGGGCTCCAGAGAGATGATCAGGGCGGCATGGCGTGCCTTGATGGCCGCAAGGCTGTCAACATACAGAGTATAGGCCAGAGTTGTGCACAACAACCCAAGGCAGGCTATCCAGAACCAGTCCGGCAGGGAAATGGAGGGCATTTCCCCAATAGTCAGAGGCAACAGACAGGCGGCAATAACAATATTTTGCCACCAGCAGGTTTTCATGCCCGTGAGGCTGGCGGCAAAACGGCGATTGGAAATGGCCACAAGAGCATAGGCCACGGCGGAAAGAATGCCCCACAAAAGGCCCTGTGTGGCCTCATGGGAAAAAGAAAAATTCGGGGCAATGCACACAAGGCCAATACTGACAAAGAACATGCAGGTCAGTTCACGCGCTGCTGGCCGTTCGCGGTATGCCATGCTTTCAAACAGGGCCGTAAAAGCCGGAAAACTGGCAAAACCCAGCGTGCCCACGGCCACACCGCCAAGTTTGATCCCCTCGAAAAAAGTGACAAAATGGACGGCAAGCAAGACACCGCTCAACAGCAACCCCGGCAAATCCTGCGGCCTGACGCCCCGCCAGGGCGCTCCCTGACGGGCAAGGCAAAGAATGCCCACAGCGCCAACGGCAACCAGCGCCCGCCCGCATACCAGAGCAAAGGAACTGCTCTGGCAAAGCTTGCCAAAAATGCCCGAAATGCCAAACAGGACCGTGGCCGCGTGCATGCGGACCAATGCGCTACGCACTGCCGGATTTTTGGGTGAGGGGACAGCCGCAGAAGCATTCTTGTCGGGCATAAAAACCTTGCCTTTATTTGTTTTGTGATCTATGTATCCAGCTTGGCCGTTCGGTGGTCGTATCCGCGTCTGCTCCAGGCGCACTCTACCATTTATACAAAACAGATTCTGCATCCGGAGGATATATGAGCAAGGAATGTGTTTTCTGCGGAAAAAAGCCGCAAGTGGGCAACCTCGTCAGCCACTCCAACATCAAGACAAAACGCCGTTTTGCCCCCAATCTGCAACGTGTGCGCCACCAGTTCGCCAACGGCCGCGTTCAGACGCTCACGGTGTGCACACGGTGCCTGCGCTCCGGCGTGGTAACCAAGCCTGTTGTCCGCAAGCAGGGATAGATTCCAGCCCCGAGACATCGGGGCTTTTTTGCATGTGCCCCCCATCTTCCTGTGTGCCGCGCTGGCGCATCCGGCGCAGGCCAAACAGCCTGCCCCCCTACTGGCGCGCTGTTCTCCATTTTGGGCCGACGGACGGATACACGCGTTTTCGTGACCAGATGCTGGTGCTCTCGGCCCGCAATATTCCGCACAAGATTATTTCCTGGGCAGGCAGAAAGACCGTGTATGCGCCTCCCCTGCATGCCCGCATGGCAAACACGGAACTGCGCGAGTTTCTTGCAGAGACTCCGGAAAAAGCGCCTCCGCGGGTTCCCGCCTGTGCCTACAGTTATCTGACCACGCTTGCTCTTGTGCCCCTCATCCTCTGGCACGGGTGGCGCGGAGGATGGTGGAATGCCCCACCCTTTTTGCCCCCGCCGGAAACATGGGCCGCTGCCGGTGTGCTTGATACCGTGAAGGTGCGTATTTTTGACCAGTGGTATCGCCTGGTCACCGCCACAACACTGCATGCCGACGACAGCCACCTCTGGGGCAATGTCGCCTTTGGGGCTCTGTTTTTGACGCTGCTGGCACGTTTGACAGGAGCGGGAAAGGCCCTGTGGCTCTCGCTTGCCGGAGGCGTTTTGGCCAATGCCGCAAGTGTTTTTTTGCGGGACGCGCCAGCCCGGAGCACGGGCTTTTCCACCGTGCTTTTTGCGTCTGTGGGCATTATGGCGGGCATCATGGCCTGCCGCGAAACGCAAAGACGCCGGGCCATCCTGCCTGTGGCTGGCGCTGCGGGCATTCTCGCCCTTCTCGGCACAGAAGGCGCAAACACCGATTACATGGGGCATCTTGCAGGTTTTTTCTGCGGCCTTGCCCTGGGGATTTTTGAGGCGTGGCATGGCCCCAAAAATCAAGGGCGTGGAGGGCAGATTCTGGCTGCCTTTTGCGCGCTGCTCCTGCCTGTATCGGCCTGGTTGTGGGCTTTTGCGCGGGGATGAGACAAAAGCATCTCCGCGCAAAAGGCTTCAGGCATCGGCCCTGCGGCCGATGCAGAAATACGCAAAACCGCGCTGCGCCATGGAAGACGGCGAGTAGAGATTGCGCCCGTCAAAAAGTATGGGGGCAGTCAACGACTGCCTGATACGGTCAAAGTCGGGATTGCGGAACTGATTCCACTCGGTGACGACCAGAAGGGCCTGTGCCCCGTCGCACGCCGCATATTGGCTGTCCACAATTTCCACAAGCCCGTTGCCCTGAAAAATCACGCGCGCATTGTCGGCGGCAACAGGGTCGAAGGCGCGGATTTTCATGCCCGCAGCAGTCAGGTCATTGACAATACTGATGGAAGCGGCTTCGCGCATGTCGTCGGTGTTGGCCTTGAAAGCCAGGCCCCAGACAGCCAGGGTTTTGCCCTGCACACCGCCCTGCGGCTCGAAATATTCCTGAATGCGCCGCGCCATATACTGCTTCTGGCGTTTGTTCACCTCTTCCACGGCATTGAGCAGCCTCGGCTCCACGCCCGCCTTTTCCGCCGTATGGATAAGGGCTTTCACGTCCTTGGGAAAGCACGATCCGCCGTAGCCCACGCCCGGATAGATGAACTGGTAACCGATGCGCGAGTCAGAGCCGATCCCCGTGCGCACATCCCGCACATCGGCACCAACCTTTTCGCAAATATTGGCAATTTCGTTGATAAAGGATATTTTTGTCGCCAGCATGCAGTTGGCGGCGTATTTGGTCATTTCCGCGCTACGCACGCCCATGACAATGATCTTGTCTCTGGTGCGGGCAAAAGGCGAGTACAGTTCGCGCATCAGTGCCGCAGCCTGCTCCGAATCCGTCCCCAAAACGACACGATCCGGCTTCATGAAGTCGGCGATGGCGTCACCCTCTTTCAAAAACTCCGGATTCGACACCACATCCACTTTCAAGGAAACTTTGCGGGCATCCAATTGCTGCCGGATGATGGACTTGACCTCGTCAGCCGTGCCCACGGGCACAGTGGATTTGTCCACCACCACAAGGTCTTTTTGCATGTGGCGGCCAATGTCGCCCGCGACCTGACGCACATAGCTCAAATCGCACGATCCGTCCGGCTGGGGGGGAGTCCCCACGCAGATGAACGCGCAATCCGCATCCCTGATGCCTTCTTCCAGACTGGTGGTGAAGGCGAGCCGCCCGTCGGCCCGGCTGTGCCGCACCATGGGCTCCAGCCCCGGCTCGAAAATATGCACAGAGCCAGCGTTGAGCTTTTTCACAACATCGGGGTTCACATCAACGCATGTGACGGTATTCCCCATTTCAGCAAAGCAGGCCGCACTCACAAGCCCCACATATCCGGTGCCGACAATACACAACTTCATCCGCGAGTTCTCCGTATGTTCAGGGGAAGTCTTGACGCCCTGGCCGGGCATGGGCAAAATGCATCCAGATGCAGGTGGATACGCTATTTTTTTTCAGGGAGCAACCGCTCCTTGCGGAGGCAGGGCAATGATTGTTGGCCTTGGCACGGACATTGTGGAGATACAGAGAATCCGTGCGGCCTATGAAAGGTTCGGGGAGCGTTTTCTCGAAAAAGTCCTCACCGGGCGGGAACGCGCCCTCCTGCCCTCTGCCCCTGTTCCGTACATTGCGGGCCGTTTCGCCGCCAAGGAGGCTGCGGTCAAGGCTCTGGGCACGGGCTTCAGCCTGGGCATCAGCTTGCAGCACATCGAAGTTCTGCCCACCCCTCTGGGGCAGCCGTGCCTGTACCTGCACGGCCCGGCGCAGGAGCGTGCCCGAAAACTTGGAATACGCACCCACCACATATCCATCAGCCATGACCGCACGTCAGCCGTGGCTGTCGTTTTGTTCGAGGGCTGAATGAGCGCGCTGACGGTTTTTCCTCCCCTGCCCCTGCCTGGGGAAATGCGTGCCTGGGATCAGGGCGCTGTGGATCTGGGGCTGCCCGAAGTGGTTCTGATGGAAAATGCGGCGCGGGCCGCCCTTGACGTGCTGCGTGGCTGTCAGCCGGAGCTTGCGGGCAGGCACGTCTGGCTTTTTATGGGCGGCGGCAACAACGGTGGGGATGCAGCCTGCCTGGCGCGCCACCTGCTTGATCAGGGTTGCATCCCATTGGTTTTGCACACAAAGCCCCTCAGGGCATACACGGGCGCGTGCGGCAGGCATGTGCGCCTGTCCCGGGCAGCAGGGGTTGCCTTCAGGCTGCTGCACCCGTCCGCCCTGCCAAGGGAAAACCCGCCAGACATGGTGATCGACGGTCTGCTGGGAACGGGCTTCAGTGGCACGTTGCGGGCGGATATTCTGGCGCACGTTCGCACCATCAATATGCTGGCGAAAAGAAGTTTTGTTCTGGCTCTTGACGCACCGTCCGGCCTGGACGGGCGCACGGGCCGCCCCAGCCCCGAAGCCGTGCGGGCTGCGGCCACGGTATGCTTTGCGGCGGGCAAGCCGGGGCTTTTGATGCCGCACGCCCGCCCCTGGACAGGCAGAGTGCATGTGCGGGACATCGGCATTCCCCGTTGTGTCCGGCAAAGCGCGCCGTGTTCCTGGTTTCTTGCTGACGGGCACTGTCTGAATGCTCTGGCCCCGCTCCCCGAAGAAAGCTACAAGCAAACCTTCGGGCATGTTCTCGTTGCGGGAGGAGTCCCCGATTATGAAGGGGCGGCGCACCTTGCCGCGCGCGCGGCCCTGCGCTGCGGCGCAGGGCTCGTCACCGCTGCGGCGCCTGCGGCGAGCCTGGGCAGCGTCAGGAACGGATGGGCCGAAATCATGACGCTGGAACTGCCGGGTTCTCCGCGCTGCTGGCCTTCGCATCTGCCTGCCTCTCTGGTGGACATGGCAAAAAAAAGTACGGCTCTGGTCATCGGCCCCGGAATGGGCAGAAGCCCCGAGGCCGCAAAATTTCTGGAGCTTGTGCTGGACATTCCCCATCGACCTCCCACGGTTTTCGATGCGGATGCCTTGGTACTTCTCTCCACCAGTCCCCGCCTTCTTGCCCGGATCACTTCTGAAGATGTGCTGACTCCCCATCCGGGGGAAGCGGCAGCCCTGCTGGGCGAAAGCACAGCGCAGATCCAGGCGGACAGACCGACGGCCTTGCGCCGTTTGTGCGGGCTCTGCAAGGGCGTTGTTATTCTGAAGGGAGCGGGAAGCCTTGTGGGGCAAAGCGCATCTTCCGTGCTGCTCTGCCCTTACGATATCCCCCAGCTTGCTGTGGGAGGCTCGGGCGATGTGCTGGCTGGCTGTGTAGGCGGCATATTGGCCTCAAGGGGTGCGCTGTTTCGGGAAAAATATTTTCTCCCCCCCGGCATATCCCGCGCCCAGGCTGCCGCCGGGGCGGCTGTGGCCCTGCACGCTCTGGCCGGGCTGTGGCTGGCATCCCGCTATCCTGTGCGGGGCAATACCCCTTCTGCCCTTGCCGACGCTCTCCCGCTGGTCATGGGTCAGTACGCGGCGGAACAAGATTGTGGAGACGAATTTCCATGGCCGTCATCGCACTAGAAAATCTTGCCGCCACGCAACGCCTTGGGCGCTTTCTGGCTGCCAGCGTGCAGCAGTATCCCGGCATGCATGTGCTGCTATTGCGCGGACCTCTGGGCAGCGGAAAAACCTCTCTCGTCCGGTCGCTGGTGGAGGCTCTCCCCAACGGAGATCAGGCGGAAGTGGCCAGCCCTTCTTTCACCCTGTGTCATTATTACCCCACTCTGCCCCCTGTGGCGCACCACGACCTGTACCGCACCCCCGAAAACCTGCCTGACGAACTTTTTGAAGGATTGGAAAATCCTGGTGTTCTGACCATCGTCGAATGGGCGGAATACCTCCTCTCCTTGTATACTCCGCAGCATTATCTGGACATTTTTCTGCAACCGTGTATTGAATACAGGCACTGCACAATACAGGCGCACGGAGTCCCGGCCGGGAAAGTCCTGCAGCGGCTGCATGATGTGTGGCCTGTGAAACCGCAGAAACCCTGAATGCGGCACGCGTAGCATGCTCGGGCAATGTACGCGTTGCCTCCGGAATTTGTGACATGCCCTGTCCCCTGCCGGGAATGCGTGGACAGGCAAGGACTGTGATATGAAGATACTGGTGCAGAAATTCGGCGGCACATCGGTTGCCACTCCGGAAAGCATGAAGCGCGTCCGCGAAAAGGTTCTGTCCGGGCTGGCGCAGGGATGCAAGGTTGTCGCCGTTCTTTCGGCCAGGGCAGGCGAAACCAACAAACTTCTGGCTCTTGCCGAAGAATGGTCTGCCTCCCCCGATCTGGCGGAAACTGATGCTCTTGTTTCCACGGGCGAGCAGGTATCCGTCAGCTTGTTCGCCATGATGCTCAAGGACGCCGGTATCCGGGCGCGTTCTCTGCTGGCCTGGCAGATTCCCATTGTCACGGATGACGATTTCGGCAATGCGCGCATACGTTCCATTGACAGCGCAATACTGAAAGACTGCCTCGCGGAATACGATGTGCTTGTTGTGGCCGGATTTCAGGGCCGCACTGCTGACGGCAGAATCACAACACTGGGCCGTGGCGGATCAGACACCTCTGCGGTGGCCCTGGCTGCGGTTCTCAACTCCGTGGAATGCGAAATCTATACTGATGTGGACGGTGTGTACACCACGGATCCCAATATCTGTTCCACAGCCCGCAAGATGGATCACATCGCGTATGAAGAAATGCTTGAGATGGCGAGCATGGGAGCAAAGGTTTTGCACATACGCTCTGTGGAGTTTGCCAAAAAATACAAGGTTCCCGTAAGGGTGCGTTCCACTTTCAGCAATGATCCCGGCACGCTTGTGACTCAGGAGGACTCACGGATGGAAGCTGTTCTTGTATCCGGCATCGCCTATGACAAAGATCAGGCCCGCGTCACGTTGCGCGACCTTCCTGATATTCCGGGCACCGCGGCGGCCGTATTCGGCCCTCTTTCCGAAAAAGGTATTCTGGTGGACATGATCGTGCAGAATACCAGCCTTGACGGGCGTACGGACATCACCTTCACCATCCCCCGCAAGGACCTGCGCCAGACGCTGGAAATCATGGAAGATGTCGCGCCCCGGACAGGTGCCTCGGAAGTGATCCATGATGTGAGCGTTGCCAAGGTTTCCGCCATCGGTGTGGGCATGCGCAACCATTCGGGTGTGGCGGCCAGGGCATTTTCCGCCCTGACCCAGGAAGGTATCAACATACTGATGATCAGCACCTCGGAAATCAAGATCACCATTCTCATTCAGGAAAAGTATGTCGAACTCGCTGTGCGCATCCTGCACGACGCCTTCGGCCTTGATTGGGATATTGACTGACGCTTCTGTTCCTCCGTGGCCGTTGTAGCGGGCAAATTCTCTCTGCGGCAACGGTCGACAAACCTCTTGTTTGACCATGTCCAGAGAAAAAATTGCCATCACTGATCTGCGGCCGGGAATGTACGTTGTGCGTCCGGATATTTCCTGGATAAAAGCCCCGCTGCTGTATATGGAAGAAGGTTTCATTTCCTCGGAGGAAGAAATTGCCGAAATCTACAGGCAGGGCTACCGCGAGGTCTACCATGACCCGTCCCGGATGAAATCGCCTGCCGGGGAAAATGAACCGGAAGAATTGCCTGCGGAGTCCACGGAAGCCTCCACGACACAGCAACCGACCGTGCCGCTGAATGAAGAAATGGGGCAGGCCCAAAGCATCTACGCCGACTCTTTCGATCTTGTAAAAAATTTCATGGAGTCATCGTCCATCGGCACTGCGGACATTGCAGCCTCCCAGCCGTATGTGGAGTCGATCATCGGCAGCCTTGACCGCAACGCCGATGCCCTGCTCTCTCTTGCGCAACTCAAGACTTCTGACGAATATACCTATACCCACTGCGTCAACGTGACCATTTTTGCGGTCGCATACGCGCATTTTCTCAACCTGCCCGAAGATGCCCTGCACCTTGTGGGACTGGCTGCCCTGTTTCATGATTACGGAAAGTCCGCGATTCCCTCCGAAGTGCTCAATGCTCCACGCCAGTTGACACCTGAAGAACTGACGCTCATGCGTTCGCATGTCCTGCTCGGATATGAGCGCCTCAAAAAGCTGCCGGGCATTGCCCCCGAAATTTTGCAAGGGGCGGTACAACATCACGAGCGTCATGACGGAACAGGCTATCCCCACAAACTTTCCGGCAAAAGAATCGGCGTTTTCGGCCGCATCATTTCCATCAGCGACAATTATGACGCACTTGTGGCCAAAAGGGTGTACAAACCCTCACTGGCACCCACGAAAGCGCTGGCCATCATGTACAAGATGCGGGGGCAGGCCTGGGCATCCGGCTGGGTAGAGCGGTTCATCAAGATGATGGGCGTTTACCCTGTGGGATCCACGGTGCTTCTTTCCACAGGAGAGTATGGCGTGGTGCATGCGGCCAACATGACATTCCCCACACAGCCGAAGGTGCTGGTCATCACGGACGCGCACGGACGCCCTGTTGCCGATACGCACGGCATCGATCTGTACAAATGCCCGGACGTAAGCATCACGCGCCCCCTCACCCACGCGGAGGACAAGGACATTGACGTGGAGGCATTTCTCTCCCTACCGTGCAATGCCTGACCAGAAAAAGAGCGCCCGGCGCAGATCTTCCACCGTTTCATACATCCACTTTGCACCGGCCTCTTCCAGTTCCCGGCGCGAACCGTAGCCGTACAATACGGCGGCACAATCCATCCCCAGTTCGTGCGCGCCGCACACGTCATATTTTCTGTCGCCCACCATCAGGCAATACTGCATATCATCTGCTCCGCACAGGGCACAGGCATGCCGCAAAACGTCCGGCTTGCTGTTGCGGGGGCCGGAAAGTTCCGCGCCAGCCACGTGGAGAAAGCAATCGGAAAGGGAAAAATGCTCCAGAATCCGGAGGGCAAAAACTTCGGGCTTGGATGTGGCAAGGCAGAGCCTGTGCCCTGTGCGGCAGAGCTCGCGCAACAGAGCCGCAATACCTTCATAAAGCTGGCATTCAAAAATGCCTGTTTCCGTGTAATATTCGCGATATTTTTGTTTTGCCAGTTCCACTTTTTCCGGTGAATGGGGAAAAATTTTTCCGAAAGAATCCTGCAAGGGAGGCCCGATGAACGGCAAAAGCTCTTCTTCTGTCATGGATATCCGGAAGGCCTGCAACGCATACTGCGCTGCACGCACAATGCCTGCCTTTGAGTCCGTGATGGTTCCGTCCAGATCGAAAAAAATATGTTTTTTCATGGCAGCCCGGGCTGTTTTGGCGCCTGACGCAGGAACACACTCCCGCTTCAGAAAAAACAGTGAAAAAATTTCTCTGAAGCGGGCTGTGTTTTTGCGGGGCTCTTTTGTGGCAGGTGCTTTTGTATTTTACGGCAGGGACGTCTGGAAAATTTCCACAGAGTTGCCGCCGGAACCTTCTCTGCCCTGCGACGTTACCGCCACATGACTTCCATCGGGATGCACGCCAAGGCCAACGGCAAAGGGAGATACGCGGGTCTTGCGCACAACGCGCCATGACGGGATGTCGATTTCCAGAAGCAGGGATGCCACGTTGACGGCAGCATAAAGTTTTTTTCCGTCAGGAGACACGGCTATCGTCCGTACGCCGCGGCCCACATGTATTTTTTCTCCCGCCGGACCCGCCACGCTTTTTCCTCCGGCGTTGGCAGCGGATTTGAGAAAGTTCGCAAGCAAAACCCGCCCGACAGTGCCTTCCTTGTGATTGCTGGCATAGAGGTATTTGCCTTCGGGATCAAGGGCGAGATGGCGCGGCGTGTTGCAAAAAGAGGAGAGAGAGCCGAGCAGCTTGCCTTCGGGCATGGCAAAGCAGCTTATGCCGCCGCCGCCCATGCGTCCCACCAGAAGGTGCTTGCTGTCCGGAGTAAAAACCGTTCCCCGCAGGCAAAAGCCGCAGTTGCGATCCCTGTCGCCGCGAATACCCGCGGTGGAGAGCTTGTACCCGACAACCAGTTGCCCGACATAGCGGAAGTCCTGGGGGTTGTCACTGCTGATGTCAATGATGCCAACGGTATTGTCCCCCCAATGCGTGATCGCTGCCAGAGTATTGTCGGGGGAAATGGCCACGACCTTGGGCAAGGGGCCGGTGGGCATGACGCGCACAATCGTGTTGCTCGCCGTTTCAATGATGGCTGTTGCCGAGGGGCTGGACGCATTGGCGTCAAAGCTTCTCCGGTAGTAGGGAATCCAGAGATATTTCCCCCCGTGCGAAAAAGCCGCCTCCACAGGTTTGCCCCAAAAGATGTTGGGATTGCCGCCGGCAGGTTTGCTGTAATACTGGTAGGAAAAAACCGTGTTCTCCCCCTGAAAAAGATGCCCGTCGGCAGGACCGAAGGCATGGCGGATAGCGGCAACCTGCTGGAGTTCGGGGAAGGAATAGACAAGAGTGAAGGAACTTTCCAGTGCATTGAGGTAGAGGCGGGTTCCGTCAGGGCTGAAATTGGCCGACTTCGGCGAAACCAGTTCGTCACACCGCACAGCTCCCTGGCGAACGCGCATGCCCCCGCGCGGAGCATATATTTGGCCGCTGCACATCATCTCCCCCTCCGGCAAAGCGGCCGTCTGCCCGGCATGCCCGTGCGGCAACCAGAAAAAAAGACAGACAAGCCCTGTAGCCAGAACGCAAAGTGTGTGCCTGCGCATGAGAGGTTCTTCCTTGTTTGTGGTTTTTGCAACGGGCCGCCCCTTGTTGCCTGCCAGCGCTCAGCGCACTGCATGCGCAGTGGTGTTGCCAGGCGGTTTTGGCAGGGCATGCCCTTCGCTGGTGCCTGATGTTTTCTGTCAAGCGGGGTGCACCCGTTATGGGAGAAGGTATGACCTCTTTATTCCTTACAATGTTTGGGCTAAAATGGCAAAGAGTTTGAAAGGACGAGAGTTTCACGCTTTCAATGAAAGCCGTACTTCAACCATATGAAATTCAAAACAAATTTTTTGAAAAATCATCATAAAGATGAATGTCTCGAAAGGACAGTCGTTGCCGGAGAAAAGACAGGCAACCATCTTCCCGCCTTGCGAGCCACTCCCGATTGTGCTACCAAGAAAAACTTTGCGAGAGTGGCGGAATTGGTATACGCACTGGATTTAGGATCCAGCGCCTCTGGCTTGGGGGTTCAACTCCCCCCTCTCGCACCAGGTACAATCTTCCAGAAAAGGAGTCCCTTGTGGAATATAGCGCAGAAGACATTTCGCCGGTCAAAAAAAAGGTCGTCATCACCACCGGCCCGCAGGAAGTTGAGGCGGCCATCATGGGAGCTGTGGCTCTCTACAAGAGTTCTGTACAGGTAGACGGCTTTCGCAAGGGAAAAGTTCCGGCATCGGTCATTGAACAGCGTTTTCGCGACAAGATTTACGAAGAAGCCCGTCAGGACTTGATCAATGTTCACATCAATGACGTCATGCAGCAGCTTGGCGTTGCGCCGCTTTCCGGCGTGGCCGTAGATGCGGACGCGCCTTTCCGGCGCGGCGGTGGCTATATCTATTCCATCGAATTCGAGGTGCTCCCCGCTTTTGATCTTCCGCCGTACGAAGGCCTGGAGGTGGAGCAGGAAAAAGTTGTTGTTGCTCCGGAAGAGGTGCAGAAAGTGATTGACCGCATCCTCCGTGACCGCGCGCAACTGGTTCCTGTGGACGGCAAGGCTCCCGCCGTGGACGGCCAGATAGCCACCATTGACTTTGAGGCCTTTGAAGACGGAAAGCCCGTGGAAGGCGTGCGGGCAGAAAATTTTGATCTGGCCCTTGGCGAACGTCAGGCGCTGGAAGAATTTGAAGCACTGGTCAAAACCGTGCCGTACGGCGAGGCAGGTGAGGGACAGATCAGCTTCCCCGAAGATTTTCTGGCCAAGGATCTGGCGGGAAAAACCGTGACCATGAAGGTCAGGGTACATGCCGTCAAGGAGCGCAGGCTGCCCGAACTCAATGATGATCTTGCCAAAAGTCTGGGCCTGGAAAACGTGGAGAAACTCAGGGAGTCCATCCTCAACAGCTATACCCAGAGCCGCACCAACCTGCACAAGAGCGCCGCGCAGAAAATTCTTCTGGATCGCCTGCTCAAGCTTGTGGATTTTGAGCTCCCCCCCAGCGTTGTGGAAACCCAGATGCGTACCCTGCTGGGCGATATGGCATCGCGGCTCGAACGTCAGGGGCGCAGCCTTGATTCTCTGGGAAAAAGTCTTGAGGATCTCCGCAAGGAAATGCAGCCGCAGGCAGACGAACTGGCGCGCGCCCAAGTGCTCCTGCTCTCCATCGCCAAAAAGGAAGGCCTTGAGGTCAGCGAAAACGAAGTATCCCTGCACCTGTATCGCCTGGCTATGGAAACTGGCGAAGATTTCAAGAGCCTGCGCGAAAGCTATGAGCGCTCGGGCATGATTTTTGTTTTGCGCGACCGGATGCTGGCTGACAAGGCGATGGATATGGTCTATGCCAAAGCCAGGGTCACGGAAGTAGAAGCAAAAACAGACGCCACCGCAACGGACGATGCGAGCGGGCAAGAGAAAAGCGACTGAAAAGGCGGACAGCGTCACAACGCAGAACAAAAAACCGCCCGTTTCTGACGCGGCGGTTTTGGCGCTCAAAAGGGGTTTTTCTGTCCCCTGGTGCCAGACATGCTTTGCACAGTACCCCGGTCGCACAATGCGCTTGCCGCAAAAAAACGGCCTGTGCATGCATGCTCCGTACAAAAGCACAATAACAGAAACAGAGCCTACAGGAGGGCTTATGGTAAGCGTTCCCTATGTCATCGAAACAACAGGACGCTCCGAGCGCGCCTATGATATTTACTCCCGCCTGCTCAAGGACCGCATCATCCTGCTCAGTTCGGAAGTGGACGATGTGGTGGCTTCGCTCATTTGCGCGCAACTGCTTTTTCTGGAATCACAGGACCCGGAAAAAGAGATCTATCTCTATATCAACTCGCCCGGCGGCAGCGTGACCGCCGGTCTTGCCATTTATGACACCATGCGCTTTGTCACTGCGCCGGTTTCCACCGTATGCATGGGACAGGCCGCCAGCATGGGAGCTTTTTTGCTAGCTGCCGGAACACCCGGCATGCGTTTTGCACTGCCCAACAGCCGGATCATGATTCACCAGCCTTCCGGCGGATATCGCGGTCAGGCTACGGATATTGAAATCCATGCCCGTGAGATCCTCCGCCTCAAGGAGCATCTCAACCACATGCTGGCAAAAAATACCGGGCGATCCTATGAAGAAATTGTGGCCGCAACGGAACGCGACAACTTTTTGACCTCCGAAGAAGCCAAAGATCTCGGCATTATTGACCGGGTTCTGGTTTCCCGCAATGAAATGACGCAACAAGCGGGCGAATGACATGGCGAAAGACAGCAAACGCGCAACGGAAAAACACCTGCACTGCTCCTTTTGCGGGCGCAGCGAGCTTGAAGTGCGCAATCTTATCGTACAGGACAACGCGAGTATTTGTGATCAGTGCGTCAAGGCGTGCACGGAAATCATTGCCCGTGATCATATGGAAAGCTCCGGCAACGAGGAAGGCCTGCTTTCTCCCCAGGAAATCAAGGATCGCCTGGATCAATATGTCATAGGACAGCACGAAGCAAAAAAAATCCTGGCTGTTGCCGTGCACAACCACTACAAGAGGGTCTTTTACGGCGATGCCCTGGGTGACGATGTTGAACTGGAAAAAAGCAATATTTTGCTGGTGGGGTCTTCAGGCAGCGGAAAAACGCTGCTGGCCAAAACCCTGGCGCGCGTTTTGCGCGTCCCCTTTGCCATTGCCGATGCAACCACATTGACCGAAGCCGGCTATGTGGGCGAAGATGTGGAAAACATTCTTGTGCAACTCCTGCAGAATGCCGACTACGATATTGAAGCCGCCAGCAAGGGCATCATCTATGTCGATGAAATCGACAAGATATCCCGCAAGGGGGACGGCCCGTCCATCACCCGCGATGTGTCGGGGGAAGGCGTCCAGCAGGCTCTGCTCAAGATCATTGAGGGCACGGAAGCCAATATTCCTCCCAAGGGAGGCCGCAAGCATCCGCAGCAGGAATTCATCCGCATGAACACGGGCAATATCCTGTTCATCATGGGGGGCGCTTTCGTGGGGCTGGACAAGATCGTGGCCTCGCGCATGAGCGGCGGAGGGATGGGCTTTGGCGCCAAAGTGCGCAGCAACAAGGAAATGCCCCTGGGCGAACTTCTGGACAAGGTGCATCCCCAGGATCTCATCAAATTTGGCCTGATTCCGGAATTTGTGGGGCGCATCCCCATCATCACCCATGTGGACGAACTGGACGAGGCTGATCTGGTGCGCATTCTCACGGAGCCCAAAAACGCTCTGGTGCGCCAATACCAGAAGCTGTTTGAAATGGAAAAGGTGGATTTGCGCTTTACGGCCAATGCCCTTAAAGCGATTGCGGCCAAAGCCATTGAGCGGAAAACCGGCGCGCGTGGCCTGCGCAACGTGATGGAGAGGACCATGCTGGACATCATGTTCAAGCTGCCCTCCCTGCCCGGAGTGCGCGAATGCCTCGTCAATCAGGCTGTTATCGACAAGGGGAAAGACCCTGTTCTGCTCTACGGCGAGCGCGAAGAAAAATCCTCTGCGGAGCCGACCCCGGCAGAAAAAAACAAGGCCTCATGAACACCGGCCTGCGCAACGGCAGTGCTTTGTCACTGCCAGATATTTTCCCGGCTGTCCGGGGATGCCCTGCTCCATGACCGCCGTGCTGCCGTAAGATTTTTTGAGGCGGCACTTTTGCACAAAAAAACTGTGGCGAAAATACGCCAATGGTTTTCAGTTCCGGAGAAAAATCTATGGCAGAAAATGCCGACACGGACGTTTTTCTGACCCTTCCCATCATGCCCCTGCGTGAAGTGGTCATGTTTCCCCGCTCCATCATGCCCCTGTTTGTGGGACGCGAAGCCTCCATAAAAGCCATCGAGGTGGCGCAGGCAAGCTACAGCAAACAGATATTCCTCGTTACCCAGCGTGAACCGGATCAGGAAAAACCCGAGGCCGACGACCTTGCCCCGGTGGGAGTTGTTTGCAAGGTTTTGCAGATGCTCCGCCTTCCGGACGGCACAATCAAGGTGCTTTTTGAGGGCATGTACCGTGCTGTATGGCAGGAACTGCATGAGGACGGACACTGCGCGCTGGCGAGCGTTCGCCGTTGCCGTGAAAACCGGAGCCGCCCTGAGGAGGGGCCTGCGCTGGTGCGCGCCACCCACGAGGCGCTTGAGGAGTACGGCAAAAACAACAAAAAGATTTCTCAGGAAGCCGTGCTTTCCATTCTGTCGCTTCAGGATCCCGGTGCCTTGGCGGACGCCGTGATGCCTCACCTGAAGGTCGATTACCGCAAAAAGCAGGAAGTTCTGGAGGCCGATGACATCACGGTGCGTCTGGAGTTGACCTACGAACTGTTGCAGGGAGAAGTCGCGCTTTCTTCCGTGGAAAAGCGCATCAAAAACCGCGTCAAGGTGCAGATGGAGCGTAACCAGCGCGAATATTACCTGAACGAACAGATCAAGGCCATCAACAAGGAAATGGGGCGCGACGACGATCCTCAGGCAGAACTTGAAGAAATCGAACAAAAGATCAAGGCCCGCGACATGCCTGACGAGGCCAGGGCAAAGGCGTTGGGCGAAGTTCGCAAGCTGCGCAGCATGTCGCCGTCTGCTGCCGAATACACGGTTGTACGCAACTATGTGGACTGGATTCTTGATTTGCCGTGGAATGACCTGAAACAGATTGACATCAATATTGAAAAAGCCCGCAATATCCTGGACGGCGAACACTTTGGGCTGGAAAAACCCAAAGAGCGTATTCTTGAATATCTGGCCGTGCAAAAATTGTCGCAAGGCCTGAAGGGGCCTATCCTCTGCTTTGTGGGGCCGCCCGGAGTGGGCAAGACATCGCTGGCAAAATCTGTTGCGCACGCCACAGGCCGCGATTTTGTTCGTCTTTCTCTGGGCGGAGTGCGTGACGAGGCAGAAATACGCGGCCACCGCCGTACCTACGTAGGGGCTTTGCCGGGAAAGATCATTCAGTCCCTGAAGCGGGTAAAATACAACAACCCTCTGTTCTGTCTGGATGAAATTGACAAAATGACTTCAGACTACCGGGGAGATCCGGCATCTGCCCTGCTGGAAGTTCTGGATCCTGAACAAAACAACACGTTCATGGATCACTACCTGGATCTCGAATACGATCTTTCCAAGGTGTTTTTCATCACCACCGCCAACTCGCTGCACACCATTCCCGCTGCCCTGCTGGACAGGATGGAAGTGATCGAACTGAACAGCTACCTTGAAACGGAAAAAAGACATATCGCGCGCCGTTTTCTGCTCCCGCGCCAGATAAGGGAACACGGGATACGGGAAAACAATATCCGTATTTCCGACAAGACCATCCTCGAAATCATCCGTTCCTACACGCGCGAAGCCGGTGTGCGCAATCTGGAGCGCGAAATTGCGGCCCTGTGCCGCAAAACGGCCATCCGCCTTGTGGAAAAAAATGATCTGGAGCAGTGCGTCACTGTTTCTTGTCAGAATCTGCCCGCCATGCTGGGGGTGAAAAAATTTCGCCATGGCGAACGCGAAGACGCTCCCCAAATCGGCGTTTGCACTGGCTTGGCCTATAACCAGCGCGGCGGAGAAATTCTCCTGGTGGAAACCAGCATCATGTCAGGCACAGGGCATGTGGTGACCACGGGGCAACTCGGCGATGTCATGACAGAGTCGGCCAAGGCGGCCCTCTCCTATGTACGTTCGCGTGCGGAGTTGCTGGGGCTTGATCCCCGTTTTCATCGCAAGGTGGACATTCATGTGCATGTCCCCTCGGGGGCGACTCCCAAGGATGGCCCTTCTGCGGGCATTACGCTGGCAACGTCCATCACGTCAGCCCTGCTGGGCATTCCTGTACGTAACGATGTGGCCATGACCGGAGAAATTTCTTTGCGCGGGCGCGTTCTGCCCATCGGCGGTCTGCGCGAGAAGCTGCTGGCCGCGCGCCGCAGCGGCATCACAAAGGTGCTTGTGCCGCAAGACAATGAAAAGGATCTCAAGGAGGTCCCCGCGGAGGTTTTGCGCGGTCTTGAGATCGTGTTTGTGGAGCATGTGGACGATGTTCTGCCGCAGGCATTGGCCGCGCGTGCGGAAGAAATTTTCTCCGGCCGTGCTTCTGCCTCTCCCCTTTGTCACTCCCTGCGCGCGGAAAAGCACAGCGATGACAGCCAGCCCGCGCAGTAGGTACTGCCCGGCACTTTTTCCACAGGCAGGATAGCATGCCCCTTGTGGACTTTTGCTGCAACAGTCGGCGGATTCCGCCTACTGCCGAAACAGCATGCGGCTCTTTGGGGCCGCATCTTTCCCGATGTGTTCGCTCTTTTCACCAGAGTTTTTCAGAGTATGCGCCCACGCCTCTGGTACGCCTGCGTGTTCTGGCCAGGCTCTGGGGCTTGGGAGGCATCTCTGTAAAGGACGAATCCCTTCGTTTCGGGCTTGACGCTTTCAAGGTGCTGGGATGCGCCTGGGCCACAGCGCGGTGCATAGCCTCCCGGCTTGGCATTTCCGCTGATGCCCTGACAGTAGAGGCAGTTTTCTCCGAAGAAGTCCGAAGCAGATTGGGCAACATCACGCTGGTGACGGCGACCGACGGCAATCACGGCCGGGCGCTGGCCTGGACAGCCCAGAAACTGGGGCTGGGTGCCGTGGTCTTTATGCCCAGGGGAGCCGCCCCCTTGTAATCTCCCCATTTGTGGTAGTGCTCAAAAGTAGAGCCTATGCCGCCCGTTTCAGTTTCATGGCCGGGGTGATACCACCGATGCCCATATGGGGC
>NZ_RQYH01000120.1 GCF_003860215.1 Desulfovibrio sp. OH1186_COT-070 | reverse complement strand
ATTCGTAGCTTCGCCGAAGCTAACCACTCCTCTTAACCTTCCAGCACCGGGCAGGCGTCACCCCCTATACATCATCTTACGATTTAGCAGAGAGCTGTGTTTTTGATAAACAGTTGCTTGGGCCTATTCACTGCGGCTGACTCTAAGCCAGCGCCCCTTCTCCCGAAGTTACGGGGCCATTTTGCCGAGTTCCTTAACGAGAGTTCTCTCGCTCACCTGAGGCTACTCGCCTCGACTACCTGTGTCGGTTTGCGGTACGGGTAGAGTATAATTAACGCTAGAAGCTTTTCTTGGCAGTGTGACATCACTAACTTCGCTACTTAACTTCGCTCCCCATCACAGCTCAATGTTATAGATATAAGCATTTGACTCATATCACACCTCACTGCTTAGACGTGCTCTTCCAATCGCACGCTTTAGTTAGCCTACTGCGTCCCTCCTTCACTATATACTCTAGTACAGGAATATCAACCTGTTGGCCATCGGATACACCTTTCGGTCTCTCCTTAGGTCCCGACTAACCCAGGGCGGACGAGCCTTCCCCTGGAAACCTTAGTCTTACGGTGGACAGGATTCTCACCTGTCTTTCGCTACTCATACCGGCATTCTCACTTCTATGCGTTCCAGCGCTCCTCACGGTACACCTTCTTCACACATAGAACGCTCTCCTACCATACCTAAAAGGTATCCACAGCTTCGGTAATATGTTTTAGCCCCGGTACATTTTCGGCGCAGGGTCACTCGACTAGTGAGCTATTACGC
>NZ_RQYH01000119.1 GCF_003860215.1 Desulfovibrio sp. OH1186_COT-070 | reverse complement strand
GATTCATACCGTTAATTATTTAAAAGACAAAGAAGTCCAATTAATGATTACTAGCTTACCTATGATGAATGAAGTGATTGGCAATCCATTATTAGATAAATTTATGAAAGATCTAATCATTCAAATATTAGCAATGGTTTCAGAACAAGAAAGAAATGAAAGTAAACGTAGACAAGCACAAGGTATTCAAGTTGCGAAAGACAAAGGGGTATATAAAGGGCGCCCATTACTTTATTCACCGAATGCTAAAGATCCTCAGAAACGTATCATTTATCATCGTGTGGTAGAAATGTTAGAAGAAGGCCAAGCAATTAGTAAAATTGCGAAAGAAGTTAATATCACAAGACAGACAATTTATAGAATTAAAAATGATAAGGGATTATCTTGATAAATAGATTGTCAATACAAATAAGCGCTTCTCACAGCGTTTAAAATCTCAAGATGAGTATTTAAATTGAGATTTTAATAAAAATACAAGAAACAGAAATGTCTATTTTACTGACTCTTATTTTATTTAATTTATAATATGATATTATTAGAACGATGTTATATAAGGCAGTTCTATATTATCAATTACTTTGAGGTAACGTTATATCAAAAAGGAGAGATACTATTGTGAAATTAAGAAAGATAAATAATTTTGATAAATTTAACGTTAAGGGAAGTTTTTATTTAACAAACGATTTGATTTCTGGAGAGTTCATTGGTGATGGAGAAAATTTTAAATTAACTTTTCATTTAGAAACTCCTCCAAATTTAGAAAA
>NZ_RQYH01000118.1 GCF_003860215.1 Desulfovibrio sp. OH1186_COT-070 | reverse complement strand
ATGTAGGTGTTTGTAAGGCACCAGCCATTGTTAGAAATGTACTTTTACCAGAACCAGAAGGACCAACAATAGCTATAAAATCGCCTTTTTCAAAAGATAACGATGTTGGTTTAACTGCTTTAATCATATGATTTCCATCTTTAAATTCTTTTGTCACTTCCTCAAATTTTAACACAATGAAGCCTCCTTATCCGATTGCCTTAAGTGGATCAATTTTTCTAATAGACAGTACTGAGAAAAGACTACCTACAAGTGAAATAAATATTAGAACAATACCAAAAATAATAAGAGTTACAACATCAAACTGAATAGGTACCGCTTTGGGTAAAATTAGACTTGTAAGCAAAGTCAAAATTAATCCAATTAATGAGCCAATTAAAGCTAATATAAAGGTTTGTGCTAATACCATCTTCATTAAGAAACCATTCGTAAACCCTTGTGCTTTTAATACACCAAATAAACTCTTTTTCTGTAGAGTAATCACGTATAGGAATACTCCAATAACTGTAGCTGAAATAACAAACAAGAATGTAATCATGAAATTCATTGTTAAGTTTTGAGGTTTATAACCTGGTAGATTTTTTACAAAGTCATCAATACCAATCACTTCTAAATCACTTTTCACCTTTTTATCATTCCAATGACTATCTTTGACAACTACTGAATTGGTTTTGTCTGATGATAATGCTGGGTTAATTTTTTTCATCGTTTTATTATTAGTAAAAATAACAGGTGAAGCATTATATTTCGCACTTTCTGACACTCCAACGA
>NZ_RQYH01000117.1 GCF_003860215.1 Desulfovibrio sp. OH1186_COT-070 | reverse complement strand
GTTGATCAAGCCGCGATGTTCACGGCCTCTTTCTGGATGGCCCGCACCGCTGACGGAGTCTTGTAGTCGTGGCGTCCAATGATCCATTCCCGGTTGTACGTGTCCTTGAATTCCAAGAGGGCGAGGCGGAGTTCCTCCACAGTGTCGAACCGCCGAATCCAGAGCAGGTTCTCCTTCAAGGCCCGAACGAACCGCTCCGCGATGCCGTTGCCTTGGGGCTCTCTGACAAAGGATGGCGAACTCTGAATACCCAGACAGGAAATTTCCTCTTGAAACACCCTGGAAACGTACTGACTGCCGTTGTCGTGCCGCAGAGTCAGGCCTTCAGCCACTGCGGGGCCAAAGGCGCCAAAGCTGTGGCGCACGCCCTGGCGAATCGGCTCCAGGGCTTCAAAACGCGTCCCGCACTTGGCGGCGTGGATGCCGACACACTCCAAAGAACAGTGATCCACCGCCAGGAAGATCGATGCGTTGCCTTCCCGTGCGGTCATCGTCGTGGTCATGTCTGTGCCCCACATCTCATCCACCCGCTCTGTCTTGATCGTCCCGTCATGCGCTTTGGGGCCGTGAGGTCTTCCAGGGTTGCGCACGGCAAGCAGGTTATTCTCCCGCATGAGCCGAAGCGTTCGCTGAGGGGAAGTCCTGATCCCATCAAAGCGCAACTTGGCCCACACTTTCCGGCAGCCTTCGCCAGTGAAGGGAGAACGTTGGATGCAGGCGACTATATGGTCGAGCAATTCGTCGTCGCCATGGAATCCGACAGGGCCTCTGCGGCCA
>NZ_RQYH01000116.1 GCF_003860215.1 Desulfovibrio sp. OH1186_COT-070 | reverse complement strand
ATTGATATCACTAACTTTAGGCAAACTAATATGCAATCTATCAACCTTATCGAAAGAGCCTCTTTCACAACGAAGTAACCTACTTACTTCTAACTCTTTTTTAATACAAGTTATTTTCTGCGTTCGCAAGATAGACTTGAAGCTAATTATTTATTAGTTAACACACAATAAATATTGTCATTTTTGTCTGAAAAATGATTCTTGTAAATACTATACTTGTAAGCTCTAAGATAAAATGCATAAGCAACAATAAAATCAAAAGATCTATTTTTACAATGTGTATTGTCAAGTAAAACTCGAAGTAAACAATAGAAATTCATCTATATCACTGGCTTGAAGATACTCTTAATAAGGTCTATTAGGATATAAGCGATTATACTTTTTATTTCCAAGACGAATTTCTTCTAATAAACCAAACCTAATAAGTTATATTTTCCATTAATCTATTATTGGAGTACATAGAAAATTAGCCTCTGTCTTCATTAATAATTTGAGATTGGATGTTGTTTTAATTTACGTTTGCTTTCGATAAATTTTATCGTTCAATTAAAAGTGTATCCAGTAATTTTATTTTGCTAGGAGTTCATTATAAGTAGGATCTTCAAGTGAGAATTCGTATAATTTCGTAATGCATTATTGTTTAGACGTATAAATTACCCTTTTTCAAATATTCATTAGTAAGAGATCATAAGATTTTTGTAGTTGATATATATGTAATGGCAATTTATAATATACATGTAACTGATATTAAAGAAGTAATTACTTGCTTTTGTTTACGTC
>NZ_RQYH01000115.1 GCF_003860215.1 Desulfovibrio sp. OH1186_COT-070 | reverse complement strand
AATCTAAATAGTTTTGATTCATTTGTTTATAAGCAAAGAACACCAAAAATATTGCCAAAATCATTTGTATACTAAACAAAATCCATTTCAAAATTATCACTCCTTTTTAGAGCAAGTAGGGGTATTTTATATAGTTTGACGGCTCTTAAAATACAAAAAAAGCAGAGAAAAACCCTGAAATATCAGTATCTATTCACATTTAAAAAAAGAAAATTATTTCTTATAGTATCAAGACAAGAAGAAACTCGCTTCTAACTCCCTAAAATTAGTACTCTCTTTTTATCCTCTAAACATTAATCTCCATAAAATAAAGATACTACCTAATACTGCAATAACTATAAAGAACCAAATACTCATCTAATCACTCCTAATCATATTGTATTTTAATAATTTGATTACTTTACGTAATACTTTATTATCGCTAACTACAAAATTGCTTTATTGACGTTGAGTCTCGGCACCCTTAACGAACCCAAAACTTATCGACTGGTCGGCTTAATAGCTTATGCTATGTTGACATTCGTCTACAAGTTTAATTAAGGGTTCTTCTTAACACACAATAAATTTTCTCGGCATAATAGCATATTCACTTCTTATTGCCTTGTTCTTTTTTCATTTTTGCGTTCTTGCGATAAATATAAATTGCATTTATCACTCCAAGTATTATCCAAACAATAGTTATAAATATATTCCCATATTTAATAGTTAATGGCATAAATGTTATAAAAAATCCATTCAAAATAAGAGCGATAATATGTGTAGCGTCATAGTGATACATTTATAAATCAAC
>NZ_RQYH01000114.1 GCF_003860215.1 Desulfovibrio sp. OH1186_COT-070 | reverse complement strand
ATCGTATGGAAAAGGTGTTTTTTGGGGTATAACCTTTGTCGCCACCCGCACAGCGGGTGGTTTTCTGTTTCGCTTCGCTCAACTGGCTAAAGCCGGAATGCAGTGCTGCCGGGCACAGCCAAAGTGGCTGTGCCCGGCAGGGAAGGAAAAGGCTACAGGCTAGAACTCGTAGCGCAGCGTGCCGAAGACACCGTGTCCGGTGCGGTGCTGTGAAGCCTGGAGGTTGTAGTTCAGGCCGACGCTGAAGTCGCCCTTGGCCAGTTCAAAGCCCGCGCCGCCGTCAAAGGTGAGGTAGTCCACCACCTGCATCTTCATTTCGGCACTGCTGTCCACTCCGGGGATGCGCACCTTGCTTCTGGCCTTCACGTCGCCCGTGGCCGGGATGACGCCAAGGTCCAACTGCGGCTTGAAGGTCCAGCCGTTTGCGCTTTCCAGATTGGCGGCAAGGGTCACGCCCAAGGGGAACGTCCAGATGGACTGGACGCTGCGGTCCACTTCAAAGACCGTGTCGCCGCTGCTGGTCACGTCATGCTTGTCGGTCACAAGGCCCATGTAGCGCACGCCCACATGGGGGATGATGTCCAGCACGCCCGCATTGAACTTGTATTCCGCCTTGAGGCCCGTATTCCAGGCATGGCTGGTCACGTCGGCCTTGAGGTCGCGCATCTGCATGGAGGCGGGCAGATCCTGCTGCAGCTTGTTGTAGTTGCTGGTATAGCCCACATCGGCGGTGAGGCCGAAGTTGTTGTATACCCAGCCGCCGTAGAGGCTCACGCCCCAGAAGTTGAAGC
>NZ_RQYH01000113.1 GCF_003860215.1 Desulfovibrio sp. OH1186_COT-070 | reverse complement strand
GCTTCCAGAACAGCACCTCCCAGCAGTTGGAGCAGCCGGGCAAGGGCCATCTGCCCATCCCCCGACACCCGCATGTCCGTATCGATGATGCTCCCCATGCCCAGCAGGATAAGGCCGCAGTCCTCAAGGCCGATTGTGATGGTGCATTCCTTACTCATGGCGGGGCACCTCGCCGTGTGCGATATCTTCCAGCAAGGCTTCTTCCGCAGAGTAGGCAATCAAGCGGCGCATGGCGGAAGTGCCCTCAAGCAGAGAACCAAGCGTGGCATCTACCGCTTCCGCATGCCGACAAAGCAGGCGCTGCTGCCCTTCAAAGATAACGCTCCAAGCCGAACGGTTGCCGCCCAGCGCAAGGGGTTTGGCTTCACGGCTTACGGCTACCCTGAAGGCCTCTACCTGCCGGGAAAAGTCCTCTGCCGCTTTCCGCAGGGCCGCCTGTTCATCAGCCAGCCGCTTGCAGGTATAGAGCGCGGCAGTCCTTATGCTGTCCGGCAAGGGAACGGGGGTCGGGTCAATCTTCTCTTCGAGGGCCGTCAGCCTGCCGTAGGTGTCCCCCAACAACTCAAGCAGTTGGGCCTTGATTGCGGCCTGTCCGTTGTCCATGCTATGCGTCCTGTCAGCCATGATTCCCTCCTTTACAGGGGTTCAGGTTAGGCCCGGTGGGGAAGGTTCCAGCTTCCTTGCCGGGCTGTTTCTTTTGGTCTAGGCAGTGTAGTCACGAAATTGTCTAAATTTTCATTTTGTGGCACAGTTCGCTTGTCTTCAACCGTAAGCGAGGAACATATGCCCACAGCAGCCCAC
>NZ_RQYH01000112.1 GCF_003860215.1 Desulfovibrio sp. OH1186_COT-070 | reverse complement strand
AACAGGCAAGGCATACCGCCCGCCTTCCTCGTCCCTGCCATAGCGGGCCGCGACGCCCTGTTGCGCGTGGCCTTGGAGGGCATCGAGAATTTCCGGCGGCATCCCTTCGGTATTTCTCCCGTCCCTCTTGAACGTGTGCCGGAAGGAATGGAAGCTTTTGCGCTGTCTGTCCTCAAGCTCCAGGCTGTCAAGGAAGCGGGTAAACCAGCGCGAGAAAGCGTGGCTCGTGCGCCCCCGCACACGGTCAGGGGAGAAAGACGCAAAGAGCTTCCTCGCCGCCTGTTCTTCCGTATTCCTCCTGTTGCGTCTTCGGCGCTGTGCGTTTTCCGTCCGCTGTGCGAATGCGAGAAATCCCATTTCCAGAAGCTTCTTGTGCAGCGGAACTTTCCGCACGGATGAGGCGTTCTTGACGCGCCTGTTCGTGCTCATATCTCCGTGAATATGAATGTACCAGACGCCCTGTTCTTCCTTCACGTCCGCTTTGTCCAGTTGCCCCAGTTCTTCTATTCTCGCTCCCGTGAACAGTGCGAGCAAGACAAACCAGCGATATTCCTCAAGCTTGCTCCGCATATCCGTATTGCACAGATTCCCCATGCGCCCTTTGGTCTTGTCCTTGTGGTACAGACGTGATTCTTGGAACAGAATATTCAGGTCAGAACTGGAAAATGCTATCTTGTTTATATCTCCTCCCTGCGCTTTTACACCACTGCATGGATTGTTTTCCAGTATCCCGTTGGCAATGGCGTATTCAAAGACCGTGTGCAGTGCAGACAGATACTTTGAATTGACGGTTACGGCGGTGAGGGTCTGGCGTTCTTCTCCACGTTCTCTTTCAAGCCTGTTGAGTATTTCGGGGAGCGTCATCTGTTGGAGCCGTCTTGGAAGGCGTGTTGGGAGCTTCAGCAGGGCATCCTTGAACCTGATAATGTGTTGCCTCTTGTTGTATGCCTGAATGGGCAAATCTCCGGCAAATTCCGTGAATCTTCTGGTGGACAGTTTGAATTCCACCACAGTTCCCACAGAGAGGCTTCTTCCTTTCTCCGCAAGGTACATTTCAAAGACCTTGCTCAAGCGTGGATTCTCCTCACTTTCTGTCATCGGGTCAGCAACATTGACTTGAACGGCAGCGGTCTGGGGCAACGTGGTCTGGAGAACGGGCATTGCTCCTGCTCCATTCACCACAGGCGACAAGGGCGGAGCGGGCAGGGCGGCCCACGGTTCCCCCTCAAGACGACCGAG
>NZ_RQYH01000111.1 GCF_003860215.1 Desulfovibrio sp. OH1186_COT-070 | reverse complement strand
ACCCGGCTTTCGTCCAGCCCCCATACACACATCCTATCCCAGTGATGCTCGACGGGCAAGGCGAGATCATGCACGCAAAAAAGCCGCCGTCCCGCGCCGCCTTCGGTCGGGACGGGGGTTCACTTCGATAACCAGTCGCAACGCCGCAGATTTTTCGTCGGTTTTATGCAAATCACTCTTGACGAAAATTGCATGAATACATAGATTACTTCCAACAACACCGCCCACGCCTCTTGACAATGCGCACCAGGGCGGTTCTTTTTTTAGGGGTGGTGAGAGCATGGGTGAAAAAAAATGCTACGAAAAACCCGCAACCACACTTGAAAGACAAGTCGAAATACTCTCAGAGCGAGGAATGATTATTGATGATCCAGAACGGGCAATGAGATATTTGGCTCACATCAATTATTACCACCTGGAAGCATACTGGCTGCCTTTTGAGAAGAGCCGGGACCCTCACCAATTCCACGAAGCCACAACTTTTGATTCTGTCCTTGATATTTATCTCTTTGATCGAGATCTGCGTATATTATTGTTAGACGCAATAGAACGAATTGAACTTTCCATAAAAACGCAATGGGCATATACTCTGGGAATAAAATACGGATCTCATGCGCACCTTGATAAAGATCTTTTCAGATTTGACGATGAATCATACTTTGAATCTATAGTTGAACTCAAGGCCTCGTGCTTGAAGAGTGACGAAAATATATCAAACACTTTTCAAATGAATGCTCCACCGGCTAAAGCCGGTGGTATCGGGCAACAGCTAAAGCTGGCGATTGCGGATGAAATCCGCCGACAGCTTGGCGGGCTGGCAAAAG
>NZ_RQYH01000012.1 GCF_003860215.1 Desulfovibrio sp. OH1186_COT-070 | reverse complement strand
CCATGACGATAATCGCTCATGGGAAAACTTTAAACAAGAAACGCTAAAGCTGCCAGCTAAAGCTGGGGGTTTTAACCCTCCCAAAGTGAGACAATAAAGCTCTTATTCCTCCGTTTGCTACACAAACGTGCTACACACGGGGAATAAGAGCTTTGTCATTCAAGACCCCCACCCCGCTTTTGAGGGGACGCACATACCACTTCCGGTTGCGTGTCCCTGCCGACCTTCTGGGGGTCTACCCCAAAAAGAGGGGCGGAAGCCCAGAGAATCCTTTCCGGAGAGCCTGCCGCCTCACGGCTGCACAGGCATTTGCCGGGGCTGCTCCCCGCCAAGGGCCAGAAGTTGGACAGCCGCGAGGTGTTCCAGTTCCTCGGTCAGGCAGAGTGCTGCGGCAAGGCTCGTGCCTGTGGCGCACAGGCCGTGCCCTGCCATCCATACGGCGGCCTTCGCGCGGGCGGCTTCGGCCACGGCCAGGGCAAGTTCTTCGCTGCCGGGGGGCAGGGCTGGCGCAAAGGCCAGTCTGGCCCGCCAGACTTCGGCCTCATAAAGGGGCAGGCGCAAAAAATCTTCCTCCCGCCCGTGGAGGCGCAGGCTGAGGGCCAGCATACGGCGCGGGTGGGTGTGCAAAATGGCCGCGCAGTCCGGGCGGGCGCGGTAAACAGCCAGGTGCATGCCTGCCTCGCTGGACGGCCCGCTGCCGTGCAGCAGTCTGCCGTTGGCAACATCCAGCACGCAGCAGTCTTCGGGAGCAAGGCGCCCTTTGGCCGCGCCGGAGCGGGTCAGGCAGACCATGTGGGGCGCGTGTTCCAGACGAAAGCTGGCATTGCCGTTGCAGCCCGAAAGCAGACTCTGCTGCCAGGCGTCCCGGCAGACAGAAGCCATCGCCCGCAGCGCGGTTGGGGAGAGGAGGTTGCCCCGTCGGGAGGCAGGGCGTGTTTTGATGGAGACGGTCACAGAGTCTTCCTTTCCGGGTGTTGCGGCGGTTCCCCGCCCTGCCAGGCGCGCAGATCAAGGCGCGAAAGCTCGCCTGCGTCATTGACGTCAATGCTTTTCGCCATGCGCGCCAGCAGCTTCTGCACGGGCCTGTGGGCGGGGTTGAGAGCAAACGACAGGCCTTTTGCGCCGCGCACGGGCAGGTATTTGCGCCCCATTTTCAGGGGCAGGACGCCTTTTTCAAACAGCAGCAGGTGCAGGAGGTACGCCTTGGTGCCCGAAAGCTCCGCCGTACGGCTGGTCAGCTTGATTTTTTCCTGCTCCATGTCCAGACGCCGGGGATCGCTGCCGTGGTGGACAACAGCCCCCCTGTGGGGCGCGTAGGCCAGCCTGTATCCCGCCCTGCGCGCCCGCCAGCTGTATTCCAGATCCTCATAGCCGTACCGGCCGTAAGCCTCGTTCCAGAAGCCCAGTTCCCGGTGCGTGCCGCGCGGGATGCAGACGCAGGCCCCGTTGCAGCAGGGCGTTTCCTGCGCCACCAGGCCGTCCGCCAGAGGCAGGGGACTGCCCGTATGCCAGGGGCAGAGGGCATACCCGGCCATGCCCAGGCAGGGATTGGCCGCCAGCATTGCCATGAGCCGCTGAAGCCAGAGCGCATCGCGAATTTCCACATCATTGTCCAGCTTGACAAAAAAATCCGCCTGCGCCGCATCGTCCCAGGCCAGATTGGAGGCCACGGCCACACCCATGTTGCGGGCAAGCAGATGCACCCGCATGTGGGGATGCCGGGCGGCCATTGCCTGCAACAGGAGGGGGGTGCCGTCGGTGCTGCCGTTGTCCACCACGGTGAGGGTATACTCCGGCGGCGTTTTTTCCAGCAGGCTTTCCAGGCAAAGGCGCGTCAGTTCCAGGCGGTTCCAGGTGACCACGCCGATGTGGGCGCGCATGTCAGCTTTCCCCTGCATGGGGCTCAAAGTGGTCAAAACCGCGCATGGAGGCAAGGCTGTCCAGCGGCTCGTGATTGCAGACAATGCCGCCACCGTCCGTCACCACGCCGATGCTGGTCAGGCCGGGAATGGCCGCGTGCAGGGGGGGGAGCATGTCGGGGGCGCAGGAGCCGAGCAGGCAGTAGTCCTCACCGCCCAGCAAAGCTTCATGGACGGGATTTTTGCCTTTCTGCTCCGCATGGCGGAGGACTTCCGGATGCAACTGCCCCCGGGCCAGCACAATCTGTGCGCCCAGCCCGGACCGCTTTTCCGGGCAGGTGGCGCTCAATTCTCCGGTAAGCCCCAGCAGGCGGGGCAGATCGCGCATGATCCCGTCAGAAATATCCATCAGCGCCGGAGGCCGGGCATTGAACCCCGCGCGGGCCAGCATAAGGCCTTCGTCCACATGCGGCCGGGGCCGCAGGTGGGCGGCGCAGGCTGCGGGCCAGGATTCCAGAGCCTTGCGGCCGTGGCTTTCGAGAACGCTCAGGCCGACACGGGCCAGCCCCAGGGGGCCGGTAACAAAAAGGATGTCGCCGGGCATGCTCCCGCCGCGAACCAGAAAATCTCCCGGATCCGAAGGCTCGCCCCATACGGTGACGCTGACGGTTAATTTGTCGCAGCGCGAAAGATCCCCGCCCGCCAGAACCATGTTCCGGCTGTCGGCCAGCTGGGCCATGCCGCCGAAAAAAGCGTCCAGCCACGCCATGTCGGCCCAGGCGGGCAGGCCCAGGCAGAGCGTGAAGCCCTGGGGCCGCGCTCCGCATCCGGCCAGGTCGCTGACGTTGACGGCCAGCGCCTTGTAGCCCATGTCTTCGGGCGTGAAGTAGGCGCCGCGAAAATGCGTGTCTTCCAGAAACAGGTCTGTGCTGACGGCCAGCGGGCGGCCCGCCTTGAGCACGGCGCAGTCGTCGCCGCGCCCCAGCAGCAGGGAGGGGTGGGTCAGGGGAAAATGGCGGGACAGACAGGCCAGAATGCCGTCTTCCGACCATTCCGCAGGGCGTTTTTCCGGCAGGGCGCGCGCGTTCATGCTCAATTCTCCATTTGCAGGTACTCGCTCAAAATGACCTTGAGGCCGAAACCGGGAAAGTTGACCTGCACCTTGTCGGGCGGGATATGCCGGACAATTTTTCCGCGTCCGAAGATGCGGTGGCGGCAGTGGCAGAAATGAGCGTCTTCCGGAGCGGCGGGGGAGGATGTGAAGAAGAGCGGGGGTGCTTCGCCGTCTGTGGGGAGAGGTACGGCATCGTGCAGGGCGCGCTTTCTACTTGCCCAGGGAGGCAGGGCGGCATGCGCGGGCGCGTCATCTCCTGCCGCCCGCGCGGAAGCAAGGCTGCCCGCCGGAGCGCGGCGGGAAAGCGCACCGCCGAAGCCTTCCTGCCATTCCTCCACCAGCCCCGGCGCAAGCTCCCGCAGAAAAGGGCTCTGCCCGACGTGGCGGCTGCCGCGCTCCGCCCGGTTGTAGAGCGCCACCGGCGCGTAGAGGTCAAGGCTGTGGCGGGCGCGGGTGCAGGCCACATACATGAGGCGGCGTTCCTCTTCAAAGTCTTCGGGCTGGGCCAGGGCGTGGCGTGAGGGAAAGCGGTCTTCCACCAGATCAATCAGCAGCACGGCGTTCCATTCCAAGCCCTTGGCCGAATGCACGGTGGACAGGGTGATTTTGTCTTCGGCCGGGTCGTCGTGCTCCTCCTCCGGCGCGTCAAGCGCCAGATCGGCCACAAAGAGATCCAGATCCGTATAGCTGGCAGCCATCTGGACAATTTCTTCCAGCCCCTGGCGGCGGCGCGGCCAGTCTTCGGGGTAGAGGCTCTCAAGGCGGGGGTGGTAGTGCTCCAGAAGGGCGGCCAGAATGTCGGCGGGCGAGGCAGAGGCCGCGCGCAGGCGCTCCACAAGCCGCATGTCTTCCAGAAATCCGGGGAATTTCGCAAAGGCTTTTTCCGTGGCCGCGGGGTCGCCGCTGCGGGCCACGAGATACAGTTTTTCCACGGTCTTGGGGCCGATGCCGCTGTGCGATGCCGCCACGCGGGCAAAGGCGGGCAGATCCAGAGGGTTGAGGAGCAGGCGCGCAAGGGCCATGACATCCTTGACGTGGGCCGCCTCGGCATAGCGCAGGCCGCCGTACTTGCGAAAGGCGATACCGGCCTGGTTCAGCGCCATTTCCAGCATGTAGGAGTGGAAGCCGGAGCGGAAAAGCACCGCGATCTCGTGCGGCAGGTGAAGCTGCAACAGTTCCCTGATGCGGCGCACCACCAGGGCGGCCTGGCTCATGTCGCTCAAGGGGGTGAAGAGGCGTACCGGCTCGCCGCCCTCCTTGCGTGTGAACAGCGTCTTGCGGAAGGACTCGGCCGCATGGGCCAGCAGGCTGTTGGCCACGTCCAGAACAGGCTTGGTGGAGCGGTAATTTTCTTCCAGACGGACAATGCGCGCCCCGGGGAAGAGCTTGGGAAAGTCCAGAATATTGCGCACATTGGCCCCGCGAAAGGCATAGATGGACTGGGCCTCGTCGCCCACCGCCATGACATTGCCCGTCATCCGGTCTTCCGGGCCGGTCAGAAGGCGCACAATGCGGGCCTGCACCAGATTGGTGTCCTGATATTCGTCCACCAGAATGTGCCGGAACTGCCCCCGCAGGGCCTCGGCGGCCAGGGCGTTTTCGCGCAGCAGGTCTTCCAGTTCAAAGAGCAGGTCGTCGTAGTCCAGCAGGCCCTTTTCCCGGCGGTAGTCCGCATAGGCCGCATCCAGTTCTTGCAGGCCGGTCGCATGGGGCAGCAGGTGAAAGGCCTCCTTTCGCAGAACGTCCTCCAGAGAAACTTCCTTGTTGCGGGCCTTGCTCAAAAGCCCCACGATACTCTGGGTTTTGGGGAAGGAGCGGTCGCCCCTGCCCAGCCTGAGCCGATCCTTGCAGTGCTTGACCGCAGCGGTGATGTCGGCCGCGTCCATGACTGTAAAGGGTCTGTCGTCCAGCCAGGCGGGCTTCCAGCGGCGCAGCGCGCCGAAAGCAAAGGCGTGAAAGGTGCCCCCCCGCACGCCGGTCAAGCCGTGGTCAAGCAGTTGCCCCGCGCGTTGCAGCATTTCCTGCGCGGCCTTGCGGGTAAAGGTCAGGAGCAGGATGGCGTCCGGCTCCACTCCGTGCTCGGCCAGCCAGGCCAGGCGGTACACGATGGTGCGCGTTTTTCCGCTGCCTGCGCCGGCTACTACCAGAACCGGGCCGGGGCCGCTGGTGGCGGCCTGATGCTGTGCTTCGTTGAGGGCGCGGGCATAATCAATCATGAAAACAGGCTACCACACTACCGCGCCGCAGGCCAGAGGCCACCGGGGCGGGGCCGCAGGCTGGCGGTTTGCGGCGAAATATGCTAGACTTTGCGGATTGGCGCAGATCCGCGTTGCCGCATGCGGAAAATCCGGTTTTTTCGGCAGGCGCGGGCAAAAATGGCAGGAGAAAAGCATGCCGGACATCAAGGCCATCTACACAACCGTGCACAAGGACGACTTTCCCGAAGAAATGACCATTCTTCTGGGAGACGAAAAGCTTGTTTACCGCAAACGCGTCTGGACGCTGGACAATGAGCGCAAGGGCCTGCGCTACGGGGAAAACCCCGATCAGCCCGCCGCGCTCTATGAATTGCGGCAGGGCAGCATCACCTGCGGCGGCCTGACCTGGCGCGGGCCGGGGCAGGGCATTGTTTCCGCCATGACCGAAGCCCAGATGCTTCAGGCGGGCAAGCACCCCGGCAAGACCAATCTGACGGACGTGGATAACGGAGCCAACATCCTGCAATATCTCACGGAGCGTCCGGCAGCGGTCATCCTCAAGCACAACAATCCCTGCGGCGCGGCCTGGAGCGGGGACGGCGTAGCCGCAGCTCTGGAAAAAGCCTTCTGGTGCGACCGCATTGCCGCCTTCGGGGGGGCTGTGGTGGTGAACCGCCCGCTCTCCCTGCAAGCCGCGGAAATGGTTGCCGCCAGCTATTTCGAGGTGGTGGCCGCGCCGGGCTTTGAGGAAGGCGCGGTGGAAGTTCTGAAAAAGCGCAAAAACCTGCGCATCATGGAGCTTCCCGGCCTGGGCCGCCTGGAGGATCTGACGCGTTCCGCCTTTCTGGATATCAAGAGCCTGGCCGACGGCGGCCTTGTGCTGCAAAAATCCTTTGTCAACCGCATTCTTTCCGGCACGGACTTTTTGCCCGCCACCGCCGCCAGCGATGGCCTGTCGGTGAGCGCACGGGCTCCTTCCCCTGCGGAACTGGACGATCTGCGCTTTGCCTGGGCGGTGGAGGCGGGAGTCACGTCCAATTCCGTCATTTTTGCGCGGGGCGGCGCCACCCTGGCCATCGGCACGGGCGAGCAGGACAGGGTGGGCTGTGTGGAACTGGCGGCGCACAAGGCCCATACCAAGTATGCCGATACGCTGTCTTTCCGCGAATGCGGCCTTTCCCTGTACGAACTGAAGCAAAAGGCTGCGGCGGACGCCGCCCTGGCCGAAAAACTGGCAGATGTGGAGCGGCGCACCGCTGCGGCGCGGGGCGGCCTGGAGGGCAGTGTGCTGGTATCCGACGGCTTTTTCCCCTTCCGTGACGGTGTGGACGCGGCCATTGCCCAGGGCGTGACGGCCATTGCCCAGCCCGGCGGTTCTCTGCGCGATGCGGAAGTGATCATGGCCTGCAATGAGGCAAGTCCGCAGGTGGCCATGGTCTTTACCGGCCAACGTTCGTTCCGTCACTGATGCGCGTGGCATGAGCAGCCCTTCTGACTCCTCTGCCCGTGCCGCTTGCGCGCGGCTGTGCGTGTCCGCTCTGTCGGGGGGCGGCGGCAAGACCCTGCTTTCGCTGGGGCTGGCGCGGGCCTTTGCGCGCCGGGGTGTGACGGTCAAACCCTTCAAAAAGGGGCCCGACTATATTGACGCGGCGTGGCTCGGCATGGCGGCCCGGCAAACGGCGGTCAACCTTGATCCCCATGTGCTTGCGCCGGACGGGCTGCGGGCGCTTTTCGCGCATTCCCTGCGGGAGGCTGGCGTACATGCGCCGCTGTTGGCGCTGGTGGAGGGCAACCGGGGTCTTTTTGACGGGCTGGACGTGGCCGGCTCCTGCTCCACAGCGGCTCTGGCCCGCACGCTGGGCTGCCCCCTCGTGCTTGCCCTGGACTGTACCAAGATGACGCGCACCGCCGCGGCTCTGGTGCGCGGGGTGCTGGCCTTCGAGCCCGACCTGACCTTTGCCGGGCTTGTGCTCAATCAGGTGGGCTCGGCACGGCACGAAAGCCTTCTGCGCCGTGTTCTGGAGGAATATACCGACCTTCCCGTTCTGGGTGCGCTGCCGCGCATGGAGCGCAATCCCCTGCCCGAACGCCACATGGGCATTGCCACCAGCGGCGGCAGGCTGACGCCGCAACTGGACAGTCTGCTGGAAGAACTGGGAGATTTTGTGGAAGGGCATGTGGACATGCCCTCTGTGCTTGAAGCCGCCGCCCGCGCGCCGTGCCTGCCCGAAACGCCCCCCTTCTGGCCGGAAGATGCGCCAGAAGATCCTGCCCCCAGACCGGAAGAAATGTGCTCCGGTGTACGACGGCGTTCCGCGCGCAGGCCGCGTATCGGCTATGTGCGCGACAGCGCCTTCTGGTTTTACTATCCGGAAAATCTCGAAGCCCTTGCCCGGAGCGGGGCGGAACTGGTGGAGCTTGCGCTGGTGGGGGAGGCTGCAAGCCTGCCGGAATGCCCGCCGCTTGCAAGCGGGGCAGCATCCTCATGGATTTGGCCCGGCGTGGGCGAGTTGCACGGCCTGTATCTGGGCGGGGGCTTTCCCGAAGACTGGGGCCGGGCCCTGAGCACTTCGCCCGCCATGCGTTTTCTGGCCCGATGGGCCGGGGAGGGCATGCCCATATATGCCGAATGTGGCGGTTTTCTGCTGCTGGCCCGTGTCATGGAGAGTGCGGGCGCGCAGTGGCCCATGAGCGGCGTTTTTCCGGTGCGGGCGGAATTTCAGGAGCGTCCCCAGGGCTTGGGCTACGTGCGCGCCGTGGTGACTGGCGACAATCCCTGGTTTCCGCGCGGCATGGAGCTGTTGGGGCACGAATTTCACTACTCGCGTTGCCTCTGGGAAAAAACACCTCCGCCTCATGCTCTGAGCCTGAGCCGGGGCAGGGGTATGGGGCGGCATCCCGCGGACGCGGCACTGTGTTTTGACGGTCTGTTGTACAAGAATGTGTGGGCTTCGTACACGCACATTTTTGCTCCGGCAATCCCCTGCTGGGCGCGCAATTTTGTGGATCTGGCCCGGAATTTTATGAAGAGGGAGGGAGTATGAGCCAGGACGCGCGCGTGTCCGTGATCATACCGGTCTGGAATCTGTGGGCCATGACCGCCGCATGCCTGCGCTCGCTGGCCGCGCATGGCGCGGGCGAAAATATGGAAGTTGTGGTGGTGGACAATGCTTCCACCGACGACACTGTGGCGGAGCTTGAGCCTCTGGGCAGGGCGCTTTTCGGCGCGTCTTTTCGTGCGCTGCGCATGGCGGAGAATGTGGGCTTTGCCAGAGGCTGCAATGCCGGGGCGCGCGCCTGCGATGGTGATCTGGTGTTTTTTCTGAACAACGACACAACAGTGACCCCCGGCTGGCTGCCGCCCCTGCGCGCGGCCCTGCTGGCCTCGGAGCGCATGGGGGCTGTGGGGCCGCTGCTGCTCTATCCCGACACCACGGTACAGCACTGCGGCGTCTGCATTTCGCCTTTTTCCACGCTGGGGCATTTGTACGAGCATTTTCCCGGCAAGTATGCTGCGGCCCGAAACAGGCACCCTCTGCAGGCCATCACCGGGGCGGCCATGCTCTTGCGGCGCGCGGTTTTTGCAGACTGTGGCGGCTTTCATGAGGAATACCGCAACGGTTTTGAAGACCTGGACCTCTGCTGCACCCTGCGTGCGCGGGGGCTGAAGCTGGCTGTGGAAAGCGCGGGTGTGATCTTTCACCACACCAGCCAGACGCCGGGGCGTTTTGACCACGATACCCACAATGCCCAGGTACTGCACCAACGCCACGCACGCTCCCTGCGGCCGGATCTGCACCTTCTGGCCGCGCTGGACGGCTACCGCCTCTGTCTGGGGCCGACGCTCAAGTTCTGGCTGGCGCTGCCCGAAGAGGAAGAGCAGAGGCGCAACAGGGAACTGGACAAAGAAAATTTTTGTGAAGACCGCTGCCGCAGGGAACTTGAACGGGAGCCGCTGTGGCGCGGCGGCTGGCTCTTGCTGGCGGAACATCTGGAAAAAGGAAACAGGCAGGACGAGGCCTTGGAGGTCATGGCCCGCTGCGCCCGCTACTTCCCGGAGCATGACGTGCTGCTGCACCTTTTGCGCCTGGGCCGCAAGAGTGCGGACAAGGCGGAGCAGATCGCCCAAAGCGTGGCGCGGGGCATCAGCCCGATGCCTGATGCCGGGGCTCATGTGCGGCAGGCGAAAAACCAGGCCCGCATCCGGGGCGATGCGGCGCTGGAAAAACTTCTTGATTATTGGCTGGCGCTGCACGGCAAAGACGCCCGCGTGCCTTTGTTGGAAAAACCGTAACCTCTTGGGCCACGGCATCCCGTTGCAGCAATCCGGGCAGGCCGCTCGGCAGGAGGCAGACATGCGTATTCTCCATCATCCCTCCACAGACCCAAGCTTCAATCTGGCGGCCGAAGAGTGGCTGCTGCGCAACAGCGATGAAGACGTGTTCATGCTCTGGCGCAACGCGCGGGCCGTGATTGTGGGGCGAAACCAGAACACCCTTGCGGAAATCAATGTGGATTTTGTGCGAGAAAACGGCATCTCCGTTGTGCGCAGGCTGACCGGCGGCGGAGCGGTTTTTCACGATCTGGGCAACCTCAACTTTACCTTCATCAAGCTGGGCAACGCGCCGGGCCTGCTGGATTTTCGCTGTTTCGCCCAGCCCATGGTTGATGCGCTCCAGGCTCTGGGCCTGCCCTGCGGTTTTACCGGGCGCAATGATCTGGAGGTGAGCGGCAGAAAAATTTCCGGCAACGCCCAGTACATGCACAGGGACAGGGTGCTGCACCACGGGACACTGCTTTTTTCCGCCGATCTGGAGGTTCTTTCCTCGGTGCTCCGGCCGGGAGAGGCCAAGTATGCGGGAAAGGCCGTCAAAAGCGTGCGCAGCCGTGTGGGCAATATTGCGGATTTTCTGGATCATCCCATGAGTATTGAAGAATTCATGGCCTTTCTTCTGGAACGCATGGCCGGTGGGCCTGTTTTGCAAAATCTTGATCTGCGCCGGGAAGAGGCGGAGGCCATCCACCTTCTGGCGGACGAAAAATACCGCTCATGGGAATGGAATTACGGCCATGTGCCCGACTATGCCTTTGCGCGTGAAACGCGCACCGATGGCGGCGTGCTGGACATTCGCCTTGACGTGCGGAAAGGGCGGTTGGAGGACATCAGGATTCTTGGCGACTATTTTGGCGTGCGCGATGTGAAGGAACTGGAAGATCGGCTGCGCGGCTGTCCCCACACGCGCACCGACCTCACCGCCCGCCTTGGCGAGGTGGCGCTGGAAGCCTATATGCAGAACGTGTCGCGGGAAGTTTTTCTGGACTGTCTGTTCTGAGCTCCGGGGCAGCGGCGGAAAGGCTGTTCTTCGCGTACCTGCCGCCGCGCTCTGGACTTTTCTGCGGATATGGGAAATATTTTTTGACACGCTTTTCAGGGAGTGCGCATGGCTTGTCATCTTGTCACCGGAGGGGCGGGGTTTATCGGTTCCTGCTATGTATTGCAGGCTCGCAGGCGGGGAGTGCGCGTCATCACCCTGGACAAGCTCACCTATGCGGGCAATCCGGACAATCTGGCCGCATTGCGGGAGGATCCCGACCACGTTTTTGTGCGCGGCGACATCGGCAACGCAGAACTGGTGGCCTGCCTGCTGGCCACATACCGTCCTGACGCTGTGGTCAACTTTGCCGCCGAAAGCCATGTGGATCGCTCCATCGTCGATCCCGATGCCTTTGTGCGCACCAATGTGCTGGGCACGGCCTCGCTGCTGCGCGTGGTCAAGGACTGGTGGCAGGCGCTGCCTGCGGCAGCGGCGGCGGATTTTCGCTTTCTGCATGTGTCCACGGACGAGGTGTACGGGGCCCTGCAACCGGAGGATCCCCCTTTTCGCGAAACCACGCCCTACAGTCCCAACAGCCCGTATTCCGCCTCCAAGGCGGCCAGCGACCATTTTGTCCGTGCCTTTCACGAAACCTACGGTCTGCCCGTGCTCCTGACCAACTGTTCCAACAATTACGGGCCGCGACAATTCCCCGAAAAGCTCATTCCTCTGGTCATCGGCAATGCTCTGGACCGCAAGCCCCTGCCTGTCTACGGGCAGGGAACCAATATCCGGGACTGGCTGCATGTGGAGGACCACTGTGCGGCTATTGCCCGCGTGCTGGAAGACGGGCGCATTGGCCGGGCCTACAATGTGGGCGGCCGGGCCGAGCGGGCCAATGTGGATGTGGTGCGCGCGGTATGCGCCCTGCTGGACGAGATGGCGCCCTCCGCCGCCGGGCCGTACGCCGACCTCATTACCTTTGTGGCCGACAGGCCCGGCCACGACTTCCGCTATGCCATCGATTGCACCAGAATCGAAAGAGAACTGGGCTGGAAGCCCGCCCACGATTTTGCGTCGGGCCTGCGCGAAACCGTGCGCTGGTATCTGGACAACGGCCCGTGGCTGGAGCGCGTGCGCAGCGGCGAATACCGCTGGTGGATGGAGGCCAACTACCGGCATCGCGGCGCAGGAGGAGCAGCATGACCCGATGGAAAGGCATTGTGCTGGCGGGCGGTTCGGGCACGCGGCTGTATCCGTTGACCCTGAGCGTGAGCAAGCAGCTCATGCCCATTTACGACAAACCCATGATCTATTACCCGCTGGCCACGCTGATGATGGCCGGCATCCGCGAAATCTGCCTCATCTCCACGCCCGAACATCTGCCCCTGTATCAGGCGCTGCTGCGCGACGGCTCGCAGTGGGGCTGCTCTTTCCGCTATGTGGAGCAGCCCCGCCCCGAAGGTCTGGCCCAGTCCTTTCTGTTGGCCGGGGATTTCATTCGCGGCCACAATACCTGCCTTGTGCTGGGCGATAACGTGTTCTTTGGGCACGGCATGCCCGATCTGACCCGCAAGGCCATGGCCCGCTCCCGTGGGGCCACCATTTTCGGCTACCATGTGAGCGACCCGCAGCGCTACGGCGTGGTGGAATTTGACGCGGAGCGCCGCGTGGTCAGCATCGAGGAAAAACCCGCCTACCCCAAATCCAACTTTGCCGTCACCGGACTCTATTTCTATGATGCCGATGTGCTGGACATTGCTCGCAGCATCACGCCCTCGGCACGGGGAGAGCTGGAAATCACCGATGTCAACAATGCCTACCTGCAGCGGGGCGACCTGCATGTGGAGCTCATGGGTCGGGGCATTGCCTGGCTGGACACAGGCACGCACGAATCGCTCATGGACGCGGGCAGCTTTGTGCAGGCCGTGGAAAACCGCCAGGGGCTCAAGGTGGCCTGCCTGGAGGAAATTGCCTGGCGCAACGGCTTCATCTCTGCCGATGACGTGCGCGCCTTGGCCAAACCCCTGGCCAAGACAAGGTACGGCCAATATCTTCTGGAACTGGTGGATACGGGAATAGGCAAATGGAAGTAGTGCCGGCGCCCATTGAGGGCCTTCTTCTGATCAAGCCCAGGGTATGGGGAGATGCGCGCGGCTTTTTTGTGGAAACCTGGCAGCAGGAGCGGTATGCCGCAGCAGGCATTGACCTGCCCTTTGTGCAGGACAATCTCTCCCTCTCCGGGCACGGCATCCTGCGGGGGCTGCATTTTCAGAAAACGCGGCCCCAGGGCAAGCTGGTCAGCGTGGATCAGGGCAGCGTTTTTGACGTGGCTGTGGACATCCGGCCTTCATCCCCCACTTTCGGGCAGTGGCACGGGGTGGAACTCACCGGGGCGAACCAGTGGCAGTTGTGGATTCCGCCGGGGCTGGCCCACGGTTTTGTGGTCACCGGCGAGACAGCCCTTTTCCGCTACAAGTGCACGGACTATTATTGCCCGGAAGACGAAGGCTCCCTGCGCTGGAACGATCCTTTCCTGAACATCGCCTGGCCCGTTGCCTCCCCGCAGCTTTCGGCCAAGGATCAGGCAGCCCCTTCCTGGCGTGATCTTTTCGGGAAGGGGGCGGATGTCTGCCCCTGAAGCTGCGTCCGAGGCCCGGCAACGCCCGTTGTATAGAGAACATTTCTGCCGCATGTCGCGCGGTTAAAAAGCGGAATGCGCGGCAAGATTGCGCTCTTGCTTTGCCTCTGATAGGCTTTCAGAGAACTTGGGAGGTTTTTCATGCGCAAAACATGCCTTTTGCTCGCGTTGTTCGTTGTTGGCGTGCTTTTTCAGGCTCCCGCATTTGCGGCATCGTCTTCTCCCAAAGCGGGCTGGCCCGCCCATGTGCGCCTCTTGACCGGCCCCAACGGAGGGCAGTGGTTTGTGCTGGGCGAACGGATGGCGGAGGTGCTGGGCAAAGGGATGCTCCCCACCACAAGCCGCATGGGCGGCGGCATGGCCAATATTGCCAGCATCAACAGCAGCGCGGGCGACATGGGCTTTTCCCTCGCCTGCTTTCTCGGCGCGAGCCTGTCCGGCGAGGAGGAGTACAAGAGCATCAATCTGGACAATACCGTGCTCATGGCCAATATCTACCCGCAGGTTCTGTACTTTCTGCTGCCCAGGGACTTTGCGGAGCAGCACAACATACAAAGTGTGAAGGATCTGCTCCAACTGCGCATGCCGTTGCGCTTTGCCTCGCTCAAGCCCGGCACGGCTTCGGAATTCATTCTCAACCTGCTTTTCAAGTACGGCTACAATACCAGTTTCGACAAGCTGCGGGAGCAGGGCTGGATCACCTCCTTCAACAATTACGCGGAAACCGCGGACAGTTTTGTCGCCGGCGAGATCGACTGCTTTGCCTATACCGCAGGCACCACGGTTCCCCTCATCCTGCTCATGGAGCAGCACACCGATGTGGTCATCCTGCCTGTGGAAGAGGATGTTCTGAAGCATCTGGAAAAAAAGTTCAAAACCGGCACGTACGTCATAGAGCCGGGAAAATACAAAAGCGTGACCCAACCCATACAAACCTTGGGCGACTGGACGTGCATTCTGGTACGGAAGAATCTGCCCAAGGATTTTGTGTATGAGGTCAACAAGATATTGTGGGAAAACCGGCAGTATCTCAGCGGCTCTGTAGAGGATTTCGGCATGCTTTCGCCGCAGACCGCCCTGCCTGCGGGGCTTGAGGCGCATCCCGGTTCCGTGGCCTTCTGGAAAAGCCTGGGCAAGTAAATCCGTATGTTCAGACGCAGCATCCGTGCAAAACTGATTGCGCCCTTTGTTCTCGGTACCGCCTTTCTCACGCTGGTGCTCGCCTGGTATACCTATACCTCGGCGCGCAAGGCGGTTGAAGACGCCATGCTGCTCATCTCCGAGGCCAAAACCAACCACGCGGTCGCCTCCATAAATCTGCTGGTCAAGTCCTCCCTGACCAGCTTGCAAAACATGGCGGCAGACCCTCACGTCACGGCGCTTTTTGCCGGAGAAACCCCTTCCACCGAAAGTCTCAGGGAGATCGGCAACTGGCTTGAGGCCATCACCCTGGGCAACGAGTTTTACCGCGACAGCCTGGTTGTGGACAAAAACGGCCTCTGCATCGCCGCAAGCAATCCCGGCCATATCGGGCACTCCTATGCAGACAAACCCTATGTGCGCAAGGCTCTGGGCGGCATGTTCACCATGGGCGAAATGAACGTGGGCCGTGTGACCAAGAAGTTCAGCGCCTTTTTTGCCGGCCCCATAGATGCCGGAGGGCGGATTGCGGGCGCTCTTGTCATCGTCAACGATTTTCCAAAAATTGTTGATTACGAGAATCAGGGGGATTTTGACAACCAGGCCATCTTTACCGCCATGCTGACCCCCGAAGGCATGTTCATGGCCCACAGGGACAAAAAGCTGATGGGCAACACCAGGGCTCTGTCTCCCGCTCTCTACGAGGAGCTTGCCCGGCAGGGAGAGCAGGGCGGCGCTGTCAGCTATACCATGGAGGGCACGCGCTATGTTGGCTATGCCAAGGTGGAACCTGCCAGCAAATGGGTTGTGGTGACCAGCGGAAAGCAGACGCAGGTTTTTGCCTCCGCCTACCAGTTGGGAATGATCGTTTTTCTTATCGGTTTCGTTTTTCTGGGGCTGGCGTCCCTGCTCATCATCCGTTTCGGCAACGGCGTTCTGAACACCCTCTTGTCGCTCATCAACTATGCCAAGGATGTTTCGGAAGGAGATTTTGAGCACAAGCTTGAAGACACCACGCGGGAAGACGAGTTGGGCGTTTTGCACACGTCCCTGCAAAAGCTTGTGGATGCTCTGGAGAACATGCTGCTGGAAACACAGGAAAGCAGCAAGATGAAGAGCCAGTTTCTGGCCAACATGAGCCACGAGATACGGACTCCGCTGAACGCCATCATCGGCATGACCCACCTTTCGCTCCGCGATACGGATCTTTCGGACAAACAGCGGGACTATCTGGAAAAAATCCGTACGGCCGCCCGCTCCCTGTTGGGGCTCATCAACGATATTCTGGATCTCTCCAAGGTTGAGGCGGGCATGCTGGAAATGGAGGACTCGCCCTTCAGCCTGCGCGAAACCCTGCAAGACATTCTCTCCGTCCACAATCCCGGCGCATCGGCCAAGGGCCTCGCCCTGACCCTGGAGTATCCGGACGAAGTGTCGGAGCGTTTCATCGGAGATCCTCTGCGCATCGGTCAGGTGGTCAGCAATATTGTGGGCAATGCCATCAAATTCACTTCTTCGGGCAGCGTTTCCATTGCCGTTGCCCATGAAGGCGATGTGGAGGGAGAAGACGGGCAGACGCGCAGCGCCATGCGGGTCAGCGTGACGGATTCGGGCATCGGCATTGCCCCGGAAATGCTCACCAAGCTTTTTCAGCCCTTTACCCAGGCCGATGCCTCCATCTCCCGCCGGTTCGGCGGCACGGGACTGGGGCTGGCCATCAGCAACAGGCTGGTGGGCATGATGGGAGGCCGCTTTGCGGTGGCAAGCACTGTGGGAGAGGGCACGACCTTCAGCTTCACCATGCAGCTTCTGCAAGATCCGGATGGCAAAAAATCCGCAGGGGAAGAGCTTTCTCTGGACGAGGCCTTCGCCGCGCTGAACATTGCGGGCAAGCGCATCCTTGTGGCGGAAGACAATGCCATAAACCAGTTGATCATGCAGGAGCTCATTGCTCCGTCCGGAGCGGAGATCACCATGGTGGACGATGGGCAGCAGGCCGTGGAGGCTGTGCGCGCCCGGAAATTCGATATTGTGTTCATGGATATGCAAATGCCTGTCATGGGCGGCCTGGAGGCCACAGCCAAAATCCGGGAGTCTGTTTCTTCCGAAGATCTTCCCATTATCGCCGTAACGGCCAATGCCATGAAGGAAGACCGGGAAAAGGGCATGGCCGTGGGCATGAACGATTATATCACCAAGCCCCTTGAGCCGCAGCGCCTGCTGGAAATTCTGCGGTTCTGGCTGCCCTCCAAGAAGTGATTTGGGCGTGCGCTTTCCGGCGCGACCTGGACCCTTGGGGACGTTTTTTGCGGCTGTGCAACGGGTTGGGGCGTTGTGCGCAGCAGCACACGACCGCTGCGGAAAAAATTTTTCCGGGCTGGCCTGAAAAATCAGGTACAGCCCTATTCCTTTGCCCGCAAAAGCCGATTTCTCCGGTAAGCGAAGCGTGCGGGGAAGGGGGCGCAAATACGTGGCGACATCCCTGAAACGGTTTTTCCCCACGGCGCAACAGGGATTGTCCGTTTGGGCATAACGTATGTCGGTGCGGCGCATGCAGGCTGCATATTCCGACGGAGCGTACAGGAGTTTTTCATGACACTGAAAAAAATTGTTGCATGCGCATGCCTTGTGCTTGCCCTTGCATGCGGGCTGATGGGCTTTGAGGTCTATGACCTTTACAACAGCAAGGTCGCCACGGACGCCGCCCAGACGGCGCGGCGGGTTTCGCTTCTTCTTGCTTCGGAACTTGAGGCAAGCTCACGCAACCTCACCTCTGCGGTGCGCTCTTTTGCCGTCACCGGTGACGAGCGTTTTGCCGCCGCCTATGCGGAAATTGTGGAAATCCGCGAGGGGCGCAAACCGCGCCCCGCCAACAGCGCTGTTGCCCCCGGCAAGACCGTGCCCCTCCAGCAACTCATGCGCGAAGCCGGCTTTACAGACAGCGAGTTTGCCCTGCTGCGCCAGGCCGGCGATCTTTCCAACAAGCTCATTGTTCTGGAAGCCGAGGCCATGAACGCCGTGCGCGGGCTGTTTCCTGACGGGCAGGGAGCCTTTACAGTGCAGGGCGTGCCGGACAAGGCCCGTGCCCAGGCTCTGGTCTTCGGCCAGGCGTACAATGACGAAGTGGCAAAAATTATGGAGCCTGTGGCACGCTTTGTCACAGAGCTCAACCAGCGCCTGGACAATACCCTTGCCGTGGCCCAGGACGACTTTGCCAATGCCATGCGTCTGCTCAGCATTGTTGGGGCAGTGTTACTGACCGTGTTCGCCGGTTTTCTGCTCATCGTCCACTTTGTGATCGTCCGTCCGATCCTCAAGTGCGATGCTTTTGCCCAGGCTGTGGCCAGGGGCGATCTTTCCGCTCCGCTGGACTATGCGGGGAAAAACGAGATCGGCATGATGGCGGCCTCCCTGCGGGCCATTCCGGCCACGCTGCGCGAAGTTGTTGGCGAATACCACCGCCTGGAGGACAAACTGCTCCACGGAAACTTGGGGGTGAGCGGCGATGCCTCGCGCTTTGCCGGGGAGTTTGCGGATCTGATCAAGGGTACCAACGCCATGCTTGCGCGTTACCAGAATATCTTTGACATGATCAATGCGCCCATCTGCATGTTTGACGGGGAGATGCGCCTTGTTTACCTGAATGCCGCCGCAAAGCGGATTGCAGGGGAAAACTGGCGTGGAAAGACCTGCCGGGAGGTCATTGCCCGCGAAGATGACGGTACGGAAACCTGCGCCCTGCGTCGTGCCGCCGCAACCCTCACGTCCGTTTCGGGCGAAACACGGGCGCATCCCTCCGGCACGGACATGGATATCAGCTACACCGTGACGCCCTTTACCGATGCCCAGGGCAAGCTGACATCCCTGTTTGAACTGATCACGGATCTTACGGAGATCAAGAGGAGCCAGCGCACCATCCTTGAAGTGGCCAACCAGTCTCTGGAGATTTCCGGTCGTGTGGCTGCCGCTGCGGCAGAGCTTTCCACGCAGGTGGAAGGCATCCGGCAAGGCACGGACGTGCAGAGAGAGCGGGTCAGCTCCACCGCCACCGCCATGGAGGAGATGAACTCCACAGTGCTGGAAGTGGCCAGAAGCGCCGGAGACGCCAGCGAGCAGGCCGAACTGACCAGAGAAAAGGCCACCAAGGGCGCAGAGATTGTCTGCGATGTCATTGAGGCCATCAAGACTGTCCATGCGGCGGCTTCGGAACTGAACGACAACATGCAGGCTCTCGGCCAGCAGGCCGAACGTATCGGCAACGTCATGAGCGTCATTTCCGACATTGCCGACCAGACCAACCTCCTTGCTCTCAACGCCGCCATTGAGGCCGCCAGAGCGGGTGAAGCCGGGCGCGGCTTCGCCGTGGTGGCCGACGAGGTGCGCAAACTGGCCGAAAAGACCATGAGCGCCACTACGGAAGTGGGCAGCAATATCAACGCCATCCAGGGCTCCACGCTGTCCAACCTCCAGAGGGTGGGGGAAGCCACGCAGGCCGTGGACAAGGCCACCGAACTGGCTTCCTTCTCCGGCAGGGCGCTGGAAGAAATCCAGGAACTGGTCAACCTCAATTCCGAGCGGATTGCCAGCATTGCCACCGCGGCGGAAGAACAGTCCGCCACATCGGAAGAAATCAACCGCGCCGTGTACGACATCAACAGCATTGCGGAAGATGCGGCCAGAGGCATGCAGCAGTCGGCGGAAGCCGTACAGGGGCTTTCCGCCATGGCGCAGGAACTGCGCGTCATGCTGGACAGGCTGCGGTCATGAATCCTTGCGGTTCGTAGCCTGAAAAGGGGAGCGGACTGCTATTACAAAAGGCCGGGCACAGTATTGTGTCCGGCCTTTGCCATGGGTGCAAAAACTATTGCCCCCACCGCGCGATATACCGGATGTAGGCAAGCTCGGCCGCCAGTTCCACAAGGGTCTGGGTTACGATGACCGCGGGCAGTACCGGCGCGGCTCCGGGCAGCGAAACCGCGAGCGACAGCACAACCAGCGAGTTTCGCGTTCCGGCGCTGAAGGCAATGGCTCTGCCCGCAAAAGCGTCTGTGCGAAAAAGGCGGCTCACCCCCCAGCCAAGGGCGGGGGCGGCAAGGGCAAAAATGACGAACAGGGGCGCGGCACGCAGGGCGGCGTCGCGGGCGGGTTCGATGTGGGGCATGACAGAGGCGATGATGCAAAAAAGCACAACAGCCGTGGAGGGAACGCAGAATATCCCCAGAAAGTCCGGGGCGGTGAACGGCGAAGGTTTTCTTTTTTCCTTGTGCTGCACAAGCCCGGCGCAGACAAGCGGCAGGAGAATGAGCACGGCAAAGGCATGCAGAAAAGGCCCGGCCCGCAAAAGGCCGCTTGCCGCAATGCCCGGAAACAGGCCCAGAAACACCGGCAGAAGCAGCATCTGGGCCAGCAGGAGCACGGGCGTTGCCGCTGCCAGCCGTTGTGCGTCGGCATTGCCCATGTGGGAAAAAGTGACCACATAGTCAATGCACGGAGTGAGCAGCACCAGCAGAATGCCGAGCCGTATGGCAGGATCGGCGGGAAAAAGGGGCAGAAGCAGAAAAATGGACAGGGGCAGGACGATGAAGTTGGTCACGAGCAGTGCGGCCAAAAATCTGCCTTCGGTGAGAATTTTCCCCATCTCCGTCACGGGAACCTGCAAAAAGGTAAAAAACAGCATGACGGCCAGCGCTGCATTGACATATTCCTCCAGCAGGGCCGTGGCGGGAAAAAAGCGGGAGAGCGCCGCCGCCGCGAGAACGGTGCAGAGGTATATGGCGATTTGCCTGCGCTCAAGCGCGTCCCTGAGGTTTTTCATTCCTGCTCCCTGTAGCCTGTGCCCCTGCATGTATGCTGGCGTGCGGCCGTGCCTTCCTGCCAGCATGCGCTGTTTGTGTACCCAACGATCCAGATATACGGACTTCTGCGGGCAGGGCAAGCGTGCGCCCGCAGTGATGGGCGGTTTCGCGTTTGCCGCCTTTTCCGCTTTGTGCTATGCGGTGAGCGGTTTCTCCATACAAACAAGGGCGAACACAATGAGGGCATCATGGAAAGTCTGATCCCCCCTTTCGCGGCCTACAAGGGCGATGATCCGTACATTTTTGTGAGCTATGCGCACAAAAATTCCGAAGTGGTCTTTGCGCACATCACACGCCTGCATGAAGAAGGCTTCCGCATCTGGTACGATGAGGGCATTGATCCCGGAACGGACTGGTCTGACGAAATTGCCAGTGCGCTGGCCAATGCCGAAATTTTTCTGGTCTTCATTTCCGCCGCTGCCATTGCCTCGCACAATGTGCGCAAGGAAATCGTCTTTGCCATCGACCAGAGAAAAACCATGCTCTGCGTCCATGTGGAAGAGGCGGAGCTTCCCCTCGGGCTGAAGATGCAACTCGGCAATATCCAGGCTCTTCTGGAAAACCGTTTTCACGAAAAAGAAAAATTCTATGAGCGCATGTTCAGCGCCCTGCTGCCGGAGCGGACGCGCGGCATTCCTGCCGCAAAGGCCGCGCCGGGCGTCGGCACGCCGCGCCGCGCCCCCGTGGCGGTTTCTTCCCGGCGCGGCGTCAGAAACGTGCTGCTGGGGCTTGTGCTCCTTGCCCTGCTGGGAGGCGCTGCCTTTTTTCTGCTGCCGCGCTTGACCGGGCAGGGGCTTGAGTTCGTGGATCCGCAGTTGGAATCCGCCCTGCGGCAGGAGCTTTCCCGTCCCCACGGCCGCCTTGCGGCCGAAGACCTGGCGGGGCTGCACGGCAAACTTTCCCTGGCCGGGCGCGGCATCACCGACATCGGGCTTCTGGCGCACGCGCGCGGCCTGAACCTGCTTGATCTCGAAAACAACCGGATTGCCGACATCCGTCCCCTGGCCTCCCTGCACGGACTGCTGTTCTTGGGGCTTGGGCACAACCGCATTGAAGACCTTGCGCCCCTGTACGGCTTGAAAAACAGCCTCACGGGCCTGTCGCTCGCGGGCAATCCGGTAAAAGACCTGAAGCAGTTGCGCCCCTTGCGGCAGTTGGAAGTGCTGGATTTGAGCGGCGTGCCCATTACGGACCTTGAGCTCGGCAAATACCTGCGCAAACTGCGCACCCTGATTCTGGATTCTTCGGGCAACGGCCTGGATGAGGAGTCTCTGCGGCGCTTTGTGACGGACCTTCCGCCCAACTGCGAAGTCAAGAGGGAAGGAGGCCCCGCGCAGTGAACCTGCACGATCTTCTCCAGTACGGGCCCATTGCCGTGCAGTGCCACAACGTGCCGGACGCGGACGCGCTGGCGGCGGGCTTTGCCCTGCACCGCTATTTTTCCGCCGCCGGAAAAGACCCCCTGCTGTTCTACGCCGGGCCGCCGGTGACCAAGCCCAACCTTTTGCTCATGATCGAGGCATTGGGCATCCCGGTGCGCCATCTGCCCGGCATGACCGCGTGGGACGGCCTGCTCGTCACGGTGGACTGCCAGTACGGGGCGGGCAATGTGAGCAGGGTGGACGCTCCGTGCGTGGCGGTCATCGACCACCATATCCAGGAACAGGAACTCCCCCCCCTGAGCGAACTGCGGCCCTGGCTGGGCAGTTGCGCCACGCTGGTGTGGGACATGCTCCGGCGCGAGTCCTTCGTGCCGGACGAAGCCCTTTCCACAGCGCTGCACTACGGCCTGTTTACCGACACCAACGGCTTTGCCGAAGTGCGCCACCCCACGGACCGCGACATGTGGGACGCGCTGCACGTCAATACTGCCATTCTCAACAGGCTCAAACTGTCCAACCTGTCACGAAACGACCTGCATACCGTGTCGCAGGCCCTGAGCAATTTTTCCGCCAACGGCGAATACCGCTATGCCCTGATCCCCGTTCCTCCCTGCGATCCCAATATTCTCGGCTTTGTCAGCGACCTTGCCATGCAGGTGGACACGGTGGACATGGTGGTGGCCTATTCCCTGCTGCCCAACGGAGACGTCAAATTTTCCGTCCGCACCTCGGTGCGCGAGGCAAAAGCCTCGGAGCTGGCGGCATGGCTTGCCTCCGGCATGGGAAGCGGCGGCGGGCATAGGGAGAAAGCCGGGGGATACCTGGCGCGGCAGAAATACGGCGAATGCCGCGGCTCCATGCCGGAGCGGGAATATTTCGACACCCGTATCCGGGAATACCTCACCGCGTTCACGGTGCTGGACTGCAACGATCCGCAGAGCCTGCGCATGCTGCCTGAACCGGAAGGCATGGGAGCTTTTCGCAAGCTGCCCGTCCGGCAGGCCTTTGTGCCCTGCGCTGACCTTTTTTCCGCACGCCGTGAAGTGCAGTTGCGCATGCTTGAAGGCGATATTGACGTGACCGTGGACGTGGGCGACATGCTCATGATCGGCATCAGCGGCGAGGTCTATCCCATCCGGCAGGACGTGTTTGCGCGCAATTACCGCCCTCTGGCCGAAGCTCCCGGCCTTGACCTGGCCTATGCTCCCGCCGCACTGGAAAAAGCCTCGGGCAGGCGTATCGAATTGCTGCGGCATGCCAGGGCCTGCGTCAGCACAGGCACGGACGCCGTCCGGGCCATGCGCCTTGACAGAAGGGTGAAGATCTTCACGCTCTGGGATCAAACCAATTATGTGTCCGGCGGCCCCGGGGACTGGCTGGTTGTTCGCGCTCCCGGCGACATCTATATCGTGACCGCAGCCATTTTTGAAAAAATTTACGCCAGAGACATGACCGGCGTGGACCTTGCCTGCCTGCCCGAGGCACGCCCGGCTGTCAAACGCCCCGTCCCCGTGCGCGTATCCTTTGCCGCCACAGAAGGGATACTGCAAACGCGTGAAGGCCCTGTGGCCCATGCGGCGGGGGATGCCCTGATCACAGGCACGGAAGGGGAGTGCTGGCCGGTGAGTCGGCAGCGCTTTGAGCAAACCTACGCGCAAAGCGGAGAGGAGGGCATGTATGTTTCCCTGCCGGGCAAGGCGCGCGCCCTGCTGCTTGGTGAGCCCGCCGCTGTGGCGCTGCCCGGCGGCAAGGGGGTATTGGTCGGCAGCCCCGGCGACTGGCTGGTGCAGTATGCCGATGGGGAATATGGCATTGTGGGCGGCGAAATTTTTGCGCGCACATACCACCTGCCGGAGTAGGTCTGTTCGCGTTGACAGTGGATTGTATGGTTCAAGGCTCATTCAGAGTGTGCAAGACTGAAACCCTGAGTGGGAGGAGAGTCGTTGCCCGATTCCAGCAGTGTTGTCAGCGCTTCGTCCACTGTTGCATTGTCATGCACGATGCCTCTCAAAGCTTTTAACAGCTTCCCGCGCCGTGGATGCTGAAAAATATTACGGCCGACGGACAAACCCGATGCACCAGCCTTGATGGCGTCCGCAGCCATGGTCAGAAAGTCGCGATCCGATGTTATGCGCTTTCCTCCGGCAAGCACCACTGGTATTCCGCATGCTTTCACAACATCGGCGAAGGTGTTTGCCTCGTCTGTATAGGGAACTTTGACAATATCAGCTCCCAGTTCCATGCCCACTCGCGCGCAATGGGTCACCACGGAAGGGGCATGAGAATTTTTGACATGCGGACCGCGTGCATATACCATGGCAAGCAGAGGCATGCCCCAATTTTCACACTGTCCGGCTACGCGGCCCATATCCGTCAGCATTTCATGCTCTCTGGAATCCCCCAGGTTGATATGCACAGAAACAGCATCAACCCCAAGCCGCAGGGCCTCTTCCACAGACCCCACAAGTGTTTTGCTGTTGGTATGGGGCGACAAACTGGTGGAGGCCGAAAGATGCATTATCAAGGCCGTGCGCTTCCCGTCTGCAAAGCGGCACCGGCGGATAAGCCCCTTGTGCAGAACCAGCGCGTCCGCACCCCCGGCAACCATGTCATTCATGGTTGCGTGCATTTCGGTCAGGCCCTGTATGGGCCCTGCCGTTACGCCGTGATCCATGGGCACAATAAGTGCTCGGTTGGACTTTTTGCTGATAATACGGGCAAGACGGTTTTCTTTGCCTGTGTTCATTGCTGCATCCTTGCCTGAGTGTTCCGATCGCCGGTAAGATCCCGGTGGCTGCCTGAATTTCTTATTCTCCATCGCCATGGGTGAGGCACAAACCGTCAAGCATTGTGGAAAATTTGAACCGCGTTTCCTGATACTCCATATCTGGGTCAGAGTTCGCCACAAGTCCGCAACCGGCAAAAAGAGCAGCGTTTTCTCCGCAGATTACGCCTGAGCGCAGGGCCACCATAAACTCCCCATTGTTTTCGGCATCAAGCCACCCCACGGGGCCTGCGTACCACCCCCGATCAATGCCTTCGTACTCACGCAGGAAAGCCAGCGCAAACTCTGTGGGAGCTCCGCCCACCGCAGGAGTGGGGTGCAGATGGGCTACTATATCAAGAAGATTTTGGCCGGAGGAAAGATTTCCTTTGAAGTGCGTGATAAGATGTTGCACCTTATGCAGTTTGTGCAAGGACGGTGCAGAATCGGCCACAAGGGTTTCGCAATGTGGCTGCAAGGATCGCAACACCGCCTGCACCACAAAGTCGTGTTCAATCCGGTCTTTGTCAGAGACAAGAAGCGCCTGCCCCAGTTCTGCGTCCCGCGCGGGATCTCCACTTCGGGGAGCGCTTCCAGCTAGGGCCATGGTCTGAAAAGAGCGTTCCTTGGCGGTGATGAGTATCTCCGGTGTAGCACCCACAAAGTAGGTCCCGCACCGGCCAAATGCGAATACAGTGGCTTGGGGGTTTTTCGCGTGCAGGCGTTTTACAATATTGGGCACAGCGAAGGGGGTGGTGGATGTGGCGCGTATCATGCGCGCGGCCACAATTTTTTTTGCCAGACCTCGCGAGATAGCGTCCAGCGCGTTATGAACAAGATTCTGCCATTGTTTCCTCGCGTTGCCAGAGTCAAAAATGGAGATGTGCCCTTCCTGTTCGGGAGGCGGCATGTTTCGTTCGTTCTCCCCGATATTGAAGCCAGAGCATATATTCCTGATCCGGGCATCGGCATCAGCACCAGGGGGGGCATAATCCGCCGCAACAATGCGGCAGTACTCGGCGCCGTTTTGAAGAATAGTCACTCGCGGAATCACCAGGGCGCCGTCCGCAAATCCCGCCCACATCGGAGATGCCGGGCAGGCGGTGTCAAAGCGGAATCCGCCAAGAGCAACAGGGGCAGTATCACCCTCGGTCACGGCATTTTTGATAAGGTCATGCCACCTCGCCGAAACATCTGTAAATCTGTCTGCGCCGTGCCCGGTGCATTCGATGGCCGCCCCAAGCCCGAGTATTGATTTTTTTGTGAGTCCGAACCACAAGTTCGCGTTCATATGCGGTGAATAGCGGGCAAAAGCCGAAAGCAGGTTCATCCGGGGCACAGAAGCAGCCGTGATGGCAAGCGCGGGTTGTCTTTGTTGGGATGCGTTTTGGCAAGCGTTCCGAATGGCGGAACGCAGGGGGCGCTGTAGTGCTTCAACCATGACTGTTGTCCCTGATCTGACCGCGTATTTTCCGCCAGTGCCCAATCTGCGTCGCAATGTACCAACTGGTGATCTGCTCGAATAGTGCTTCAATGAAGTTTTCAGAAAGCCCATTTTTTTTTGCCCATGTCCGCCGATCTGCCAGCATATCCCTTACCCGTTCCGGAGCAGGGATATCTTCTTCATTTTTTTTAAACTGCGCCGCTGCAAGAACATAGGCAAGGCGTTGGCCGAGAAGGCGGATCATTTCTCCGTCCAAGCGGTCAATTTCGCAACGTATCTCTCCAAGATTTTGGCATGCGTCAGGTGGTTTCAAGTATTGTCTCCTATAATCGCGGTCTTGAACCGCCTGGCCATGATCGGAGGCTTGTTTTCCTGTTTCAGACGTGCGGATTCTCACACGAAACCTGAACGGGAGTGAGGCGTAACAGGCGCTGGGTCATGGGAGCCCAGAGGGTTGCTGCAAGGATGTACTTTTTGAATATAAAATTCATTTTCTTTTTTTAAAATAGGCAATCTGTCATACCCTGTCAAGCTATCGGGAAAGTTGCTGCCGGGAGCAGCAGTATGCCGTCTGCATGGCCGGTAATCTGCGAGGCAGAAGAGTTTGCGTTTACGCTCTGCCGAATACGATGCGCAACCGTTGTTCGCCAATATGCCGGAAATAATGCCTGCGGCACCCGGGTAGCCGCCTCCAGCGCTCTTTATGCGCGGCGTGAATGCGCTTCTCGTGGCAGCAGGCATGATTCCTGCAAGAATGCTTGCGCCGGTATTTTCGGCAAGGAGTCAGCGCCATGAAAATGACAATCCTGCGCCTTTTTGTCCTGTGCCTGGGTATGGCCTTTCTTCCCCTTTGTGCGGCCGGGCCTGCCCATGCGGTGCGCATCAAGGACATTGCGACCTTTTCCGGCGTGCGCGACAACCAGCTTATCGGGTACGGGCTGGTAGTGGGGCTGGCCGGTACGGGCGACAAGAAAGACTCCGTTTTCACCCTGAGTTCCATGAAGAACATGATGGACCGCATGGGCGTGGGCATTGATTCCGGCGCGTTCAAGACCAAAAACGTGGCCTCGGTAATGGTGACCGCGCGCATGCCTGTTTCCGCCAAGCCGGGAACCCGGCTGGACGTGACGGTTTCTTCGGTGGGCGATGCCACGTCCCTGCTGGGCGGGGTTTTGCTGCAAACGGCCCTCAAGGGCGTGGACGGCAAGATCTACAGTCTGGCTCAAGGTTCCCTGACCGTGGGCGGCTATTCCGCGGGCGGCAGGGCCGCCAGCACCAGCAAGAATGTCAGCACCGTGGGCATCATTCCCGGCGGCGGCATTGTGGAAAGGGGCATTCCCTTTGAATTCAACCAGCAGGACAAGCTGACCCTCAACCTGCGCATTGCCGATTTTTCCACGGCGCAGCAGATTGCCGAGCGGCTCAACAGCGTCATGGGCGGGCCTTTTGCCCGCGCGGTGGACGCCACCAGCGTCACCATGGAAGTGCCGCCCCAGCACCGCAACAATCTTGTGCCTCTCATGGCTTCGGTGGAAAATCTGGACATCAGCCCGGACACCGCAGCCCGTGTGGTGGTGGACGAAAAAACCGGAACCGTGGTGCTGGGCCGCGATGTGCGCATTTCGCGCGCGGCTGTGGCCCACGGCAACCTGCAAATCACCGTGCAGGAAAGCGAGCAGGTTTCCCAGCCCGGCCCCTTCTCCCAGGGGCAGACCGTGGTGAGCCCGCAGACCGAGGCCAATGTGCGCGAGGAAAAGCGCAATCTCAACATGGTGGAGGGGGCCACCCTCCAGGAACTGGTGGACGGGCTCAATGCCATAGGCGCCACGCCGCGCGACCTGATTTCCATCCTGCGCACGTTGCAGGTTTCCGGCTCTCTGCACGCGGAACTGGAGGTGCTCTAAATGACTTCGCCCCTGTCTGTTCCCCTGTCGCCGGAAGCCGATTCTTCGGAACTGGCCCGACGCGACCTTCAGGCCCGCCTTTCGGGCCTTGGCAGGCTCAATAACGGCAAAACGGACGAAGCGCAGAAAGAAAAAAAACTGCGTGAGGCCTGCGAGGGCTTCGAGTCCATCTTCATCCAGAAAATGTGGCAGGAAATGCGCAATACCCTGCCCAAGACCAATATTTTGCAGGGACGGGAGGAGCAATTCTGGCAGGGCATGTACGATCAGGAACTGGCCAAAAAAATGACCTCCGCCGGAGGGATTGGCCTTGCCGACATGATGTATGCCCAACTTTCGCAGGGTTTGTCCTCCGCCAGCCGGACATCGGCGGCCGCAGCGCCGCAAGGGGGGATGCGCGCCTTTGTGCCGGACGCTTCTCCCCTGGTGCCCCGGGCATTGTCCCGCTCTGCCGCAGCGGCAGAGGACGGGCAGGCCAGCCAGGCAGGCAGCCAGCCAGCCAGCCCATCTGGCCGCCAGCCCGGCCACCCGCTGGGGAACACGCCCGGCATGCAGCGTGATGCGGGCGCGGCTGCCCATACGGAATTTGTTGGGGCGCAATCTGCCAGCGCGGAGGCAGCCCAGCGGCAGCCCGGCCCTGAAGGCATGTTCGCACTGCCGGATTCCGGGCAGACAGAAGCCCAGCCTTCGGTGGTGGAGCAGGCCCTGTCTGTGCTGCGTGCCCAGAAAGACATGCAGTACCCCGCGCAGCAGGCCCCGCACGTTTCTCTGTCGGCGCCGGGCAGGGGGGAGCGCACGGATCCGGGGCTGGCCCTGTCCCGGCAGGCGCATTTTGAGGCGGGCAGCAAGCTCGGCCCCCGCGGGGTGCGTCCGCCTTTGCGCAAAAGCGCCGCCCCCGCGGAAGCGCGAGCACCTCTCGCCGCGCAGGGCGCGGGCAGCCATGTGAGAACGCAGAACCTGAACCGTGAGCTCCATGTGGACGCCGTTGGCCCCAACAGCAAGGCTGGCGCGGGTCTGGCGGCCTACCACGCACAACGGGACGCACCCATGCCCGAGGCCGGCCTGCCTCTTGCGGGCTTTGCGGGGTCGGCACAGCCCACGGCCGTGCCCGCCGGAGCGGACGGAGAGGCGGCGGGCCGTGGCGGGGAAATGTCTTCCTTTCCGCCGCTGACGGCGCTGGACCTGCAAAGATAGGCCTTGCGGGACAAAAGGCACGGATATTGCTTTCAGATCCGTATCACGGCACGGCGGCACATTCTGCCGCTGGCCGCACACAAGCCGACACGTTGCCGAGGTTGCCATGTACACCTTGATCCACGCCTCCCTTGCCCGTCAGGAAAAAGCCCTGGGCCTTTTGCGTGACCTGCTGGAAGAAGAATACCGTGCCCTTCTGGCGCGCGGCACAGACACTGTGGTGGCGCTGGAATTTTCTGTTCAGGAGCTTGTCCGGCAACTGGCGGTGGAAAAAGACATGGTGATCAGATTTCTTGGCGGGACGCGCGTTGCGGACTACGCAGACATGCTTGAAGAAGAGCGGGCAGAGCCTTTGAGAGATCTTCTGGCGGCGGTGGACGCGGGCGAACAGGGCGCAGCGCGGCAGGCCGCGCGCAATTCCCAGCTTTCTCTGGCCCTGCTTGACCAGAGCAGCCGCACTCTGCAAGCATTGACCAGCAAGGCGGTTCCCCCCGCAGCGGACGTGTACGGGCGGCGCGGCGGCATGCGTACGCGCGTCCGGCCCGATGCCGCGCTCATTTCCGGGAGGCTCTGATGCTCAACGGACTGCTCAATATCGGCCAGACGGCCCTCAACGCCGCGCAGGCCTGGATTTCCGTTACCGGCAGCAATATCGCCAATGCCGATACCGAAGGCTATACCCGGCGCTATGTGGATCAGCGCGATGCGGGTACCATCAAGACCCGGCCCGGCGGAGAGGGGGTGGGCGTCAACGCCCAGCAGGTGCTGCGCTATTTCGACGCCTTTCTTGAACGCTCTTTTGTGGTTCAGTCTACCAATTCCGCACGCTGGGACAAGCAGAAAAGCATCATGGCCTCGGTGGAAAACGTCTTCAACGAGTCCAACCGCGCGGGCGTCAACTCCGCGCTCAACGCGTTCTTCCGGGCCTGGCAGGATCTGACCAAGCGCCCCGACGATACGGCCAGCCGCGAAAGCCTGCTTTCCCATGCCGACAACCTCGCCGATCTTCTGGGCAGCAGTGTGGACAGGCTCAAGGCCATCCAGAGAGAAATGGATGTTTCCATCGAGCATGCGGTGGAAAGGGTCAATACCCTGTCCAAAGGTATTGCGGACCTCAACCGCCAGATCAACGCCCATACCGTGGAAGAGGTCAGCAATCCCAACCACCTTCTGGACAAGCGCGACATGATGGTGCGCGAAATGGCTACCCTGGTGGGCGTGGAAACCGTGGACAACGGGAACGGCAATTTCGTGGTCAAGCTCACAACCGGGCAGCCGCTGGTGCAGGGCCTGCACACCTTTGACCTGCAGGTCATGCCGCCCCGCTCGGAAAGGCGGCTCATGAACGGCTCCGCCTTTGCGGGCCATGCGGTTTTTGACGGGACGGACAGCCACGAATACACGGTGGAAATCGTCTCGGGCGGCACGGCGGGGGTCATGGGCGCGGCGGGCAATCCCGTGTTCCGCGTTTCTCTGGACGCGGGCAAAACGTGGCTGCGGGACGAAAACGGTGCAGAACTGCGTTTTGAAGTCAGCGACAATGACGGGGACGGCACCACCGATCCCGTGCAGGTCAAAAAACTGAAAATTTCTTTTGACAGTGCCGCCAACTTTGCCGTGGGCGACAAATTTGACATCATCCCCAAGAACGGCCTTGCCTGGGTTGAACCCACGCGCGGGCCGCAGAACATCACGCCCCAGATATTTTTTGACGGCTCGGATAACCGCGACCGCGTGGTGGGCGGCGAACTGGCGTCATTTTTCAATATCCGCGACGACAACTGCGGCCGCTATCTGGACGAACTGGACGCCTTTGCCGCAGCCCTGATCTGGGAGGTCAACCGCATCCACAGTCAGGGCACGGGCAATGTCATGCTGGGCTATGTCCAGGGCCAGCAGGCTGTGGGGCGCACCGATGTTGCCCTGGGCTCGCCGCAGGCCATTTTGCCGCAGGCGCACAGGTTGCAGGCGGGCAACCTCAATCTGCACTTTTTCAGCAGCGTGACCGGGGAGCACGTCTCTTCCGGGCAACTGGATTTTGATGCGGGAACAGGAGGCATTCAGAACTTCGACCCCGCAGTCCATACGCTGGAGGACGTGGTCGCGGCCATCAATTCCAGCTTTCCCGACCCCGCCAACGCCGGGCAAAATCTGCTTCAGGCCGAAATCCAGCACGGCAAACTGCTGGTCAGGACCAACCCGGTCAGCAATGTGCGCTTTGGCATGGGCGTGGACAGCACGGGCCTTCTGGCCGCTCTGGGGCTGAACACCTTTTTTTCCGGCTCCGATGCCGACAGCCTGGCCGTCAATGCCCAACTGCACGGGGACGTGAACCTTGTGGCCGCCGGGCAGGTCAACGGGCAGTTTCAGGCCAATGCCGGCGACAATATCACGGCCATTGGCATCGGGCAGTTGGCCGACGCCACAGTGCCCATATCCACAGTCTGGAAGACGGTCAAAAACCAGACCCTCAGCCAGTATTTCGCCACCCTGGTCACCACCGTGGGCGCGGACACGCGCCTTGCCGGAACCAATGCGGAATACCATGCGGCCCTGACCGCCAATCTGGACGATCAGGTCAACTCGGTCAGCGGGGTGAACCTGGACGAAGAAATGGCCAAACTGGTCAGGCACCAGCACTCCTACACGGCTGCGGCCAAGCTCATCACCACGGCCGACCAGATGCTCCAGACCCTTCTGGGGCTCAAGCAGTAGCGCCGAAATTCCGGTGAACCACAGGAGGCTGCCATGAGCATGCGCGTCACGCAAAAATCCATGCACAATGCGGTGGTGAGCCAGATGCAGAGGAATCTTTCCGCCTATATGGAAAGCAACCAGCAAGGCTCCACCCAGAAAAAAATCAACCGCCCTTCCGACGACCCCGCCGGAACCTACCGCGTGCTCATGACGCGCAACGATATTGACGCCACCAAACAGTACCAGAGCAATGTGGACACGGCCAAGGGCTGGCTGAATCTGGCCGATGAGGTGCTGGGCACAAAGCTGAGCACGGTCATCACGAGGGCCAGGACCCTGGCCGAGCAGGCGTCCAGCGGAACCTACACCGCGGAAAACCGCAGGCAGATCGCCTTTGAGGTGCGGGAGATTTTCGGCTCCGTACTGAACATGTCCAATACGGAATTTGAGGGCAAGAGCATTTTTGGCGGGCAGCGGTACGACCGCAATGCCTTTGAGCAGGGGCTGGCCCTGACCAGTTGGGACAAAACCTGGGATGCGGCCATCCAGGCGGGAGAATACCGCGTGGAAGGCGCGTCGAACAGCACCATGATGATCCAGTTCACCAGTACGGGAGAACTGGGAACGGACGCGCTCACCTACCGCTGGTCCAGAGACGGCGGCGCCACATGGCATGACGATACTGTGGCCGCGGGCAGCACAACGCTGGTCGCCGACGGCGTGACCGTGGTCATGCAAAACAAGTTGGCGGTCAGCGCGGCTGATGTGAGCCTTGGCCCCGGCGCCAACAACGGAACCCTGCTCTATGTGCGCCCCGCAGCCTTTTATCAGGGCGACGACAACGACCCTCCGGCGGACATGACCATGGGCGGGCCTCCGGGCCTCACATCCAGCGCCAGCGGCGAATTTGGCAGCAACCTTCTGGTGCGTCTGGATACGGATGCAGATCTTTCCGCCGCAGGCAATGCCTTCACCTATTCCTACAGCCTGGACGCCGGTTCCACGTGGGTCACGGCCACGGCGGAATCAGGGGCAGGCAACAAAGTGCGCCTGCCTGTGCCCGGCGGCTATGTGGATCTGGACGCAGCAGGCGTGGCGGGCAATATGGTGGACGCGGGAACGCAGGTGCTCGTGCATCCCTCGCGCGCGGACCTTGACCTGGAGATCATGAAAGGCTCCTACATTGCGGTAAACAATGTGGGCAAGGACATTTTTGGCGGATACTATGAAGGCAAGCCCGCACGGAATCTGGAAAAAAATCTGTTTGAGGTGCTGGGCAATTTTGTGGCCTATTGCGAAAACAACAACCAGCAGGGCTGCCAGCAGGTTCTGGAACAGCTCGGCAGCGTGCAGCAGGGCATCCTCACCGAGGTGGCCCGCATCGGCGGGCTGGAAAATCGTCTGAACACCGCGGCCGATGTTTTGAGTTTTCTGAAGCTGGACCAGCAGGAACGTTTGAGCTATGTTGAAGACATAGACCTCACGGAATTGCTGAACAAGCTGGCCAGACAGCAACTGACATACCAGACCGTGCTTCAGTCCTCTTCCAGGATCATGCAGATGAGCCTTTCCAATTACCTCTAACGCACAGGGCAGCGCATGCTGATATTGACGCGGCGTCCCGGAGAAAGCCTGTATCTGGGAGAAGACATACGCATAACCGTGCTGGGCATACAGGGCAAGCAGGTCAGGCTCGGACTGGACGTGCCGGACGGCATGACCGTATACCGTGAAGAAGTGTACCGGCGGGTTGTGGAGGAAAACCGCCGCGCCCTCGAAACCACCAACAATGACCTCCTTGTGGCGGCGGAACTATGGCACGAAGCAAAGAAATAGAAATCGACACCCGGCTGGGGCGGCGCATCATCCGGACAGACAAGATCGTACGCTTTCCCCGTGGCCTGGCCGGTTTTGAAAACGAGCGGGATTTCACCCTGTTGCAGATTGTGCCTGACGCTCCCCTGCTCATTCTCCAGAGCGTGAACCTGCCGCAGGTGGGGCTTCTGGTGGCGGACCCCTACAGTTTTCTGGACAAAAGCTACGCGCCCGTGGTGAGCGAAGCGGAGCTCCGGATTCTGCAACTGCAAAGCCTGGAACAGGCGGCCATTCTGCTCACCGTGTCCATTCCTTCCGGCAGGCCGGAGGAAGCCGTGCTCAACCTCACCGGCCCCATCATCATCAACCATGAGGCCTGTCTGGGCCTTCAGGTTCCGCAGACCATCGATGGCGTGCAGCAGGTCAGCATGCATGCCTGCAAACCCGCGCACAGCGAAGACGCCCCCTCCCCCCAAGACTGAGGGTGCAGTACCGGGCAGGCCTGAAACGGGCCTGAAACAGGATTGGGCAGGGCGGCATGCCGCTCCCTGCGGGGCTGCCGCAATCTTTTGTTGGCATTTTTGCGTGCTGGCGGCAAGCCGCCCGGCGGGACAGGCTAGATGGAAGGCGGCGCCGCATAGTCCGGCGCAATGTCCTCAAAGGACGTGTAGGGCGAAAGATACATGAGCCTCACAGAGCCTACCGGGCCGTTGCGCTGCTTGCCGATGATGACCTCGGCCTCGCCCCGTGTGGGGCGCTCTTCCGGCTTCTGGTATTTGTAGACGTCTTCCCGGTAGACGAACATGATCACGTCCGCATCCTGCTCAATGGCTCCCGATTCGCGCAGGTCCGAGAGCATGGGGCGTTTGTCGCCCCGTTCCTCGACCTTGCGGTTGAGCTGGGAAAGGGCCACCACAGGCACGTCCATCTCCTTGGCCAGACCCTTGAGCGAGCGGGAAATGTCCGAAATTTCCAGTTCGCGCGAGTCTGTGCGGCGACTGGTGCGCATGAGCTGCAAATAGTCCACCACCACCAGTCCCAGCCCCTTTTCCGCTTTCAGACGGCGGGAGCGCGCGCGCAGCTCCAGAGTGCTCAGGGCGGGCGTGTCGTCAATGAAGATGGGGGCGCGGCTGATAACGTCGGCGGCCTCTTGCAGGTGTAGCCAGTCATCGTCGTTGAGCAGCGAGGGGCGGCGCATTTTGGAGAGATCCACCTTGGCCCAGACGGCCAGCATGCGCTGCACCAGTTGCTCCTTGCTCATTTCCAGCGAAAAAACAGCCACCGGAACGTCCTGATGCACGGCGGCGTGCAGGCTCATGCAGAGGGCAAAGGCCGTCTTGCCCATGCTGGGGCGGGCGGCGACAATGATCAGGTCGGAAGGCTGAAGCCCGGCGGTCAGTTTGTCCAGCTTGCCGTAGCCCGTGGTGACGCCGGTGATGACGTCCTTTCTGCTGTGCAGCCTGACCAGATCGTCAAAAACTGTCTGCACCAGACTGCTGGTAGGGGAAAATTCCTTGCCTGCCGTGCGCCGGGCAATGGCAAAAACCGCCTGTTCCGACTCGTCCAGCAGTTCGTCCACCGGGCGGGACGTATCGTAGCAGTTGCCGATGATTCGGGAGCACGCCGTGATCAGCCCGCGCTGGAGAGATTTGTCGCGGACAATGGTGGCATAATATTCGGCATTGGCTCCGGAAACCACAGCCTGGGCCAGATCGCCCAGATACACAGCACCGCCTGCGGTTTCCAGCGTGTTGGCGTTTTTCAGGTGTTCGGCAACAGAAACCAGATCAATGGGAGCGGACTTCTGGTACAGCTCCACAAAAGCGCCGAAAATGACGTTGTGCGCGGGCAGATAGAAGTCGTCGGGTCTGAGCTGGTCCACCAGCACATGCATGATCTGCGGGCGCAACAGCACGCCGCCCAGCACGGCCTGCTCGGCTTCCGCGCTGTGCGGCGGCACGCGCCGCAGCAGAGTTTCCTCGGCGCGCCGGGCGCTTCTGGCTGCCGGGGATTCAGGGCGCGTAGTGCCTTCCGCTGCAAACGGCCGGCCCCCGGCCACAGGGCCGGGGGCCGCAATGTCGTCACGGGGACCCATGTATGCCCCTATTGCGCGGCTTCTTCCACGGCGCTGGCATCCGCCGGAGTCTGGGGTGCCGGTTCTTCCTCTTCAGGCACATGGTCGGAAACGACCTTGACCGGCACTTCTGCCGTCACGCTGGCGTGCAGGCGCACACGCACGCGGTGCTCGCCCAGGGTGCGGATGGGCGCTTCCAGCAGGATGCGGCGGCGATCCACTTCCACCCCGAGGGCGGCCAGAGCTTCGCCAATGATGGTGGAGGTCACCGAGCCGTAGAGCTTTTCGTTTTCGCCCACATGCATGGTGATGACCACATCCAGAGCTTCCAGACGGGTCTGAAGGTCCTGAGCTTCGGCGCGCAGTTTGTCCATGCGGGCCTGAAGCTTTTTGCGTTCCTGCTCGAACACCTTGAGATTGGCTTCGGAGGCGACCATGGCCAGCCCCTGGGGCAACAGGAAGTTGCGGCCATAGCCGGGGCGAACGTCAACCAGGTCGCCGAGATTGCCGAGGTTTTCCACGTCGGCGCGGAGTATCAGTTTCATGTGCGCCTCCTAGATGGTGCTCTTTTTCTTGACAACGGAATCGTGCGTGGCGGTGTAGATGAGCAGGGCCATCTGGCGGGCACGCTTGATTTCGCGCGTCAACAGGCGCTGGTGGTGGGCGCAGGTGCCGGTGATGCGGCGGGCGATGATCTTGCCGCGCTCGGTGATGAAATCACGCAAAATATCGGGGCGCTTGTAGTTCAGGGGCAGTTCCCTGTCGGCGCAGAAGCGGCAGAACTTGCGGCGGGGGGCAAAGCGTTTCTTGAAGGCCATCTAGGCAACCTCCCCGGCCACTTCGTCGGCCAGCCTGACGGTCACAAACTTGAAAATGCCGTCGATGATACGGATATTGCGTTCCAGTTCGGCCACAAGTTCGGGCGGAGCCTGGTATTCCAGCCGCACATAAAAGCCGCGCATGAGTTTGCGCACAGGGTAGGCCAAGTCACGCATGCCCCAGTTGTCCACAGTGAGCATGCTGCCCTTTTCGCGCTCGACAATCGCTGTCAGGGAGCTGATGACGCCCTCGCGGTTTTCGGCGGAAAGCTCCGGGGAGAGGAGCAGCAGGGTTTCAAATTTCCGCATGGGATTCTCCTTCTGGATTGACAGCCCACGCCCTCTGGCGTGAGCAAGGACTCACCTCTATACACGCCCGCCAAGGGGCTGTCAAGGCGTGTTTTCGGGGCAGAGGGAGGCGCATCCTCCTGCTTGGAAATCATGCGTACACGCGCCGGTTGGTGACGCCCATCAGGCAGAGCACCTCATAGGGAATGGTGTCAAGAAGCCCGGCCAGTTCCTGCGCGTCCACGGCCTTTTGCCCTTTGGCGGCGGGGCCGCCCAGCAGCCATGCCCTGTCGCCCGGCTGCACGGGGCCGGCATCGGTCACATCGACCATGAGGATGCCCATGCACACCCTGCCCACCTGCGGGGCGCGGCGACCGTTGACCAGCACTGCGGCGCGGTTGGAAAGCGCACGGGCAAAGCCCGTGGCGTAGCCGATGCCCACTGCCGCCACCAGCATGGGCCTGTCTGCCCGGAAGGCGCGCCCGTACGAAACGCTCTCTCCGGCGGCCAGGCTGTGCACCTCCAACACCGGGGCGCTGACGCTCATGGCCCACTCAAGGTCGGGGCACAGATTTTCCCGGTCTGTGCCCGCAAAAGGGTTGCCTCCGTAGAGGGCAAGGCCGGGACGGCAGACTTCGTACCGGGCTTTGGGCAGCGCCAGGGTTGCGGCCGAATTGGCCAGCGAGCGCGAAATCCCCGGAAAAACGCTCCGCAGGGCAGCGCTCATGTGCTCAAACCGCGCTATCTGTTCGCGGGTATGGGCGTCTTCTTCCGGCATGTCGGCAGAAGAAAGGTGCGAGAGAACCATGACCGGCGTGACGCCCGGCATGTGGCGCAATTTGTCCAGCAGAAGGGGCAGGGCATCGCGCCGGAAGCCCAGGCGGCCCATGCCGGTTTCGCACTTGACGGCCACGCGGACGGGAGATGCGGCGGCAGCCGCGTCAAGGGCCTCGAAGCTGCCCACAAGGGGAGTGAGCCTGTTGCCTGCGGCAGCCTGCCACTCTTCAGCGCCGTGCGCGCCCAGCAGAAGCAGGATTTCCTGCCCGATGCCTCCGGCGCGCAGGGCCAGACCCTCGGCTGCCGTGCCCACGGCAAAACGCTCTGCGCCGCTTTGGGCCAGAGCATCGGCCACGGGCATCAGCCCGTGCCCGTACGCATCGGACTTGATGACGGGCATGATGGCTGACGCCGCCCCCAGGCGGGAAAAATTGCGCCGCACCGCCCCCAGATCCACATGGCAGAGAGCCGGAGAGAAAATGTTCGCATGCATGGGGGCTTCCTCCAAGCCTCGAAGCATAGCAATATGCCTTGCGGGCCACAAGCCCGCAACTGGAGCACGGGCAAAACGCCCGAAAAAAATTTCCGCTCCGCGCGCCTCTTTGCCGCGTTTTCGCGGGCTTGCGCCCCAAGCGCCTTGCGGATAGTGTACGGCGCATGACGACACCCGTTTTTACCCTGGAGCACAGCGACGGCAATGCCCGCGCGGGCTTGCTGCGCACAGCCCACGGCATCGTCCCCACCCCCGTATTCATGCCCGTGGGCACGGTAGGTTCGGTCAAGGCTCTGGCTCCCGACGACCTGCTGGCCATCGGCGCGCCCGTTATTCTGGGCAATACCTACCATCTCTATCTGCGCCCCGGCGACGCCCTTGTGGCGCGGCGCGGCGGGCTGCACGCCTTTGCCTCCTGGCCCGGCGCCATTTTGACCGACAGCGGCGGCTTTCAGGTTTTCAGTTTGAGTTCCCTGCGCAAAATCCGTGAGGAGGGGGTGGAGTTCCGCTCGCACCTTGACGGCTCGCGGCATTTGTTCACGCCCGAAAAAGTGCTGGAAATCCAGCGCAACCTGAACTCCGACATCATGATGGTGCTGGACGAATGCGTTCCGTACGGCGCGGACCATGCCTATACCCGCAAGTCTCTGGCCCTGACCACACGCTGGGCCGCGAGAGCGCGGGAGGCGTATCCCGCAGGCACGGCGCACAATCTGCTTTTCGGTATTGTGCAGGGCGGTTTTTACAAGGACTTGCGGGCGCAGTCCACAGAGGAAATCTGCGGTATGGATTTTGACGGTCTGGCCATCGGCGGGCTTTCTGTAGGGGAGCCCAAGAGCCAGATGTACGATATGCTGGGGCACACGGCCCCCCTCCTGCCCTGGGGCAAGGCCCGCTATCTCATGGGCGTGGGCACGCCACTGGATATCGTCACGGGCATCGGGGCCGGAGTGGACATGTTCGACTGCGTTTTGCCCACCCGCAACGCGCGCAACGGCACGCTCTATACGTCGCTGGGCAAGGTCAACATCAAGCGCCGCCAGTATGCGGAGGACGACGGCCCGCTGGATCCCTGCTGCTCCTGCTATGCCTGTCGCAACTTTTCGCGGGCCTATCTGCGGCATCTGTATGTGAGCCGGGAACTGCTCTCCTGCCGGCTCAATTCCCTGCACAACCTGACCTATTATCTCCATCTGGTGCGCGAGGCCCGCAAGGCCATTGTGGAAGGACGCTACAACGCTTTTGCGGCGGGCATTGCGGCCCTGTATCCCGAAGAAGCTGCCGGTACCGCCTGACGGCGCGCCGGATCCGAAGCCGCTACACGCTCTGGCGGCCCAGAGCCTGCGGCCGCATTTCCCGGCGGCGCACCAGCCAGAAAACCAGCAGCGCGCCCGCTGTCTTGCTCAGGCTCATGGTCAGGACAGACCAGGGCGAGGCCAGCCCGATGACAGACAGAAAGACAATGCTGTCCAGAGGCGCGCCCGCCAGACTCGACAAAAGGATGCGTTGGGAAAAGCTGCGCCGGGTAAAGGTATACAGGGCCCAGTCCGCCAGTTCGCCCACGGCAAAGGCCGCGGCGCTGGCCAGCGCCAGTTGGGGGCTGGCCATATGCCAGCTCACCACGCAGCCCGCCAGCATGGCCCAGAGCACATGATGCCCCACGCGGCGCTGGGCAAAGTCGCGCACCACAAAAATGAAACCCACCAGCAGGGAAACTGGCGGCCACATTTCGCCGTTGGGCAGTTCCACCAGCGGCGTGACGGCAAAGGCGTAGTTGACGCCGACAATCAGGGAAACATAGGTTACGAGGCTGAACATGCCCGGAGAGTATGCGCCGTCCGCGCATTCGTCAAGCCGCGCGCGTTCCGGGCAGGGCGCGGCTTACGGCCCGGCGGGCGCGGGAACCCCGGACGTGCGTGCGGCCTTGAGCTGGCCGCAGGCGGCGGAAATGTCCTGCCCCTTGCTTTTGCGCACAATAGCCGTGATGCGGCGCTTCCAGAGATACTGCTCGAAGGCCAGGATGCGCTCCTCGTCAGGAGCCGCATAGGGCGCGCCGTCAGTGGGATTGTAGACAATGAGGTTGAGCTTGCCCTTCAGGTCGGCCACCAGTTTTGCCAAATCTCTAGCCTGTTCCGGGCCGTCGTTGACCCCGCCCAGCAGCAGGTATTCGAGGGTGATGCGCTCCCGCGTCTTGAGGGGGTAGGATTTGAGGGCGCGCACCAGATCGTCCAGCGGCCAGCGGGCCGCCTTGGGCATGATGCGCTCGCGCAGTTGCTGGGTGGGGGCGTGCAGAGAAACAGCCAGATAGGCCAGGCCGCTTTCGCCCAGTTCTTGCAGACCTTTTTCGATGCCGCAGGTGGAAACGGTGATGCGGCGGGGGGAAAAGTTCAGGCCCTTGTCGTTGTTCAGGCATTCCAGAGAGCGCATGACCTGCCGCAGGTTGAGCAGCGGCTCGCCCATGCCCATGAAAACCAGATTGCGCAGCACGGGCCTGTCCGGCCGGGCATCGCCCAGATGTTTGCGGGCCACCAGAATCTGCCCCAGAATTTCCGCCATGCTCATCTGGCGCTCGAATCCCGCCTGCCCGGTGGCGCAGAAGGTGCAGCCCATGGCGCACCCCACCTGGGAGGACAGGCATTGCGTCCAACGCCGGACGCCCTCGCGCGAATCCGAGGGGATGAGCACGGTTTCCACCAGCGCCCCGTCTTCCAGCCGCAGGAGGAACTTGGTGGTGCCGTCCCTGCTTTCTGCAACAGACTCCACCTCGGGCCAGACAATGCGCGCAAGACCAGCGAGGCGCTCACGGCAGGCGCGGGAAACATTGGTCATTTCCGTGAAATCGCGGGCCAGCTTCTGCCACATCCACTGCCAGATCTGCACCGCGCGGAATCCCGGCTCGCCCAGATGATCCCGCAGCCAGGCTTCCAGCTCGGGCAGGGTCAGGTCAAGAAGGTTGGTCATGGGCCTGCCGCCGCGCCGCCTACCCCACGGACTTGCGGGCGTACTCCCGTACAAAGCGCGCGGCGGATTCCACATCGGTGACTTCGCCCGCGATCTGGGCCTGCAAAAGCGCATCGCGGATCACGCCCACCGCAGGGCCGGGGGTGAGGCTGGTTTCCCGCATGATCTCGTTGCCGTTGAGGAGCGGCTCCAGCATCTGTTCGGGCATTTCTGCACGGCCCAGGTACTTCATGTTGTGGTTGAACGAGGTCAGGATACCGTTGCGGGCCTTGAGGTCCGCGCGGGCCATGGCGATCAGGCGCGGATAATCGTCCAGGGCCTTGAAACGGCGGATGCCCCTGTCGGTCATCATGAAGTGGAAGCGCATGTGATGGCGGACAAGGTGGCAGAGCAGATCAATGTCTTCCTGGGCGAAGTGCAGGCGGCGCAGGATCTTGCGCGTGACCTTGGCCCCCACACGGTGGTGCTGGTAGTAGGTCCACTGGCCGTCAAAAAATTCGCCGGTATACAGTTTGCCCACGTCATGAAAGAGCATGGCCATGGTTCCCAGCCAGTCGTAGTGGAAGTCCTCTTCCGGATAGTGGCGCATGCATTGCAGGGTGTGCTCGAAGACGTTTTCCGTTTCGCCTTCCTTGTTGCGCATCTGGGTCAGACAGGCCAGAGCAGCCACTTCGGGAATAAGCCCTTGCAGAATGTGGGCATCGTACAAAAGGCGTACGAAGCGGTGCATGGACTCTGCGGCCACCTTGCGCCATTCGTCCATGATGTCCGTGCCGGGCACATAGTCCAGCACGCGGGACGAGGCGCGAACAATGGCCAGCCAGGTATTGGGCTCAATGGGCAGATCAAAATTGGCCGCGAAACGCAAGGCCCGCACGGCCAGCAGGTAGTCGTGGCGCAGGGTTTCGTCGGGCAGGCCCGTGAGACAGATGGCCCCGCCCTGCACATCTTCAAAACCTTCGTAGGCGTCGCCGCTGGTCTCGGGGCTGCCAAAGCCCGTGAGGCGCAGTTTGCAGCGTTCTTCGGGGCGCAGGCGGTCAATGATGCCCGGCGTGATGCGCAGCAGGGCCAGTTCGGGGTGCCCGGCGGCAGCCACTTCCAGAGGGTAGAAGTAGAAGAGAACTCCTCCTTCCTCCATCACGGCCAGGGCGCGCTGGCCCGGAACGGGAGCTGCCTTGGGAAACAGGCGCACCAGGGTTTCCAGGTCCGGCTCGCAGGCAATGTCCACCGCCGCCTGCGTGTTTCTGTGCAGAAGGGTGTTTTGCAGGGGAGCGTTGATGACATGGGCGTCATAGCCGTTGCGCAGCAGGGTCTTGCAGATGGATATGGCGTCTTTGAGAGCTTGGTGCATCATGGGCTCCTTGCGGGGATGGCGGGGCATTTTGTGAAAAAAATGCCCTGTATCCTGTAAGTATGCCTGTGAGCGAGGTTTCAAGTCAAGCCCGGTTTTCCGGGGAGAGTTTCCTGCTCTTTTCCCGTTCTTTTTCTGATGTGTGCCCTGTTTGGGGGCTGCCGAACAGCCGGTTTTCGATATATATGAGCGTGACAGTGCGGCTTGTGCCGAATCGGTCACGGACTGCCCGGCCAGGACGCTTCAAAGCCATCATGAGGGGCAAGGTTTCTCCCCAAACTGATGTCCCGGAGCGCATAATTTTGTGGCAGATGCTACAAAAATCTGCTAGAAGAGCAGGGCGATGGTTATGCCCATTTCTTCTATTTGACAAGTTGCCATGCCAAACACAAAAAAAACTCCAAAAAATATTCGCAGCAAAGGCCGTCCGCGCTGTTTTGACCGGGATAAAGCCCTTTTTGCAGCTCTGGAAGTTTTCTGGCAGCGCGGCTATGAGCCTGCGTCCATTTCCGAATTGTGCAAAGCCATGGGAATCAATGCGCCCAGCCTGTACGCAACCTTTGGCAACAAAGCCAAGCTGTTTCTGGAGGCAGCCACCTTTTATGAGGAAACGTATTGGGATGCGCCTGGGAAAAAGTTCATGGCGGAACCCGACATTTACAAAGCCATAGGCGATTTTTTCGCTGAATCAGCCCGGATTCTTTTGTCCCCCGATACCCCATGCGGCTGCATGGTTGTACTCGCAGCCGTCAATATTTCGGAAGATGCCCAGGAAATTGCTGATGCCATCCGGCAACTTCGTCTCGCCACCAAGGATATGTTCGCAGCCAGAATCCGACAGGGAATCGAGGACGGCCAACTGCCTCAAGATACGGACGTAGCCTCAATGGCCGGGGCATTCAATGCCATGTTGGAGGGTTTGTCCATTCAAGCCCGTGACGGCTTATCTCAATCACAACTTGAGAAGGTGGCGCAATACGCGATTCATATTTTGCCCGACAAGATAGTTTAATTAACAGTATGAATTTATAGGCTTTATTTCTTATGGGCATCCTAAAAAACTCCCGCGCAGTCACCTTTTGACCTTTGGGAGGGAGCCGCAGGCACAAACGCTGTGCGGGGAAACTCCCGCAGGATTCAGGCAATACCCAGCCATACAGCAAAAGGCGTTCTGTCTCGCGCAGACGTTCTTCCTCCAACTGTCCAAAAATCTCGCCCGCCTTTTCACGGGGAACGGCGGTCGCCTTGTCTATCATGATCTCCGAGGTGACACGCAGGCCATTCTGGGGAGATGGTTCGACACGGAGCCGAAAAAGGGGTGCTTCCCGTAACGTGCTGGTCAGGGGAAGAATGGTTACCGAAGGATGCACATGAAACAGGTCCGACTGGATGACCAGCGCTGGCCGGGGTTCGTATGCTCCGGGCTGGACAATGGCCACAATATCCCCACGCTTCACGAAGTCCATCCTTCACGGGCAGAAGTTTCTTCAATCCATTTCAGTAGTTCTGCTTCGTGGGCATCATGGAGCAAAAGCAGGCTCTGGCGGCATTCTTCGGCAAAGCCCTTCTTCCGGGTATCCGGAACCCAGATCTGTACCGGCCTGAGCCCCGCAGCGCGCAGACTGGCCCGGTGCTTTTGCACTCTTTCGGAAGTACATGTGGGCATTGCCGTCTTTCCTTTTTGTTACATGTACAAGGGCGGACAAAAATGTCTACCAGCATATTCTTTTTGAGCAGTGCTGATGCCCCCTTGGCCGCGCCGAAATATGGCAAACCTGCCCGTGACGCAAAACGGCCGACCCCCGTACGGGAGTCGGCCGTATGTGTTACTGCGCTTGCGCCTTTCATTCGGTATAGGCGTTCAGCTCTTTTTTGACGCCCAGGGCCACCCGCCAGAGCAGGGAGAGCACCAGAGCGCCCACGGCGTAAACGCCCAGAGCCACGGCGATTTCCTTGGCTGTGGGCATGTAGGGGGTGATGGCTTCAAACATGTTGGGAGTGAATCCGCCGACGAGCAGGCCAAGGCCCTTGTCAATCCAGGACGCCAGCACCAGCATGATCAGAGCGATGGGCATGATGCAGGGATGCGTGCGCCACTGCGGCGGGATAAGCAGGGCCAGCGATGCGAAGGCCATGATCACTGCCGCCCACATCCAGTAGCCCACCCAGAACAGGTGCCCGTCATGGCCGAGGAACAGCAGACGGATGGGTTCTTCATGGCCGGGAATGCCGCTGTAGAAAGCGGTGAACAGTTCCAGCAGATAGAAGAACACGTTGATGCACATGGCGTAGACAATGATGGTGGTCAGGGTTTTGACCGCCTCCCGGCCCACGTCAAAGCCGGTGAAGCGGCGCACCACCAGCATGAGCAGCAGGAGGATGGCCGGACCGGAGCAGAAGGCCGAAGAAAGGAAGCGGGCGGCCATGATGGCCGTGAGCCAGTAATGGCGGCCGGGGATGCCCGCGTACAGGAAGGCCGTCACCGTGTGGATGGAAAAGGCCCAGAGAATGGAAATGTAGATGAGGGGCTTGATCCATTTGGGCGGCGCCACTTCGTGGCGCTCGGCCTCCAGGGTGACCCAGCCGATGATGATGTTCAGGCCGAGATAGCCGATGAGCACCAGCATGTCATAAAACATGACTGAGTTGGGCGTGGGGTGCAGCATGACGTTGAGCATGCGCTGGGGCTGGCCCAGGTCCACCACGATGAACAGGGCGCACATGACCACGGCCGCCACGGCCATGAACTCGCCAAAGATGATCATGCGCTTGAATTTCTTGTAGTGGTGAAAGTAGGTCGGCAGCACCAGCATGACGGCCGAAGCGGCAACGCCCACAAAGTAGGTGAACTGCGAGATGTACAGCCCCCAGGAAACATCGCGGCTCAGGCCGGTGACGCTGAGGCCGTTCTGGAGCTGGTCCAGGTACACAAGGCCGCACCCTGCGATAAGGCAGAGCAGAAAGAGCAGCCACACATAATAGGCTTTGGGCCCTTCGAGCAATTTTTCAAGCATGGCCTGTTCTCCCTATATGAGGTAGTAAACGCCGGGCTGCGTGCCCAGGTTGGGCTTGCGGCGGATACTGTAGTTGGCGGCCAGAGCCTGCCGCACCGTTGATTTGGGGTCTTCCAGGTCGCCGAAAAGGATTTTCCCGCCGGAGGCTTCGACACAGGCCGGCAGTTGCCCCGCGGCCAGACGCTCCGCACAGAAGGTGCATTTTTCCACCACGCCGATCATGCGTGTGGGGTAGGCCTGGTTGGGGGCCGGATCCGCCAGGAATTTGCGCGGATCCTTGAAGTTGAACGAACGCGCTCCGTAGGGACAGCCCGCCATGCAGAAACGGCAGCCGATGCAGCGATGGTAGTCCATGGCCACAATGCCGTCTTCCATCTTGTAGGTGGCCTGGGTCGGGCACACGCGCACGCACGGAGGATTGGTGCAGTGGTTGCACAGCAGGGGATAGCTGTTCGAACTGCGGCGCTCGTCCAGATACTGGTTCATTTCGTCGGGAAAGGCGTGGTTGAAGGTGTCCAGCCAGAGCCACTTGATGTCCTGATTGTCGGGAATGGCGGGTACATTGTGGAAAGCGTGGCAGGCATCGATGAGCGGCTGGTAGTCCTTGGCTGTGTGGAACTGCCGCGTGTCGATGACCATGGCCCAGCGTTTGGCCTTCAGGGCCGCGCCCCCGCGCTCATAGCGTCCCGGGGCGATCTGCGCCCGCGCCTCGCCAGCCAGGGAAAGACCCGCCACGGAGCCGCTCAGGGCAAAGGCGGAGATGCCCGCCACTTTCAGAAAGCTTCTTCTGCTCTTGTTCATTGCTTGCTCCCCTGAGGAATGATGTGGCAGGTCCAGCAATAGGTATCAACGCTGTTGGCCACATGGCACTTGTCGCAGAATTCCTTGTAGTTCTCGTGGCACTTCAGACAGGTATTCTGCAGGCTGACAGTCCACTTTTTGCCGCTGGAGGCCACATAGACGCGGTTTTCGTTGCGCAGGGCCTCGTCGCGCCACTCATTGAGCAGGCGCATGTGCTGGTTGCGCATGAAGTCCACATTTTCGACGCACTCTTTTTCGTTCTTGGGCAGTACAATGCCGGTTTCGGTGTAGTTTTTCCCCAGCAGGCCGGCCCAGAACGGGGAGGTGAACAGACCCACAAAAATGAGGATCCCGAGGATGACAAATTTGGCGTTATACATTTACCGGCCCTCCCCCTGCGCCTCGGGCGCGTCATCGTCCTCCGCCACGTTGGGCAGGTCTTCCTGGCGCAGATCCATGGTGCGCTTGCTCTCGCCCTTCATGACCAGAGCGTTGCCCACAAGTTCGTGCAGGCCGCTCACATTGACGCCCGGCGCCCAGTAATTGGCCAGGGGCGGCAGGGTGGCGCGGTCAATGGCGCAAACGCAGGCCATGTGGTTGACGCCGTGTTTTTCCTGCACGTAGCGCAGGGCATTGCCGCGCGGCATGCCTGCGCGCATGCGCAGTTCCATGATTTCCTCGGTGTTCAGGCCCGATCCCGCGCCACAGCAGAAGGTCTGCTCGCGGATGGTGTTTTCGGGCATTTCCACGAAGTTGTTGCATACGGCCTTGAGCACATAGCGCGGCTCGTCAAGCATGCCCATGGCGCGGGCCGGGTTGCACGAGTCGTGGAAGGTAGTGATGATGTGGTCGTTGCGGCTGGGGTCCAGCTTCAGTTTGTTGTGGTGGATGAGGTCGGCCGTGAATTCGGCAATGTGCACCATTTTTGTGGATGCGGCGTTGTGGAAGGTCGTGCCGGTAATGGGCGAAACCGGCGTTTTCATGTGATCCGGGGACGGGCCGTTGTAGGTGTCCATATATTGGTTGATGACGCGCCACATGTGCCCGCACTCGCCGCCCAGAATCCACTTGGCGCCCAGGCGCTCGGCCTCGGCGTACATTTTGGCGTTGAGCTTTTTGGCCATGTTGAAGGAGGTGAAGGAACCGAAGTTGCCGCCTTCGGAAGCATAGGTGGACAGGGTGTAGTCCAGATCCAACTCGTGGAAGAGCAGCAGATAGCCCATGAAGGTGTAGATGCCCGGATCCGCGAACACATCGCCCGAGGGCGTGATGAACAGGATTTCGTGCCCCTTTTCGTTGAAGGGGGTCTTGGGGCGGATGCCGGTGACAGTTTCGCAGTCATCGGCCAGCATTTCCACGATTTCCACAAAGGAATGAGGCTGGATGCCCAAGTGGTTGCCGGTGAAACTGCAATTTTTCACCGGATCCATGATCCAGTGCGTGCCCAAGCCCACTTCGTGCAGCAGCTCGCGGACAATGGCAGTGATTTCTGCGGTGTCGATGCCGTAGGGACAGAACAGCGAGCAGCGACGGCACTCGGTACACTGGTAGGCATAGTAGAAAAGCTCCTTGACCACGGCCTTGTCCCAGCCGCGCGCGCCCACTTTCTTGCCCAGAATCTTGCCCAGCATGCTGTGGTCGCGGCGGTACAGGGAGCGCAGAAGCTCGGCGCGCAGCACGGGCATGTTTTTGGGGTCATTGGTGCCCAGGAAAAAATGGCACTTGTCGGCGCAGGCTCCGCAGCGCACACAGATATCCATGAAGAGCTTGAGCGAACGGTGTTTCTCCAGGCGGTCGGCAAAGGCGTCGCAGAGGATTTGCTCCCAGTTTTCGGGCAGATTCCAGTCTTCTTCCGCCGGATCCCAATCGTGGGGATTGGGCATGTGCAGAAGCTCCATGGTCTCTTTCTTGGCCGGATAGCAGAAGCTGCCGGGCGTGAATTCGGGCTTGACGTCAAGCCAGTCCTGCTCGGGAAATCCCGGACGGCTGGCGACAAGCATTTGCGGCGTAGGTAATTTTGCCATAGCGGAAACTCCTTACTCGGCGGCCTTTTCGGGTTGCTTTTCCAGCGGCAGCCCGGCCTCGGCCATGGCGTCGCGGTAGGTGTCCTCATACTCGGGGTAGGTGAAGAACTGCTTGGGAGGATTCCAGGGATTGATGTGCCGCACGCGGCGCGAATTGTTGGGCAGGTTGCGCGTGGGGCTGAAAAAGACTCCCGGCATGTGCATGAGCTTGGAGAAGGGGAAGTAGATCAAAAGTACGCAGACCAGCGTCAGGTGCGTGAAGAACAGGGCATTGATGCCGGAGGCAGCCACAGGTGCAAAATGGATGAGCCCCATGATGAAGATTCTGACCTGGGCGATCTCGGCCTTGTCAAAATAGCGCAGGCAGATGCCCGTGCCCACGATGGCAATGAGCAGCCAGAGGGGGAAATAGTCGTTGGGCAGGGACAGATAGCGCAGACGCTCGTTGAAGATGCGCCGCCCCAGCAAAAAGAGCAAGGCCACCAGCACCAGACCGCCGGTCATGAAGAAGCGGGGCGAACCCACCTGCATGATGCCGTCAATGCTTTCGAGAAAGCGGATACAGGAGGGCACCGGCTCCATGAAGAAACGGAAATGGCGGATGAAAACCAGCAGAAAACAGTAGTGAAAAAGAAGCGCGAAGGCCCAGAGCCATTTGGAGGAATAATAGATGGTCCGGGGGCCGTTGCTGACGGGGTCGTGCTCCAGCGTTTCCGCATGCGTGTTGCGGAACAGCGAACGGAAAAGAAAAACCTCCAGGAACATGCGTTGCAGCACGCCCCAGGTGGTGCTGGGGCAGTCCACCTTGTCCTGCCGGATAAAGTCCAGCGATTGCTCCTGCCCGCCGGTGGTGGGGATGCAGAAGGGCACGGGGGATTTGGCCCAGTAAACCATGCGCCATATGACGCCGGCAAGAAAAACGACCACTGCCGCATAGGGGAGCGCAATGCCGAACAGACCGGCAAGCCCGATGGCCGATCCCGCCCAGGCAACGGCTCCTATGAGCAGCACCAGCAGCAATGAATTGAACATTCCCTACCTCTCTTCCACTAAAGTTGCCTCAAAAGCCCACTGCGGGCCTGAGCTGTGTCCGGCCGCGGGCGCGGCGGCCTGTCAGTTTTTGGCCGTCAGGGGCTGGCCGTTTTCCAGGGCCTGCGCCCAGCGCGCCAGTTGGGCGTGCTGGGAGCGTATCTCTGTAATGCGTGATTCTGCAAGAATCTCGCGGTTCTGCATATACATGTCAAAGGCCAGCAGGGTCAGGCTGTCCAGGCGTGCTTCGGTGTCGAAATACGCGGACAACTCGCCCCGCTCCAGCAGTTCGGGCAACAGGTGTTCGCGCAGAATGGGCTTCATGAGGCTGAAAATGCCCAGGCTCTGGCTTGGGGGAAATTTCTGCACGGCGCGCAGTTTGACAAAGCGGTCCAGAGCCTTGCGGGTGCTTTCCACCTCCACATGCTCGCCGGTGGCCGCATCATAGAGGGCGGAAGCCGCCTCGCGGGTCATGTGGGCCACGGGATTGCCAAAAGGATCCTGCCGCGTGCGCAGAAAACCGGTTGTTTCAAAAGGGTAGGTGTCGAAGACAGCTTCTGTCCACAGGCGTACAATTTCGCCCTTGTGCTTGCGAAACACGTCGATTGCTTTCATGCCGTCCCCAGGGATTTTTTCGGATAGGACTTTTTATTATACGAGAGAAATCTCTTTGACGTCAAGACCGTCTGCGCTCCGGAGACAGGGGAGGAGAGCGCAGGGGGCACCGGACAGTGCCGAAAAACGGCAAAATCTGCTGTGCGGACGCCAGAACCATTTTTGTCCGGCAAAGCGGATGTGTTCGCGGCCTGGACGGCGCAAACTCCGCGAAGCAGGGTTTGGGATCAGCCTGTGTGTCGCCTGCGTCCCTTACGGGCAAGGGTTTGCGCCGCCGCACTGGCCTGCGGTCAGTGGCTCCACAGGCAGATGCGCGTCCTCGTGCTCAGGGGGTTGTGCGGGCGGCTGCCCAGGTGCCGGGGCAGGCGGCTGCGCAGGCGGGGCAGCGCGCCGCTCCTCCCGCTCCCGGTTTTTCTGGGCCAGCATGGAGGGCAGGCCGCGATACTCGAGAAAAGGCACGGTCTGGCTTCCGGTAGACAAGACGTGGGCCTTGTTGCGCAGCATGCGGAAGCGCAGCAGAAGCATATCCGGGTGCAGGGATGCCGTGGCCTGCGGAGATTCCGCGCGGGCCTTGAGCAGGGCGTCGATCATGCTGGTTCCGTCGTCCAGAAGGCGCAGCATGCGGGCTGTGGTCTGCACGTCGGCATCGTTTTCCGCCAGGGGGCAGAAAGCCACATCCACATGGCCCGACAGCGCGGCCACGGCGTCACGACAACTGGGGCAGGAGGGAGAAAAGAAAACGCGCACGGCGGCGTCTTCATTGTCTGTCATGGCCCAGACTCCGGCCTGGGAGCGGCCCACAGCCCCCAGGTTGACCAGAAAAAGCACGAGCCATGCGGCCAGCAGCAGCGAGCGCCCGCCCTGGGGCGTGCGTGCGCGGGAAAGGGCTGTTTTGCGGAAGCTCCTGTACAGCAAAGCAAAAAAAACAGCGACCACCAGGCAGTTGCTGCACGGGGCTGTGAGGGCCATGAGCAGCAGAAGGGCCGTGTCGGCCAGCAGGGCCAGGGCCGAAAGGGCGCGCCCCAGGCCTGCAGCGCCCAGCAGGGCCAAAAGGCCCAGCAGAAGAAAAACGCCGCTGCCCACCCACCAGAGGGAAACACCCGCCACCGTGGCGTCCTGATACAGGGCGCACCCCCCTGTCACGCACAGGCCAAGATCATTGCCCGCAGCGCTCCAGAAACAAAAGGCCGCAGCCAGCAAGGCGAGGCACAGCGCGCCGGTATGGATTTCACGCGGTCGGTTCATGCTCTCCTCTTCCACGGATGGTTGCACGGAAAAAACAGATCACGGCAGGCAGCATACTCTTTTGGAGGGTCTGCGTAAAGCGCGGGCCTTCGGGCGGCAGCAGGCCGCAGCGTGAAATTTTTTCGTATGCGCGGATTCTGCTGTATAATGTCTGTATGATGCGCACTGTATGCTTTTCAAAAACAATTCATAGAAAAAATCTAGAAAAAATCAATACTGCATCTTCTCTGGAAAGTCTGCTGTAAGATACGCTTTTCTGTGTCTGATACGGAAAAATTTTTTCTTTTTCTGTGCAAGTGCAGTCTTTGTGGTCTGCTTTTTGCTTGTTGCGCAGCATGGTGGACATTTTGTCAAAATATTGTTGGCGGCGTGCCGGCGCGCGCTGCGGCAAGGCCCAAAAGCACGGCTCCGGCCTGGGCCACATTGAGAGAATCAAAGGCGCGGGCCAGAGGAATGTGCAGCATGCGGGCGCAGCGCTTGGCCACGCCGGGGCGCAGCCCCTTGTTTTCGTTGCCCAGCACCAGCACGGCGGGCAGGAGCATGGGTTCGGCAAAAATATCCTGTGCTCCGGGGCAGTTCGGCGCGCCTGTGCCGTAGATGGTCAGGCCCGCTTCTTCCGCGCTGTCCAGGGCGTGGGCCAGATTGGTCACGCGGGCCACGGGCAGGCGCTCCAGCGCGCCTGCCGCCGCGCGCCGCGCGGCCGGACCGAGGTAGGCGCTGTTGTGGAGCGGCAGCAGGATGCCCGCTCCGCCCAGAGCGTAGAGGGTGCGGCAGAGCGTGCCCACATTGCCTGGATCCTGCACCTGATCAAAGGCCACAATCACGGGCAGCGGAGCGTGGCGCACCGCGTCCAGCATCTGTTCCAGGCCGCAGAATTCCGTAGCCGCCAGACGGGCCGCCACACCCTGGTGCGCAACGGCATGGCGGTGCCCCTGCCCGCAGGCGGGAGCGCACAGGCGGTCCAGAAAAACCTGGTCCACAAGGTTCAGGCGCACACCGTGCTGTCGGCACAGAGTCTGGATGGCGTGCGCGTCCGGCCCGCGCAGTCCTTTTTTGCAAAACACGCAGTCAATGCGGCGCGGGTCGCTGCCGAGCAGTTCCAGAACGGGCTTCAGGCCCGGCAAAAGAGAAATGTCGGAGGAAGAATCATGCATACGGGGCTCCGCGTGGGGAAGGGACGAAAAGGGCAATGGCTTTCGCGGCTGTGTACGCGCCTTCCCGGCCAATGGCAAGCCGGGGCCGCGCGGAGCATGCTGGCGCTGCTGTTCTGTCTGCTGCTGGCCGGAGGCTGCGCGCCGGGACTGGGCGGCGGCTCGTCAAGATTGTCCGGCTTTTCCCTGCCGACAGAAGACACGGGTCCGCCCCTGAACCATACGGAAATTGCGGCCATGCACACCACAGGCCATGTGGACAAGGGACTTTCCGCCGCGGCCATGCGGGATGTGGAGCGGGAGTACAAGCGCTATCTGCGCACGCACCGCAAGGTCATCCACGCCGCCTCCCAGAGGGCGCAACCCTATATGGATCAGGTGCGGGCCACGTTCCGTTCGCACGGCATGCCGGAGGAGCTTGCCTGGCTGGGCATTGTGGAAAGCGGATACCGCTGCGAAGCCCGCTCTTCGGCGGGGGCGGCCGGGGTCTGGCAGTTCATGCCCCGGACAGGGCAGCAGTACGGCCTGACCCAGGACTGGTGGTCTGACGACAGGCTGGACGTTCTGCGCTCCACCGAGGCTGCGGCGGCCTATCTGCGCAAGCTTCATGGAGATTTTGGCGACTGGCCCACGGCCATTGCCGCCTACAATGCCGGAGAAGGCAAGCTGGGCCGCGCCCTGCGCGGCACGGGCAGCAGGGATTTTTTTGCCGCCAGCTCCCGCAACCATATGCTGGACGACAAGGAGCAACTGCGCGCGGAAACCGTGCAGTATGTGCCCCGCTTTCTGGCTGTGGCCAAAATCATGCGCAATCTGCCGCAACTGGGCTTTGACGGCGTGCGCACCGGCGGCAGCCCCGGCATGGCGCGCCTGACAGCCCCCCCGGGAACCGATCTGTCCGGTCTGGCCGATGCCTGCCGTCTGAGCCGGGAGGACTTTGCCGCCCACAACAGGCACCACAAGCGGAGCATCACGGACACGGGGCGCACCACCTTTGTCTATGTTCCCGAAAAACATGCCGGGCAGGCGCAGGCTTTTCTCGCGTCAGAGAAAAACCGGCAGTATGCCGGATGGGGAGCGGTGCAGGTGCAGTCCGGCGCAGATTCGTGGAAGAAAATCAGCCGCCGCACGGGAGTTTCCGTCGCTGCCCTGCGCGCGGTCAATCCCGGCGCGGAAAGCCTGCGCGCAGGCCAGACCATTCTTGTGCCCCGCTCCGCAGACATGTCTGCGGCGGCTGTGGCCGCTCTGGACAGCCGCCCTGCCCGTCCCGCCCCCAAGGGGGCCGGAGCGGGTGTGCCCGCAGCGCGCTCCAGACAGGCGGAGGATCAGGGCGGCAGGGTGCACCGCCTTGCGGCGGGCGAAAGCCTGGGAGTTGTGGCGCGCATGTACCGTGTGGATACGGAGCTGTTGCGGGCTTACAACAGGATTGAAGATCCCCGCAGGCTGCGCGCCGGGCTGCTGCTGCGCATTCCCGGCGCTGCGGAAGGCGCGGCCGCTGCGGGCAGCACCCGCCAGATGGCCGAAAACACAGCGGGCGGGGGGAACAGGCAAATCCATACCGTACAGGACAGGGACAGCCTCTGGAAAATCGCCCGCACCTATAACGTGAGCGTGGAAGACCTGAAACGCTGGAACAGCGTGGACGAAAAGAACTTGCGCGTTGGCGCGTCTCTGGTGGTGCGCCCGTAACGCCCATGAAGATCAGGCCGGAGCTTCGTCTCCGTCCATGCGGAACACCGCCCGGATTTTGAACAGGCGGGTTGCGGGCAGGTTGAGAATGGGCACACCCGTGGCGGCGGTGATGGCGTCCAGAGTGGCCTGCTCCGCTTCTTTGGAAGGGCTGATGAGCGTGAACCAGATATTGTATTCGTGCTCGCGCAGGTAATTGTGGGTCACGCCGGGCTGTGCGTTCACCGCAGCCACGAAGGACTCCATTTTTTCCGGTGAAACCCTGGCCGCGCAGAGTGTGGAAACAAAGCCCAGTTTGGCTGACTGGAAGTTGGCCCCCAGGCGGCGGATGATCTTGCGCTCCCGCAGGGCACGCACCCGGTCCAGTGCTTCCTGCTCCGCAATGCCCAGCATTTTGCCCAGGTCGGCATAGGGACGCGGAGTCAGGGGAAAATCGGCCTGGATGATGTCCAGAAGTTTTTTGTCCATCTGATCCAGACCCGCCGCAGCGGCTGCGGATTCTGTGCTCATGGCCTGCCTCCCGTTGTCGGCGCGCGGCGCAGTTTTTCCGGAATATGGGAGCACAGAGGCTCCTCGCCCATGTGGTCGCCGTCCATGCTGTGCGCGCGGGCGCGGCAGCCTCCGCAGACCTTGTGGTATTCGCAGACTCCGCATTTGCCCTGATAGCAGGACTGGCTACGGAATTGCAGAAAATATTCACTGGTGCGCCAGATGTGGGGAAAGGGCGTTTGCCGCACATTGCCGCAGTTCAGTTCCAGATAGCCGCAGGGCTGCACCTGCCCTGCGTGGCTGATGAAGCAGAAGCCCGTCCCGCCCAGACAGCCTCTGGTGTGCGCGTCCATGCCGAAGTTGTCGGGCGTTACGCTGATGCCCTCCTCGCGGGCGCGCTGCCGCATGATGCGGTAATAGTGCGGGGCGCAGGTGGCCTTGAGGTGCATGTCGGTGCTTTTGCGAAAGTCGTACAGCCAGTGCAGAACCTCTTCGTATTCCTGCGCGCTGATGACCTGATCGGCCAGACCCGCGGCGCGGCCCATGGGCACCAGAAGAAAAATATGCCAGGCCTGCGCGCCGATGCGCTGACAGAGGTCAAAGATTTTCCGGAAGCTGGACAGATTGTTGCGGGTCACCGTGGTGTTGATCTGAAAGGGAACACCTGCGGCCTTGAGGTGTTCGATGCCGCGCAGGGAGGCCGCAAATGCGCCGGGCACGCCGCGAAAACTGTCGTGGCTGGCGGCATCGGCTCCGTCAAGGGAAATGGAGCAGCGGCCCACACCGGCGTCCTTTATTTTTCGCGCGCTTTCGGCGGTAATCAGGGTTCCGTTGGGCGAAAAGGCGCAGGGCAGCCCCTTCTCGCGGGTATAGGCCACCAGTTCGTACACGTCCGGGCGCATCATGGGATCGCCGCCGGTAAAAATGACAATGGGCCTGCCCACCTGGGGAAAGGTGTCGATGAGGGCCTTGGCCTCGGCTGTGGAAAGTTCGCCGGGATAGGGCGTTGGGTGCGCCTCGGCACGGCAGTGCCTGCAAGCCAGATTGCAGGAGCGGGTCACTTCCCAGGCAATGAGGCGGCAGGCGGGGCTGCCGTCTTCCAGCGTACGCGGGGGCGCTGCCATGGCATCGGCGGGCGCGGCTCCGCGGGCGTGCGCGTGGTCATGCGGGGGCATCAGCGCACCAGCCCTTGCCGCAGCAGGCTTTCTGCAAAATAGGTGACAATCATGTCCGCTCCCGCGCGTTTGATGCCTTGAAGGGATTCCAGCATGACGGCCTGCTCGTCAATCCAGCCGTTGATGCCCGCCGCGCGGATCATGGAGTATTCTCCGCTGACCTGATAGGCGCAGAGGGGCACGTCCACCTGCTCGCGCACAGCGCGGATAATGTCGCCATACGGCCCGGCAGGTTTGACGATCAGGGCGTCCGCTCCCTCGTCCAGATCCGCGCGGGCTTCGCGCAGGGCCTCGCGGGCATTGCCCGGATCCATCTGGTAGGATTTGCGGTCGCCGCTGGCCGGAGCGCTTTCTGCCGCATCGCGAAAAGGGCCGTAATAGGCCGAGGCGTATTTGACCGCGTAGGAGAGCACGGGCAGATGCGCAAAATTGTGATCGTCCAGGCAGCGGCGGATGGCCGCAACGCGGCCGTCCATCATGTCTGACGGGGCCACCACGTCCGCTCCGGCCTGCGCGTGGCTGAGCGCGGTTTTTGCCAGCAGGGGCAGGGTCGGGTCGTTGAGCGCTTCCCCGTCGGGGGCAAGCAGGCCGCAGTGCCCGTGGCTCATGTATTCGCACAGGCAAACATCGGTAATGACCAGCAGGGCGGGCCAGCGGCGCTTGAGCAGCCGCACGGCCTGCTGCACAATGCCGTTTTCGGCGTATGCGCCGGAAGCCCTTTCGTCCTTGACAGCGGGAATGCCGAAAAGCAGCACGGCTGTCAGCCCTGCGTCCACAGCCCGGGCCACCTGTTTTTCCAGTTGGCCCAAGCCCAGTTGGAACTGGCCGGGCATGGAGGGGATTGGCTTGCAAAAATCCGCATCCCGGCTTTCGGCCACAAACCAGGGCATGATCAGGTCTTCGGCGAGGAGGGGGGCTGTTTCACGCGTCAGGGCGCGGAGCGGGGGCGTCCGGCGCAGGCGGCGGCCGCGATGAAAAGTGGTCATTGTTGTTTCCCTGTGCAAGAGCCTGAAAACAGATGCGATTTTTCCCCGGCGGCTTTTTCGCCGGGCAGCGTCACTCCGGTTTCAGGCGATGCCGATTTCTTCGTCCGTAAGGTAGCATGCCGGGTCCTGCGCCCATTCGTCGCCGTACCAGGCTTCGGCGCGGGCGCGGAAGTTGCCGCCGCAGATGTTCAGAAAACGGCAACGGGCGCAACGGCCCTTGACGTGCTTTTTCTTGTCCTTGAGTTTGTGCAGGAGTTCGATGGAGGGGTCGTCCCAAATATGGGAAAAGGGGCGCTCCAGCACATTGCCGAATACATGCTCCCGCCAGAACTGGTCCGCGTGGACTTTGCCGTCCCACGAAATACAGCCGATGCCGCGCCCGGAACTGTTGCCCTCGTTGTACTGGAGAAGTTCAAAAACTTCTTCGGCGCGCCGGGGATCTTCCTTTTGCAGGCGCATCCAGAGATAGGGGCCGTCGGCATGGTTGTCCACAGTGAGGATTTCCTTGGGGTGGCCCGCCTCGAACAGGGCGCGGGTTTCGTCCATGATGAGATCCAGCACCTGACGGGTCTGGGCGTGGTCCAGATCTTCCCGGATGAGGTCGGAGCCGCGCCCGGAATAGACCAGATGGTAAAAACAGGCGCGGGGCACTTCCAGCTCTTCAAGCAGGCGGAAAATACCCGGAATTTCCGCCACATTGCGTTTGTTGATGGTGAAGCGCAGGCCCACCTTCAGCCCTTCGGCCTGGCAGTTGGCAATGCCTTCCAGCGCCTTTCTGAAAGAGCCGGGCACAGCCCGGAATCTGTCGTGCACATCTTCCATGCCGTCCAGCGAGATGCCCACATAGGAAAGGCCCACGGCCTTGAGTTCGCGCGCCTTGTCCTTGGTGATGAGGGTGCCGTTGGTGGAGATGACCGCGCGCATGCCGCGGGAGGTGGCATAACTGGCCAGTTCTGTCAGGTCTTTGCGCACCAGCGGCTCCCCGCCGGAAAAAAGCATGACCGGTGCGCCGTAGGCCGCCAGATCATCGATCATGGCCCTGGCCTGGGCTGTGCTGATGTCGTCCTGCCCGTCCACTGCCACGGCGTGGGCATAGCAGTGCACACACTTCAAGTTGCAGCGTTTGGTCATGTTCCAGACCACAACGGGCTTTTTGTCCTTGGAGAATTGGAGCAGATGGGAGGGAAGCTTGCCCGCCTCACGCCCGTAGCGCAAGGCGTCGGAAGGTTCCACCTGGCCGCAGTACAGTTTGGAGATGCCGATCATGGCGTGTCCTCAATGGGCAATGCTGTTGTGCAGGACGGCAAAGGCAGAGTCAATGCCGTCGGGGTTGGTGCCGCCCGCCTGGGCCAGATCGGGCCTGCCGCCGCCCGAGCCGCCGCAGGGCGCGGCAACGTCCCGGATCAGGGCGGGAGCGGTGAAGGAGCCGTGCAGGTCTTTGGAAACATAGAGCAGCAGGCCCACCTTGCCGTCTTCAACAGTGGCCAGGCAGGCCACGGCTGCCTGGGGCAGGCGGGAGCGCACGTCGTCCATCACTTCGCGCAGCGCCTTGACGGGCACGCCGTCCAGAAGGGCGGTGAGCAGGCTGATGCCGTTGACGTTTCTGGCCTGTGCAACAAGGTCGGCCCCGGAGGCGGGCGCGGCTTTTTCTGAAGTTTTGCGCAGTTTCTTCATTTCGGCGTGCAGGGCCTGCACGCGTTCGGCCAACTGGCCGGGCCGGGCCTTGAGCAGGGCGGCAAGGGCCTCCTGCTCCGCACGCTGGGTCAAGATGCGGTCGTAGGCCGACCAGCCGGTAACGGCCTCGATGCGCCGTGTGCCTGCGGCCACGCCGCTTTCGGCCACAACAAGAAATATCCCGGCCTCGCCCGTGCGGCTCAAATGCGTGCCGCCGCAAAGCTCCACGGATTCCGGGCCGTTTTGCCCGTCAATGGTCAGCACGCGCACCACATCGCCGTATTTTTCGCCAAACAGGGCCATGGCGCCCAGTTTTTCCGCTTCCGCGAGGGGCATTTCCCTTGCGGTGACGGGGAGGTCGGCCAGAATGGCGCGGTTGACATCGCGTTCCACGGCGGCCAGTTCTTCCGGCGTCAGGGCGGCAATGTGGGAGAAGTCAAAGCGCAGCCGCCGGGCGTCCACCAGTGAACCGGCCTGCCTGACGTGTGTGCCCAGCACGCGGCGCAGGGCCGCGTGCAGCAGATGGGTGCAGGTATGGTTGCGGGCCGTGCTCTTGCGCAGGTCCGGATCCACGCGCAGGGAAGCCTCACCGCCGGTGTGGATTTCGCCTTTGAGCACCTCCACCTGATGTACCAGAAGATCGGGCGCGGGGCGGTGGGCGCACAGCACACGGGCTTCTCCGGAGGCAAGGCGCATCAGGCCCGCGTCTCCGCACTGCCCGCCGCCTTCTCCGTAAAAGGGGCTGCTGCTGGTCACGGCATAGCCGCTCTCGCCTTCGCCCAGGCTGGAAACAGGCTCGCCTGCGGCATTGAGCAGGGCGGTCAGGGGGCTTTGGGCCTCAAGACCCTCATAGCCGGTGAAAACACAGGTGATGCCCGCATCCCGCAGAGGCTTGAAAAGATCTTTGCCGTCGGAGGTCTGGCCGAGCAGGCCGCCTTTTTTCTGGCTTTCGCGGGCGCGGCGGCGCTGCGCGGCCATATGGCTTTCAAATTCGGCGGAATCCACGCTGAAACCGCGTTTTCCGGCCACATCGGTCACAATGTCCAGAGGGAAGCCATAGGTATCGTACAGGCGGAAGCAGAACTCGCCGGAAATGCGCGTGCTGCCCGCCTTGGCAAGAGAGGCAAGCTCTTCTTCCAGCAATTCCAAGCCCTTTTGCAGGGTGAGGGAAAAACGCTGCTCCTCCTCGTGCACGGCGCGCTCAATGAAATCCGCCTGTTCCGGCAGTTCGGGATAGGCTTCGCCCATGACTTCCGTGACCTTGCGGGCCACCTTGTGCATGAAAGGCTCGTTGACGCCCATGAGGGTGGCAAAACGCAGGGCGCGGCGGATGAGGCGGCGCAGAACATAGCCCCGGCTCTCGTTGGAGGGCAGCACTCCGTCAGCGATGAGAAAGGCCGCAGAACGGCTGTGGTCGGCGATGACGCGCAGGGCCGTGTCCACATCGTTGCTGTCCGGCGGGCTGAAACTGTAGGTCACGCCAGCCAGGGAGGCCGCATGCTGGATGATGGCCTGAAAAAGGTCGCAGTCAAAGTTGGAGAGCTTGCCCTGGGCCACTGCCGCCATGCGTTCCAGACCCATGCCCGTATCAATGTTGGGATGGGCCAGGGCCACACGCGAGCCGTCTGCGGCCTGATCAAACTGGGTGAAAACAAGGTTCCAGATTTCCAGAAAACGGTCACAGTCACACCGGCCGATGCCGCAGTCCGGGCCGCAGGCCAGGGCTTCGCCCTGATCCACATAGATTTCCGAACAGGGGCCGCAGGGGCCGGTGTCGCCCATGGTCCAGAAATTGTCTTTCTCGCCCATGCGCACAATGCGTTCGGGGGCGATTCCGGCCAGTTCCTGCCAGAGGGAGGCGGCTTCCTCATCGTCCCGGAAAACGGTGATCCAGAGTTTTTCTTTGGGCAACTCCATGTCTACAGTCAGAAATTCCCAGGCCATGGCAATGGCGTCGCGCTTGAAATAATCGCCGAAGGAGAAATTGCCCAGCATTTCGAAAAACGTGTGGTGGCGGGCCGTGCGCCCCACATTTTCCAGATCGTTGTGCTTGCCGGACACCCGCAGGCATTTCTGGCAACTAACGGCACGGGTATAGGCGCGCCTTTCCTCGCCGAGAAAAAGTTTTTTGAACTGCACCATGCCCGAATTGGCAAAAAGCAGGCTCGGGTCGTCAGGGGGCACAAGCGGCCCTGAACGGACGATCTGGTGCTGGTGGCGCTGGAAAAAATCAAGATAGCGGCGGCGGATTTCCTGGGCGGTGAGCATGGGCTGCGGCTCCGTTACATAAAGACGCCCCCGCACGGCAGGGGCGAGAAAAAAGTCCTAGTCGTAGGCCGGGGGCTGGCCCTCGTCCATTTCTTCTGCGGTGGGGGTGAACTCTTGCGGGTGCATGCCGAGAAATTCCACTACCTTGGCTTCGATTCTGGAGCGCAGGTCAGGGGTTTCGTCCAGCAGGGCGCGGACCTTTTCTCTCCCCTGCCCCAGCTTTTCTCCGTCAAAGGCGAACCATGAGCCGCTCTGGTCGATGATTTTGGCTTCCACGCCGATGTCCAGGAGCTCGCCCGCGCGTGAGATGCCCTGCCCGTACAGGATGTCAAAGAGGGCGCTGCGAAAGGGGGGGGCCACCTTGTTTTTGACCACCTTGACGCGGGTGCGTGAGCCGAAGGATTCTTCTTTGTCCTTGAGGGTCTGGATACGCCGGATGTCCATGCGGACGGAAGAATAGAACTTGAGCGCGTTGCCGCCGGTGGTGGTTTCGGGGCTGCCGTAGCCCATGGTGCCGATTTTCATGCGGATCTGGTTGATGAAGACCACCGAGGTGCGCGATTTGTGGATGGTGCCCGTCAGGCGGCGCATGGCGTGGGACATGAGGCGGGCATGCCCCCCCACCTGGGTTTCGCCGATGTCGCCTTCCAGCTCGGCCTGGGGGATGAGGGCCGCCACGGAGTCGATGACCACCAGATCCACCGCGCCGGAACGCACCAGCATGTCGGCAATGTCCAGAGCCTGTTCGCCGTAGTCGGGCTGGGCAATGATCAGGTCGTCGGTATTGACGCCCAGGCGGCGGGCATAGCCCACGTCCAGAGCATGCTCCGCGTCCACAAAGGCGCAGGTGCCGCCCTGTTTCTGGCATTCGGCAATGATGTGCAGGGTCAGGGTCGTCTTGCCCGAGGATTCCGGGCCGAAAATTTCCGTAACGCGCCCGCGCGGGATGCCGCCAACGCCCAAGGCCAGATCAAGGCCGATGGAACCCGTGGGAATGACGGGAATGTTGACGTGAGCCTCGTCAGAGAGCTTCATTACCGCGCCCTTGCCGTACTTGCGCTCAATGGTCGCAAGCGCGGTTCCCAGAGCTTCGGCGCGGGCGTCCAGGGGATTTGGGGCCGCTTTTTTGGCCATGATGGTACTCCGTATGGATAGTTTCCAAGCACAACAGCATACCAGAGGACATGCCGCAAGGCAAATGGAAGAATGCTGCCCGCGTGTATTTTGGCCCCATATGGCGGAGCTTGTGCGTGGCAGAAAGTAACGGAGCAGCGCGATCTTGCGCGCTTTTTTGGGGGCTTTGTACTGCGGAAATTGGCGGTCGGCATGGGTACCAGCGCACTGTGAACTCGAGGAATGCCCCGCGCGGCGGGGATTATCGAACAAAAGCGGAGATCGTGATGGCCGCCACCCGGATGCCCCCGTGCGGCGGAATTGCCAAACTATGGGCGGACGCGTTCTCCCTGCCTGGGGTTTGCCCGCACGGCGGGAATTGACAGAACAGGCGGGCATGGCATAGGTATGCTGCGTCTGCCTTTGCCGGTGCATGCCCCCACGCATGCCTGCCTTTTTGGCGGCCCGGCAATTTGGCAACCCGGCGCGGAGCGTGGCGCAGTCTGGTAGCGCACCTGCTTTGGGAGCAGGGGGTCGCTGGTTCGAATCCAGTCGCTCCGACCATTTTTTCAGGCACTTGCCAGTAACTGGCAGGTGCCTTGAACGGGCAATCCGCGCCCTGGAAAATACTATCGAGTGGCGTGTTTCGGGGCTACACCAAAAAGAGGGGCGGAAGTCCAGAGAATCCTTTCCGACCGAATTCATATTTCCTACCCGCATAGGTCCATTTTTGTAAATTGAAGCGGGTAAATACGGTATGACAGGCACTATTTCGCCTTCTGTAAAAGCATCATACAATATGGAAGTGTTTCCTTTAATACGGAGAATTTCTCTAAGGATAATGATATTCATAGTTATCCTTGCTCTGCAGTTGTAACAATATATGTTTTGACGTCAGTTTTCTGAAGAAAGAATGCATTGATATATTCCTACAATGATTGCTTAAGATGGCGACTGACCATCATTTCCAGTTCCTCATCCGTGGAGGAACGCAGGATGTCGTCAATATCTTTCAGGACGCGGCGTTTTTCTTCTGTGTCAGTATTGGAAAAACGGTAGTTGAGCGAATTCAGGTAATGGATGCCGTCATAGAAGGTATCTATGGTCAGAGCCTTCAGAAATACCTGAAGTTCTTCTATTTTTTCCCGTTCTGATGCCTCAATGAATTCATTCCGCGTTTTCATTTCCGCCAGTGGGGTATTAGGGAAGACCGTCATGCCTGTCGTGGTGATCCGCTGCGGGTGCACTTGATTGAACATCCGTGCCGTGGCTTCACCGCTGGCGATTCCCATGCCCTTGCCGCCCATGCCGATAATGTAGAACGTGGTATATGTTATTCCCGCCTCATCCAGCCGCAGCAGTTGTTCTACAGTTTCGGAAGCGGAATGCCCCTTGTTCATGAGCGAGAGAACGGCGTCGTTGCCATTTTCCGTGCCGATATAGAGATGACTCAGTCCAAGACCGCAAAGTTCGCGTAATTCCGCCGTGCTCTTGTTCGCAATGTCGTCAATACGGCTCTGCATGCTTACGCGTGCAAAGTGCGGAAAATGCTTGCGCAGTATGGCAATGTATTTTTTCAGTTTTCCGGCAGGCAGGGCAAAAGGGTTGGAGCCGGTCATATAAATGGCGGTGTTGTCGGGGAAAAGCGGTTTGTTTGACGAGAATTTCCTGCTCCAACTGGTCGGGGGTGACTGCCATAAAGGGGTAGCCCCGCGACACATAGATAGTGTCGTCAAATTATTTTTGCCCACAATGAGATGCACCTGATTTGCACGGCGGCAAGGAAGGAAAGGCTTCGTTTTGCGTAGCGCGTAGCGA
>NZ_RQYH01000110.1 GCF_003860215.1 Desulfovibrio sp. OH1186_COT-070 | reverse complement strand
GTCCAGCAGTTCGCCCAACGAAATGACTTTCATGCCCGCCAGGCTGTGGGCATCAGCGGCGGGGTTTTTTGTTTCTTCCGGCTCTTTCATGGGCCAAAAACTCCTTGTTGCGTGTTGTGTGGTTATGGCAAGGCCGCGCATCGTCCTGTAAACGCGCGACCTTTTCTCATAAGGGGGGAGGTAATTCCCAACCGGGCGGAATCATTGGGGAAGGCTTGAACGGCAAACTGTGAGCGAGCAGGCGGCAGAAATGCGCCTTTTCTCATAAGGTAGTACTTAATTCCCAAGCTCTGGGCATCATTGGCGAAGGCCGCCGGGAAGGGAAGCAGTCAGTGAAAGTGGGGAAAAACAGGAAGGCGTATCTTTCTCATAAGGGGATACTTAATTGCTATCCGCCTGCAATCCAACGCTTCGTAATTTCAAGTTGTCCGGCGTGAGGTAGCCGCCGTGCCTGCGGATTGCCGGGAGAACTTCTCCGGCCAGCCACCGCTGGAACGGCAGCGCCTTGGGCTTGTCCGAACGGGCAAGGAAGAAATAGAGGCCCTGCTCGGAAAGTGTTGTCAATTGCTGTTTTCCGCCGGGAGTATTAAACGGTTTAGGCCCCTTCCATTCCTTCGGTACATACTGGAACAGGTTGCTTAACTGCCGGAGCGAAGATTCGGAGTATCCCAATGCTGCGCACACATCCTTCGCCACGAACCACGGCTCGCCTTTCTCATCCAGCACAGTGCGGATGTTGCCGAACGCCGTATTACCGAATGTCCGGACAGCGACGGGGTTGTTGGCGGGGGCGGGGGCGGGGGTGGCGGCGGAGGGGTGGGGGTGTTGGTG
>NZ_RQYH01000109.1 GCF_003860215.1 Desulfovibrio sp. OH1186_COT-070 | reverse complement strand
GATGTAACTTTGGGACCTTAGCTGTTAGTCTGGGTTGTTCCCCTCTCGACGATTGATTTTATCACCCACCGCCTGACTCCTGTGATTACACATATAGTATTCTTAGTTTGATAGGGTTTGGTACCGTTGGTTACAGCCCTAGCCCATTCAGTGCTTTACCCCTATATATTACAACACAAGGCTATACCTAAATATATTTCGGAGAGAACCAGCTATCACGAAGTTTGATTGGCCTTTCACCCCTATCCACAAGTCATCCGAAAGCTTTTCAACGCTTGCCGGTTCGGTCCTCCACTGGCTCTTACACCAGCTTCAACCTGCTCATGGATAGATCACTTCGTTTCGGGTCTGCAGCATCTGACTAAAGCGCCCTATTAAGACTCGCTTTCGCTACGGCTTCACACTTGGCTTAACCTCGCCAGATACCACAACTCGCAGGCTCATTATGCAAAAGGCAGTCCATCACACGTCATATAGAATCGTGCTCTGAATGATTGTAAGCTAATGGTTTCAGGTTCTATTTCACTCTGCTCACTGCAGTTCTTTTCACCTTTCCCTCACGGTACTTGTTCACTATCGATCTGTAAGTAGTATTTAGGATTGGAGGGTGGTCCCCCCTGCTTCAGTCAAAATATCACGTGTTCCGACCTACTCAGGATTCCATTAAAGTTATCAAGAATTTAAAATACAGGAGTATCACCTTCTATGCTTTAGTTTTCCAACTAATTCTTCTATTCTCTTTAATCTTATATTATGGTCCTACAACCCCCTATACAAGTACAGGGTTTGTCCTAATCCGCTTTCGCTCGCCGCTACTAACGGAATCTCGTTTGATTTCTCTTCCTCTAGCTACTGAGATGTTTCACTTCACTAGGT
>NZ_RQYH01000108.1 GCF_003860215.1 Desulfovibrio sp. OH1186_COT-070 | reverse complement strand
TTTTGGTTTGTTTGGCTGTTTTCTATTCTCCCAATACGAGATGTATCAGTACCTTCGACGTTTAAGAGCTTAACTTCTGTGTTCGGGATGGGAACAGGTGTATCCTCTTAGCCATTACAGCCATACTTGTTTATTTAATTTTGCCGTTAAGCTCTGAGCTTTCACTGTCGAAACTTGCCATTTGTTTCACAAATGGAGTTTCTTAGCATCTGACCTACGACGCAATCATAGATTGCTGTTAGGTCATGAACTTCTGTGTTCGAGATGGGAACAGGTGTATCCTCTTAGCCATCACAGCCATACTTGTTTACTTTTCTTTCAATATATTTCTGTTTAATACCCTTTCAATTAAAGAGTATATATTTCTGGTCAAGCTTTCGATTTATTAGTATCAGTTAGCTTTGATGTTGCCACCTTTACACCTCTGACCTATCTACGACATTTTCTGTATCGAATCTCTCTTGCATTGCTGCAACAGGAAATCTCATCTTGAGGGGGGCTTCGTGCTTAGATGCCTTCAGCACTTATCCCTTCCAGACTTAGCTATTCAGCATTACCATTGGCATGATAACTGATACACCAGCGGTCTGTCCATCCCGGTCCTCTCGTACTAAGGACAGCTCCTCTCAAATTTCCTACGCCCGCGACGGATAGGGACCGAACTGTCTCACGACGTTCTGAACCCAGCTCGCGTGCCGCTTTAATGGGCGAACAGCCCAACCCTTGGGACCGACTACAGCCCCAGGATGCGACGAGCCGACATCGAGGTGCCAAACCTCCCCGTCGATGTGAACTCTTGGGGGAGATAAGCCTGTTATCCCCGGGGTAGCTTTTATCCGTTGAGCGATGGCCCTTCCATGCGGAACCACCGGATCACTAAG
>NZ_RQYH01000107.1 GCF_003860215.1 Desulfovibrio sp. OH1186_COT-070 | reverse complement strand
TGTCACAAATATCGTGTCGTCGATGTGCGCGCATAGCTTCTCCTGTCATGCAGGAAGAGGTGTTATCATACTATTCATAGTTTGACGACACTATCTAACCGGTTCAACTCCTTTTCTTGTTTGCCTCCCTTTTAGAGGGAGACCCGATTACACCCCCTTGCAACCTTCTGTAACCTTCCCTTAAAATAGTTCAGGTCAAAGCCGGAGACTTTTGATAAAGCATCCTCAAGGAAGGAATCATGAAGAAGTTATGGTTTCTTGAGCAGCAGATCATTAAAGGAAGCAATGGGGTACGCAAAACCAAACGCAACACACCACCACTGTGGAAGCAAAGGAGTAAAGTCATGGTCAGAGAAGTCACACTCGTATCCCTGGCATTGTTCATGGTCTTTTTCTTTGCCGGTGCCGCCGAGTCCTTCGGAAACCCATTGACCATCAAGGCTGATTCGACCCGCTGGGCCACATGGGAAGATGGTGAGCACATTTTCGGCCTTAGTCCGGCCTATGATGAATGCTGGAACAGAGCCAAGGATCTCAATGGACAAACGGTTTGTTTGTAGGCAGAGATCAAGAGAAACATGAACTCAACGAACACCACAGCCAAGCAGATCGAAAACCTTAACATGACTGAAAAGCAACGCGTCTATTTCGCCACATTTGTGAAGCATGCGTACGCTGCCTATGAAGCCGGGGTTGAATTCGCCAGCGATCCTACATTGGAGAGTCCTTATGCGGTACTGGCGATGAAAGCAGTGATAACAAAGAGCATCGACGACTCTATTTCCTTCTTTCATCTTCTTCAGTCTGGAAAACAATGAATGCTCCACCGGCTAAAGCCGGTGGTATCGGAAACAGCTAAAGCTGGCGATTGCGGATGAAATCCGCCGACAGCTTGGCGGGTTGGCAAAA
>NZ_RQYH01000106.1 GCF_003860215.1 Desulfovibrio sp. OH1186_COT-070 | reverse complement strand
AAAAATGGTAGCGTTTGAAAGTAGAATTTCCCATACTCATGAAGCGGGAGATTTTACATGAAAAAATCACGGTTTACAGACAGCCAGATTCTGGCAATTTTGAAGCAGGCCGAAAACGGTATTCCGGTAACGGAACTTTGCCGCCAGCACGGGATGAGCAGTGCGGCTTTCTACAAGTGGCGAGCAAAATACGGCGGCATGGACGCCTCACTGATGGCACGGATGAAGGAGTTGGAGCGGGAAAACGTCCGCCTGAAAAAGATGTACGCAGACGCGCAGCTGCGTGCCGAGGTCGTGCAGGAGGCTCTTGCAAAAAAGTGGTGAGGCCATCTCTGCGTGCGGAGATGGCCAAAGAAGCCGTGAATGAGAAAAAAATAAGCATCCGGCAAGCGTGCGCGTTGTTCAGCGTCAGTGAACGCTGCTTTCGATATGAGCCGAAGCTCGTGGACGACAATGCCAGAATTGCGGAATTGCTTTTGGGCCTCACCCAGGCTCATCTCAACTGGGGATTTGGCCTGTGCTTTCTGTTTCTGCGCAACGTCAAGGGTTACGGCTGGAACCACAAGCGCGTGTACCGCATTTACCGGGAGCTTGAACTGAACTTGCGGATAAAGCCCAGGAAACGGAGAAAGCGGGACAAGCCGGAACAACTGGCTGTTCCTGAAACCGTAAACCAGGTATGGTCGATGGACTTCATGCACGACCAGCTTCAAGATGGCCGCTGTATCCGCCTCTTGAATGTTCTGGACGACTTTACCCGTGAAGGGCTCGGCATTGAGATTGATTTTTCCTTGCCGTCGGAGCGGGTAATCCGTGCCCTGGAGAACATCATTGAATGGCGGGGTTGTCCCAGGGAGATTCGTTGTGATAACGGCCCTGAATATGTGAGCGGCATTTTCCAGTCCTGGGCTGAAAAA
>NZ_RQYH01000105.1 GCF_003860215.1 Desulfovibrio sp. OH1186_COT-070 | reverse complement strand
ATATAATATAATCTGCATATATTTCCTCATTACTTTTTATTGTTATCCCTGTCACCTTATTTTGACTATTATAATTGATACGTTTTACGGGGGTGTTAAAATGTATGCCCACACCTAATTTTCTCGCTAATTGTTCCATCGCTTTCGCTAACTTATGAATGCCACCATCTACGTACCACAAACCTTCTTCATGTTGCATTTGAGGTAATAAACTCAATACAGCCGGAGCATCATAAGATGAGGAACCTACATATTTTATGAAATAACCTAGCATTTCTCTTAAATATGGGTTATCCACCCTTTTATTAATGGCTTGTTGCATTGTATGAAAATAATCAAATTGCTTTAAAGCTGAAAACGGACCATGATAATGAATAATTGCAAACATCGTATCTAATCCCTTACCAAAGTAGCTTTTTTCAGCAACTTGATGTATCTTTTGTGCGTAACTAAAAAACGAAGAAAGTTGCTCTATATCTTTGTTTGTTAACGATTCATTATTTGTTAACATATCTTCCATGGATTCATATAAATCTAAAGTTTGGCCATCTGGATAAACGTTTCTAATCTGTAAACTTAACTTACGAATGCTAACATAATCTTCTAGTCTTTCATCACATCGTTGAAATAGGCGTTGAAATACTTTAGGCATGGTTAAAATTGATGGACCGAGATCAAATCCATAGTCATCTACGTCTAACCTATTTACCTTTCCACCGATATGCTTATTTTGTTCATATAAATCCACTTGATAGCCTGCTTGAGCCATACAAATTGCGCTAGCAATCCCTCCCAAGCCACCCCCTATAACAACCACTTTCTTATTTTCCATTTAATCACCTTTTCTTTTTTGTAATTTATTATAAATACGTATTAACTTAGGGCGATTATAGCGCTGAACAATCATACAAGGCACATTAGCTATAATGACATATATAAAAT
>NZ_RQYH01000104.1 GCF_003860215.1 Desulfovibrio sp. OH1186_COT-070 | reverse complement strand
GTGGTCTGGAGAACGGGCATTGCTCCTGCTCCATTCACCACAGGCGACAAGGGCGGAGCGGGCAGGGCGGCCCACGGTTCCCCCTCAAGACGACCGAGGAAGATACGTTGTACCTGCAATTCCATCTCCATCAGGCGCAGGCAGAAAGAGCGGAACTCCGCACGGGTTTCCGCCGTATCGTCCGTTGTGGGCATGGCGTAGCTGTGCCGCTGGAGGAAGGCTTCGGCCTTGTCCAGCATGGGGCTGATATCTCCATCGCACAGGTACAGCGGGGCTGCTTCGAGAAACAGGCGCGCTTGTCCTTTCAGCCGCTCCATGTACGCCGCGCTTGGCGGGAAGCAGAGCGGCGACTGTTGGGGCCGGAAGGCATCACCCTCAAGCAGCTTGCGTATATCCTCTTTGTCCTGCCATTCCTGCCGCGCCTTGTCCTCGTCGCCGGGCGGCGGGCTTGTCCGGGCCTGCTCCGCCTCGTTCATGGCTTCGGTTTGATAGAGCGTGAGCAGCCGCGCTTTCTCGTGGTCAGGCATATGGGCAAAAGGCCGGAGAGCGGCAGGCGGAACGGCGCAGGCAGTGGGCGCATGGGCAGAGGAAGAAGCGCAGGCGGCAGAGGCAAGCATCCGCTCCCGTTCTGCGGCCAGACGGGCACGATGCTCCCGGAACTCCTGGTCAAGCTCGATGGCCTTGAGGCGGACGCGCTGCAAGGCTTCCTTGTAGTCCTGCGTCTTGAGGGAGCAGGTCAGTTCCTTGCGGGGAGAATAGACGGCCAGAAGGTCGGTGGGAATCCGCAACCTGAAGTAGTAGGTACGGCTCCTCAAAAGCGGGGTCGGGGTCTTGAATGTCAAAACGCTCATTCCCCTTGTGTAACAAGTTTGTGTTACAAATGGAAGAATAAGCGTTTTATTTTTAGCCAGTTATAACTGATTGAACTGGTTGGATATTCATGGTGCCGA
>NZ_RQYH01000103.1 GCF_003860215.1 Desulfovibrio sp. OH1186_COT-070 | reverse complement strand
AGTTAAGTTCTAAGCGAATAGAGTCTAAGAGATGAAAACTTTAGGCAAATAAAAAAGACAATTTCTATTGAATTAATTATAGAAATTGTCCTTTTTAATGGTGATTTTATGTTAAATAGTTTATTTTAGAGTATTAAACAGTTTTTAATTCTTTTATAATTTATATTTTATATTTAAGTTGTATGCTTTATTATTAATCTTAATGTATTTATATTCTGACAATTATTACTTATGTTAACTAACTCAAACGGCTTGAACTCTGTCAAATCAGTACTTAAGCCGTTTTCTTATGATTATTATTTATACAGATTTTATGTATCATTGTTCTGACGTGTTTTCATTCATTTTCATTGCTTTGTAGTTTTATATAGGCTATACGTGTATACAATATATACCATGTAGCTAGAGTATATATTGTATATATTCGATGCTTTGTATATTTTGGTTTGAAGAACTCATGTATTCGTCAAATATTCGGCTGTTATATTATACTTGTAAGGCACTTCCTGTGCAGAGAAGAGGTGTGATATACAGGAGAACATTGCATTTTTCTCCGTAACAATTATCGTTTGTCCTGTTCTTACAGGTCTCGTAGTAAATTATTTGTACGATAAATCTAAATGATAAAAAGAACCCCCCACAAAGCTTTGGCAGGCTATGGGGGGTTGATGTACGAAAGACATCGCACTTTTCGTTCATTTCAATATACAACATTTTATATTATTGGTAAAAATGTCAGTGTGCATATTATTCTTTCCAGTCGACTTCAAGTTGTTTTAAAAAAGCTTCTCGCTCTTTCTCTAGTTGTGGATTATAACTGCTTCTTTTATGTGGCAAGAATACTCCTTTAACATCTCAAATCTTTTGTCGCTCTAGGCCTTAAACAATGCCTAAAAAGGGTTTGAAAAGGTTTATAAAAATATATTAAAAAGTTCGGGGAAGTTTAACTC
>NZ_RQYH01000102.1 GCF_003860215.1 Desulfovibrio sp. OH1186_COT-070 | reverse complement strand
GAATGTCGGCATAGCGTGAGCTATTAAGCCGACCATTCGACAAGTTTTGGGATTGTTAAGGGTTCCGAGGCTCAACGTCAATAAAGCAATTGGAATAATGCAATTAATTATTAAGATTTTGTAAATTTTTAAATTTTAGAAGTAATTTATGATGAGATATGTTATTTTGAGGTGGTAATAACTCTATATGTAAGGAGGTTTATTTTCATGGAACACATTTCAAAATTAGGCGAAGCTATCGTTAATACAGTTTCAGCAGGACAATCTGGAGATGGTGCTGAATTAGCTAAATCAATCGTTAATATTGTGACTAACGGTGCTGGTTTAGCAGGAGATATTGCTAAAGCATTTGGTTTAATGTAATAGGTATCTTCACTCATTACATATAAAGAGAAAGAGATTAATCAACGATTAGTTGATTAATCTCTTTTTTTGTTTTTCGATGTTTTTTTATTTGCTGTTATATCTTTTAAATTTAGTAATAAAAAAACAATCATTTTGAGTGTTTTTTTTGTGGTTTTTAAGACGAGTGAAACGAGTCTTTTCTTATCTTGATACTATAGGTAACTATTACAATGCGAACTTATACCTTTCAAACCGTTGATATAACTGGTTTAAGACACAAAAAAAGTTGCTTTTTCGTACCTATTAATGTATTGTTTAAGGTGTCTAATCTAAAACTATACAGGAAGGAGAAAAAGCAACTTTTTATATGCATTGTTTTGTAAAAAACAAGGTTGTTTTGTGTGATATATCATGGACAAGTATACTGAGAAAAAACAAAGAAATCAAGTATTTCAAAAATTTATTGAGAGACATGTGAGAGAGGGACAGATGTATTTGATAAAGGACTGTAATACATTTTTATCATTTGTTGCGGATAAAACTCTGGAGAAAAAGAAGCTATATAAGTCGAATTTATGTAAAAACCGGTTCTGTCCTGTATGTGCT
>NZ_RQYH01000101.1 GCF_003860215.1 Desulfovibrio sp. OH1186_COT-070 | reverse complement strand
CTACGCGCTACGCAAAACGAAGCCTTTCCTTCCTTGCCGCCGTGCAAATCAGGTGCATCTCATTGTGGGCAAAAATAATTTGACGACACTATCTAGAAGGTCTGCGAAATGCTGGAGGAACGCCTGGGCGCGTTATCCGCCGCGTAGGCGGTTTAGAAGAATGTCGGCTATGTCGTCGCGATGGCACAGGAGTTATCCGCCGCGTAGGCGGTTTAGAAGAAGGGCTTTTGCGGCTTCAGCGGTCGTAAAATGTTATCCGCCGCGTAGGCGGTTTAGAAGACTTACTATGCAGACGGCCAAAGGGGCCAGTAGTTATCCGCCGCGTAGGCGGTTTAGAAGGTTTGGCAGGTGGATAATTCCAATTTTTCGCCGTTATCCGCCGCGTAGGCGGTTTAGAAGATTGTGCGTCCGTCGGAACCGCTGCTGTTGCTGTTATCCGCCGCGTAGGCGGTTTAGAAGTAACGCTTGGGCTGCTTCAGTCGCTGTAAAATGTTATCCGCCGCGTAGGCGGTTTAGAAGTCGACCAGTTATTGAACGCGCTGGCCGGGGGCGTTATCCGCCGCGTAGGCGGTTTAGAAGCGTCATTGGGCAAGGCGGGCAAGGGCCGCGACGTTATCCGCCGCGTAGGCGGTTTAGAAGCAGAGCGGCAGCCGCCTCCGCTGTAGTAAAATGTTATCCGCCGCGTAGGCGGTTTAGAAGCAGAGCGGCAGCGGCTTCGGCGGTCGTAAAATGTTATCCGCCGCGTAGGCGGTTTAGAAGAGGGTATCCGAGCTTTGGTGCAGGAGCGCCTTGTTATCCGCCGCGTAGGCGGTTTAGAAGTCGTTGACCAGTTGTTCGGCGCACACAAAGATGTTATCCGCCGCGTAGGCGGTTTAGGCAGTGTAGTCACGAAATTGTCTAAATTTTCATTTTGTGGCACAGTTCGCTTGTCTTCAACCGTAAGCGAGGAACATATGCCCACAGCAGCCCA
>NZ_RQYH01000011.1 GCF_003860215.1 Desulfovibrio sp. OH1186_COT-070 | reverse complement strand
CTGTCACAAATATCATGTCGTCGATGTGCGCGCATAGCTTCTCCTGTCATGCAGGAAGAGGTATTATCACAGGATTCATAGTTTGACGACACTATCTAACTTCCCACAGAGAAATTCCGTGGTCGTGGCACCCGGTTGGGTGTGTCTGATACTTCCATCAAAACGGAGTCCCCCTTTTTCAAGGGATACTGTCAGATCAAGTCGAGACTACCTTACACAACGGCGGGAAATCATACGCAGAAGGTCTTCGCCGGTTATGCGCGGGCGCCGCTCGGACACGAAGGCCAAGGCCTCCTCTCGTCGCTCGTACAAATAGCTCGCCGCCCTCGCCAGTACATCGGTCAGCATGTCCAGCTCTTCCTGCGTCAGGCGTAGGGACTTCCACGTCCTCGCTTCTTCCTCGGTGACGATGAGCGACAGCATGGCCCCAAGTCCCGGCCACAATCCGCCGTTTCCGGCATAGCGATGCACAGCGTCCGACATGAAGATGCTGCCCCCGGCATCGTGGCTGCACAAGGTCGCCAACTCGGCCATCAATTCGATTTTTTCTGCAGCGGTCTCCGCTTTGCCGTAGGCTTCCCCGAGGCTGACGATGCGTTGTCCAAGATGCTGCGTTTCTTCCGAAAGGGACGTCCCCATCCGGGGATAGGTATTGGACTGCACAAGGACGGGATAGCCGCTTTCGCGTGCCGCTCGCTCATAGCATTGCCCGGAAACTGGATTATCGTATTCTCCATTCCAGCGAACGAAAAGGGCGTTGTGGGCAAGGGGAGGCTCCTGCGTTGGCATATACGCCTTCCCCTCCAAAACGAGCAGGGGGGTATTTTCCATGTCCAGTGCCCGCATGATTTGTGCCTTGTTGCCGATGGGAACGCATCCCTCGGCGTCCTCGTTAGGCCCTATGCCACCGCAGGTGGCGTTAATGGTCAGCAGCCACGAGGCGGGAATCCCGTTGATATCAATCACTCCGCCCAGATATTCGCCACAACTGTTGGGCATGTCCTCCGGGGCCGAAGCAAGTGTGTATGGCCAAGCGGTGCGCACAGTATCGAGCATCGCCTTGGCCGCAGCCAAGCAGAAGGCACAGGCCTGCGTACCCGCTCCCTGCCCGTAGACTCTTCCGAAAATAAGGCTGGCCAGCGTCTGGGGCGCGGCGCAACGTTGCCTGACAGCCTGTTGCATCAGGCTCTCCTCATAGGGGGTGAAGCCGTGCAGCGCCCACGCCGACCCGGTGCCGCCCCCTCGCGTTGTCACCACCACATGCTCGCCATCCAGCACCCTGACGGAGGCGATTTCAATATCAAGCGGGCAAGCCCGGTCAAGCAGCGTCAAGAGGACGGCGAAGCCACCAGAATCCTCCTGGAAAAAGCCGGAATGGGAAAAAGCGTGTCCCACACCCACATGACCGGCGATGCCGATCATTCCTTTTTGGCACGCAGAGGGCCTCAGTTCCATAATGATCTCAGAGCAGGAACAGTGAGAATTGTGGAACGAAGGCGAGCACGAGAAGCCCCACGATCATGACGCCCACGAAGGGAAGTACCGCCACGCTCAGTCGTTCGATGGAAATTCCGGAAATGCCGCAGGCGACGAAAAGGTTCACTCCTACGGGCGGGGTCAGGAAGCCGATGGAGACAGCGACGATCATGATGATTCCGAAATGGGTCATGTCGATGCCCGCCGCCGTGACCAAGGGCTGGAGGAGCGGCGTGAGAATAAGAATGTTGGCCAGCGCGTCCATGAACGTACCCATGATCAGCAGGAGCACGATGATGGCCGTGAGCAGGATGTACTTGCTCCCGGTCAGGCCGGAAAGCACTTGGACGACGAGATCGGGGATATTGTAGATCATGAGCAGCTGCCCAAGGGCCGAAGCCGTGGCCACCACGATAAAGATGGACGCGGTGGTTAGGCAAGAACTCTTAAAAATGTCGACGACATCTTTCCATGTCAGGGTCTTCAGAATCAGGCCTTCGGTGATGAAGCCATAGGTGACGGCGATGGCACCTGCTTCTGTGGGGGTCGTGATGCCACCGTAGATGCCGCCAAGGACGAGGACCGGCACCACCAGTGCGTACTTGGCACGTGAAAAGGCCGTGAGGGTTTCACGCCACGGGGCGCGGGCGGCCTTGTTCCCGGTCTGCGTCCGCCGTGCGATGATGTAGCTCGTCACCATCAGCAAAAGCCCAATGAAAATGCCGGGAAAAATGCCGCCGATGAACAGATCACCCACAGAGACGTTGGCCGTAGTGCCGTAGATGATAAGGGGTACCGAGGGAGGAATCATTACCCCGAGGCAGCCCGAGGCCGTATTGACGGCGGATGCGAAGTCTTTGCTGTAGCTTTCCCTCTCCATCGCCGGGATCATGATGCCGCCCACCGCGGCTACGGTGGCGGGTGCGGACCCGCTTAGCGCGCCGTAAAACATGCTCGTGAGGATGGAGACGTGCGCGAGGCCGCCCCTGATATGCCCCAACAAGCATTTGGAAAAGGCGAGCAGCGATTGTGCCATGCTCCCTTTCTGCATGATCTCTCCAGAAAGGATGAAGAAGGGCACCGCAAGCAGAGGAAAGGAATCCAGAGAGAGCACAAGTTTCTGCAGTAAAAACTCAGCGGGCAAATCCCCCGCCATCACCGCGACAACAACGCTTGAACCGATGGCCACGCCGATGGGCACACTCAAGATAAGGAGAGCGACCAATGCGATTGCGGCCAAGGCAATAGGCCATTCCATAGCCACTACTCCTGTGACCCTTGGGGTCTGTTCAGAGAAAGCTGACGAAAAAATTTGATGAGCGCCCGGATGCCCATGCAGGTCATGCCCAAGGGTAGGCAAGCGTAGACTATCCACATGGGAAACTGCATGGCGGGGGCGACCTGTCCGGTCTTCCAGACAAAATAGGTCATGTTCACGCCCCACACCGTCATCATCCCGCAAAAGGTCGCCGTCACTCCCAGCGCCACGAGAGGCAGATATCTCGCGCACCACGCACCTCCGCTCGTGCATAGGATGGTGATGGCCAGATGCTTGTTCTCGCGTTCCGCGTATCCTGAGCCGATATAAACGAGGGCGATGAAAAGGTATCTACCCAGTTCCTCCGGCCAATCGAGAGAGTGGGAGACGCAGTAGCGAAAAAAAACCTGCAGGATGATCGCCACGGACATCAAGGTTAGAAGAAATGAGGAAAACGTTTCTTCGAACCGATCAAGAAAATGGAACATCGCGGCACCTTCTTTTTGAGAGGGTGGGGGCCCCGAAAGAGCCCCGGTCAGTTACTTTTTACGAACGGTATCCTTGATTTCCTGAATTACTGCGGGAGGCACGGCATCGGCGAAGTCTTTGACAATGCTTTTGGTCGCTTCTACCCAGCGCTGACGCTCTTCAGGGGAAAGTTCGATGATCTCGCCGCCTTGGTCCACGATTTTCTGCTTGATCATGGCTTCGTTCTTGCGGATGGTTTCCCGCTCGAATTTCTGCATGACGCCGAAAGATTCTCGGATCCACTGCTGCCGTTGCGCATCAAGCTTGGACCAGAAGGCCGTGGAAACCAGTACGAGATGCGGGCTGTAGAAGCTATTGGTCATGGTCACATGCTTGGTGATTTCGGGGAACTTGTTGAACCATGCAAGGTTGAGGTCGATGTCGATGGCGTCCACGGTTTTCTGCTGCAGAGCCGTGTACACTTCGCCCCACGCCACGGGGGTGGGGTTCATGCCCAGCGCCTTCAGGATGGCGATGTGGGCCTTGGAATGGGTGGAGCGAATCTTGAGATCGCGGGCGTCTTCGAGCGTGCGCACAGGGCGGCTGCTAAAAATGTTCCTGAAGCCAATTTCAATGTATCCCAACCCCATGATATTGTTCTTTTCCAGAGCCTTCGCCAGTTCCTGTCCCAGAGGTCCGTCAGTGATCAGGTCCGAACTTTCATAGTCGGGGATCAGAAAAGGCATGTCGAACATCATCAGCTTGGGGTTGAACACAGAGAAGTTGTTGGGCGCATCGGCTCCCATTTGGAGCACGCCCATCTGCAGGCCCTGTACCACGGCGTCAAAGTTGCCGTATTTGGAGCTGTCGTAAATCTGCACCTTGAAAGTGCCTTTGGAGCGTTTTTCAAGGTCAGATTTGAACAGTTCAAAGGCCTGACCTTCGGGATGGGAAGGGACGTTGGGGTGGGCAATTTTGATGACCGTCGCGGCAAAGCCCACAGAAGCCAGCATCACGGCCATCAGACAGAAAAGGGAAATCAAACGGAAAATTCTCATGATGCCTCCATAGAAATAAGAGATGAAGAACAAAATAGCCCGATATGACCACAGAACGTCCGGATCGTTCTGGCGGGGCCATGCCCTATATTGGTGGTGAGGCTTCTGCCGAGCGGTCCCGGCATTGATCAAAAGAAATTTTCTTATATGCTCAGAGTGGGCGATCCCCGCCTTTTTGTCAAGATTTCATAAAATATTTTTAAAAATATCACTGGTCCATTTTTAGAAGGCTCTAGACCATCAGGATAAAACCTGACAGGCTAGAAAAATGTTTAAAAACAGCAAGTTAAGTCGATACAAGGCCGGAAAAATTATTGAATGCTTTTGTATCGACATCGATGCCACCAAAACAGCTCTGCTCCTGAAGCTGAACAGAAAGACCGTGAACAGGTATTTTCTGGCCTTCAGGCGGTTGATTTATCTTCACCAAGTATCACAAAAGGAACAAATACTTGGTGTGGTTGAGGTTGATGAAAGCTTCTTTGGCCCTGCACGGGTTCGCGGGCGCCCCGGCCCCCGCAAAAGGGGCCGGGGCACGCTCAAGCAGCCGGTTTTCGGCATCTATGAGCGTGACGGCGCGGTTTACACTGAACTGGTCGCTGATTGCTCGGCCAAGACGCTCCAGGCCATCATCAGGGGCAAGGTTTCCCCTGAAAGCATTGTCCATTCCGACGGCTGGAAGGGCTACGACGGACTGGTGGACGTTGGGTTCGACAAACATTTTCGTATCAACAAATCCAAACACTTTGCGGAAAAATCGGTTCATATCAATGGTATTGAGGCCTTTTGGAGCTTTACAAAACGCCGTCTGGCAAAGTTTAATGGCGTGAAGCGAAATTTCGAACTCCACCTCAAGGAGTGCGAATGGCGCTACAACCAAACGCTGCCCCAGCTTCTCGCCAGCCTCAAGCTTTTGGTGTCAAAGAACAAAGACCTGATGGTCTAGAGCCAAACAAAAATCTGATGGTTTAGAGTCCATGAAAAAATCCACCACTAAGTCCTTGATTGCCTACAAAATGATTCGGGACGGTATACTGTCCGGGGAGTTTTTACCCGGGTCACGACTGATTCTTTCGGAACTGGAACAGAAACTGGGACTGGGAAGAGGTCCGATCCGTGATGCTCTGATGCGCCTTGATCGCTCGGGGCTTATCGAGAACATCCCTTTCAAGGGGGCCATTGTTAAATCGCCCCCCTCCCTTCAGGAGCTGGAATACATTTACACAACGCGCCTGACCATCGAAAGGCTGGCCATAGCCGAAGCCATGAGCAAGGCCAACACACACCATCTTTCCAGCCTTCAGAAAATGGTCAACACTTCTCTGAAGGAAATCAACATCCCGCAAAATTTCTATTTCCACGACCGGAAATTTCACGCCTACCTGTATACCATCGCCAACATGCCACACATACAGGACATCATTAATATCCTGAACGAACATATCGATATCTTCCTCAACACCCATATCTATGGTTATGACTACCGTGAAGAATCCATCCTCCATCACCAGAACATAGTGGATGCCATCCGGGAAAAAGACGAAGAAAAACTTTTCAGTAACCTTGAGGCCAATATGACCATCGGCCTGAAGTACCTCTACAGCCGTCTTGGGGGCAAGGAAGCAGTGTAATCCCCCCGAAAAACGGAAACGGTCAAAGTCTCCATGCCGTTCAAGAGGCGGATACAGCGGCCATCTTGAAGCTGGTTGCGCATAAAGTCCATTGACCATGCCTGATTCGCGGTTTCAGGAACCGCCAGTTGTTCCGGATTTTTCCACTTTATCCGCAAATTCAGTTCAAGCTCCCGCTAAATGCGGTATACGCGTTTGTGGTTCCAGCCGCAGCCCTTGACGTTGCGCAGGAACAAAAAGCACAGGGCAAATCCCCAATTGCACTGAGCCCGGGTGAGGGCCAAAAGCAGTTCCGCGACTCCGGCATTGTCGTCTATGCGCTTCGCCTCATGCCGAAAGCAGTGTGTGCTGATGCTGAACGATGCGCATGCTTGCAATATCATTTTCTTCTCATTCACGCCTTCTTTGGCGATCTCTGCACGCAGAGACGGCCTCACCGCTTTTTGCAAGTGCTTCCTGCACGACCTCAGTCCGCAACTGTGTATCCGCTTACACCTATTCTGCTTTCAAAGGCTACCTTTGGGGGGGCGGATTAGCTGGCCCCGTCCCTGCGTTGAAAGTGCGCTGTGGGCGCAATGCTTTCCGCACGGGGATCGTGGGTCTGCCAACGGGCCAGTGCGGTCTGGCGCGAGCGGGTGGCGTAGCAATACACGCAGCCGTGGGGGCAGGTGTCGTACTGCCCCACATCCTTGGCAGGCAGGCAACGGCAGTGCGGGCGCTGCCCCCTGTCGCGGCGAAAGCCGCGAGCGGGCGGCAGGCCGGGCAGGGAGGGCAAATGCGCGCCTGCCGTTTGCAGCATGTCCGGATGCCTGCCCGTGGCGCGGAGCAGCAGTTCCGGATCCAGGCAGGCGGCCCGTGCCACCCCCCAGGCCGCAAGGTCGGTCGCCTCGCCGCAGGCGCGGGCCTGCATGCCCAGAGATGCGGCAATGCGCGCCATGCCCTGAGCCACAAAGGCGGTTTCCGGAAGGGTGAAATCCCGCCAGGCAAGCCCGTTGCGGCGCAGGGAGCACTGCGCCTTGCGGTAGTCCGCAATGTCGGCAAAACTGAAGATGAGGGTTCGGGTGCAGCCAACGATGGCCCTGCCCACGCGCTCCACCTTGTCCAGCAGCAGCTTGCAGGCGTCCGGGGCATGGGCCAGATGACCGGCCAGCAGCAGAGGGTCAAAACGCCAGACGAGCCTTTCCGGCCCCAGCAGGCGCGCCAGACGGCGAAAGGTCTCCACGCGCTGTTCCAGAGGCGGCAGATGCGGCTCCCATCCCTCATCCTCATAGTCATTGAGCGTGAAGTGCAGAACGCAGGCCATTCCCTTTTCTGCAGGCAGGGAGAGGAAGGGCAGCAAAGGAGCCGGATTTTTGCTCCAGAACACCAGCGCCCGCGCCCGTGTCAGGGCCACATGCTGCGGCCGCCTGTTGAAGGGATTGGTCCAGAGCAGATGCCCCGCTTGCAGCCGGTTGAAAAACCAGGGGGCATAGAAGGCGGGAATGTCTGTTGCACGACTGGCGGAGATGACTGCCGGGGCGATGGCCTGTGCCGGGCCGCAGGCGGTCATGACGGTAACTGTGGGCCACTGCATGCCGCATGTTCGCAGAGAGGAAAACATGGGTCAACAGGCGAAAAACGCCGTGCCGCCACGGTTTTGACTTCCTGGGCATACATGCTATGCTCCGGCCCTCCCGCGCAATCACAAACCCGACAGGAAGCTCCATGTCCGCGCAGCCCGAAGATATCCGCAAGCCGCCTTCTTCCCCTCCGCAGGATCCCCTCATGGCCGACCTTGATGCGGACGATGAAGAAGATCAGGCCGAGGGCGGAGCGCTGGCCTGGAGCAGAAACGTGCGCATTGTGCTGGCTGTGGCCGTGGTCATTGTTTCGGGATTCATCATTGCCTGGATCATGTCATGAGCGGCGCTTTCTGGCTGCTTACGGTGCGTGACGAGTTTTCCGCCGGGCATGCCCTGCGCAACTATGCGGGCAAGTGCGAGCGCATGCACGGGCACAATTTCTCCGTGGAAGTTTGCGTGCAGGGCGCGCAACTCGCGCCGGATACGGAACTGCTGCTGGACTTCAAGGTGCTCAAGACCTGCCTGAAAGAAGTGCTGAAAGCTCTGGACCACCGCCTGCTCAACGAAACCCCGCCCTTTGACCGCCTGAATCCCTCGTCGGAAAATCTGGCGCGGCATATCTGGCGGGGCATGGCCGCGCAACTGGCCGGGCATGCTGATCCCCAGGCCCGCATGGTCAGCCTGCACAGTGTCACCGTGGCCGAAAAAGGCGCGCAGAGCGCCATGTACAGGGAAGTCGGGGAGCGGTAGCGCCCGGCGTGGGTGGTCGGCGTCATGGCCCGTGCTCTCTGCCTTCTGCATGCCAACTGTCAGGGCGATGCCCTGCGCCCTTTGCTGGAAAACAGTCCGGCCTTTGCGCGGCGCTTTCATATCCGTCAGTACGTCAACTACACGCGTCAGGGCATTGACCCGGCGGATATCGGGCAGTGCGCGCTTTTTCTGTACCAGAAGCTTGCTCCCAAGTGGGGGGACATTTCCAGCGGGGAATTGCTGCAACGCCTGCCCGCTTCATGCCAAACGCTGGAGATCCCCAATCTCTTTTTCAAGGGATACTGGCCGTTCTGGATGCGGAGCGAAAGCATCAACTTTGCGGACAGCCTGCTGGAAAACCTGCTGGAGCGGGGGCTTGCGCCGGAGCAGGTCATGGCTCTCTATCTTCGGGGGGATCCGGCGCTTCTGGGCAGCCCGGCGGATCTGGCCGCCTGCGCCGAAGACTCCCTGGCACGGGAGGAGGAAAAGGAAGCCGCAAGCCCCGTTCGCTGTGCGCCGTTGCTGCGCCGTTTCTGGCAGGAGGAACAGCTTTTCATCACGGTCAACCATCCGGGCCGGAAGCTCGTTTGCCATGTGGCCGACAGTGTTTTGCGGCTGCTGGGACTGGGAGGCCTGCCGGACAGTGTGCGCGCCGCCTACCGCCACCCGCTGGAAGATTTCTGGCTGCCCATCCACCCGGCTGTGGGCAAGGCCCTGAACCTGCCTTTTGCTGCGGCCCGGCGGCGCTATCCCATCTATCAAGTGCATCTGACCCACCGGCAGTATGTGAGCTGCTATCTTGCCTGCCGGGGGCACAATGTGCCCGACCTGCTGACCTTTCTGCAAAATCTCTCGCCCCGCTCTCTGGAAGCGCGGATCTGAAGTTGCGCAATCGCCGGTTTGGGGGCTTGGTGCCTTTGGTGCGGATTCCGCCATTCGTCCGCGCGGGGTTCGGAATGCCGGGGCCGCGTTGCCGGACAGCCGCAAGGCTTTGCCGACGGCATTGAAAGAATCTTTTTTTCCCGCTATCCTGCTTTAATTCCCGTCATACGGCGGAACGGCTCTGGGGGGGTATATGGAAATTGTGCTCAGGGGAGTGCGCGGCAGCACTCCGGTACCGTCGCCAGCCATGTCTTTTTACGGCGGCAACACCTCCTGCGTCGAGGTCTGTACCGATGACGGGAGTCTGCTTTTCTTCGATGCCGGTACCGGCCTGCGCGAGGGGGGGGACGGTTTGCCCCCGAGCGGAGTCTGCCATCTTTTCATCAGCCATGCCCATACGGATCATATTCAGGGGCTGGGTTTTTTCGCCCCCCTGCATTCTCCGCTCTGGACGACCCATATCTACCTCCCCGCCTGGATAGAGGGCGTTTTGGACACATATTTTTCCCACGGCATGTTTCCCATCCCGTTCAGGGCTTTTCAGGGGCATATCGTGCGGACTGGCCTTGAGCCGGGGCAGATGGTGCGCCTGGGCAGGCAGGGAGATGTTGTGGTGGAGGCTCTGGCCGCCAACCATCCGGGAGACTCTCTGGCCTACAGGCTGCGGGCCGACGGCGCGGTGTTTCTGTACAGCGGAGACCACGAAATTACGGAAGACAAGGCCGTGCGCCAGACCACGGCAGACATGCTGTACGGCGCGGATCTGGCCGTGGTGGACGCCATGTACTCCCGTTCCGACTACCGGCCGGGGTGGGGACATTCCTGCTGGGAAGACTGGCGGGATATCGCGCGCGAGGCGGGCGCTGGCGATATCATTTTTTCGCACCATGCTCCGGACAGGACAGACTGCGAGCTTGATCGCCTGCAAAAGACCGGCCTTGCCGAAAGCCGCAAGGCGGGGCAGAATTTTTCTTTCGCGCGCGAGGGCTTGCGTATCAGCCTGCCCCGCGCCGCCAAACCTTCCGCTTTTTCCCGCGAGTCTGTGCCGTCCAGCACATGGCTGGACAATTTTCTGGACGGCCTTGCGCTCTATCAGGACGAAAATACTCTGCTGGACCGCATTCTGCTCAAGGCGCGGGAGATCGCGCGGGCCGATGCGGGCACCATTTTTCTGGCCGAGGGGCAGGAACTGCTTTTCGCCTATACCCACAACGACAGTCTGTTTTCCGTGGATACTGCGTCCAAGTACGCCTATTCCTCCTCCCGTCTGCCCATTGACGACCGCTCCATCGCGGGTTTTGTGGCGCTCACCGGCCAGACGCTCAATCTGCCTGACGTGCGTTCCCTGCCGCCCGGAGTGCCGTACTCCTTCCGGGAGGACTATGACAAGGCCACCGGCTATCACACCCGGTCCATGCTTGTGATTCCCTTTTATGACCGCGCAGGGCGGATTACCGGCGTTCTGCAACTGATCAACAGCCTTGATGCCCGTAGCGGCCTGCCCCGCGCCTTTACCCACGATATGGAGCGGCATGTACGCGTACTGGCCCGCGAGATTGCCAATATTCTGGAGCGCAGCTCTCTGGTGCGCTCCGGCATTTACAGGCTTATCCGGCTGGCGGCGGTGCACGACCCTACAGAAACAGGGCCGCATGCCGAACGTGTGGGAGCCATTGCGGCGGAGATTTTTCAACTCCGTGCCAACAAACTGGGCCTTGACCCGGACGAAACCCGCCACGTCAAGAGCCTGCTGCGCATGGCGGCCATGCTCCACGATATCGGCAAGGTGGGGGTGAGCGACCTTTTGCTGAAGAAAAAAGGCAAGCTCAGCGATGAGGAATTTGCCGTCATGCGGGAGCACACGCGGCTCGGCGCGGAAATTCTGGAATCTGATCCCCTGCTTCCGGGGGCAAGGTGCGCGGACGGCGGGTATATGGCCTACGCGCGCGACATTGCCCTGCACCACCACCAGAAATGGAACGGGCAGGGGTATGCGGGGGCTGGCCCCCAGGGCAGGCTGGCCGGGGAGGATATTCCTCTCTCTGCCCGCATTACGGCAATTGCCGATGTTTTTGACGCTCTGGTTTCTCCGCGTTCGTACAAGGAGCCGTGGACCCATGCCGCAGCTCTGGAGGTGTTGCGTCGGGATGCGGGCAGCCATTTTGATCCCTTTCTGGTACAGTGCATGGCAGAAATGATGGATGTGGTGGAGCGCATTTACGAACGTTTTCCCGATACGCCGCAGTCCTGTGGCGGGGCCATTGCGCCTGCCGGGGAAAATGCTTCAGGCGCTGGAGAGAAATGAAGCCCCCCCACTCCGGTTTTGTCCGGGCGGCGGCAAAGGCTGTGGAAGCCGGGCAGCGGCTGGCGCGTCATCCCCGGGCTTTCGCCTTTCTGGCGGGGCTTGCCTGCACGTTGGGTGTTCTTGCGCTGTATGTGGTTCAGCCTGCCCTGCTGCAGCGCCTTGACCTGAAGACCTATGATCTCCTCCTGCCCCTGCGAAAGGAGGAGCGGCGTTCCGATGCCCTGGTCATCATTGATATTGACGAGGCTTCTCTGGCCCGGTACGGCCAGTGGCCCTGGCCCCGCCACCTGTTGGCCGCCCTTCTGGACAGGCTGACAGAAAGCGGCGTTGCGGCCGTGGCCTTTGATATCATGTTTGCCGAGCCGGACAGAACTTCGCCCGCGCGTATCAGGGAGAATCTGGAGCGCGGCCTCGCCTTCCCGCAGGCAGAATCCGGCGGGGGCGCAACGCGGGAACTGTCTGCCCTGCTTGCCTCCCTGCCGGATCATGACGCGCTTTTTGCCGCAGCCCTCGGCAGGTCTCCAGCGGTTCTGGGCGCGTATGCCTACTATACGCGCGGCGGGCTTCTGGCAACGTTTCCGTCTGGCGATGGGCGGCGCGTTTCAGGGCAAGGCGCCGAGATCACGGGGCAAGGGGTCGACATTGCAGGGCACGCCCCTGGCGCCACGGCACAGGGGGCAGTGCAGAAACCGCGTGCTCCCGGGCTGATCGCGCGCGGCAGCAGGGGTGCGCCGCCCCCCGAACAGGCGCTGACAGATGCGCCCGATGCTGTTCTGCCCCTGCCGCAGTTTGTGGACAAGGCACCTGTGGGCTTTGTCAACGTGTCGCCCGATGCTGACGGAACGGTGCGCCGGTTGCCGCTGCTGGTACGCTTTGGCGACAGCATATATCCGTCTTTGGCGGCAGCGGCGCTGATGCGCGCCCAGGACGTGGACAGCCTGCGCCTTGACTCCGGCCCGGACGGGCTGGAACGCCTGACCATCGGCGAACTTTCCGTTCCTGTGTCCCCGCAGGGTTTCATGCATGTCGTGTTTCAGGGCGGCAGGGGAACCTGCCCCTATGTGAGCGCAGCCCGTGTTCTGGAAGGGCATATTACCGGGGAGGCGTTGGAGGGCCGCATCGCTTTTGTGGGCACCTCGGCCCCCGGCCTGCTGGATATCCGGGCCACACCCTACGACCGGATCATGCCCGGCGTGGAGGTGCATGCCCAAGCCATCGAGGCCATCCTGCACGGCAATTTTGTGCGTCACCCCCCTTGGATGCCCGGTGCACACGCTCTGGTCATTCTGCTGGTGGGCATGGCGTCCACAGCGGCCTTCGGCTTTTCCCGCGCCCGCGTCTATGCGCCCCTCTCGCTTGTTCTGGCGGCTCTGGCCGTGGGTACTTCGGCAGCTCTTTTTCTGCACGGGTTGTTTTTTTCTCCGTTGTATGCCCTGCTCTGCATGCTGCTGTGCGGGGGAGCGCTCCTGAGTGTGCGCTTCTGGCAGGAGGAAAGGCAGAAGAGTGTTTTGCGGCAGGCTTTTTCGCGGTATGTGTCGCCCGAGGTGGTTCGGCGCATTACCGAGCACCAGGGAGATCTGCTGGCCGGGGAAGAGCGGGAACTTTCCATCCTGTTTACTGACCTGCGCGGCTTTACGTCTCTTTCCGAGTCTTTGCCTCCGCAGCATGTTGTCCGCCTGCTGAACGAATATTTCAGCCCCATGACCGCCATTGTGCGTGAGCGGCAGGGAACGTTGGACAAATTTATCGGTGATGCACTCATGGCCTTCTGGAACGCGCCTCTGGACGTTCCGGGGCATCCGGCGCTGGCTGTGGACGCAGCCCTGTCCATGCAGGAAAAACTGGTCAACCTCAACGCGCGCATGGAGGAGCATTTCGGCGTCCGCCTGCATATGGGCGCGGGCATACATACCGGCCCTGCCTATGTGGGCAACATGGGGTCTGACGATCTTGTCAACTATACGCTCATTGGCGACAGCGTGAACCTTGCCGCGCGTCTGGAGAGCCTGTGCAAGAGGTACGGTGCTCCGGCGCTGGTCAGCGGCGATACCGCGCTGCGTTGCGGCCAGGACTTTGTTTTTGTGTTGCTGGACGAACTGCGGGTCAAGGGCAAGGCACTGCCTGTGCGCGTGTTTTGGCCTCTGCGCTCTGAAAATCAGGGACCGTGGGGCATAGCGGCGGAGGAATGGGAGGTCGCACGCGGCCGGTACGCGCAGGGGGATTTTGCGCAGGCGGCCTCGGTCTTTGCGGATCTGGCCCGGCGGCATCCCGGATTGGAAACGCTTTTTGGCCTGTACCACGAGCGATGCCGGAGTCTGTGTGCCCGCCCGCCGGGAAACTGGAACGGTATCTGGATCATGGACGAAAAATAGAGCGCGCCCCTTTGCACAAGGAGAGCAGGCGTGCTTTTCTTGAAAAACAGCGAAAAATTGCCTATTATGGCAGCATGGGCGTTTTTCCTGTTTCCTGAATTTTTTTCGGGTGCGGCGCGCCGTGTGACAAGGGGGTCTTGTATGACAAAAATATGTGTGACCGTCATGGGCCTTTTGTTCTGGGCCTCTTTCGGCTGGTGCGGCGAAGTGGGGCAGGTCATCGCCTGGAAGGCCGGGGTGCAGGCCGAGCGGGGCGGGCAAAGTGTGCCGCTGGCTCTCAAAAGCCCGGTCATGGAGGGGGATGTTCTGTCCACCGACGCCACGGGCAGGGCACAGATCCTCTTGGAGGACGACAGCACGGTATCCCTTGGTTCCGGTACGCGCCTGCAACTGGAAGGCGTTGTTGCAAAAAGCAGCAAGCCGCGCCTTGCCGTGCGCATGGGGCAGGGGCTGGCCCGCTTCATCACCGGAAAAATCGTGGAGAAAAACCCCGATGGCTTCAGCGTGGTCACGCCCGAAGCCACGGTGGGCATCCGCGGCACCATTTTCACTGTCCGGGTGAGCGAAGGGCAGACCACTGTTTATGTGGCCAACACCACCAGACAGGTTCACGTCAACGGCGTCCTTGTGCCCACGGGTTTCAAGATTACCGTTCCCCACGGCAGGCTTGTGCCCCTCCTGCCGGAGGACATGGCAGCCATTGACGGAGAGATTGCCGCCCGCGATCCCGCGCGGGATTCCGCCGCGCCCGTGGCCGCCGCGCCCGGCGGGACAATTCTGACAGGAAGCAGCCTGCCTGTGCAGTCCAGTCCGCCTGTGGCCGCCCTTGCGCCGCAACCGCTGTCAGCGGAGGCTTTTGTGTCCGGCACGCTGGTTCGCCCTGTTGGGTTCAATCACGACGGCTCTTTTCAGTTCAATGTCAATCTTGGCTCCGGCCGTATCACAAACGGCGTCATGCTTCTTGACACGTATCATTTGAGCGGCGGCAGCGGGCAGATTTCCGGCGGCGCCTTGTCGGCGGGGGGATTTGCCGATAGCACACATCAGGGAACCATGAACGGCACGGCGGCAGTATCTTCCGGGCGCTTGGCCATCAGCGGTTCGTATGAAATAGTTGGGGGGGTGCCCCCCCTCCACCTGACCGGCACGTTTTCAGGGCAGCAGCAGTAGGGAGTCATGGAAATGCAAAAAGTGTGCGGCATGTTGCGTGCCCTTGCCTTGACTGTGCTGTGTCTGATGGCTGTTGACGTCGGGCTGGCTGCGGCTGCGCCGGAAACAGCGGGATCCGCCGACAGGCAGCGGGCTGCCGCCCTGCTGGAGCAGGGAAAATATGACGCGGCCTATGAGGCCTTCATGCGCCTCTTGCGGGAAAATCCCGATGATGATGCCGTGCATCTGTATCTGGGACGCAGCGCCATGCGCGCGGGCCGTTACAATCAGGCGGTCATGGCCTATGAGCGCCTTCTGGAGAAATATCCTGCCGAAAGCTCCCTCTACGGGGAGCTGGCCCATGCCTACATGGCCCTTGGCGACCGCGGGAGCGCACAACGCGCGCTGGCCGCAGCCGGTACCCTGAAGGACGCCTCCGGTCAGAAAGCAGGAGAAAACCTGCTGGACTCTCTGGAAAAACGCTACAGCCACTGGCAGGCCCACGGCCGGGTACGCACAGGCATTCTTTACGATTCCAATGCCAACTTGGGCCCCGCCTCATCATCCATGGACCTGGGCATCTGGCGTGTGGAGGTTCCCGACGCAAAGGCCGAATCCACTCTGGGCGCGTATCTGGGGGCCAATGCGGATTTGGCCTGGAAGGCCGAACGGGATACGCCCTGGTGGCTGGTGGGGGATGTGTGGGCGCAGGCGCGCGGCAACAGCAACTCTGCGCTGGAAGACAGCCACAGCCGCACCTCCCTTTGGGGGCGGGCCGCAGTAGGGTTGCGCCACCTGACCTCCACAACGCTTTTTGACCTGCGCTTCAAGAGCGAAGTTTTCGATTATGAGTGGTATCAGAACATCACGGCCGTGGGGCCGGAGGCTGCGTGGATATGGGCTGTCACACCACAATGGCAGCTCATTTCGCGCGGCTCGCTCAATGCCCGCATGTATTCCCGCGCCGACGAGCGCAATGGGGCGTATTGGTCCGTGGGGCAGCATGTGCGGCGTTTTTTTGGGCAGGAAAACCACGAAATTGTGCTGGGCGTAAGCCATGTGGGGGCCGAAACGCCGCGCCACCGCGACTACGGCTATCATGGATGGGAGTTCGCGGCACGGGCACTGTTCAAGCTGCCCGTCGGCTTTGAACTGGCGCCCTTTGCTGCATATGAGTACGACTGGTATCACGGCCCCGGCACGGCTCTGGAAACAGATGCCCGCAACGATCACAAGTGGCGTCTGGGTGCGGCCCTGACATGGAACATCACCGAGGCTTGGGCTGTGGAGGCCATGTACCAGTATACGTGCAATGCGTCCAACAGCGCCATCTACACCTATGATCAGTCCTTGGTGAGCTTGGGAGTGGCTTGGAGTTTCTGAAAAGAACTCTTCTCTTGTTGCTCCCTGCATGAAGAATCTGCGCGGGCAACGCGACGCCATGCTGACAGTTTTGCGGCGCAAGGCCGCATCCTTGCGAAACATGTTGCCGCAAGGATGCGGCCTTGCGCCGCAAAAACATACTCCCTTTGAGGGGATCAGCGGGCGCAGAGCCGCTCGGCGGGAATGACCACGAAGTTGTGGGCCGTGAGAATTTCGATGGCGTGATCCACCTTGTCAAAGCGGAAGATCATCACCGCGCTTTCGGCCTCGCGCTGCACAAAGGCATACATGTATTCCACATTGATGCCGTGCTCCGACACCAGTTGCAGAACAGAGTCCAAGCCGCCCGGAGTGTCCGGCACTTCCACTGCGACCACGCTGGTGCGGCCCAAGGTGAAGCCTTTTTCCTTGAGGGCGTTTTTGGCTTTTTCATGATCGCAGACGATCATGCGCAGGATGCCGAAATCGGATGTGTCCGCCAGGGAGAGCGCCCGGATATTGACTCCGGCCTGGGCCAGTGTGCGGGTGACTTCGGCAAGGCGTCCGGCCTTGTTTTCCAGAAAAACGGACAGCTGTTCTGTTTTCATGGCGCGTCCTCCGTGCGCTCGCCGGGATTATGGCCTTTTGTCGGCGGAAACTCCGTCCCGCGCCGCAGCATCATCGGCAGGGGAGGCTTTTCTGTCTTTGGGGGTGATGTCGATTTCGTCAGGTTCCGAGGAGGCGCGGCGGAAGTTGCGTATGGCCCGTCCCAGCCCGCCGCCGATTTCCGGGAGCTTGTTGGCACCGAAAACCAGCAGGCCGATCACCAGAATAAGCAGAATTTCTTGCATGCCGAGGCCGAACATGGGGACGTCTCCGTTATGTGTTGGGCGAAACGGAAAAAAGCACTGTCCGCAAAGGGGCAGCGGGGCTGCGCGCCGCATCGCTGGCCTTTCGCGCAGGATACGCGTGACAGGGGGGAAAGGTCAAGAAAGCATCAGGCGCACACCCCTTGCCGCGCGCCTATTTCCCCATGGCATTCATGAAGTCCCTGTTGGACTTGGTGGGCCGCATCTTGTCCAGTAAAAACTCCATGCTGTCGATGGACGACATGGGAGCCAGGATTTTGCGCAGAATCCAGACGCGGTTGAGCACGTCTTCGGGCAGGAGCAGGTCTTCCTTGCGGGTTCCCGTGCGGTTGATGTCAATGGCCGGGAATACGCGCTTTTCGGCAAGGTGGCGATCCAGGTAGATTTCCATGTTGCCGGTTCCCTTGAACTCTTCAAAGATGACCTCATCCATGCGGGAGCCGGTATCAATGAGGGCCGTTGCAATGATGGTCAGGCTGCCGCCTTCCTCGATATTGCGGGCAGCGCCGAAAAAGCGTTTGGGGCGCTGCAGGGCGTTGGCGTCAAGCCCGCCGGAGAGTACCCTCCCCGATGACGGGGTGACCGCATTGTAGGCGCGGCCCAGGCGGGTGATGGAATCCAGCAGAATGACCACATCCCGTTTGCGCTCCACCAGGCGTTTGGCCTTTTCCAGCACCATTTCGCACACCTGAACATGGCGCTGGGGCGGTTCGTCGAAAGTGGAGCTGACCACTTCGGCCTTTTTGACCGTGCGCTCCATGTCGGTCACTTCCTCGGGGCGCTCGTCAATGAGCAGGACGATGAGGTAGACATCGGGGTTGTTGGCATTGATGGCATTGGCCAGGGACTGGAGCAGAACGGTCTTGCCCGTGCGCGGCGGGGCCACGATGAGCCCGCGCTGCCCACAGCCGACAGGCGCCATCAGATCCACAACGCGGTTGGCGAGATTTTTCTCGCCGTTTTCCATGACAAGCTGCTGGTCGGGATAAATGGGCGTGAGATTGTCGAACAGAACGAGATTTTTTGCGTTTTCCGGCGGCTCCAGGCCTATTTCCGTGACCTTGAGCAGGGCAAAGTAGCGTTCGCATTCCTTGGGCGGGCGTATCTGGCCCGAAACAATATCCCCCTTGCGCAGGGAAAAACGGCGAATTTGCGAAGGCGAAACATAAATGTCGTCCGGGCCGGGCATGTAGCTGGACAGGGGCGAGCGCAGAAAACCGAATCCGTCGGGCAGAATTTCCAGCACACCGTCGCCGTAGATAGCGCCGTTTTGCAGAGAGCAGGCCGAAAGCAGGGCGAAAATCAATTCCTGCTTGCGCATGGAACTGGCATTTTCGATTTCATACTGCTCGGCCAGTTCCATCAGGTTTTGCATGCTGCGGGTTTTCAGGTCGGTGAGGTTCAGGGTGCTGTCGCTCAACAGGGGGGGAGATGCTTTCTTCTTGCGCATAATCATCCGGTTTTTTTGTACGACACGAAACAACAGGGTGCGGTGACACCCGACGGAAAACGTATGTGGCAGGGGACAATAAGCAATAAGGGGATATGCGGTTTGCGATTAGCCTATCTTTTCCCGCATGGCAAGAAAAAAATACGGGAGCGGCCAAAATGCTTTCCGGATCTTTTGCGGCCTGTGACGGGGGCTTTGCACTCCGGAGGCGGCAAGGCAAAAAATATCCGGAGGAGCGGCAGGTCTACAGGGCTTCTTCGGGAGCGGGCGGAGGGGCATAGCGCTCGAGCAGGTCGCTGCGCAACTGGTCTTCATCGCGCTGCAAAACCACGGCAAGCTCTCCGGTTACAAGGCTCATGGCCTGTTCCTGCAAGCGCCGTTCGCCAAAGGAAAGTTCTTTCTGGCGGCCAATGAGCAGAAGTTCGCGCAATACCCCGGCCACCACGCCCAGTTCCGGATCCTTGAGGCGTTCGGAATATTCGCGAAAACGGCGGTTCCAGTTCTGCCCGGTGTGTACGGTTTTTTCGGTATCGCCGTGCAGAGAGTCCAGAATTTCCTGCGCGCGGGGCGCAGGCACAGGAGGCCGCAGGCCCACATGGTCGGCGTTGGACACCGGCACCATGAGGGTCACATTGTTGGCCCGGATGCGCACAATGTAGAATCGGCATTCCGCATCGCCGATATTCCGGCTTTCGATGCGTTCTATCTCGCCCACGCCCTGGGCCGGATATACCACGAGATTGTTGGGAGAAAACATGTCTTCACCAAGCCCGCGAAGGGCAGCCTGCGCGAAACCGGACAGCTTGCGTTGCCTGAGGATGCAAAAGGTGCTGAAGCCAACTCTTTGGGAAGAATAGCCCAAAGGCGGGGCGGCGTCCAGTTGAAAAAGTTTTCCGTGGCCGGGGAATATTTTTTTGCAAAGCGGGTTATGCGTTCTTTGCGGCGCGCACGGCTTCTTCCCGTCCATGGGTCGCAAAGCTTGCCAGAACGTTCAGGGCTGGCGGCAGCGCGGCGGACAGTTTTGCCGCGTCTTCGGCATCGGGGCGGCCCAGCACCCAGTTGACAACATCTCCCTTGTGGGGGGGACGGCCGATACCCATGCGCAGGCGGCAGAAATCCGGTGTGCCCAACTGCCGGGTGATGGAGGCAAGGCCGTTGTGCCCGGCATTGCCCCCGCCGCATTTGAAGCGCAGTTCTCCAACGGGGATATCCAGTTCGTCGTGGGCAACCACCAGCCGGGATGGGCTGATTTTGTGCCAGGCCAGCAGGGGCTGTACGCACATGCCGCTCTGATTCATGAATGTCTGGGGTTTGGCGGCCAGCCAGAGGCCGGGCAACAGGGGCAGGCGCACCCGCCACAGCAGACAGGAAAATTTTGCGCCGTTGAGTTCGTCGGCACGGCCTTCTGTCGCGGCCAGGCGGAGCAGGGCATCAACCAGGGCAAACCCACAGTTGTGGCGGGTATGTTCATAGCGCGGCCCCGGATTGCCCAGGCCCACAAGCAGACCGTCATAGTCCATCATCTGCTCCGCTGTCGAAGAGTCTTACAGGCAGCCCCAGGCCTGCGCAAAAAGCTGCCGCGTGGCGGGCGACAAAGCGGCACAAGGGTGGGTTCATGGTGGCAAGATGGCCTCCGCCGGGCAGCCAGACAAGCTTTTTCTCCGGCGCCTGTACATGCGAAAAAAGGTTTTCCGTCAGGTGCGGGGTGAACAGCGCATCATCACGAGCGCTGAACAGGCACAAGGGGCAGCGCAGAGCATGGCTGACGCGCGCGGAAAACAGGCTGTCCAGAAAAATGAGGGGATAGGTCAGCCTGACGCGCGCGCGGCTGGTGACGCAACGCCGCGCTCCGGCCACGATCCTGCGGGTGGAAAGATAGCTCTGCAGGGGCAGGGGCAGGCGCGGCAGGTGGCGGGCAACGCTGCGCATAATTGCCTGAATTTTTTGCCTGTGCGCTGCCAGCGGCGCAAAGCGGGTCAGGGTCACGGCTGCATCCGTCTGGGGCAGTACGGCGCTGATCGGCAGGGCTGCGGCAAGGCTTGGGGACGTTGCCGCATGGGCCAGAGCCAGAATGCCGCCCTGGCTGTGTCCGCAAACAGCGACAGGGCCAAGGCCCGCATCCGCAAGCCACTTCTCCGCTTCCAGGCCATCGCGCAACAAATCGTCAAAGGTAAAGCCCACGCTGTGCCTGTTGACCCCGTGCCCGGTAAGGTGCAGCCCCGCCACGGCGAATCCCGACTGGTGGAGAGCCTGGAGCAGGGGGCGGTACTGCAGGGGCGAAAGCATGGTTCCGGGGTAGAAGAGCAGGCTTCCGGCCCCGGTATTGTCCCACACTTCCAGTGTGGCCCTGCCCAGAGGCACCATGCGGGACGGGGCAGGACGCGGCAAGGCCGGTTCCGTGCGAAACCGGCCTTGCCGCGTCCCTTGCAGGGCGTCCGGACTGTGAGCCATGCTCTACTCGGCTCCGGCGGCCTCGTCTTCCTTGGTTTTGGCAATGACGCTGACCAGGGCAAAATTCTGGTCAAATACGGCGCGGACATTGGGGGGCAGAGCAAGATCCGCCACGCTGATGGTGTCGTTGATGCCCATGTCGCTGATGTCCAGCGTGACTTTTTTGGGCATGTCCATGGGCTTGCTGCTCAGGCGCACCGATTCGCGGTAGGTTTCAAGCGCGCCGCCCAGCTTGACGCCGCGCGAAACACCCACAAATTCCAGAGGCACTTCCACGGTCACGGGCTTGTCCAGATCCACGCCGTAAAAATCGATATGCGTGAAGGCTTTTTTGTAGGGGTGCTGCTGCACCTGCCAGATGAGTACGGGATACACCGTTTTTTTGCCCTGATCGTCAATTTCCAGGTTGAACACGGTGGTGTGCCCCATTTCGCCGTACATCTTTTCCAGAGGCAGGCTGGGAGCCTGAACGGAAATATTTTTTCCGTCAGGGGTGTAAAACACGCCGGGAATCAGCTTTTGCGCGCGCAGACGGCCGCTGGCGCCCTTGCCGCTGCCTTCGCGTTTTTGCACGCTCAATGTTTTTTCAATGCTCATGGCGTCACTCCTTGCTTGCCGCCGACAGGCGGAAAAATTCTTTCTGGCCGGGCGCAGGTCTCTGCGTGATGGCTCCCGGCCTCCAAATGTTCCGCTCCCGGAGCGGTGCTACACAAACAACACGCTGACCGAAGATCCCGTATGGATGTTGTGGATGGTTTTTCCCAGCAGGGCCGCCACGGAAACCACCGTGATCTTGGAGCAGCTTTCGAGCTTTTCGCCCAGGGGGATGGTGTCCGTGACAAAGACCTGCGAGAGCGCCTCGGTCGCGTTGATACGCTCAATGGCCGGCCCGGAGAGCACGGCATGGGTGGCGCAGGCCACAATTTTGGTGGCGCCGTTTTTGAGCAGAACTTCCGCTCCGGTGCAGAGTGTGCCCGCAGTGTCGATCATGTCGTCCACCACAACGGCCAGACGCCCCTGCACATCGCCAATGACATGCATGGCCTGTGCCTGGTTGGGCTTGTCCCTGCGCTTGTCCACAATGGCCAGGGGAGCGTCAAGGCGCTTGGCGAACGCCCGCGCGCGCTCCACGCCACCGGCATCGGGGGAAACGATGACAAGGTTTTCCTTGTCCAGTTGGCGCAGGGCCTCCAGCATGACCGGAACAGCGAAAAGATTGTCTACCGGGCAGTCGAAATATCCCTGAATCTGCCCGGCATGCAGGTCAACGGTGACCACGCGCTCGGCCCCGGCCACGCTGATGAAATCCGCCACCATCTTGGCGCTGATGGGTGCGCGGGGCGAAACCTTGCGGTCTTGGCGGGCATAGCCGTAATAGGGAATCACAGCGGTAATCCTGCCCGCGCTGGCTCTTTTCAGGGCGTCCAGCATGAGGCAGAGTTGCACCAGATTGCGGTTGATGTTGGGCGGACAGGTGGGCTGCACCACAAACACATCATCACCGCGCACATTGTCGCCGATCTCGATACGCAGTTCACCATCGCTGAATCTGGTCGCCAGCGTGGGCGTGAGCTGACACCCGAGGTGGTCGCAGATGGCTTTGGCCAGATCCGGATTGGAAGACCCGGTGACGATCTTCAGATCGCTGTACATGTGTGGTCCTGTTGCGGCCAGCAGCCAACGCGTGCCCGGACGGTGCAGGCCTGTGCCGCCGGGCCGTTTCACAACAAAGGCGTTTTCATCCTGCGTACCGCACCGGCGGGACAATCCCGCACCCGGCGGATGCTGTGGCTGGGATGGAAGGGGTCGAACCTTCGTATGACGGAGCCAAAACCCGTTGCCTTACCACTTGGCTACATCCCAGTGCGTCACAACACATGCGTGAAAACACGCCAATTCTCCCCGCGCAGATGCCGTGCAGCATCCTGCGCCGCGTTCTCTGCGGCAAAAAGCCCCACCATGCTTGAGCCACTGCCGCTCATGCCCGCAGCTTCCGCTCCGAAGCGCAGCAGATCCGCCTTGATAGCCGCAAGCTGTGGGTGACACGCCAAAACAACGGCCTCAAGGTCGTTGTGCATGTCCGGCAGGGGGCGCCCCCCGGAGAGAAAAACTCCATTAGCCCCGCCCCCGGCAATTGTCAAGCTGTTTTGTCCTGCGCAGGCCGCATCGTAGGCGGCAAAGGCCCAGGGCGTGCTGACATGAATCATGGGGCAGACCAGCACCAGATGCCAGCCGGTCAGCATTCTGCCGACAGGCTCCAATATCTCCCCGATGCCGCGCACGCGGCAGGGAGATGACTGGAGAAAAAAAGGCGTGTCCGCCCCCACCCTTGCGGCTATGGCCGACAGGTCTTGCCCTGCCAGCGGGCGCTCTGCGCGGGCGTTGAGCCAGAGCAGCAGGGCAGCCGCATCGCTGCTGCCGCCGCCAAGGCCCGCCCCGTGCGGGATGCCCTTGTGCAGGGTCAATTCCAGGGAGGGGGCATGCCCCGCTGCGCGGGCAAAAAGCGCGTATGCCCTGGTGAGGGTATTGTCCGCAGGAAAGTCCGGCTGCGCGCAGAAAAACTTCAGGCCGCCGCTGTGCAGCGGCCTGATTTCCAGGCAATCGTGGGGATGGGGCAGGGGCCAGAACAGGGAGTCCAACTCATGGTATCCATCGGGACGCACGCCGGTGATACGCAACCCCAGATTCACCTTGCAGCCCGCGTTGAGGATCTCCATGCAGCCTTTCTTCAATTCCGCAGAGTTTTTAGTTGTCCGCGTTGTCGCCCGCTGGCGGCAGGGTTTCCAGAGTCAGCCTGTCGTTGGTGTACACGCAGATTTCTGCGGCAATGCGCATGGCCTCACAGGCAATACTTTCCGCATCAAGGGTACTGTGGCGCGCGAGTGCCCTGGCCGCAGCCAGGGCGTAAGGGCCGCCGCTGCCGATGGCCGCCACGCCGTCGTCAGGCTCGATGACATCGCCCGTGCCGGAGAGAACAAGCGTGTGTTCCTCATCAGCCAGCAGCAGCATGGCTTCCAGCTTGCGCAGATACTTGTCCCTGCGCCATTCCCGTGTCATTTCCACTGCGGCGCGGCGCATGTCGCCCCGGACTTCCTTGAGTTTGTCTTCAAAAATTTCAAACAGGGTAAAGGCATCGGCCGTGGCGCCGGCGAACCCCGCCAGAATTTTTCCCTGGTGCAAGCGGCGCACCTTGCGGGCCGCCTGCTTCATGATCATGGTCTGCCCCAGAGTGACCTGGCCGTCTCCGGCCAGAGCCACAAGGCCGTTCTTGCGTACCGCCAGTATGGTTGTGGCATGTGTCTCTGTCATTTTTGGTCCCACATTTCCTTGCGCTCCTTGTAGGCAGCCTCCAGGCGTTGAAAAGCCCTTTTGTCGGAGGATTTTTCCGCCTGTCCCTTGGCTTCCCTGAAGTAGCGTTCGGCCAGTTTCTTGTTGTTGGCATACAGGGCGGCGTAAGCCAGATGGATGAAGGCGTTGGCTTTGTCGCCCGCCCTGCCCAGGGACTTGCCGTAGGCCTCGTGCACTTCCGCATCCTCCGGCACGGCACGCAGCACGTCTTGATAGTGGCTTTTGGCCTGGGCCTGTCTGCCGGTTTCGTCCAGCATGCGGGCGTAGAAAAACGAGGCCATGTAGTCGCGCGGGTCAAGGCGCATGGCCTGACGCAACAGGCCCTCGGCCCGGCTCATATCGCCTTTGCGGTAGTGAAAAATGCCTGCTTCGCGCAATACCAGCGGGTCGCTGGGGGCCAGTTCCAGAGCGCGGTCAAAGGCCGCACCCGCATCGGGGATGCGGTTGAGCCGCGCCAGCACGATGCCCCGTCCCAGAGCCGAGAGGCTGTCCTTGCCCGCAAAGCGGTGCAGGGCTGCCTGCCCGTCGCCGTAGCGCGCCCAGAGCAGAGTGTTGACGCGCGCGAAGCGCGTGTTGTCCGTAGCGCGGTTGCGAACGGCAGCAGGCATGGTCTGGATGCGGGCCTGGATGCCGTTGATGCGGTCTCCGATGGCCGGATGGGTGGAAAGATAGGTGGGAATGCTGGTTCCGCTCATGCGGCTTTTTTGCCGCAGAAGCTGGAAGCCCCGCACCATGCCTGCCGGGGGATAGCCTGCGGCCACAAGATATTGCAGGCCGATGTGGTCTGCCTCGTTTTCGTCCATGCGGTTGTAATTGAGCATGGCCGACTGCCCCGCGCCCATGGCCCCGACGGCCAGGGTTCCCCCGCCCGAACCGCCCAGGGCCACGCCCGCCACCGCCAGCAGCAGGGAGCCGAGAGACACAAGCTGCGCCCGCTCCAGACGGGCGGCTACATGGCGCTGGGTAACATGGGCCAGTTCGTGCGCCAGCACCCCCGCCAGTTCTTCCTCGCTTTCCATATGCATGACCAGCCCTGTGAACACATAAACATATCCGCCGGGCAGGGCAAAGGCATTCATGGAATTGTGCAGAAAAACCGCCGCCTTGAAGGTGAAGGGCTGCGGCGGGAGGTTTTTGGTCAGGCGCTCCAGAATCCGGCCCACATACTGGCTGACTTCCGGATCGTCCACAACACCCATGTTGGCGCGGATCATGGCGTCAAATTTGCGCCCCATCTCCTTTTCGTCCTTGATGGACACTCCGCCGAAAAAGAAGGCCGGAGCCGTTGCGGGGATGGCCTGCGGCACGACAAAGGCCAGCAGAACAAGAATCCGCAGCCAGGGGCGCTGAAAGAGAGAGGGCATAGCACGATCCTCATGCCGTGGTGCGGCCGGTCCTTGGGGGCGCGGGCGCTAGTCCGTATCCCAGGTCTGCCCGTCGGGAGTGTCCCTGACGCTGACGCCCATTTCCTGCAATTCCTGGCGCAGGGCGTCGGAAAGGGCAAAATCCTTTGCTGCGCGGGCCTGCCCGCGTTTGTGCAGCAACTCCTCCACCCGTTGCACATCAAGGTTTTTGCGTTTGGCCCGGACGGCGCGCAGCTCCTGCAAAAAGATTTCCGGCTCCTGACCAAAAAGCCCCAGGCGGGCATGCCATTGGCGGGCGCGAGCCACAAATTGCTCCAGCAGCAGGCGGGCTTCTTCGCCGGATTTCAGATTTTTGTCTTCCAGCAGGCGGTTCACCAGGCGGACATGGGAGAAAATCTGGCCCAGAGCCTGCGCCGTGTTCAGGTCATCGTTCAGGGCGGCATCAAAGGCCTGGGGCAATTCTTCCCATTCCTTGCGTATTTCCTGCGGAAGCTCTTTCTTTTTCCATGTGGTGCGGTTCAGGACTCTGCGCGCCTCCAGCAGGGAGGAATAGACGCGGTGCTGGGCTTTTTCTGCCTCGCTCATGCTGTCGGCGGTAAAATCAATGGGGCTGCGGTAGTGCTTGCCCAGCAGGAAAAAACGCAGGCTTTCCGGCAGATAATTTTCCAGAATGGCGCGGATGGTCGTGAAATTGCCCAGGGATTTGGACATTTTTTCCGTGTTCACCTGTACAAAACCGTTGTGCACCCAGTATTTGGCGAGGGAACAGCCGCACACAGCCTCGGACTGGGCAATTTCATTTTCGTGGTGTGGAAAAACCAGATCCTGACCGCCGCCGTGGATGTCCAGAGGCAGGCAGGCTTCGCTCATGGCCGAGCATTCGATGTGCCAGCCGGGCCGCCCCTTGCCCCAGGGAGCATCCCAGAAAGGCTCGCTGGCTTTGGCCGCTTTCCAGAGGGCAAAGTCCAGAGGGTCTTCCTTTTCCTCTCCGGGCGCGACCCGCGCTCCGGAGCGCAGTTCGTCCAGGCTGCGGCCTGAAAGTTTGCCATAGGGAGCGTAAGCGCGCACCCGAAAATACACATCCCCCGAGGGCGTGGCGTAGGCCATGCCGGCATCCATCAGCCGGGCACACAAAGACAGGATTTCGGGGATATGCTCCGTGGCGCGCGGCTCCTGATCCGCCCGCAAAACCCCGAGGCGATCCATATCTTCGTGAAAGGCGTCCATGTAGGTTTGGGCCACTTCACGCCAGTCCCGCCCCTCTTCGCGCGCACGGTTGATAATCTTGTCGTCCACATCGGTGAAGTTGCGGACAAAAAGCACCTCCAGGCCCAGATGCCGCAACTGGCGTACCAATATGTCGAAAACCAGGGCTGAGCGGGCGTGCCCGATATGGCAGTAATCGTAGGCCGTGATGCCGCAGACGTACATGTGCGCCCTGCCCGGACGCACGGGGACAAATTCTTCTTTTTTCCGTCCCAGCGTATTGTAGATAAGCATGATGATCCTTATGTGCGCTGCTGTATCATGTCCAGACGCCGCTGATGCCGCCCCCCCTCGAAGCGGGTTTCCAGAAATGCGTCCACAATGGCTCCGGCCAGTTCCGTGCCGGTCATGCGTGCGCCGAGGCAGAGCACATTGGCGTTGTTATGGCGGCGGGCCAGCCGGGCGTGCAGTTCTGTGAAGCAGAGGGCCGCGCGAATTTCTGCGTGCCTGTTGGCCGTGATGGAAACCCCGATGCCCGTGCCGCAGATGAGAATGCCTGTACAGCCGGTGTGCTTTACGGCCTCGCAGAGCTTGTGGGCCAGCACGGGGTAGTCGCAGCTTTCTGTGGAGTGCGTGCCGTGGTCGACAACGTCAAAACCCCTGGATTCCAGATGGGCCAGAAGAGTTTTTTTCATTTCAAAACCGGCGTGATCCGATGCCAGAAGAACGGTACGCATGGCGGCTCCTGCAGTAAAGATGGCTAGCGTTGCTTGAATTTGGCCAAGGGCAGAAGAGGCGTGCCCTGGGGAAGAGGCAGGGCCATCTGTTCCTTGGCAAAGGGAACTGCGGGAACTTCCCTCTGCTTGACCAGCAGGACGGCCTTCTTGCCGTTGCTGTGGCTCAGGGTAAGGCGGGACGGCAGGGTGGGCGCATCGTCCGCATAGGCAATTTCCATGCGCCAGCCTGTGCCGTTGGCCTGTTCCTGCCAGCCCACGGGAAGGCCTGCGGCATTGAGCGTCAGGCGGCCGCCGGGTTTGCCGTCCAGATCGTAGTGGGCTTTGTTCTCCGCCGCAGCTTGGGCGTGGGTATGGCTGCGCCCGAAGGCCGCAGGGTAGCGCCCGTTGAGCAGATCCGCCAGGCGACTCAGGGTAAAGGGCACGGGCACGCCCAACTGCAACAGGGGCGTTGTCGCACCCTGGTAGAAATAGGCGGTATTTTCTCCGGGGCTGTATGCCAGAAAATGCTGGCCGTCTTCGAGAACCTTGGCCATGACCGCGCCAACACCCGCCATCACGTCCAGACGCAGTCCCCGCTCGCCGTTGCCCCAGAAAAGGGCTGTCACCCGGCGGGTATCGCCTTCCGTGCCGAAACGCAGGCTCATGTGCAGGCGGTAGGGAGCCTGGGGCCGGTCTTGGGCGGCAAAGTGCTTCCAGCGTTGCTCCAGGGCTGCCTGGTCATCAGGGCCGCCCTCTGTGACGGGCTGCCGGGCGCAGGCGCACAACAGGGCCAAACAGCAGAACAGGAGAATTTTTTTCATGGGGCTTTCCTTCGCAGACAGCGTCATCGGGATGGGGGGCCGGAGCGCGGAGCGGACTCAAGCTCCGAAAGGCGCTGGCGCAGCCTTTCCGCGTTGGCAGGCGCAAGTTCCAGAGCCTTTTGATAGGCACGGCGCGCTTCGTCCACAAGCCCCCGCCGCACGGCAATTTCGCCGTAGTGTTCCCAGATGGTGGGATCAGGGCTGCCCCCCAGTCCGACAGCGCGGCGGATTTCGCGCAGGGCATCATCGTCTCTGCCCAGCCGGAAGTAGGCCCAGGCCAGAGAGTCCACAATATAGGCCTGGTTGGGCGCGAGGCTGTCGGCCTTGAGCAGGAGCTCCAGAGCCTTGTCCAGATCGCGGTTTTCTTCGGCCAGGGTATAGCCCACATAGTTGAGAGCCTGATGGTTGTCCGGCTTGAGAACAAGAAGGCGCTCCATTACGGCGAAGGCGGCCTTCTTGTCGCCGGTTTCGTCCAGCAGGGAACCCAGCAGAAAAGCGGTTTCCGTGCTGTCCGGCCAGCGTTCGGCAGCCTTGCGGGCTACGTCGAGAGCCTGGGGCATCTGCTTGAGGCTGGCCAGAATGCGTATCTCTGCCTCGGCCAGTTCCGGCGTGGCGTTCTGGCGGGCGCTGGCCTGCCTGAGGTGATCCAGAGATTCGGTCATTTTTCCGGCATCAGCAAGAAGGTGAGCGCGCAGCAGCGCCCCGCGGGGGGCCGCTTTGCCCGCTTCGGGGATTTTATTCAGCCATGCGAGGGCCTGGGAGAGGTCGCGCTTCTGCTCATAGGCCAGTTCGGCCAGCAGAAGGTAGACCTCATCGGGCGCATCGCTGCGGGACTCCACTTCTTTGAGCATGGACTCCGCCTGCAGATAGTGGCGCGACTCCATGAGCATGCTGGTGGCAGCCAGCAGAAAGGGGGTGGTGTTCGGCCCTTGGCGCACAAGCCTGAGAGCGTGTTCGGGCTGGTTCATGCGCAGGGCGATATGCGCCAGCCGCAGCAGAATGTCCGGCGGGGAAAAGTCGAGCTTGAGCAGTTTTTCGTAGACGGCCTTGGCGGCCTTGAGGTTTCCTGTCTGCTCATGAAGAAAGGCCAGTTCGGCCAGGGCTTCCGTAAAGTCCGGCAAAGCCTTGACGGCCCGTTGCAGATGCGCGATGGCCTCTTTTTTGCGGTCCATGCCGATGAGGGCGCGGGCGTGGTAATAGTCCGCCAGGGGAGTGCGTTGCTTGCCGCTGACGGAATTGAGCAGGTTTTCCGCCTCGTCAAACTGCCGGATTTTGACCAGCAGGAGGGCCAGTTCTATGCGGGCATCCGTCTCGTCGGGATGCCTGGCAAGGAAATCCCGCATGCGCTGCACTCCGCGCTGGGCCTGCCCCTGGTCGGCCAGTGCCTCCGCGCAGAGCAGGTTGAGCGACAGGTCGTCGGGCCAGACAGAAAGCGCCTGTTCCAGCACAAGAACGGCATGGGGCGATTTGCGGCTCACCAGCCAGACACAGCCTTCCAGCCAGATGTTGGCGGGCAGGCGGGTCTGCACCAGCAGCGGAGCTGCGGCGGCCATGGCGCTGTCGTCCTCGGCCTGAAGGGCTTGGGTGAAAACCAGAAAGGCATAGGTGCCCAGAGCTTCGGGGCTGAGGGTATCCTCCTGGGGGAGGACGGCGATTCCGCGCAGATCTTCGGCATGCTCGCCGCGTCCGGATGCAGGGTCTTCCGCCGCGACGGGAGGAGGCGTTCCGGGAGCGGCGGGCACGTGCCGGGAGTCGGCGCAGCCGCCGCAGCCCAGCAGGGAAAAACTGGCGGCGAGCGTCAGAGTCAGGGCGCAGTACAGCGCAATGCAGGTATGCTTCATTTCAGGACTGTATCCATTCGTCTGAAAAATCCTTGATGTCGCCGGAGAGGTGGCGGCGGATCTTTTCCAGCAGCCGCGCCTCAAGCTGGCGGACACGCTCTCTGGTGACGTTATACCGTTCGCCGATCTCGCGCAAGGTGGCCGGTTCGTCTGTCAGCAGCCGGTGACGCAGGATATAGAGCTCCTTGTCGTTGAGCCGGGGCATGAGGGTTTTCAGGCCGGAGCGCACAAGCTCGGCCATTTCTCCCGATGCCAGATGCTCCTCGATGCCCGGCCCCAGGGCGGGCAGAAAGTCCATGCGGGTGGCGCCGCCGCTTTCCTCACCCACCTGCATGTTGAGCGAAAGGTCGGCAGAGGCGAGGCGCTGGTCCATTTCGTGAACCTGCTCCTCGCTCACCCCCAGGCGTTCGGCCAGCATGGCGGCATCGGGATCAAAGCCCTGCATGACCAGCTTCTGGCGCTCTCTGTTCAGGTTGTAGAAAAGCTTGCGCTGCATCTGGGTGGTGCCGATTTTGACCATGCGCCAGTTGTCCATGATGAACTTGAGAATATAGGCCTTGATCCAGAACGAGGCGTAGTAGGAGAACTTGATGCCCTTGTCGGGATCAAACTTGTTGACCGCGCGCATGAGGCCCACGTTGCCCTCCTGCACCAGATCAAGCACGTTCTGCATCCAGCGACGCTGAAAATCCATGGCGATGCGCACCACCAGCCGCAGATGGGAGGATACCAGGCGAAAGGCCGCATCGGCGTCGTTATGATCCCGTACGCGCACGGCCAGTTCGTGTTCTTCTTCGGGCTTGAGCAGGGGGAAGCGGTTTACCTCGCGCAGGTAGAGGTGCAGGCCATCGCGGACGCCCACAGCGGGCAGGTGGGTTCCCGCCGGAGCGGGAAAGTCTTCGCTGCGGTTGTCTTCAAGAGCCAGGGGGCCGTCCTGCCCGGCGGAGAGAGCCTCTTCCTCTCCGTCCAGACCAACATCGATGACGTCGTCGCCGTCATCAATGTCAACGGGCGTATCGGCGGCATCTTCCTCCGCCGTGACCCCGCGCAACTTTTCTTCGTCTTCGTGTTCCCTGACGTGGAGAATTTCCACCCGACGGGAATTTTTTTTGTCCGTTGCGCCGTCCGCTCCGGCCTGACGGTGTTTTTTCGCCTCGTTGGCGCTCTGTTTTTTCATGATATCCACAGGGGCGAACCTGCCGCTTGCCGGGCGTGCGGGCGGCGGGAGTCCGGGTTTGTTTTTTTTGTTTTTTTTCAGTAGTACTGGGCCTTCCCCGCAAGGCTTCCGCCTCTCCCCGCGCACATGCCGGGAGCGGAAGACGGGCGGGATTTTTGCAGCATACAGGTTTTGGCCCGGAAAGCAAAACGGTTCCCGCTTCCGGGCACGAGATCCAAACAAGGTTGGGGAAAGCCAATGACATTTTGCCAGGCCCTTTGCTGGGGGCGGCCGCTTTTGCTGGACGGGGCCATGGGCACCATGCTTCAGGCTTCCGGACTGCCTGTTGGGGAAAGCCCCGAAGAATTCTGCACGGAAAATCCCCAGATTCTGTCGCGCATCCACAAGGCCTATATTGATGCCGGGGCCGATGTGCTGACATCCTGCACCTTTGGCGGCAGTGAGTACAAGCTTTCCCCGAAACTGGACGTTTTTTCTTTCAACCGGGACATGGTCATAGTGGCCAGGGACGCGGCGAGGGAGGCGGGCCGCCCTGTCTTTGTGGCTGGCAATGTGGGGCCTACCGGGCACTTTGCCAAGCCTCTGGGCGCTCTGGAGCCGCGCGAACTCATGGAGGCTTTTTCCCGGCAGATCCGTGGTCTTGCAGCCGGTGGAGCGGATCTCATTTTCATTGAAACCCAGTTTGACCTGGCCGAGGCGCGAGCGGCGGTGGCGGCAGCACGGCGGGTGTGTGATTTGCCCATCATGGTTTCCATGACTTTTGAGCAGGGAATGAGCCTGACCGGCTCAACCCCTGCGGTTTTTGCCGAAACCATGCAGAACATGGGTGTGGATGTTGTGGGCACCAACTGCAGCCTTGGCCCCGAGCAGATGGAGCCTGTGGTGCGGGAACTGCTGGATGTCTGCTCTTGTCCGGTCATGGCCGAGCCCAATGCCGGGCTGCCCGAGCTGCGCGGCAGTACCACGGTTTTTCCTCTGGAGCCGGAGGGCTTTGCGCGGCAGACAGCCGTTTTCGCCCGGATGGGGGCAAGGATTCTGGGAGGCTGCTGCGGCACCACTCCCGCGCATCTGGCCGCCCTTGCACAGGTTTTGCGCGGCACCGAAAGCGTTGATACGCCGGGTCATTCCTCCGCCGGGATATGCTTGACCAGCCGTTCGCGGCTGGTGCGCATCGGGGCGGAGCAGCCGCTGGTCATCATCGGGGAAAGAATCAATCCCACGGGCAAGAAGGAATTGACCCGTGAACTGCAGGAAGGGCGTTTTGACATTGCCCTGCAGCTTGCCGATGCCCAGGCGGAGGCGGGGGCCGCAGTGCTGGACGTCAATGTGGGGGCGCCGCTGGTAGACGAAACCGTTCTTTTGCCGGAACTGGTGCAGCGGCTTGTGGGCAGGCTGGAAGTGCCGCTTTCGCTGGATTCGTCCCATGCCGGGGCCATTGCCGGAGCGCTGCCCTATTGCCCCGGATCTTTTCTGGTCAACTCCATCAGCGGCGAGGCCGGGCGCATGGAGGCGCTGGGGCCTCTCTGCCGTGATTTTGGTTCTCCCTTCATCCTTTTGCCTCTGCAGGGCGCGCACCTGCCCGAAAAAACTTCCCAGCGCATCCGCATTCTGGAAAGCCTGCTGGTACAGGCCGAAGATCTGAAAATTCCCCGTCGCCTGCTGCTGGTGGACATTTTGGCTCTGGCCATTTCCTCCAGCCCCGACAGCGCCCGCCAATGCCTGGACATGATCCGCTGGTGCGCCGGTGAGGGGCTGCCCACCACACTGGGCCTCTCCAATCTTTCTTTTGGCTTGCCGGCGCGCGAGTTGATCAATGCGACCTTTCTTTCCCTGGCAGCGGGGGCGGGTTTGAGTTCGTGCATTGCCAATCCTTCAGCCCCGCGCCTGCGCGAGGCGCGGGACGCTCTGCTGGTGCTCTGCCAGCACGATGCGAACGCGTCTTCCTTCATTGCCGGTTATGCCAGCTGGAAGCCCGGCACAGGCGGGATTGCGGCGCCGGGGAGCAGTGCCTGCACGGCCAAAACTTTGGCGGAGGCCGTGCTCTTCGGCGACAGGGAGAACGTCCTGCCCCTGCTGGAAAAGGAGCTGGAAGCCGGAGCCGAGCCTTTCGGCCTGGTGCAGGATACGCTCATTCCGGCCATTACCGAAGTGGGAGCGCGCTATGAGCGGCGGGAATATTTTTTGCCCCAGCTTATCCGGGCCGCTGAAACCATGCAGACCGCCTTTGCCCGGCTCAAGCCCCTGCTGGAGGCGGGGCGCGGCGAGCAGCACCTGCCCTGTGTCGTGCTGGCTACCGTGGAGGGGGATATCCATGATATCGGCAAGAATATTGTGGCCCTGCTTCTGGGCAACCACGGGTTTGACGTGGTGGATGCGGGCAAGGATGTGCCTGCGGAGGAGATTGTGGCTTGCGCCGTCAGGCACAACGCGCGTATTATTGGCCTGTCCGCGCTGATGACGACCACCATGGTGCGCATGGAGGACACCATCCGCATTGTCCGCGAGCGGGATCTGCCCATCAGGGTCATGGTGGGAGGAGCTGCCGTGACCCAGGCGTTTGCCGACAGCATCGGGGCAGATGCCTATTGCGCCGATGCCGTGGGCGCGGTGCGTGCGGCCAAAAACTTTATGGACGGCGTGGCGTAGGTTTTTTGCATTCCAGACCATCAGCAACATTCGGAAACTTCATGAGAAAAATTCTTCTGTCTCTTCTTTTTTGCCTGGCACTGCCGTGCGTTGTTGCGGCCGCTCCCCCAACCGGGGTTTCTCCCCTGAACCTTGCGGGGCTTACGGACCTTTTGGCCCAAAACAAGGGCAAGGTCGTGCTGCTCAACTTTTTTGCCACATGGTGCCCGCCGTGCCGCGCCGAGATTCCCGATCTTGTGGGCGTACACAAAAAAATGGCGGGCAAGGACGTGCTGATCATCGGCCTTTCGGTGGACGAAAAGACTGAGGTGCTGCCCGGCTTCATGGAAAAGATGAACATGGAATATCCTGTATATCTGGCCGGGCGTGATATTGTTCGCGCTTTTCAGGTCAGGACCATTCCGCACAATGCTTTTTACGGCAAGGACGGCAAGCTGGTGATTTCCGAGCCGGGGCTGGCCGATACCCATATTCTCGAAACGACCATCGGCAGACTTCTGGAACAAAAATAGCAAGGACAGGCAGGAAAAGGGTATGTCGGACGCTGCGGAACTCAAGGTCAAGGAATTGAAGCCGGTGTACACTCCCGGGCAGATTGCCGCACGGGTCAGGGAGCTTGCCCGCGCCATTGACGCCGTTTACGGGCAGGAACCTTTGGTGGCTGTTTGCGTGCTCAAGGGCGGCATCATGTTTTTCAGCGATCTGGTTCGCTCTCTGAAAAACCCCAACCTTGAGCTGGATTTCGTCCGGTTGTCCAGTTACAATACGGATTCTTTCAGTTCCAATCATGTGATTTTCAGCAAGGATATAGAGATTGACATTCATGGCAAGCATGTGCTGATTGTGGAAGATATTGTGGACAGCGGGCACACCATGAGTTTCTTGCTGGGCCAGTTCCGGGCGCGCAAGGCCCGCAGCCTGCGTCTTGCCACCTTGGTGGACAAGGGCGAAAGGCGCGAGTTGGACGTGAACGTAGACTTTGCGGGTTTCCGGCTTGAGCGGGGATTCATTGTGGGGTACGGCTTGGACTACGCAGAGAAATACCGCACGCTGCCAGGGATTTTCGAGGTCATTCCCGCATAGCCTGCCTCCGGCGCAGCCGGGCAGTTTCCAGGGGTATACAGGGTGGAGATACAGTGTCCCGCTTGTTCCAGCCGCTTTCACCTGCCGGACAATCTTGTCAAGCCGGGGATCAGGCTGCGTTGTTCGGTCTGCAAGAATGTTTTTGCCCACGAACCCGCTCCCGTGCAGGAGTCGGCTCCGCCTGCGGCGGCAAGTCTGCCCGACCTGCCCGCACGCAAACGGAAAAATCTTGTCCGGATTCTTGGGGCCTGCGTGCTTCTTCTGGCGCTCGGCGGCGGCCTGTGGTGGTGGAAAAGCGGCGCCGGTAGCGGGGAGGGAGCTTCACCCGGGCAGGAGGTTGCCCGGAATGTGGAACTGCTGACCATGCGCAATGTGCGCCAATATTACGTGGACAATGAAAAGGCAGGCAGGGTATTTGTCATTGAGGGCCGGGTTGTCAACGGATTTCCCCAGTCCAAGGATCTCATTGCCATTGAGGCTGCCATTTACGACAAGGACAAAAAAACCCTTTCCGCCAAGAGGCAGCTGACCGGTGTGCAGCTTTCCCTTTTTCAGCTTCAGGTGCTCAGCGAAAAGGAAATGGAAGCACTTCTGAACAACAAGCTGGAAATTCTCACCAACAATACCAATGTGCCCCACGGCGGAGAATCGCCGTTCATGATACTGTTTTACGCGCCGCCCGAAGGTGTTGCGGAATTCGGCGTCCGGATTGTGGATGCAAAGGATTCACCCCCGGCGGAAGGCACACCCCCGGCAAGGCAATAGCGGCCTGAGTTCTTGTTGCCGCATATTTTGCGCGCGACGGTTTTTTCTGTCCGCAGCACTGTAACCGGGCGACCCGGCGGGGTCGCCGCCCAGGCAGATATGAAAAACACACAGCCAGAACTCAAGCGTGCCCTGAAAAACCGGCATGTCCAGCTTATTGCGCTTGGCGGGGCCATCGGAACTGGGCTCTTTCTCGGTTCCGCGGGCACTATCCAGATGGCCGGCCCGGCGGTGCTGGTCAGCTATGCCCTTGGCGGCTTTGTGGCGTTTTTGATCATGCGCCAGTTGGGAGAGATGATGGCGCAGGAGCCGGTGGCCGGTTCCTTCAGCAATCTGGCCCACAAGTACTGGGGGGATTTTCCCGGCCTTCTGTCGGGCTGGAATTACTGGATACTCTATGTGCTGGTGGGCATGTCGGAGTTGACGGCGGTGGCGGTGTATGTGCAGTACTGGTTTCCGGCAATGGAACCCTGGCAGACCACAGCCCTTTTCTTTCTGCTCATCAATGCCATCAATCTGGCGCATGTGCGGTTTTTCGGCGAAATGGAGTTCTGGTTTTCCTTCATCAAGGTATCGGCCATCATCGCCATGATCTGCCTGGGCTGTCTGCTGCTTCTTTCAGGGCATGCGGGGCCGGAGGCGTCTGTGTCCAACCTGTGGAGCCACGGCGGGTTTCTGCCCCACGGATGGGGGGGCGTGTTCACGGCCCTGGCGGTGGTATCCTTTTCTTTCGGGGGGCTGGAACTGGTGGGCATCGCCGCCGCCGAAACAGACAATCCCCGCACGACCATCCCCAAGGCCGTCAATCAGGTCATTTACCGGATACTCATCTTTTATATCGGCGCGCTCACCGTGCTGCTGACCCTGCACCCCTGGAACAAGCTGGGTGCTCCTGTGGACAAGAGCCGCTGGGCCGAAGCCATGACCGCCAGCCCCTTTGTGGAGATTTTTGACCTGATAGGCATTCCCTCCGCTGCCGGAGTACTCAATTTTGTTGTTCTGACTGCCGCGCTTTCGGTGTACAACAGCTGTGTGTACTGCAACAGCCGCATGCTTTACGGGCTGTCGCTACAGGGCAATGCGCCCCGCGCCTTGGGCACGGTCAGCGCGCGCGGGGTTCCGGTATACGCGCTTCTGATTTCCTCGGGCGCAACCCTGCTCTGTGTGCTGCTCAATTATGCCATGCCCAAAAACGCTCTGGGCGTTCTCATGGCTCTGGTGGTCGCGGCTCTGGTCATCAACTGGGCCATGATTACCCTGACGCACCTGAAATTCCGCGCGGCCATGCTGCGGGCCGGAGAGAAAATCCATTTCAGGGCTTTCTGGCATCCCTGGTCCGACTACTTCTGCCTGGCCTTCATTGTTGCGGTTTTCGTTGTTCTTGTGCAGATCGGCGAAGGGGTTTCCGTCATGCTTGTGCCCTTCTGGATTCTCTGCGTCTGGGTGGGGTACAGGATGAAAAAGAGCTACGCGCAGGCCCGGCCTCCGTTGCCGCCCCATCCGTAAGGCTGCCTGATCAACCGTTTTTGCGGATCCAAAGTGTGCGCCGCGTGCTCCGGTAAGGAGCACGCGGCGTTGTGTCAGATTTTTTTCAGCGTGTATTGCCGGCTGCCCAAACCAAGGGTTTCGGCATGGATCAACTGTACAATTCCGCGGGTTTCCGGCCAGCGTGCGGTGAAAGTGTCCACCCCCGGTTTCGCCTTTTTCCGGCCAAGGCGGGGTGCCTGTTCCACAAGGTCAAAGCAGGCCTGATCCAGCGCCACGGGGTCGGCAGACGCAAGGATGCCCACATCCGGCACCAGAGGCAGATCGCTCCAGCTCACGCAGTCACAGTCCGGCGTGACGTTGAGAACAAAGTTGAGGTAGCAGATTTTCTTTTTCCCCTTGACAGCGCCGTACGCGTACTCCGCGATGCGCTCCACAAAGGGCTCCATTTCCGTGGCATAGTCTATGCCAATGGCCTTTTCGGGGCAGACCGTGATGCACTCAAAACAGCCGATACAGCGTTCGGGATCAAGCACGCTTTTTTTGTCGTGCATGCCCAGAGCCTTCTGCGGACAGACCCTGACACATTTTCCACAGCCGATGCAGGTTTTTTCGGCAATCTGAACGCGGGTTGCGTGCTGCTCCCTTTTGCCGCGCACGGAAGCCGCACCCATGGCAAGATTTTTTACGGCGCCGCCAAAACCGGCCATTTCGTGCCCCTTGAAGTGCGAGAGCACGACCATGGCCGGAGCGCGGCGGATTTCCGTTGCGATGTATACTTTTTCAAAATGCTTGCCGTTGATGCGCACGGCCTCGTCATTTTCCCCGTACAGGCCGTCGGCCAGAATGATGGGAGCACGTACCACGGAAGGGGCGAATCCGTGCAGATAGGCCGTGTGCAGATGGTCCACGGCGTTCTGCCTGCTGCCTGAGTAGAGTGTCGCCGTATCCGTGAGAAAGGGCTTGCCCCCGGCGTCACAGATTTTGTCAATGACCTGCCGCACCAGCGCGGGGTTCAGGTAGGTGTCGTTGCCGTATTCTCCAAAGTGGAGCTTGACCGCGGTGAGGTCATTTTTTTTGATCTTTTTTTTCAGGCCAACAGCATCGCAAAGGCGCGCTACCTTGGCGATCTTGCTGTCTTCGTGAGAGCGGCTGTTCGTATCCGCATAGTATACGGTGGCTGGCATATGCACCTCCAGTGCCGTGTTTTCGTGTGCCAAGAGCACACGCCTGACAAAAACAAGCCTGCGCTGCCGTGGTGGCGGCACGGCCGCCGGAATTCGCGGGCTCATGCGGCCTGCTGTTTCGCCGCCTTGCGGCATGATAGCGTACAGGGCTGCGGGCGGCAATTCCCGCAGATCCGGAAATTGCGAGCAGGTTGGCTTGGCCGCGTGCAAGGCGAACGATTGCGGTAGCCGGGAGCAGTAGTGTCGACATGTGTGCAGATCCATGTCTTGACAATCGGTATGGGTATGAATAACTTTTTGTATTCTTTGACAAACAGGATGAAAATTCCGGGAGGGAACATGGCCGTTCATGTTGTTGATCATCCTCTGGTGCGCCATAAACTGGGCATTTTGCGCATGGCGTCCACATCGACCAGCGAGTTTCGTGTGATTTCCAATGAAATCGCAATGCTGTTGATTTATGAGGCGACCAAGAACATCCGCACGGAAAAGCAGCGCGTGCAGGGCTGGGCAGGCTGGGTGGACACGGAAGCCATTTCGGGAAAAAAAGTGACGGTGGTTCCCATTTTGCGGGCGGGGCTGGGTTTGATGGACGGAGTTCTCGGCATGATTCCCGGTGCCAAGATCAGTGTTGTGGGCTTGTACCGCAACGAAAAAACCCTGGAGCCCGTGGAATATTATGTGAAGCTGGCCAGTGACATGGAGCAGAGGCTGGCCATCATTCTTGATCCCATGCTGGCCACAGGCGGTTCTCTTGTTGCCACCATCGACCTGCTGAAGAGGCACGGTTGCCGTCAGATATGCAGCCTGACTCTGGTCTGTGCGCCCGAAGGCATTGCCAGAGTGGAGAAGGCCCACCCCGATGTGGACATATACACGGCCGCCGTTGACGACTGCCTGAACGAGCAGGGCTACATCATTCCGGGCTTGGGAGATGCCGGCGACCGCATTTTCGGAACCAGATGAGGCGTCTGTTCGCCCGCGCGGTTACAGGGCGGACGGCATCCCGGCGGCAAGGGCATGCCTGCCGCCGTGCAAACTGATGTGGTGGAGCATGACCCCCAGTACTCCCTGAATATCCAGGCGGGAGGTGTCCACCACGCAGGCATCGCGCGCCGGGCGCAGGGGAGCCACGGCGCGATTACGGTCCAGGGCGTCTCGCTTGCGGATCTGTTCCGTGAGGTCAGCCAGTTCCGCGTTTTCTCCCCGTTCTTCCAGCTCGCGCAGGCGGCGCGCGGCGCGCACTTCCGGCAGGGCATCCAGAAAGAACTTGAACCGCGCTTCGGGAAACACCACTGTGCCCATATCGCGCCCCTCTGCCACCAGAGGAGACTTTTCGCCGATGGCACGCTGAACCGCGCGCAGAATTTCCCGCACCGCAGGCACAGTGGCGATGCGCGCTGCCAGCATGCCCACATGCTCTGTGCGCACCTCGTCACCCACGGCCTGACCATTGCAGAGCAAAACGGACTTTCGCCCCCTGCCCGCAAGGTTGAACGTCCATTGGGCGCACTGGGCGCGCAGTTCGCCTTCGGGCAAATTTTCCGCGTCCCGGCCCAGCTTGAGCGCCAGACAGCGGAACATGGCCCCGGAGTCCAGGTACGGCAGATCAAGATTTTCGGCCATGCGTCTGGCCAGGGTGGTCTTGCCCACGCCTGCCGGGCCGTCCAGGGTGACAACAGGCAAAAAATGGCTCATGCGGGCCTCCCCGAAGGCGCGGCGGCACATATGCGGGACATGGCATCCAGAAATGCCTTGTTTTCTTGAGGGTCTCCCACGCTCACGCGCAGGTGATCGGGCAGGCCGTAGCTGGTCAGCGGGCGGATGATGATGCCGCTCTTGAGCAATGCTTCAAAGCAGTGGGCAGCGGTGGGCGCGCCCTCCGGCATCCGGAACATGAGAAAATTGGCTTCGCTGGGCCAGACACGGCAGTCGAGAGCCTCAAGCCCCGCGTGCAGTACCGCGCGGCCCGAGAGCACGACCTCCCGGCTTGCAGCGAGAAATTCCGTATCGCGCAGTGCGGCCAGAGCGGCTTCCTCTGCCAGAATATTTACGGAAAAAGGCAGCCGGGCGCGCCAGAAACCGTCTGCAATTTTTTGCGGCAGCACGGCGTAGCCCACGCGCAGCCCCGCCAGGCCGAAGCATTTGGAAAATGTGCGCAAGCTGGCGGTATTTTTCGGCAAAATGCCAGCGGCCAGCAGGGAGTGCTCTTTTTCGTCCCCGGCAAAGTCCATGTAGGCTTCGTCAACGACCAGCAGGCAGTCGGGAGCGCACTCTGCCAGACTCTGCGCCAAGCGGAGAACCGCGGCGCGTGGCGGGCAATGGCCGGAGGGATTGTCAGGCGTGGTCACAAAGACAAGGCGTGTGTTTTGATCCACGGCCTCCAGCAGGGCGTCAAAATCAAAAAGAAAGTCTTGCTTCAAGGGGCGGCGGCGTATCTCAACGCCACAAATCTGCCCCTGAATGGGATAGATGCTGAAGCAGGGGGAAAAACACACCAGATTGTGCTTGCCGGGAACGGCCAAAATCCGGATGAGCAGGTCGATGATTTCGTCAGAACCGTTACCTACGGCAAGGGTGGCCGGATCAACCGCGTGCCGTGCGGCAAGGGCTTCAACCAGACGGGGATTTCCTCCCTGCGGATAGCGGAAAGCCTCTGCGGCATGCCGCATCAGAGCTTCCCGAGCCAGCGGGGGCAGGCCCAGGGGATTTTCGTTGCTGGCCATTTTGATGACCCGGGACAGGCTGTATTTTTTTTGGATTTCCGCGATGGAGAGGCCCGGAGAATAGGCTTTGAGGCCCGTGATTTCCTGGCGTAGGCTGAGCATGCTTTCTCCCTGTGAGGCTGTGCGCGGAAGCAACGACTTTTGCCCGCGCAAAAGAAAATACGTTTAGCGGAAGCAGTGCGGAATGACAACAGCCTCTCGCCAAGGGATGCTTCTTTGCTTGCGCGGCAAAGGCGGGGCAGGGGAGGAAAAACGGAGTGGCTGCCCGTGGGGCAGCCACTCCCAAGCTGATGCCAAATCCCGTTTCGCGGAGTTCGCGCCGCGCTTCTTGTGCTCCGTGTGGATGGCGCGGCCCCGGGAGTCTGCTATGCGGCCGCGTCCGCTCCTGCGGGGCGTACGGTCAGCACGGGGATGGTGGCGTTCTTGACAATTTTTTCCGCAACAGAGCCAAACAGGATGCGGTCAAGGCCTTTGCGGCCGTGAGTGCCCATGACGATCATGTCCACATTTTCTTCTTTGGCGCGATTGAGGATTTCTTCTGCCGCATAACCGATGAGCACCACACCCTTTGCGTCGACCCCTGCAAAGTGCTCGGCAATGAAAGATTCCATGGATTTTTCCGCCCCGCTGACAATTTCGCCCACAAAGTTTTCAATGGTATTGGGCGGCACGTGAAAACCCACATACTGGCTCAGGGAGGGGGCTGTATACACCACAACAATGCTCGCGCCGAGACCCTTGGCCATCAATACTGCGTATTGCGCCACCTCTTTGCTGTGTTCGGAAAGATCCACCGCACAAAGAATTTTCTTGATGTCCTTCATGACAATCTCCTGTGTTTCTCGCAAAGCAGTTTTGGGGCCGGAATGTGCTGTCGGTAACAGGGCGGAAGTTTTTTGCCCTCATAAAAAGAGTAGACATTCTTTGGCGGATAGACAAGGATTTTCTTGGGGTGCGCCCAAGGGGGAAAATTTTTCCGGGCAGTGAAGCAGAGCCTCCCTGAAAAAATTGGAGAATTTCCGATGGGGTTTTTGGCAGTTATTTTGCATGCTCTGGTGCGTGAATGCGGAAAAGGCACTATTTGGAGGCAGTATGAAAATCAATGCACAAATTGAAGCTCTTGTGCGGCAGCAGGAGCAGTCGTCCGGTGTTTCCCGGTCTTCTGCGTCGCCGGAAAAGAGCTTCGGCGCGGCGCTGGCGCAGCAGATGGAGCTTGCGTCTTCTCCCGCGCAGGCCGGTACTCCGGTCCCAACGGTGCAGGCCGGTCAGGCTTCCATGATCAGCCAGATGCTGCTGGGCAAAGCCCAGCCCGCGACAGCCGACGCCGATGCCTCAGCCATGCAGGCGGCTTTTGCTCTTGCATCAGGCACACTGGACATGTGGGATTCGTACCGTGCGGCGCTGGGAGGAGGCGGCCAGGGGAGCCTGCGTGAAGCCTATACCCTTTTGCAGGGCATAGACGGTCAGGTTTCCGCGTTGGGCAAAGACCCCGCCCGTGGGCAGAATCCCGGACTGGACTCTCTGCTTACCGAACTTGAAGTGTTGACTGCCACGGAAAAGTTCAAGTTCAACAGGGGCGACTACAGCGGTTAGCCCGGCCAACGCAAAGCACCTCCCCATCAAGGAGAACAGGCAGGCGCAAATCCTCCGCAGGGGATTTGCACCTGCCTGTGGCGGCTGAGAATGCCTGCCATCTCGGCATCGTGCCTGCTACACCTCACCGTCCCGTGGTCATCCACATAATCGACCTCGGCGTAGCCTGCTCACAGGGTAATCTGGTGCTTCAAGCTAGCCGGAGGGAACCTCTACCACTTCACTCTACTCAAATTTCTTGCCAGCGATTAACTGTTCAGCCAACTCCAATGCATCCACAGGCCAAAAACATTCTGGGCGAGGACGATGAACACCGGGCTGTCCAGCCTTGGGGCGACAGTTCATGATCCGGTTAGTCCATTGGGCGGGGATAGCGTTTAAGCCGTAGACGGCACCTAAAAGTGCCCCGCAGATGGCTCCATTGGTATCAGTGTCTCCACCCCGCATAACGGTATCAGCAACGCCAGCTTCAAGAGTTTGGGCATGTAGCAGTTGCCAGAGGGCATTGTGAAGCGCTATTAACACCCAGCCCTGATGGCGGACGTAGTCAGCCGGAGGGTCTTCAGCAGCTCTATCAACGACAAGCATAAGCGCAGTGTCAACTGCCAAGTCAGCAGCCCACTGTTTCATACTCTGATAGAGGGTGCTGGCGGTACAGCCAGAAGCGACGGCATAAGCAATGGCCATGGCAAAAAGGCTATTCGCTTGTAGACACACCACGTTAGGATGGGTCAAGGCGGCGTCTTGCCCGGCCCATTCGCCCACTTTATCTAATGGGTAGTTGGCTCCCCAAATACCAAGTGGGCTAATCCGCATCATGGCGCCGTTAGCTTGGCTGTCTAGGTTAGGGCTACCTCGGAGAGCAGCGGAAATGGTCATACCGCAGTCAAAAGGAGCAGACTGAAGCCAGAATTGATAAGCCTGAAGCGCAGCATCGGGATCATAGACACCGTGTTTTGCCAACATCCGCGCCAGCAGTAAGGCCATTTCTGAGTCATCCGTCGGTTGACCAGCGATGGTATTCCAGGTTCCGCCATCGGCAAGATCCCGCAAACCAGCCGGATAGTTGCAACGAATTCGCTCCGGCGACTGAAACTCGACCAAACTGCCAAGAGAGTCTCCAGCGATCTGACCAAGCAGGCAGCCTTGGGCACGGCTCAAAACTGCGGGGTCAACCGAAAATTCAGTCATTGTGATTCGCCTCTGAGAAGCTGTTCCTGCATATATTGATTTGCCTGTGACAGCCATTATCATCTTCGATTTTAACCAGCGATTCTCCCCAAGCCTAGCCTGATCCTATTGTCAGCCTTTCAGTAACCCTTCATCCTTGAGGTATTTTATAAACTCATTGTGTATTTGTTTGTCTCGTTCTCGAATGTCATGTTCAGTAAAATCTTCCATGTTAACAAGAATGCCATACTCAGCAATATCGCTTCCATGGTAGATTTTCTTGTTGGCATCAGTGTATCCGCAATAATATCTTTTTTTGTCTTTAAATTTATAGTCAGATGCCCGGATATTGATAGATCTTTCAAGAAGTATCTTGTTGCCTAGTTTTTCGAGGATATTCTGATCCGTGAGAATATTTTCCTTCTTGTAGCGTCCCTTTGCATAGATATGTTCAATATTAAAGCTCTCTCTTCCTGGTGCTGGAAGTTTCTGTTCTGGAGATTTGAAAGCATACCATGTTAGCATTGATCGAGTAACAGATCTATTGTTTGTGAACTTGTAATTTTCGAGTGCTGCACGGAAGTGTTCTTCATCAAATTTGAATTCCGCAAAAACGCATGGTTGTTTTTTGTAAACTTTAAGCATTTCAGAATAAATTGGGGTACGCAACGCATTTACACCAGGGTTTGTTAGTGCATAGGCAAAGATAAACGCCGTAATCTTCGAAAGGAATTTTTCAAATTCGGCATCATCCAAATTGCCATCGGTATCACGATAAGACAGAAAATAGACAGATGTGAAGTACTCCCACATCCCGTTCGGGGCAAATTTTAATATGAATAACCGTTTGAGCACATCTGAGGAAAAACGGTCGTCATCCTGTTGGGCAACGGATTTCCAGAAGCTCAAAAGCTCCTTCAAATCAGATATGGTGCGATCTTTCAGCAACCGGCGGTATTTATCTGTTTCGTAGAACTTGCGAAGGGCTTCAGTTGTCGTAGATTTGTTGCCTTCGGACGCTCTGATGAAGTACATATATTTTGTAAACAGTTCATCCATTGGAGTACCATTGATTGGATGGAAAATTTCTTCGGTACCTGAGGATAATTCTTTCCAAATCTCAATGAATGCAGTTTTTTTCCCTTGTTTCTCATAGAATTTGTAAAACTGTGCTTTAAAAATATCGGCATCAGCAAGCGGGAGGCCGCGGTCATTAAGTGTCGAGAAAATTCGTAATGCAGTATCCTGTGAATCTGCCTCGATGGGCAGGAGAATACAGTTATTGAGAATCCGCGCAGGCAGATACGGCAAATATGATGCGTATTCAGCGATGAATTTTTTAATCTTGTCTTCAAAAAATCGATAATTTTTTGCATATCTACTGCGTGCGTTATCCGGTAATCCAGCATGTAGGATAGTCAAAAATTCTTCTTTTTCATCATCAGTGGCTACTTCTGAGTCAATTTTCAATTTTTTCCTGTCTGCCACGTTGAACTCATTCGTCATCCAAATGCAGGCGGAGATATTTTCTCTCATCTTTTGAGATGCATTATCTTGCATCGCTCCAAATTTGTCATAAAAAGCGCGCAAAAGAAGCATCATTGTCGTCAGTCTTTGTTGACCATCAATGACTTCCGATTGGTTTTTGCAATTTCTATATGTGACAATGGATCCGAGAAAATATTCGTCATTTTGGTTGAATGCATCCATATCATTGTCAGGAAAAGCAAAAGTAAAAATGTCATCCCAGAGAGTTTGACACTCTTCTTCTCCCCATGCATATGGGCGTTGATAATCAGGAATTAAAAAATTTGCATTCTTGGCGGTCAAGAGTTCATTGATGCTTTTTTGATCAACATTCAACTTGCTCATGGCAATGCACCTTCATAAAATTTCATATGTTATCCGGACACCCTTGTCCGATTTCTGCCTTGCAGTGACAGCAGGGCATCAAGAATGGTCCAGGGGTTGGGCGGGCAGCCCGGCACAAAAAGGTCTGCCGGAAAAAGGCTTTGCACGCCCGTGCGGCACAGGGGGCTTGACCGGAACAGGCCGCCGGAAATGGCGCACGCGCCAACAGCAATGACCACGCGCGGTTCGGGGGTGGCGGTGAGGGTGTCCACAAGCGCCTGCCGCATGTTTTCCGGAATCGGCCCGGTAATCAGCAAACCGTCGGCATGGCGCGGCGAGGCTACAAAATCTATGCCGAAGCGCCCCAAGTCAAAAACCAGGGTGGTGAGGACATTGCAGTCGGCTTCGCAGGCATTGCATCCCCCCGCGCTGACCTGACGCAGCCTGAGGGACTTGCGGAAAAGAGAGAATTTTTCCGGCGCGGCCGGAGGCGGCGCGGGGGAAAGACCGGGCGTGATGATCAACCCTTCCCGCGTAAAGGACGCCATGCGGTGTTCCCCGGTGAACGTAATGGCCTTTTGCGGGCAGGCCGCGTGACAGGCGCCGCAAAAAGTGCACAGCCCCATATCCAGCGCAGGCGGGCCGCCCTGTATTCCGTCAGCGGGCGTGAGAGCGCCTGTCGGGCATGCGGTATGGCAGGCGCGGCAGGAGCCGCAGGTGACGCGCTCAATATGCGGGAGGCCCCGGTAGCGTGCCGGGAGAACCGGCATGCGGCGGGGGTAGTCCTGAGTACGGTATTTCTGGCGCAGCCGTTCCTTGATGATGCGCAGCATGGCAATGCCTCACAGGTCGTGTCCGCAGTACGACAGATTGAAACTTTTGTTGCAGAGTGGAAAGTCCGAAATCTGATTGTGCCGCAGGGCTACGGCAAGTCCCGGCCAGTTGCGGAAGGAAGGATCGACGATCTTGTATGCCGCCAGTCTGCCGTCCGGGCCTGTCACCGCCATATGGCAGATTTCTCCCCGCCAGCCCTCCACCTGCGCCACGGCAAGCGTGTCTGGCGGTAGCGCACGGATATCTCCTGTCGCGGCAGGGTCTGCAGGCAGTTCGGCCAAGGCGGAAAGATCCGCTTCCAGCAAGCGCAGGCTGTCTTCCAGTTCGTGGCGGCGCACCAGAGTTCTGGCCATGACGTCGCCGCTGCTTTCCGTGCGCGGCACACAGCCCGAAAGATCGGAAAGCGGGGCGTGCTGGCGCGCGTCCAGGGGCAGGCCGCAGGCGCGCGCGGCCACGCCCACAACACCCAACTGCAGGGCGTATTCCTTGCTGAGTACGCCCACTCCGGTCAGGCGCTCGCAGGCGCTGGGGGAATGCAACAGCACCTCGGCGGACCCCAGAGCATCGCGGCCCGCGCTGTGTGCCCTGGCCAGAAGATCCGCACATTGGGCGGGCGACAGATCGTGCGCTACGCCTCCGGGGCGCACGAGGCCGCGTCCGAAGCGGTTTCCGCACAGGGATGCAGTCATGTTCAGAAAGTCGCCGCGGATGCGCCCGTTCCACGAGGCAGTAGGCAAAAATCCCGTATCGCCAGCAATGGCGCCAAGATCGCCCACATGGTTGGCAAGCCGTTCCAGTTCCAGCCCGATGCGGCGCACAAGCTGGGCGCGGTGCGGAATTTTTGTTTCTGTCAATCGCTCCAGCAAAACGCAGTGGGCCAGAGCGTGCCCCACAGAGGTATCGCCGGCAATGCATTCCGCCAGAGGCAGGCGGCGCTCCCCGGGGCCGTGGACGAACATGTGTTCCATGCCCCGGTGCTGGTAGCCCAGAGCGATCTCCAGATGGAGAACATTTTCTCCGTAGCACTGAAAGCGAAAGTGCCCCGGCTCAATGACGCCGGCATGCACGGGGCCTACAGCCACTTCGTGCACATGACCACCCTCCACGCGATAGAAAGGGTAGGAGGTGGGAGCGTTCGCGGTGTCGCCATGGGGTGTCACGGGGGCATCGGGAATGCGGCGCACGTTTTTCAGCCAGGGATGTCCTTGCGGTTCCAGCCCCCATTGTTCGTGGATTTCCCTTTCAAAATAATGGGCTTGGGGGCAGGAAGGGGTCATGGACGGAAAACTTTCCAGACACGGGGTGCGCATGGCCTGAAGACGGCGTGAAGGGTCGTGGCACAGCACGCAGCACAAGACCACGCCCGATGCTTCCTGCAGGCCGAAAAGGCCCAGCAGCCGCCACCCGTCGGCAAGTGCCGTGTGCAGATGCCCGCACAATTCCGTTGCGGACAAAACAGGCAGCTCGTGCAGAGGGGCGCTGTGGCGGTAGTCAAACATCATGCGTGTCTCCTGAAAGAATCCGGGCGCTCGGAATCACAAATGTGCCTTGTTGCCTGCCCGGAGCTATCCGCCCTGCCTTCCGGTCAGTTCAGCGGCTCGCGCAAGAAAATCCCACAGCCAGTCGGGAATCCAGAGGCCGAGCAAAAGAACACCGCCCCCCAGCACCAGCGGGGGCACAACGCTCAGGAGAGGCTCATGGCGCATCTGCGGCATGTGGGGGGGGCTGTCGCCCCGTGTCATGCGCAGCATGGTTACGGAAAGGCCGATGAAAATGATTGCCAGAGCCGTCAGATAACCTGCGGCCAGCCAGAGGCTGCCGGCATCCAGCATGCCCCGGAACACAAGCATTTCGCTGACAAAAAGGCCGAACGGCGGCGATCCTGCCGCAGCCAGAAAACCGGCTGTCCACAGGGCGCTGGTGACGGGCATGGTCCGGTGCATCCCGCGGATGTCATAGCTGGAGTAGGTGTGGTAGCGGGCCAGAATGTTGCCGGAGAGAAGAAAAAGCATGCACTTGGTCAGGGAGTGGCAGACAGCATGGAGCAGCGCGCCGGAGGCAGCCAAGCCGCCCGTGCCGATGCCGAGAGCGATGATTCCCATGTGCTCCACGCTGGAATAGGCCAGCAGACGCTTGTAGTGTCCCTGCCCCACAATGAAAACAGCGGCGGTCACGATGGAGAACATACCGAAGAAAACCAGCATGCTTGCGGAAGTGTCGCCAAGGTTCGCAGCCTGCATGATCTGGTGTCCGCGCAGAATGCCCAGCATGGCGCAGTTGAGCAGTGCGCCCGAAAGCAGGGCGGAAACCAGCGAGGGAGCTTGGCTGTGCGCATCGGGCAGCCAGTTGTGCAGAGGCGCGAGGCCCATTTTTGTTCCGTAGCCTACCAGCAGAAAAACAAAGGCAGCCTTGAGCCATGTGGGTTCGGCGGCCAGAGCATGGCGCACAAACCAGTTCACCTGATCCATGCTCTCCTGTCCGGCGTTGGCAATGCTGGGCGCATGGTAGGCAATGCTCAGCAGGATATTGCCCAAAAGAGCCAGAGCAATGCCCACGGAACAGATGATGAGGTACTTCCAGGTGGCTTCCAGAGATTGCCGATGGCGGTGAAAATAGATGAGCGGAGCGGTGGAAAGAGTGGTCATTTCAATGCCCACCCACTGCGCTCCCATGTGGGGGGTGGTGGTCACCAGACTCATGGCCGCAAGAAAAAAGCAAAGGCAGGCGGTAAAGCGTCGTTCCGGAGCATTGGTAAAGCGGCCGTTGCTGTTGATATCGGTACGCTCGGTCTGGGCAGCCTCGGCGCGCAGGTAGGAAAGGGCATAGAAAGAGCTTGCCAGAAACAGCACGCTGGACAGCATCAAAAAGAGGGTTCCCAAGGCATCGGGTGCCAGTAGGCCGCCCCACGCGCTGGGTGTTTCCCCACGCCCCACGCGCACGGCAACCAGAGCAGCCAACGCCGTATGGGCCAGAGCAGTAAGCAGCAGGGCCGTGCGGCATGCCGCCGGGCGGCCTCCCGCGAGCATGAGGCAGCCGGAGCAGAAGGGCAGGAGCAAAAGAAGAATCAGCATGGGCAAAAGTCCTGTGCGGCGCAGAGCATTGCGCCCCGCGTGTGCAGCATGCGCGTTTTGTCAGTCCCTGAGGTCATGAAAACGGATCACGTCAATGGATGAGAAAGAGTCCCTGATATGCCTTACGGCGATCATCATGACAAAAACCGCCACAAAGACATCCAGCAGCAGTGCCAGTTCAAACCATACGGCATTGTTGGTCATCAGCGGTGATCCGAGCAGAAAAATGCCGTTTTCCGCCACAAGATATCCGATAACCTGGCTGATGGCCGTAATACGCCCCACGATCAGGATGAGCCCGCAGAAAAGGGTGGTCAGCCCCGTGATCAAAAGCAGCGGCGGAAACAGGCCCGGTGGCATGAGCAGCTTTGCGTCGAACCATATGGAAAAGGTGAGTCCCACCATGCCTGCCAGCATTCCGGCACCGAGCCTGCGGGGCGGGCAGCCCTTCTGGCCGGAATCCAGCTTTTTCTGTGTGCGCCGGAGCATGCCCGGCAACAACAGCCCCTTGATGAGCAGCACTGCTCCTGCCAGAAGAGCGTGCTGCTGCATGGCTGCGAGCAGTGCTGCCAACAGCACTCCCTGCAGGGCTGTCAGCCGGATAAGGCCTGCGCTGCGGGGTGCCCCCAGCAGCAGGAAGTTGCTCAGCATGAACAGGAAAAGACAGGATTGGAGCAGCATGCCTTACCTCGGCTATCGCATCAGGGAGAGCAGCAGAGCCAGACCGGACATGGCCGCCGCGCCGCCCAGAAGAAGGGGGACGCGCTCCATGCGCAGGCGGGCCATGACCGACTCCACAATGCCTGTCGCCACGGCCAGCAGCAGAACAAGGGCGAGGTGTGCCCCGACTTTCTGCCATGCGGGCAGATCCGGTGTGACCAAGCCCGCCACCAGAGCGGAAAAAAACCACAGCTTGAGCGCCGCGCCGTAGAGGATCAGCGCAAGGCTCGGTCCGGAGTGATCCAGAACCATGACTTCATGGATCATGGTCAATTCCAGGTGGGTATTGGGGTCGTCAACGGGGATGCGGCAATTTTCCACCAGCAGGAGGAGAAAAAAGATCATCGGCAGCAGAAGCAGTTCACCCCTGCCCGTCATCCAGGCTTCGGCAATCTGCCCCGAAAGCAGTGCCGAGAGCGAAAAGGCGTTTTCAGAAGTGCCGCCGAGCGCCATGCTTGTGGTGGCGAGCACCATGATGCCCAGAAAAAGCGCCGGTTCCGCAAGGGCGGACAGGCTTGCTTCACGGCTTGCCCCCATGCCCTCAAAGGCTGATCCCGTATCCAGCGCCGCCAGCACAATGGCAAAGCGCCCCACGCCCAGGAGGCAGGCCGCGAGCATGAAATCTCCGGCAAAGGCAAGGGGAGATGCCGTACCGCCCAGAGGCAGCAGGGCCAGGGCGCAGGCAGCCGCAGCCAGAGAGACGCACGGCCCTGTGGTAAAGACCCAGGTGGTGGTCTGGCTGATGACCTCTCCCTTGCGCAGCAGTTTGGCAAGGTCGTGGTAGGTTTGCAGCAGCGGCCTGCCGCGCCGCCCGGCAAAGATTGCCTTGACGCGGTTGATGATGCCGGGCAGCAGAGGGGCCAGCAGCAGGGCCAGCGCCAGATGCGCGAGATACAATGCCGTTTCCCCGTTCATGTATGCAGGCCCCATACCAGCAGCCCCACGAGGGTCGCCAGAATATAGAGAATATAGATATGGATTTTGCCGTGCTGGATGATTTTGCAGGCATTGCAGATGTTTTCCACGCTTTCGAACAGCGGGGCAAACAGGCCGGTGCGCAGGCGGTCAGGTGCGGTCACGACCAGCAGACCCGGCTTGGGAAAAAGCTTTTCGTCCAGGCGCAACTGCGTTCTGAGGCCCATGACCGGAGCAAAGATCTTGGCCAGCGGTTCGGAAAAGGCGGCATCGGTATACTGAACACGGGGGGAGCTTTCCTGATAGCCGCAGCCCCACGTTGTTGCACGCGCGGGTGGCCGCTGCCGCAGCAGCCTTGCGCGCAAACAGGTCAGCCCCACCGTGAGCGTGAGTCCCGCCATTCCCACAATCACAACGGCACGCAGGCTGTCCTCAATACGGGAGCGGCTGGCAAGAATGTCGGGTGTCAGGCTTTCCGGAAGGCGCAGAATGCCCTGCGCGGTGTCCGCCGTCAGGGTGAAAAGCCAGGGAGCGCCCAGCGCGCCCACAATACAGGCCCCCACAGGGAGAGCGAGCGGCCAGAGAACCTGCCATGACAGGGGGCGGGCATTGGCGGCAAAGCCTGTACGGGCTTCTCCCAGAAAGCTGATGCCATACGCCTTGGCATAGAGGGTCGCCGCCAGACCGCTGACAAGGGCAAGACAGGCAAGGGAGAGAAGCAGGCCCGCCTGCCGTTCTATCCCGATGAGATCCGGGCCGTTCAGCAGGGCCAGAGCCAACACCAGTTCACCGGAGAAGCCGTTGAACGGCGGCAGGCAGGCGATGGACGCCGCGCCCAGGAAAAAAGCGGCCCCCAGCAGCGGCAGGCGTTTTTGCAGCCCGCCCAGTTGCTCCATGCGTACTGTGCCGGTGGCGTGAAGAATTTCTCCGGCGCACAAGAAAAGCAGTCCCTTGAAAGCGGAGTGGTTGAGCATGTGCATCAGCATTCCGGCAAAGCCCAGAAGCGCGATCCAGGCATTGCCGCAGGCCTGGCCCACAAGCCCGGCCCCTGCGCCCATGAACATGAGCCCCATGTTTTCCACGCTGGAATAGGCAAGCAGACGCTTGAGATTGCTCTGGGCCATGGCCTTGAGAATGCCCATGAGGGCAGTGACAATCCCCAGTGCCACCAGAACCCATCCCCACCATTCGGGCGGCTGCCCGAAGGATGTCAGCAGTCCCAGGCAGCGCAAAAGGCCGTACAGTCCGGCATTGATCATGGCACCGGAAAGCAGGGCGGAAACATGGCTGGGCGCTGCGGGATGGGCCTCAGGCAGCCAGACGTGCAGGGGAGCAATGCCGGCTTTTGCGCCGAAACCCAGCAGGGCAAGCACAAAAAGCGTGGTGCTTACGCCGGGGTGGAGCAGTGCCTCCCGCAGAGCGGTTGCCTCGTGGGGGGCGTCCAGAGAGGTGACGCCGGAACTCTGCCATAACAGCACGAAAAGGGCCATGAGCGCCACCGCCCCCAAGTGTGCTGCCACCAGATATACCCAGGAGGCATCGCGCGCTTTTCTGTCCCTGTCGTTGAAGGCAATGAGAAAAAACGGGGCAAGGGACATGAGCTCCCAGGAAAGCAGAAAAAAAATGGCATCGCGTGCCGTGATGACCAGTGTCAGCCCCAGCAGGAGCAGCAGAAAGAAAAACCAGTGTGCGCCCAGATTGTGGCGCTGTGGATCCTCATGGCGCAGGCTGTGCCAGCCGGAGAGCGTACAGGCCAGCCCCAAGCCGAAAACAGGCAGCAGAAAGAGGCGGCTCAAGGGGTCCAGCCCCAGGGTGCATGCACCCACAGGCAAGCCCCAGGGCAGGCTCAGGGACGCTGTGTGCTCCCACGAGCCGGAAAGAGCCGCGTACAAACCGGCAACGCAGCCCAGAGCACCGCCCGCGCACCCGGCAAGGTTGGCTGCGCGCGCGGTTTTTGCCGAGGGAGCACGCACGGCCGTCAGGGCGGTGGCCGCTGCTGCCGCAGCAAAAAGGCAGAGAGTCAGTGCAAGGGCGGTCATGATGTCGGAAGCTGCGCGTTGGCAAGCAGCGCGTCAAAATAGGCCACGGTTTTTTTCAGGCCTTCTGCCAGAGGTACTTTGGGCTCCCAGCCCAGTTTTTCCCGGGCGAGGGCAATGTCGGGGCGGCGTTGTTTGGGGTCGTCGCCGGGCAGAGGCTTGTAGCTGATGACAGATCGGCTGCCGGTCATGCCCACAACGGTTTCGGCCAGTTCCCTGATGGTAAATTCGTCCGGATTGCCCATGTTCATGGGGCCGGTAAAATCCGCAGGCGAGGCCATGAGAAGGAGCATGCATTCCACAAGGTCGTCCACATAGCAGAAAGAGCGGGTCTGGCTGCCGTCGCCATAAATGGTAATGGGTTGGTTTGTCAGCGCCTGGACGATGAAGTTGGAAACCACGCGTCCATCGTTGGGGTGCATTTTGGGGCCGTAGGTATTGAAGATACGCCCTACCTTGATGGGGAGGCCGCCCTGCCGCCGGTAGGCAAAAAAAAGGGCCTCGGCACAGCGTTTTCCCTCATCGTAACAGGAGCGTATCCCGTTGGGGTTCACATGTCCCCAATAGTCTTCGGTCTGCGGGTGCACTTCGGGGTCGCCGTACACCTCGCTGGTGGACGCCTGAAAGATCCGAGCCCCAAGGCGCTTGGCCAAGCCCAGCATGTTGATGGCCCCGTGCACGCAGGTCTTGATGGTCTGCACCGGATCGTGCTGGTAGTGGACGGGCGAGGCGGGGCAGGCCAGATTGTATATTTCGTCCACTTCCACATAGAGGGGAAAGGTCACGTCATGGCGGACAAGCTCAAAGCGCCGGTTGTCCATGAATTCTTCCACATTGGCGCGGGCGCTGGAAAAGAAATTGTCCACACAGAGCACCTCATGCCCCTGTTCGAGCAGCTTCCCGCACAGGTGCGAACCCAGAAAACCGGAACCTCCGGTGACCATAACGCGCTTACGCAGATGCATTTTCCCCTCCGCAAGGCTTGAAAGGAAAGACCGGACAACGAAAAAGCAGGCACTCGCGTTTCGCGCCGGGATAGTATATATTCTTCGGGCCGCTTGTGGTTTTTCACACCCTTGTGACCATTGGGGAGTATAGCCTGCCTGTGCGGGAATGGCAATGGAGCGGAAAGCTTTGCCGTTTCTGCTCCCCGGACTCCGGGCGGGGAAACCTCTTTTGCACGAAAAAATACCGGCAAGGGATGCGGCGGCATGCGGACGAAAAGAGCTTTGAGGTTGTGATGGCGGCAAAAAAAGTTTTTCGGGAAGACCCGCTGGACCATGCCCTGCCTCTGTGCGGTGTGGACAGCCATGCGCATCTTGACGGCGGGGAGTTTGACGGGGACCGCGCGGAGGTGCTGGCCAGGGCAAAGATGGCGGGTATTGCCCAAATAGGCAATGTTTTTCTCGGGCCGGAGGATTTTGAAGCCCGGCGCGGTCTTTTTGATGCCCACCCCGAAGTGTTTTTTCTGCTGGGCATCCATCCCTGTCACGGGCAGACGTACACTCCGGCGCATCTGGCGGCCATGCGCGATGCCTTTGCCGCAGAGCCCCGCCTCCGTGCCGTGGGCGAGATCGGTCTTGATTTTTACTGGAAGGACTGCCCCAGAGAAGTCCAGTACGAGGTTCTGCGCGAGCAACTGGCCCTGGCGCGTGCCGTGGAGCGCCCTGTGGTCATCCACTGCCGTGAGGCGGAAGAGGAAACCCTCATGGTGCTGGAAGCGCAGGGTTTTGTGGGCTACCCGCTGCTCTGGCACTGCTTCGGCAAGGGGCCGGAACTGGCCCGGCGCATTGTGCGCAACGGCTGGCACATTTCTGTTCCGGGGCCTGTGACATACAAGGCCAATGAGGCCCTGCGCGAGGCTGTGGCCCTTGTGCCCGCCGACCGCTTGCTGCTGGAAACAGATGCCCCCTATCTCGCGCCCTTGCCGTGGCGCGGCAGGCGCAATGAACCGGCCTTGACGGTCTTTACCGCGCGAGAGGTGGCCCTGGCCCGCGGGGAAGACGTGGAAAGCCTGTGGCGCGCCTGCGGGGACAATGCCCGGCGTTTTTTCGCACTGGAGTCGTGATCTCCCCGCTTTCTTTCTCTCCAGGCATTTTTTCTGTGGACAGGGCGCGCCGTGGGTGGGTACATTCGTCACAGAAATTTGTCATTTTTTCGCCGCATCCCGCAGCCGCAAGGAGTCCGCATGTCAGAGATGCATACCCCGCTCAGTGCATGGCACACAGCGCACGGGGCCAAAATGGCTCCCTTCGCCGGTTGGCTCATGCCCATCCAGTATGAGGGAATTCTTGCCGAACACCACCATGTCCGTGCCCATGCGGGCCTTTTTGATATCTGCCATATGGGCGAGTTCCGCATTGAAGGGCCGGGTGCGGAGCAGGCTCTGGAAAAAGCCCTCAGCCACAACCTGCGCACCCTTGCGCCCGGCAAATGCCGCTACGGTTTTTTGCTCAACGAAAACGGAGGGGTACTGGATGACGGCATTGTGTACCGCCTTGGCCCCGACTCCTTTATGGCAGTGGTCAACGCCGCCTGCGCCGCCGGTGATTTTTCCGTACTGCGCGAGCGGCTTCCCCACAGCGTGGAATTGACAGACATTTCCTCCAGTACCGGAAAGATTGATCTGCAGGGGCCGGATTCTCTGGAAGTGCTGGAAGGTGCTTTGGGCGAGAATCTGCGTGATTTGAGCTATTTTTCTTTTCGTGAAACCCGGTGGCAAAATGTGCCCCTTCTGGTGAGCCGCACAGGCTATACCGGGGAATTGGGGTACGAACTTTATCTTCCGGCAGAAAAAACTGAGGCTTTCTGGGTTGCCCTGCTTGCCGATGCACGGGTCAAACCTGTGGGGTTGGGCGCGCGCGACACTCTGCGCCTGGAGGCTGGCCTTCCTCTGTACGGGCATGACCTTGACGCGGCTCACAGCCCCGCAGAGGCTGGCATGGGTCGCATGCTGACCAGCGAGGCCGATTATGTGGGCAAGCAGGGAGCGCAACGGGTAGCCGAGGTACTGGTGCCTCTGGTCATCGAGGGGCGCCGCTCCGCGCGGCACGGTGATGTTGTGGCCCTGCCGGACGGTGTTGCGGTGGGGCGCGTGACCAGCGGCTCCTTTGCACCATCGGTGGGCGCAGCCATTGCCTTTGCCTGGATCCATGCCGCTCATGCCCATGAAGAAAATTTTCTCGTGCGCGCCTCTAGGACGGAGCTGCCCGCCCGGAAAACGGAAATTCCCTTTTACAGGCAAGGCTCGGCCCGCAAAAAGCTCGCCTGACGGCGCACAGCGGGCAATTCCGTAACCTTATTTTCAGGAGCAGCCATGACAACCAATCCTGCGGACATCCTGTACAGCAAAAGTCACGAATGGGTGCGCATCGAGGGTGACGAGGCCGTGGTGGGCATCACTCACTTTGCCCAGGAATCTCTTGGCGACATTACCTATGTGGAACTGCCCGCAGTCGGCGGCGAACTTGCGGAGCACGCGGAATTCGGTTCCGTGGAATCTGTCAAGGCCGCCAGCGATCTGTATTCTCCGGTGGCGGGCAGCGTTCTGGCCGTCAATGGGGCACTGGAAGACACACCGGAGTTGTGCAACAGCGCTCCCTACGGCGAGGGCTGGCTTCTGCGCGTCAAGCTGGCCCGCAAGCCCGAGGGGCTGATGGACGCGACGGCGTACGAGGCTTTTTGCGCCACCGTCTGACAGCGATGCGGACGGGCTGTTGCCAGAGCAGCGGTCCCGAAAATTGCGAGCAGGACGTGGCTTGGCCGCACCGCAAAGCGAGCGATTGTGATAGCCGCAAGCGGGGTTTCTCCGCTTGCGGACAGTCTTGTTCCGGCATCCGCACGACCAAGGGGCGGCAGAGCCGCCAGCTGTATTCCGCCTGAAGGTGAGGAGTCCCCATGCCATACATTCCCCACACGCCTGATGAATTGCGCGAGATGCTCTCTGTTCTGGGCATGAGCAGCCTGGATGAGCTTTTCGCGGACATTCCGCAAACCATGCGGCCCCAAAGTTTCCATCTGCCCGAAGGGCAGAGCGAGGCGGCTGTCTGCGGGTATTTTGAAAGTCTGGCCGCCAGAAACGATGTGAACCTCATTTCCTTTCTGGGCGCGGGTTACTACGCCCACGACATTCCCAAGGCTGTGGACGCCATCGCCGGACGCAGCGAATTTTATACGGCCTACACGCCCTATCAGGCCGAATGTTCGCAAGGCACGCTACAGGCGGTCTTTGAATTCCAGACGGCGGTTTGCCGCCTTCTGGAGATGGACTGCGCCAATGCCTCCGTTTATGACGGCGGCTCTGCCCTGTTTGAAGCTGCCATGATGGCCGTGCGCGCCACAAAAAGGCGCACCCTGGTGGTGGACGAAGCTGTGAACCCGTTCTGGCGGGTCATGCTGGCCACCTACGTGGCGGACCTGGATGTGGAAGTGAAAACCGTGCGCCAGAAAGACGGCGTGAGCAATGTGGCGGCCCTGATGGACGCCATTGACGGCTCCTGCGCGGCGGTTCTGGTGCAGAATCCCAATTTCTTCGGAGTCGTGGCCGACTATTCCTCCCTTTTTGCCAAAGCGCGGGAGAACAAGGTTTTCGGCGTCATTTCCGTCTATCCGGTCATGCAGTCCGTGCTCAAGACTCCGGGGGAAATGGGGGCTGACATTGCGGTGGCCGAGGGGCAGAGCCTGGGCCTGCCCCTCCAGTTCGGCGGACCGTATCTGGGGCTTATGGCCTGCCGCAAAGAACACATACGGCAGTTTCCCGGACGCATTGTGGGGCGCACGGTCGACGTGGACGGCAAGACCGGCTATGTGCTGACCCTCCAGGCGCGCGAGCAGCACATCCGCCGCGCAAAGGCTACCTCCAATATCTGCTCCAATCAGGCTCTCTGCGCCCTGCGGGCGCTTGTACACATGTGCCTGCTGGGGCCGTCCGGGCTGACACGCCGGGCAGAAAGCAACATGGCCCTTGCCCGTTATGCCGTGGAGAGGCTGACCGCCCTCAAGGGCGTGGAATTGCTGAACGATGCGCCTTTCGGCTCGGAAGTGTGCCTTCGCCTGCCCATGCCCGCTACAGATCTGGTGGATGCTCTGGCTGATCACGGCTGCATACCCGGATATCCGCTGGGAAGGTACTATCCCGGCATGGAGAACGCGCTCTTGCTGTCCTGCACCGAACAAAACAGCCGCAGCCAGATCGGTATGCTGGCAGAAATGGTGGGAGGCCTGCTGTGAAAACAATTTTTGCCAAATCCGTACCCGGCCGCCGCGCCTCTTGCCTGTCGGGCGATGCGCCTGCGGCTGCCGCCATGCTGCCGGACGAACTTTTGCGAAAAAATCCGCCGCGTCTGCCCGAATGCTCGGAACTGGACGTGGTACGCCACTTCACGCAGCTTTCCCGGCGCAACTTCAGCGTTGACGCCAATTTTTATCCCCTCGGTTCCTGCACCATGAAGTACAACCCCAAGTTCACGGAGTATGTGGCGGGCCTGCCGGGTTTTGCCCGCCTGCATCCTCTTCTGGCCCAGACAGGGCGGGGGGCTGCTCGCGTTCAGGGGGCCTTGCAGTGTCTGTATGAAGCCGAGATACTGTTCTGCGAGCTTACGGGCATGAAGGCGTTTACCTTTCAGCCCATGGCGGGGGCCAACGGCGAGTTTGCCGGTGTCAAACTCATGGCTGCCTACCACAAGGCCAAGGGCCGCAAACGCGGGAAGATGCTCATTCCCGATGCAGCGCACGGCACCAACCCCGCCTCGGCGGTTCTGGCCGGTTTCGAGACCATAAATCTGGAATCGCGTGACGGCATGGTCGATCCCGAGGCGCTGTCACGGGTCATTGCCGAGCACGGCGACGATGTGGCCGGGCTGATGATGACATGCCCCAATACCTTGGGGCTCATGGAAATCCATTTGCCGCGCATTGTGGACGAACTGCGCAAAATCGACGCCCTTCTGTACTATGACGGGGCCAACATGAATGCCATCATGGGCAAAATGCGCGTTGGCGATGTGGGTTTTGACGTGGTGCACCTCAATGTGCACAAGACCCTGGCCACTCCCCACGGGGGCGGCGGGCCGGGTGCGGGACCAGTGGGGGTCGGCGAACGGCTTTTGCCTTTCCTCCCGGCGCCGCGCGTACTCCGGCGGCAGGACGGAAGCTTCTGTCTGGACTACAATATCCCCCAATCCGTAGGCTATATCGCGCCGTTCTATGGCAGTTTCGGCGTGGTGCTCAAGGCTTTGGCCTATATTCTGCGCCTGGGCGGGCCGGGCCTGACACGCGTTTCGGAGTATGCGGCGCTCAACGCCAATTACCTCAAAAAGAAGCTGGAAGGTGTGCTGGACATTCCTTTTCAGGAGCGTCTCTGCGCCCACGAATTTGTGGCTTCGGCCCCCAAGGGCCTGCGCGCCCTTGATCTGGCCAAGGCTCTGCTGGAGCGCGGAATCCATGCGCCCACGGTCTATTTTCCGCTCATTGTGCACGAATGCCTGATGGCTGAACCCACGGAAACCGAAAGCAAAGATACGCTGGATACCTATGTGGAGGCTCTGCGGGACATCGTGCGCCAGGGGTTGGCAGACCCCTCCTCTCTGGCACAGGCTCCCGTTGGCCTGCCAGTGCGCCGTCTCGACGAAACCGCTGCGGCGCGCAACATGGCCCTGACAGAAGATATGGGTTGAGTTTTGCAAACAAATGCAGTACCCCCGCACCCGGCTGTATGCCGGGTGCGGGGGTACTGCATTTGTTTGCGCCTCTCGTCCGGCGGATCACATGCGGATGCTGTCGCGGATATCCTCAAGGCGGGCCTTGGCAAAAAGCAGATAGGAGAGAACCAGCTCGCCGGAATTGAGAGTCGGCGTGATGAACAGCGGGTCATAGGTGCAGATGCGGTCCATATGGGCGAGGGCGGCGGCCATGTTTTCCTCGTTGTTTCTGGCGCGGATTTCCGGATACAACCGGTAGAGCGTGTGGATGAAGTCGCGCAGCACCAGCACCATGCCTTGGACCTCATAAATTCTGTTGTCCAGGGTGCTGGAGGAAAGGTCCTGGGCGTTTTCCAGCAGGCCCTGGGCATAGCCCAGCACGTTCTCGCCCGTGACCGTGACAAAGGAAGCATGGATGTCGTCGGTGCGGCAGTTGAAAACGCCCGTGCCCTTGTCCAGAGACGTTTTGTAATCTTCCAGCAGTTGCAGGCCTTTTTTGTAGGAGCCTTCCGCCGAGGGGAAAAGGAAACTGCGCGGATCAATGGCAAAATTGTTGATGCGCGCCTTGTACAGGAACTCGCTCTCCCTGCCGCTGGAGCCGAGCTTGGCGATTTGGGAAGCGTAGAGATCGAGCAGGACTCTGGTCATGTGGTACACGCCGTACTGGCGGTAGGCGCGGTTGTCCAGCACAAAACGGTTGAATACGATGTCGTTGAAGCTCCAGCCAAAAGTGGAATCCAGTTCCCGGCGCATCTGGGCGGAAATGGCGTCCAGCAGCACCTTGCCCTTTTCATGTTCCTGCAGGGCGTCCACATTGGCGGGCACGGCCGCCGCCTTGGGAAAGGTTGTTCTGTCCACCATGCCGTACAGGCGTTGCAGGCCCCAGACCGTCAGCAAAATGCCCACCAGCAGGCATGCCTGCACCAGAAGGGTTTTCAGCACCACCTGCAATTTCAGGATACGGGAAAGTTCGGGCAGTTTCATGGAACAATTCCTCCGGCAGAAATAATGGGGCTTTTTGATGAAACGTCAAGGCAGCCATGCCGCAAGACCGGAGCATTGCAGGCAGAAGCAAGCGTTTGTGGGGGAAAGCGGGCATTGCCACAGGGCAACAGGAGAGGGAAACAGAAAAAAAGCTGCGGTTCCCCTGCCCAAAAAGCAGGGGGAACCGCAGCCAAAAGGCTAGCGGAAGGTGATGCGTCCGGCTGTAGGCATGGGCAGGGGGGAGTGTTTTTTCACATAGGCTTCAAGCACCTCAACATCCGTAGGGTTGGAAAAGGAGATGGCTTCGCCCTGCGCCAGCACGCCATAGCCGTCTCCGCCGCGCGTCAGGTAGTTGGCAAGGATGGCGGTGTACGTCTTTGCCCTGTCAATGGGTTCGGCATTGCCTTTTTCGTCCAAGGTTTCTGCGCTGACAACGCGCTGTCCCGTCGGGCGGGAGGCATCCACCGTATAGCGCAGCCCTGCGGTCTGCAGGAGGCGCGGCCCTTTGCCGCCTTCTTCGGCCACACCGTGTTCCAGGGCCTGCAAAAGCTGTGCGCCGGTATAGCGGCGCAGTTCCATGATATTGCGGAAGGGGATGAGCGTCATCAGGTCGCTGCGGGTGATGTCGCCTGGAGCCAGGGCGCTGCGTATGGTGCCGCCGTTGGCGAGGGCCAATGTTGCGCCGAAAGGACGGGCATATTCCAGCAGGGCGTCCACAAAGAGCATGCCGCTCAGGCAGTCTCCCGCGCGGCAGGCGTCCATGCCGTCAGCGTATTGCAGATTGTGGGAGCCGATTTTCGTTTTTCTGAAACTTTCCAGCGAACCGGTGTAGCTGTTGATGATTTTTCTGATCACGGGATCGCCCGGATCTTCGGGCATGAGTTCCTTTGCTCCGCCGCTCCAGCGCAGGGGCACGCCTTCGCGGTCAAAAACCACGGTCAGGTCGCCCAGATACTGGGTGGCGTTTTTGGCCGTAACCACCAGCACGGGTTTGCCCGAGGGAGATTTTTCCACCAGAGGATAGGGGCCTTCCCTGGAGTCGGGACCGAGATAGCTGTGGGTGTGCCCGCCAATGATCACGTCCACGCCGTCCACGGTGCGGGCCAGCTCCCTGTCTGCGGGCAGGCCCAGATGGGTCAGGGCAACGATATGGCTCACGTTTCTTGCCTGCAATTCCTGCACAGCGCGGCGCAGGGCGGTTGCGGCGGCGTCAAAGGTTGTGTGCTCGCAGGCCGAGGCCAGATGCCGTACTTCATCGTTGGCCAGACCCACAATGCCCACGCTGGTTCCCCGTACCTGACGGATAATCCAGTTTTCGATGGTGCTGTTGCGCAGGGGGCAGCCCGGCTGTGGCTTGAGATTGGCCCCCACCACGGGGAAGGTGGTCTTTTCCAGAAATTTTTTCAACGCATCGCAGCCGTCGTCAAATTCGTGGTTGCCGAGGGTCATGGCATCGTAGGGCATGTGCGCGTTGACCGCGGCAATAACAGGCCATTTGTGCACGCTGTAGAAAAGCGTGCCCTGAAAAAAGTCCCCCGCGTCCAGAGCCAGCACGTTGTCACTCTGAGCCTTGCGCGCGCGGATGGCAGCGGCAATGCGGGCCATGCCGCCCCGGCACTGGCTGTCTTCAAAGCAGGGATTGCCGTACTTGTCGATACCGGCCAGATGCGAATGGGTATCGTTGGTGTGCAGCAACACCAACTCCATCCCCGCTCCGGCAACGGGAGGGGGGGGCACGGTTTTCTGTTTTTGGGAGCAGCCGAAGGGCAGAAGCAGAAGGGCCAGCAACAGGGGCACGGGCCAGAACTGCCTGACGAAAAGAGCGTGGCCTTGTTTCATGACGGTTCCTTGTTCCCTTGGTGGGTCTTGTCAGTGGCTGGAGCGCGGGCAGGCCTTTTCAGACCTGCCCGCGTGAAAACGCCGTTTCTAGCGTTGGGCAACTTTGACAGAAGGCGCAAAACCTGTCAGTTCCGCCTCGGCAAAAGCACCCTTGCTCACTTCCATGTTCTTCAGTTTGGGCAGCTTTTTCAGCGGGGCAAGACTGATCAGGCCGCTCACCTGAGTCATACGCACAGACTCCAGGCTCTGGCAGAGGGCAACAGGATCAAGAGTGGTCAGCGTGGTTTTCTGGATATTCAGGTTGACCAGTTTGGACAGTTTTTTCAAAAAGGCCAAGTCCAGAGCTGTTCTGCTCTTCTCTTCCCAGCCACTGATTTCCAGCTTTTCCAGATTGGTCAGATTCGCAAGCTCCTGGCTGCCGGAAACATTTTCCACGCTCCAGAGCTTCAGTCCCTTGAGTGTGGCGATTTTGCCCACAGGCGCAAGGTCAACAGGCTTTTTCATGCTCCAGATGAACAGCTTTTCCAGTTTTGTCTGGGCCAGGGGGCTGTAGTCTGCCACAGCTTCGGCGAACAGCCTGAACTCTTTGAGATTGGGCAGTTTTGCCAGCCAGGAGATGTCTTCAAGCTTGGTCAGGCCGCCTTCCAGAACAGAAACCTGCGTCAGCTCGCCCAGTGTGCTGTAGTCCGCGTCTTTGGTGGCGTAGTAGTCCAGCTTGCGCAGTTTGGGGCAGCCCGCCAGAGGAGCAAAGCTGCTCAGCTTGGCACCGTAAAAATCCAAGACTTCCAGGTCGGCCAGTTTGGTCAAGGGGGCAAGGTCGCTCAGGGTGGCGTACTTGAGATGCAGTTCTTTCAGGCCGGGCAGGGCAGTGACCAGTGGGGTCAGGTCCTTGGGCTCACCCCTGTCGAAATGCGCTCTGGTCAGGTTGGGCAGGGAGGGAATACCCTCGAAGGAAACAAGGTTTTTTCCGGCAGTAATGGTGATGGAGGTCAACTGGCTCATGCCGCTCATCCAGCTCAGATCCGGCCCCATGGCCTCTGCGGAGATGTCCAGAACCTTCATGCCGGTCAGTCCGCGCAGGGGCGAAAAGTCCTTGATCCTGCTGTTCCGGGTTCTGAACTGGCTCAGCTTCTTGAGGGAGGCCACAGGCGAAAGGTCGCTGTAGTCCTTGCCTTCCAGGTTGAGGGAGGCCATGTCGGGATACAGTTCGCAGAGTTTGGCCACGTCTGCATCCGTGGCATTTTTCAGGGTAAAACCCATCTGGCTTTTGTCACTGATCTTGCCTTCTTCTTCCTTGATGGCGCTGATGACTTCCGGCGTCAGGCCTTCGGTGATCTGTACGGTATTGCCGCTCCGCTTGGCGGAAGGGGCTGCCAAGGCCGGGGCGGCCAAAAGACCCGCGCAGAGAGTGAGCAAGAGAAGTTTTTTCCACTGCATGGCATACTCCTGTTTTTCGGTACGTTATCCGGCTTTCCGGAACACTGGGCATCGCAACATGGCAAGGGAATCCCCTGCACAAAAAGTGTAGGAAAATCCGCCTGAAACTGCAATCGTTGGCGGGGGAGTTTGCTTTTTTCAGCGGAATTACGGCGTTGCCCGGATTTTCAGGCGGCGTTGCGCGGAGCGCCCCGCATCGTCAACCACGCGCACCACGGCATCGCCGGGTCTGGCTGTCCAGAGCAGGGCCTGCCCCGGACGGCTGCTGCCCAGATAGCTTCCGTCCAGAAACCAGTACAGTTCCCGCACTCCCGCATCGGCATGGGCTACAAAAGCCAGGGGCTGGTTGCCCTCCGGACTCAGCCTGATGCGGTAGATCAGGCCCTCCTTGGGCTGGGCGATGGTCGGGGGCTGGCCCGAGCTTTGGCCTGCCTCAAGGCATTCTGGCCCGAAGGGGGGGGGAGGAGGCTTGCGGATGCCCGCCCGTGCAAACATCTGGGTCAGGTTGCTGGGCCAGAATTCCCATACGCGGATTTCCGTGCGGCCTTTGCGTTGTGTACAGGCCCGCAGTCCCGTCTGCGTGTCCACAAGGATGGTGCGGAAGACACCCGAATCCTTCAGCGGAGAAACGCCGGGGATATACCAGGTTTCCGTAGTATCCGGGCAGAGGGAGGTATCCAGGTCGCCGGTGGCCGCGCACACGGACACGCGTTGCAGGTTGAGGCCGGGCGCGGGCTGGCCCAAGGTATCTTTGAGGGCTTCGGCCGCAGCGATTTCCCGCGCCATGTCCACAAAAAGCGGGGCGGCCACCTGGCCTCCCACCAGCAGCGGGTTGGAACTGTTGTCGAAATTTCCTATCCAGAGCGCCAGCACATAGGGGCCGACAATGCCCACAGTCCAAGCGTCCCGGAAGCCGTTGGAGGTTCCGGTTTTGAAACGCAGGGGCAGAACAGCCCCGCCACGGGAACGCACACGGTGGTCTGTGCTGCCGTCCTCCAGCATGGAAAGGGTCACAAAGGCGGCTTCCGGAGAAAGCAGGGGGCGCGCTGTTTCCTCCCGCTCGCTGCCGAGCAGGCGCAGGGGCCGCCAGACGCCCTTGTTGGCCAGCATGGCGTAAAGGCCCGCCAGCTCCCGCATGTTCAGCTCCGCCCCGCCCAGTACCAGGCTGAGGCCATAATGCTCCTCGCCGGACAGAAATTCCACACCTGCCCGGCGCAAAAATTCGTACAGGCCGGGGTGCTTCAGGCGCGCTGCCAGGGTCAGGGCAGGCACATTGCGGCTGCTGCGCAGGGCTTCCGCTGCGGATACCGGGCCGCGAAAGCTGCCGTCAAAATTTTCCGGGTCATAGCCCGCAAAGCTGCGCGGCGTGTCCAATAACAGGGTGTGGGGATGGATGATGCCCTGGTCAAGGGCCAGGGCGTAAATCAGGGGTTTGAGGGTCGATCCGGGGGAGCGGCGCGCCCTTGTGCCGTCAATCTCCCCGCTGATGCGCGCATCATGAAAATCGGCGGAACCGGCCAGAGCACGGATTTCCATACTGGGCCAGTGAACCACCAAGGCTGCGGCGTTTTTCAGGCCGTAGGCGGTATTGCGGCTTGCAAAGGCGCGCAGGCCGCCCTCCACACGTTTTTGCAGCGTGGGCGACAGTGTGGTGCGCAGCACGCCTCCGTCCCTGTGCCGCTCAAGCAGTTCCGCGCAGATGTGCGGAGCTGCAAAGGGCAGATCCTGGGGGCCGTATATGCGCAAAGGGGCGTGCTCCGTCCTGCCGGACCAGGCCTGGTCAAGGCGTTTGACCGCAGCGGCAAAAGCAGGATTGTCCTGGGAAGGCCGCCGTTTGACAGGATTTTGCGGAACCAGCATCAGGGCGGCGCTCTCGGCCTGGGTCAGTTGGGCCGGAGTTTTGTGAAAATACACAAGGGCGGCCGCTCCCAGCCCCTCCACATTGCCACCGTAGGGCGCAAGGTTGAAATAGGCTTCAAGGATTTCGTCCTTGCTGAAATGCCATTCCAGTTGCAGGGCCAGCAGCATCTGGCGCAGCTTTGCGCCGGGTTTTCCGGTTTCCAGATTGTGGCTCAGGCGGACCACCTGCATGGTGATCGTCGACCCCCCCATGCGCCGCCCCCCGCCAAGCATGCTCAAGGCTGCCCGGAAAAGAGAGAAGGGGTTGACGCCGGGATGGGAGTAGAAGTGGCGGTCTTCATAGCGCAGCACCGCCTCCACGGCCGCGCGGGGAATGTCTGTCAGGCGCGTGTGGATGCGGTACTTCTGATCACGGGAAAGGCTGACGCGCAGGGGCGCGCCCGTATTGTCCAGAATCACGCCCGAAAAGCTCACCCCCTCCAGTGGCGCGCGGCAGGGCGCGAAAAACAGCCAAGCCAGCAGGGCGGCGAGCGGAATTGCCGCCCAAAGCCCTATGTGGCGGATTTTGGACCAGAGGATTTTCATGCGGTATCAATCGCCCCCTCTCCGGCGCGTGTTTTTTGTGCGCCGGAGAGGGGGCAAAACCAAGGCAAGAGGTTGGGGCTATTGCACGTCCATATGGCCGCCGCCCACCCGGCCGTTGACTTCAGGCGTGTACATGGCCTCCACCGAGGCAGTGGGCAGGATGAAGCGTCCCTTGGTAGCCGCCCGCACCCGATAGGTGAAGACGCGCTTTTCTTGTGCCAGTTCCACAAAGAAGATGCCTCTGTCTTCCCGCCGCTCGTAGCGGATCAGCCCGTCCATGTCTGACGGCGCATCTTTTTCCAGAATGGGCTCAAAGCCGCCCGGCAGAAGGTCCACAAGAACCACGTTGTCGATCTTGTCCGCCGAAGCCGCACGCGCGGTCAGTTCCACCGTGAGCACTTCGCCCAAGCGGGCTGAGGTTACAGGCTCCCCGCGCGAGTTCAGGTAGCGGCGTTGCAGTTCCATGCCGTTGGTCGCTTCTCCCAAGGGGGCGCGTTCAAAGCCTTCCGCGGTCACATGTGCCTGCCATTGCTGCTTGCCCGTTGCGGGTAGTTCCGCCCGGAAGCGCAGGCAGCCCGGAGCATCCAGTTGCAGCAGCGAACCCACAAGCTCGGCAGGAGCCGTGGCGGGCGTGAAGTCCTGCGCATATTCCTCGCAGGTCAGCTTGATGCCCGTGGGCACGGAACCCTCGCCAAGGGCCATGACCGTCAGCGCCCTGGCCGTGAAGCCCAGATCCACGGTGCTGGCTCTGGTATCAAAGGCGCGCTGCAAAAGATCCTGAGCCTGAATCTCCTTGGCGCGCTGCGGGAAATCGCGCTGGATAATGGTGGCGTGCAGGGCTCTGGCCATGCCAACGGAAAAGATCGCATCGCCCGTACCGGGATTGAAGTCCGAAGGGAAGCGTTTTTCCGCAGTCCGCGCGAGGCGCAGCAGCGCATAGCAGTCAGCCATGAGAACGGCCACAATATCTTTTTCCCAACCGGTGGTATTGTCCTTGTACCACTGTTCCAAGCGCTCCACCTGTTGGGTCATGATGCGCCCGTCGCGGAGCAGAAGCCATGCCCCGTACAGTTTGACGCGGCCGTCATAGAGGTCCGCGGGGGAGCGGCCAACGATATTTTCCAAGGTGTCCAGAACATTTCTGGTCAGCCCTTCGGGCACGGCCGCGCCGTTTTCCCGCAAGGTCAGCAGCAGGTCTGCGGCATAGGCTGTGACAAAGTCGGAACCTTCCCGTCCCGGCCAGGGGCTGACCCCTTCCCAGGCGGTGAAGTTGCGGCGTATGGCGGCAATGGCGTTGGCAATAGTCTGTCCGGCCAGCTTTTCCGCCTCTTCGGGGCTGCGGCCGGGAGTACGCAGAACCTGTTCGCGCAGAGCCGGTGAAGCGAGCAGAGCCGCATAGGGCAGGGCACGGCTGATAAGCTGCTCGGTGCAGCCGTAAGGATAGGCATCAAGCTTGGAGAAGACGGAGCGCAGCCCCAGCATGGGCACGCTGGAAACAGCGGCTCTGCCCACAGCTTCATAGGGGTAGATATCACGCCGCACGGGAATGTCCGTGGAGGCAGTAAGAGGAGTTTCGGTTTCGGTGCGTACGCGCGGGGCGGGGGGGCGTACCGACAGGCTCTGGGAGCGGGCCGTGCCTTTGCCGGACGCGCCCTCCAGAGATGCGGTAAAGCGCACCGAGGCTTCGCCCAGATGTTCCCTGGCCTTCAGGGTAAAGCGCACTACGGCTTCGCCGTTTTCGTCCACGGTAATGGTCTGCTCTTTTTTGCTGTTCACAAAGGCAAGGCCGGGGTCGCACTCCATGCGTACCTGCACCGAAGCGCCGGAACCACTGTTTTCCACCGTATTGGCTACAACCAGCGCACCGTCAAAGGTATCGCCGGGGGCAACGGCCAAAGGCAGCAGGGGCTTGAGCAGCAGGGTTCCCCGCACTTCGGAGAAAGCCTGTGCGCTGCCCGCCGCCGAAGCATCGGATGAAACGGCACTGCCCACGGCCATGATGCGTATCCGGCCGCTGGTATACTGGGGAACAGTAAAGGTGATTTCCGTACCGCTGGTATCAGCGGAGACAATTTCGCTCCAGAAGGCAAAGGGAGGTTCGCCCCTCCGCTTGAAGGGATTGAGAAAACGTCCGCCCGCGCCGCCCATGTCGCCGCCGAAACCGGGGATGCGCCCGCGCAAGCGCGCATGGTCGGGCATGAGCAGGTCAAAGGCATGGCGGGTGTCCACATCCAGCGCCCTGTCGGCCAGCAGATCGTGCAGGGGATCGGGCGTACGGAAGGCGGTCAGTTGCAGCACACCCTCGTCCACGGCAAAAACCTGGGCGCGCCCGGCTTGGCGTGCGGTCAGGCGCAGTGTGACCTTTTCGCCGGGCAGCACGCGGGCCGGCGCCTCGATTTTCAGGCCCATGTCGCGCCGGGCCACGCCCGCCGTGAAGGGAGCCACAGCATAGGCATAGGGCTTCATATATACGGTGTCTGATTGCAGGGAGCGCGAAAACGACACGTTGACGTAGCCGCGCCCTTCAAAATTCGCGGGAATCTTGATTTCCTGCACGCTGGAACCGGCCTCGGCCGTGAACCAGGCGTGGGCCAGCACATTTTCCCGTTCGATGGTGATGAGCCCTGTGCCCGCATACGGCGTGGAAAGGCGCATTTTGATGGTCTCTCCGGCTTCGTAGCGCTCTTTGTCCAGTTTGAGGCGCAGGTTGCCCTTGACCAGGGAGTCGGCAGAAAGGCTCTCCGGCTCCGCCAGACGGTTGCCCGCCACGCTGTAGGGGATGATGGCCAGAGGCGTGCCGTCGGATTTTTTGACCGTTACCAGATAGTCTCCCGCTTCGCCGGTGGGCAGCGTCCAGGAATAGCCTTCCGGACCGATGGCCGCCGACTGGCGCGAGATTTCCGTGTCCACAGGGGTGGCGTCGTAGCGGTATTCGCCCCGCGCATCGGTGACGAGGCTGTTGACGTAGCGCCTGGCCGACAAAACAATATCGGCATTTTGCAGGCTCACGGGCGCAAGGTCGTTGTTCACGGCCAGCAGGCGCAGGGATGCCTTGGCCCCCTGCGGGATGTAGTCCAGATTGTTGGCGGCGTCTTCGGGTTTGTAGCCCAAGGCTACGTCCAGCGGAGAGAAAAGGGCTTCCATCTGGCGGCCCACGGCGCGCCCGCCTTCAAGTTCAAAGCCCTGCACCTGAAATACGCCGCGGATGGTGCCCGGTTGGAGTTTGCCCAGAGGCAGGGAGAAGCGTGCCACACCCTTTTCATTGGTAAAGGCGGCGGGCATTTCTATGGATTGGGTTTCCCCCCCGTAGGGGGTAGCATCGTGGAAAGTGTAGTCTTCAAAACCCGGAAAACGCAGTTTGCCCGGAGAGGCGAGGAAGGTGGCTTCCACGCGGTGGCCGGAGGCCGGCTCTCCGTAGAGGTTGTCCAAGCGGGCCTGGGCAATGGCGGGACCGGCAGCCTGATCCGTACGTATCCAGCCTTTGGGAGCTTTAGGCTCAAAAGAGGCGTTCAGGGCCAGGGTGTCCGGCTGGAATTCCTCCACCCGTACTTCGGCGCTGCCGAGTACCGGGGAGCGTCCGGAGCCTGCCGATGGAGCGGCCAAGCGAATATCCAGGCGGTAGGTTCCCACTGCCGCATCGTCGGGTGTTTTCCAGTCAAAGGTGTTCAGGCCGTCTTGCGCCAGCTTGAAGGGGGTGCGCATGACTTCTGTGCCTGTGGGGCTGGTCAGCACGGCTTCAAGGGGCAGATCCGCAGGCAGGGGCTGCCAGTCAAAACGGCGCGCCACGCAGCCGAAGCGCAGGGTTTCGCCCGGCAGGTACAGCCCCCTCTGGCTGAAAACAGAGGCACTGAGGCCGTCGGCGGCGCTGTGGCGTCCGGCCACGGCAAAATCGCTGTAGTCCACGCGGCGGGCCGCATCGCTCAGCGACATCCAGGCCATGTCCTGCCCGCCGGAGGAAGACGCGCTGACCACCAGAGCCACGGGGCGTTTTTCGCGCACAAGGCCCTGGGTAGGGGGCAGATCGGCCCGCCCCTGATCGTTGGTGGTGGCGGTCAGCACCGGGAGGCCGTTGGCGCCCAACAGGCGCACCTGCGCTCCGCTCAGGGCCTTGCCCGTGCCCAAGCGCTGCGCAAAGACGGCGCGGGAACCGTCGGCGGCGGTCTTGATGGTCATGCCGATGTCGGTTACCAGCACCAGCCGCGATGTTTCGGCCACCTGCTTTTCGCCGTCAAATCCGGTCAGGGTGAGGCGCACCAGACCATGCCAGGAATTTTGCCCGCCCTGCAGCAGGGGAGCCATGTCAACAACAGGAAACGAAGCGCCTCCGGGCATGTTTTTGCTGCCGCCCTTCTGGACGTCCATACGGCCTTCAAGGGCATCGCTCATGCCGCTGAAGTTTACAACGCGTCTTTGCCCGCCGTACTCGTCCTCATCCTCATTTTCCTCCTGCTCTGGGGGGGTGAAGCCGGTTTCCTGGGCCAGCAGGGCCAGAAACGGCTCGCGGACGCGTTCGGCGCGCCAAGCAATGGAGGTCAGCCCCGTGGCATAAATATCCAGTTTTTTGTCACCGTTCAGGGCCAGCACGTTGCCGGGCTGCAAAAAGCGCAGTTCCGCCTCAAGCGGAGGAACCGTGAGAATGAAGCGGTTCAGTTTCTTCAGGGTCAGCCCGCTGGTGGAGGGCAACCCGGCCCGCATGGCCGTCAAAAGCCCTCGCCCGGCCTGAGCCGGAATTTGCAAAAGAATGCGGTCGGCAGGTTCGTCGGCCGGTTGCAGCAGCTGCGGGGTCAGTTTTTCGCCTTTTTCAATGTCCTTTGCGCTGACAGCGGGCATTTTTGACCAGTCGCAGTCCTGTCCGGCTCCGGGCGAAAGGGTGCGCGGCAACTGGATGACCTCAAGATAGCGCAGCACTTCCGAGGGCAACACCCGCAGCGTTGTTTTGACCTCAAGCTGGTACTTCTTGTCCAGATCGGCATCGTATCGGGGCTGCACAACAATACTGCTCACTTTCAGCAACTGCGATTTGCCGGTGACGCTGAAGGTGCCTTGTGTTTTTGTTTCCTTGTCTTTCTTGTTTTTTTGCACAATGCGCTTGCCGTCCTTTTCTTCAAAAGGCGGCATATTCTGGACGGTGAGCCTGGCGGCCGCATTGTCTTCGGCAAGGGCCGTGACCGGCGCGCTGACCACCATTTCGTCACGGCTCTCGTTCCAGACAAAGCGCGGCGCGCCCAAGGTCAGGCCGCTCTTGGCATCGGTGGGCGTCAGGGAAATGAGCTTTTCCACATCCGCAGGCGTGGCTGGCCAGATGAAAGACAGCGGTACGGAAATGGCGTGCGCTCCCTTGGGCGAAGGGTCGATCCAGAGAGTTTCCTTGCCGATTTTTGCGCCTTGGGGCTGCGTGGTGTAGGTGACGGTGCGCTTGACGAAGTCAAAACGTCCCGGCAGGGAGACTTTTTCCAGCGAGATGGTGTAGCGCGTGTCCGGAGCCAGGCGGTTTTCCGGGAAAAAGCGCATGGCGGATCCGTATTCCCAACGCCAGACGCCGGGAACCGCAGGGCTCATCTGCACGCCCTCCACCCGACGTCCGGGTTCGCCTGCGGGCGGGGCCGAGCACTGCGCGGACCAGTCCGCTCCGTACTGTTTTTTGCATTTTTCCTCGTCAAGGATGATCCTGACGGAAAAGCCGCTGCTACGCTCGGCATTGTCATGCTGGGGATTGCTGGTCACTATCGTGCGGTATGCCGGTCCGGCAAGGGCCAGCGGGGCGGACAAAAGGGCGAACAGGACAAAGAGAACGCCTATGCGTACTGGTTGCAGGGCCATTGTGTTCTTCCTGTAATGTTTGTGTTTATGTCAGGGCCGCGCCTGCCTTTCGGCGGGCTGGCTATTTGCGGCGCACAGAGGCCCAGTATGTGGTGTCGTTGAGCATGTCCCAAAAGCGCTTCTGATCCACATCCAGAACAATGCGAGCCTTCTGGCTCCCCTCGGGGCCGGTTTTGGGGTAGGCCAGAGACTGCCCGTAAGACAAGCCCAAGACATCGTTGACGTCAACAAGGCACGTCACCTCGCTGGTGATGAGGGTCGGGTCAATGATTACCGCAGCCACCAGCACGTCCCACACAAAGTGGGTAAACGCGGGGTCTTTTTCAAAGCTTTTGCCCACAAATGTGGAGCGCAGGATGCGGCCTTGCTCCCCCGTGCCCAGGGTAGTCAACAGCCTGTCGTAATTCTCCCGGCGGAAGACGACTTTTTCGCAGACATCCAGCCCCAAAACGATCTGTTCCTTGAAGGGCGCGCGCACGGTCATGCGTGCGGCTTCGGGGTCAAACCACCAGTTGAACTCCGCAGCGGGGGTCACGTTTCCCGGCCGGAAAAAGGCTCCACCCATGTAGACTACGCGCTTGATCAGGGGGATGATGTCGGGGGCCTTGCGGATGGCCAGGGCAAGGTTGCCGCACGGGCCGATGGCCGCAATGGTGATCTGGCCGGGGTCGGCGCGCACGGTGTCGATGATGAAGTCCACGGCATGCTTGTCCACAGGGCGGGCTGTGGGTTCCTTGCCATAGTGCTTTTTGTAGAACGCCTGCCAGCTTTCGGGCTGGGGATAGCCGAAGGAGCCGAGCCACGCATCGTGCCCCATGCCGTTGGCCTTGCGCTCCTGCTCGAAGTTGAGATGTCGCTGCGGGCGCAGGGGATATTCCAGACCGGCGGCTACGGGAATGTCGGTGCGGCCCTCGGCCTCAAGCTGGCGTATGGCCCATGCAGTGCCGTCCTGCACCCAGGAATTGCCTGTGACGGTGGTCACGCCCACAAGCTCGATGCCGGGGGCATTGGCCAGCATGACCATGGCCACGCCATCGTCAAAGGCTTCCACCATGTCGGTGTCCAGCAGAACTTTTTCTTTGGCATGGGCGAAAAGGGGGGCAAAAAGAAAGGCAAGGCACAGCCAAAGGGCGGCGGATCGTTTCATGCGGGCTGTCTCCCGTGGTTTTGCATTGCTGGGTGGCGGACGTTTTTTCCCGGCGGATTCCGGCATGGCTCAAGAAAGGCTCTCTGCGGGCGACAGGTAAGGCACCGGGAAAATTCCTCATAGCGGGCTTGTTGCATATTACCGTATATCTATAGCATAAAAATACCCACGCCGCAATGCTGCGCAGGGGGCTTGTTCCGGGGGGCTGTGCGTTGCGTCCCCCTGCGGCCAGCCCATGCAAGGCCTGCGTCCGAAAACTGTACCAAAAATCGGGAGTGGATATGCCAGTCATCGGAATAGACCTTGGAACCTCCAACAGCCTTGTGTCCGTCTGGCGCGAAACCAGTGCCGAACTTGTGCCCAATGCCCTGGGGTCCGTACTCACGCCGAGCGCCGTCAGCATTGCCGAGGACGGTTCCGTGCTGGTAGGGCAAGCCGCGCTGGACAGGCTCGTCTGCGCGCCGGAATATTCCGCGTCGGGCTTCAAGCGTTTCATGGGCACGGACAAAAAATATTTTCTGGGGGGGCAGACCTTTGCCCCGGAGGATCTTTCCGCCCTGGTGCTGCGCAAGCTCAAGGATGATGCCGGGCAATGGCTTGGAGAAGACGTGAACGAGGCCGTCATCAGCGTGCCTGCCTACTTCAACGATGCCCAGCGTGCCGCCACCAAGGCGGCGGGCCGCCTGGCTGGGCTGCGGGTGGAGCGCATTCTCAACGAGCCGTCGGCCGCGGCCCTGACCTGCCGCCTGTATGATCAGAGCACAGATATGAAGGCGCTCATTTTCGACTTTGGCGGGGGCACTCTTGATGTTTCCATTGTGGACTGTTTTGAGAACATGCTCAGCGTCATGGCTGTTTCCGGCGACAATCAGTTGGGCGGGCGGGATTTCGACCGGCAGATTGCCTTGGGCTATTGCGAGGCCAATGGGCTGGATTTGGACCTGCTTTCGCCTCTGGCCCAGGCGGATCTGTTGCAGCGGGCAGAAGCCTGCAAGCGCGAACTGAGCAACAGAAAAGAAACCCTGCTGCATATCGCGGCGGGCGAGGCTGCCGGAAAGTTGGTGTTGACCAACCAGAAGCTCATCGACATGAGTGGCCCTCTTTTTCAACGTATGGGCACACCGGTGCGGCGTGTGCTGGCCGACAGCAAAACCCGGCTTCGGGAAATCAGCCACATCATTCTGGTGGGCGGATCATGCAATATGCCTGTGGTGCAGGCCTTTTTGTCCCGGCTTTTGCGGCGCGAGGTGGGCCATCCCTTCTCTCCGGACACCGTGGTGGGGTTGGGTTTGGGGATCTATGCGGGCATCAGGGAGCGCAGGGAAGAAGTGCGCGATATCATCATGACGGATATTTGCCCCTTTACCTTGGGCACATCCGTTGTGGGCAGCAGGGAGGACGACACGCTGCACATGGCGTCCATCATCGAGCGCAACAGCCCCCTGCCGTGCAGCCGGGTCAAAAAGTTCCGGACGACGACTGCCAACCAGACAAAAGTGCATGTGGACATTTTGCAGGGTGAAGAATTCTACAGTAGAGACAATCTTCTGTTGGGTGAAATGACGCTCAATGTTCCTCCTGCGCCTGCGGGAAAGGAATGCGTTTCTGTGCGCTTTACCTATGATATCAATGGACTGCTGGAGGTGGAAGGAACCGTGCCCAGCACTGGGGAGGTGCGGCGGGAGATTTTGCTGGGAAAGCGCAGCGGCATGACGGAAGAAGAAGCCCGGCAGCGCATACAGGCCCTGGCCGCCCTGAAGCGTCCCCCCCATGAAGAAGAGGAAGCCCGCGCGCTCCTGGCTTGGGGAGAGCGCCTGTATGCGCAGACCACCGGAGATGAAAGGACTGCGGTGGTCCTTGCCGTGGAGGATTTCTTGAAGGCCTGCGCTGCGGGAGGCCCCGTTGCCCTTGCGCGGGGAAAAAAGGTTTTTCGGGAAGTACTGGAAAGAGTGGAAAAGTTTTCCGCAGGGTACGGGTTGCTGCCTTCGGACGATATGGACGATGCAGATGCCTTTGATGTCGATGACAATGATGCCGCAGACGCCGACCCGGAGGGCATGGGGCCGCCTCCTTCAGGTTCCGTCCTGCAGTAGGATGCTGGCGCGGTATTTTGCGCCTGTTTTTTTGAAGCTTTTGCCTGTTGTGAGGCTGCCTGTGTCTGTTTGGAATATTTTGGGCATACCGCCCACCAGGGACGCCGCGAAAATCCGGCGAGCCTATGTGGAAAAGGCGAGAAAATGCCATCCGGAGGAAGACCCCGAGGGCTTCCGCCGTCTGCACGAGGCCTATCGGGAGGCCATGCGGGATGCGCGTGAGGAAGAGAGCAGGGATGCAAGCGGGGAGGAGGGAGGAAGACACCCCGTGCTTTTGGCTGGCGGGGGCAATCTGCGCAGCATCACGGTGGGCGGGAGTGCGGGGCAGGATGAAGGGGAGGCTTCTCCGATTGTTCCGTGCAAAGCGGAAGATGTCACGGAAGATACGCTGTCTTTTGCCTCCGTCCTTTGCCTCCGCAAACCGTGGGGTGGGAGATGCGCCCCCTTCTTCCGTCAGCAGCTCCGCAGCAGAGGCAGGAGAAAATTTTTCTTTTCCTCCGGTCAGGGGGGCGGCGTCCATTCCGCCTGCTTCACCTGATGTGGAACAGGCGGCGGAAAAGCCGCTGTCCTTTGCCTCCGCAAACCGTGGGGTGGGAGATGCGCCCCCTTCTTCCGTCAGCAGCTCCGCAGCAGAGGCAGGAGAAAACTTTTCTTTTCCTCCGGTCAGGGGGGCGGCGTCCATTCCGCCTGCTTCACCTGATGTGGAACAGGCGGCGGAAGAACCGCTGTCTTTCGCTGCTACAGGTTGTGCAGCTCCTTCCGGCACGTTTTCCGGAACATCCGCAGCCACCGGGAGAGGAGAAACGCCTCCCCCGGTGGGCCATGTCACGCCGCTGCTGTTTCCGGGCATGCCTTCTCTGCTGGACGGAGAAGGAGGGGGCTTTCCCCTGATGCCGCTCCCCCTGCCTGGCGGCGGCGTGGAGGGTTTTTCTCGATTTCGTGCGGAGCACTTTCCCCAGACCCCCGAGGAGGAAGAACGGAAAATCCGCACGGAAAAAGCCCGCGCCTCCTGCCTCCGGAGCATGAAAATCCTGAACCGGCAGGAAGATGCCCGTTGGGAGGACTGGCTTTCACTGCTCCGCAGCGAAGATTTTGTCCTTGTGGGACGTGACAGGGAATTTCTGGCCGGTCTGCTGGAACTTTGCCGCGCCTCCCTTTCGCTGCCCACGGCCAAGGCCCTGTATACGGCATATGGCTTCGCTTCTTCCGCCGCGCCGTGCCCCCTGCCTGCGCTGGGGGAATTGCGCGAGATGCTCCGCGCTGTTCTGCGTCTGCCTGCGGCGGACGTTCCTCTGTTGTCGCTGGAGGAAAATGTGCGGCAGTGCAGGGAGGCGCTGGACCGCTTGAAACGCCTTGAGTGCCCGGTTCTCTATGTCTGGCAGCAGGCCCTGCAACACCCAGACATGGCGACGGTCAGACACCAGCCGTATTTTCTGGACCTGCTCTCCGGTCTGTGCGCCGGAACGCAGGCTCCGGAAGCCATGAAGATTGCCCTGGCCCAGTGGTATCTGGCATCCGGGCAGCCGACCTCCCCCTGCCTTTTGCCCCTGGCGGAATTTCTGCCTGCAGATACGGGCCCCCATGCCGAGTGGCCCGCCTGGAACCCTTTGGCGCAAGATATCTTTGGGGGCGGGGCAGAGGCTTTTCTCGCCGCGCTGCGCAAAAAAGCGCTGGAACTCCTTTTGCTGACCAAAAAAGGCTTTGCCGCAAGCACCCGGCGCACGCCGTGGGACCATGTGTTCGGTCGGCCGGAGGTTCTTATTGTCCTGCCGGATCCGGACTTTATGGAGGATTTGTGCGTCTTTCTGGAGCAGGGCGGCCTGCCCGACGGCATCTGGCCCGTAGTGGCCGACGCGTATGCGCCGCTTTGGAACGCTCCGGGCGCGGCCGCGCGGCACTTGCCGCGCTTGCGGAAAATCCTTGAAAAACGCCGGGCAGCAGAGGAAGCCGCGCGGGGTGAGCGATTTTTTCTCTGGGCGTTTTTTGCCCGGCATCCCGTGCTGTTGACCGCCCTCCTGATCTATTGCCTTGCCGCAGGATATGTGACCACAGTGGAGCCGTGGCTCGGCGGCGGCATGTTTCTGCTGCTGGTGTTTCTGCTGCTCTTCTGACGCTCGCCTCCGTTTGGGGACTCCGCGACAATGTGTCAGGGCGGGGCAACGCATGTGCAGAAACGGCAAGGCCGCAGCGCTGGCCTTGCCGTTTCTGATTGATGACAAACCCCGCCTCGCGGAAGTTGTGTCGTCCCGGCTGCATCAGTGCATTTTCATGTCCTGCACCAGCCCCTTCAGGTCATGCGACTGGCGCCCCAGCTCCACCACGGCATCGGCGGCCTGGCGCATGGTATCAACGGTTGTGCCTGCGATTTCGTTGACGTCCGCAATGGAGCGGTTGATCTCGTCGCTGGTGGCGGACTGCTCCTCTGCCGCTGTGGCAATGGCCCGCACCTGATCCGCCGTGGAGTCCACCATCTGCACGATTTCCTGCAGGGAGCCGCCGGACTGGTTGATCAACTGTGTGGCCTCCTCAATGGAATTTGCCGCAGCGTCCATCTGCACCATGCTCTGCTTGGTGCTGGCCTGAATGGCGGTGATGGCCCGATCTACCTCTGCTGTGGACGTCATGGTTTTTTCCGCCAGTTTGCGCACCTCGTCGGCCACCACGGCAAAGCCGCGCCCGGCTTCGCCCGCGCGAGCCGCCTCAATGGCGGCATTGAGGGCCAGCAGGTTGGTCTGGTCGGCAATGTCGGAAATGACGCTCATGATCTGGTTGATGGCCCGCGCGCTTTCGTCAAGCTGCGCCATGTCTTCCTTGAGTTTGAGGGCCTGATCCCGCACGGTCTGGATGCCGGAAATGGCCATCTGCACCACTTCCGCGCCGGATTCGGCCTTCTGGCGGGCAAGGGCGGAGGCTTCTGATGCCTGGCCCGCGTTCCGGGCGATGTCCAGCACGGTGGAGTTCATTTCTTCCATGGCTGCGGCTGTTGCCGTGATTCTTGCGGCCTGACGGGAAGCGTCTTCCTTTGATCGGTCGATCTGCCCGGCCAAGGCGTCGGATGTGGAGTTCAGGGTCAGGATGGCCTGTTCCAGATGCTGGGCGGCCGAGAGGATGTGCGCGTTCTTTTTTTCGATTTCCTGCCCGGCGATTTCGGCCTGGGCCAGAGCTTCCTGGGCCCTGGCCGTCTGCGTGGCGGAATCTTCTTCGTTGAGTCTGGCTTTTTCCAGCATCTGCTTGAGGTTGTCCACCATCATGAAGAAGGAGCGGTGCAGAATTTTCATTTCGCCGGTGAACATGGCGGCATGGGGCGGGGGAGTGTCGAGGCGGCCCTGCGCCAGAGCTTCGGAAGTCTGGGCCAGACAAACAATGGGGGTGCTGATGCTTCTGGCAAGTCCCCAGGAAGCCAGCCCCGCAAGGCAGAGAATGACAAAACCGGTCAGGCCGACGAAGCGGACCATCTCGGTGACGCTGGCGTAAACTTCGTCCTGCGGCACAATGGCCAAGAGTTTCCAGCCGTGAAAGCCCGTCAAAACGGTCACCTGATTTTCCTGCTCGCCCATGCGGATGACCGTTGTGCCGTCCTTAAGTTGCATTGCCCCGGCAAGACCGGGGATGACGCCGTCGCCGATTTTCTTGAACAGGGCTTCCTTGTGGCGCGGATCAGCCAGAATGGTGCCCGAGTCTTCCAGCAGCACCAGATAGCCTGTGTCGTACAGGCGGACAGAAGCGACCATCTCCACAAGGCTGGTGAGCTTGATTTCCAGCAGAGCCACGCCCTTTGCCGCGCCGCGCGCATCCGTCATCTTTGCCGTGACGCCGCAGACCAGATCGCCGGCTGTGGACAGATAGGCCGGGCTGACGGAAACGTCCGTGCCTGCGGCCATGATACCCTGATACCAGCCGCGTTTGCGCGGGTCATAGCCCGGAGAAAACGTCGATGGGGGAAATTCCGTGTATTGTCCTGTTTCCAGCCCCACACCCGCAGCCAGATATGAAGGATGGGTCTGCACAATGCGTTCGAGCAGCTTGTCCAACTCCTGCGTTTCTTCGTCCATCTGGGAGCGCAGCACCTTGGTGGGTTCGGTGGCCCGCGTGAAGTCGGGAATTCCGTGTCTGGCCGCGTCAACCTCCGGAGTTGCCGCAAGCATACGGGCGTTCTGCTGCGCCGAGTGAAAGACGGATTCGATGTACTTGTTGATGTGGGCGAGAGTCTGCGCGTTCTGCCGCCCGCTGTTTGTGTATTCAAACTCGTAGGCCTTGTAGACAAGGATGCCGATGATCGCAAAAACGGTTACGGCCGAGGACAAGATATAGAACAATACGATCTTGTTTTTTATGTTCATTGTTTCCCCTCTCTCCTTTTATCGCACCATGGGCACAAGCATAGTATTTTGCCCGGTACTTCCTTCTCTATCGGCTATCCCTCAAAAATGGTTTAGAGTTCTTTCCTTCAGCATGCTGCTGCCGGGTACAGCCCTTCGCCATTTGATGGTATCGGGCAACCCCTCCGGCATGCCGCCGGATATGCACGTTCATGATGCCCAGGCGGAAAGCGCCTTGTCCAGCGTTGGGCCCGGAGTCACCTTCAGTTCTTCGGCAAGAGACAGTGTGCAGACGTGCCCGTCAATCCGTATCTGGGCCCGGGCCTCCACCGGGCCGGAGTGGTTTTCCAGAATGGTGCGCAGGGCCAGCAGGTCGGCGCGGTTCAGCCTGTTTGGGGGAACCTGCACCCATACGGGAGTATCGCACTGACGGCAGGCTTCTTCCATGGTGCAGACACTTTGGCCCTGCAGTTTGAGTTCAGAAGATTTTTCACTGTCTTCATCAGGGTCGCCGGAGCTTGCGTCTGTCTGGCTGTCGATGCGGGCCACCAGGCAGAGGGGCTGTTCCGAAAGCAGAAGCTCGCGGCACAGGGTATAGGAACGGGGAAAAAAGGTCACTTCCGCGTGGCCGGTGAGGTCCTCGACGTTGACAAAGGCCATGCGTTCGTTCCGGGTTTTTGTCAGAAATTCCTTGACGCCTGTGACCAGCACAGCACAGCGGATTTCTGTTCCGGCGGGCAGATCGCGCGCTTCTTCAAGGGTTGTCAGCCACTGACGGCGTATTTCGTGCCAATAGGGCTGCAAGGGGTGGCTGGTCAGAAAGAATCCGAGCGCTTCCTTTTCCGCCTTGAGTTTGTCGTCTTCGGGCATTTCCGGCAAAGTCCCTTCGGGGCAGTCCATGCCGATGCCGGACGGGGGCGCGGTTTCCTCCTCCGGCGCCATGACCAGCAGGGAAATCTGGCTGGAGTTTTTTTCCCGCGCTTTTTTCTGGGCGCGGGCGGTCACAAGCTCAAGAGAGGCCAGCATGGCCGCGCGCGTCACGCCAAAGCAGTCGCAGGCTCCGCCCTTGACAAGGGATTCCAGCACCCTTTTGGTCACCTTGCGCAGGTTGACCCGGCAGCACAAGTCCAGAAGAGACGTGAATTCTCCCGCCTGCAGCCGGGCGTCCGTCAGCTCGCGGATGGCTTCATCCCCCACGTTCTTGATGCCGCCCAGGCCGAAAAATATCTGACCCTCATGGGGCGTGAATTCGCGCTGGCTCCGGTTGACGGAGGGCGGCACCACGGTGATGCCCATGTCCTTGCAGGCCGAAACGTATTTGAGCAGTTTGTCCTGATTGCCCATTTCCGAGGTGAGCAGGGCTGCCATGAATTCGACCGGATGGTGCGTTTTCAGATAGGCCGTGTAGTAGGAGATAAGGGCATACGCCGCAGAGTGGGACTTGTTGAACCCGTATTCCGCGAACTTTTCCATCAGGTCGAAAATTTCTTCCGCCGTTTGCCTGGTGATATGGTTTTTCTCCGCCCCGTCCACAAAGGTCACGCGCTCCCTGGCCATGGCCTCGACCTTTTTCTTGCCCATGGCCCGCCGCAGAAGATCCGCGCCGCCCAGAGTATAATTGGCGATGATCTGGGCGATCTGCATGACCTGTTCCTGATAGACGATGACTCCGTACGTGTCGCGCAGGCAGTCGGTGAGGGATTCGTGCGGATAGCTTACCTCTACCTGCCCGTGCTTGCGCTTGATGAATTCGTCCACCATGCCCGAGCCAAGCGGCCCCGGACGGTACAGGGCCAGCATGGCAATGATGTCTTCAAAGCAGGACGGCCTGAGCTGGCGCAGATACTGGCGCATGCCGGAACTTTCCACCTGAAAGATACCGTCAGTGTCGCCTCTGGCGTAGAGATCGTACGTCGCGGCATCGGTGAGAGAGAGGTTGTCGAGATCGGGCGGGGTCTGGCCCTGAAGGGCGATATTGTCCAGAGTGTCTTGAATGAGGGTCATGGTTTTGAGGCCGAGAAAGTCAAACTTGACCAGCCCGGCCTGTTCCGTCATGGGACCGTCAAACTGGGTAACAAGTTCGCCGCGCTTGCCCAGATACAGGGGCAGGTATTCCTGCATGGGGCCGTCGGAAACAACCAGTCCCGCAGCATGGGTGGACGCATGCCGCGCAAGCCCTTCAAGGCGGCGAGCCGTGTCCAGAAGGTGGCGCACCTGCGGGTCTGTGGCGTGGAGGTCTTTCAGTTCCGGTACGGTTTCCAGCGCTTTGGCGATGGTCATTTTCAGGTCGGCGGGCACCAGTCTGGCAATGCGGTCTGTCTCGGCAAAGCTCATGCCCAGGGCGCGGCCCACATCGCGCACCACTCCCTTGGCCTTCATGCTGCCGAAAGTGGTGATCTGGGCGACAGAGGACTCGCCGTACATGTCCACCATGTGTTTGATGACATCGCTGCGGCGGCGCTCGCAAAAGTCCACGTCGATATCGGGCAGGGACACGCGCTCGCTGTTGAGAAAACGTTCAAAGAGCAGGTTGTAGGGGATGGGGTCCAGGTTGGTGATGCGCAAGGCCCAGGCCACCAGGGAGCCGGCGGCGGAGCCGCGGCCCGGCCCCACAGGCACGGCATTGTTTTTGGCCCAGTTGATGAATTCCTGCACGATGAGAAAATAGCTGGAAAATCCCATCTGGATGATCACGTCCAGTTCGTGCCGCAAGCGGTCCCTGTACACTTGGGGATCAAGGTTTTCGCGGTCAGGGTGCCTTTCCAGGCGTTTTTCCAGTCCGTCTTCGGCCAGCCTGCGGAATTCCGAGTCCATGCTGGCACCTTCGGGCAGGGGATAGACAGGAAAATAGTGCTTGCCGAAATCCAGGTCCACCGTGCAGTCTTCGGCGATGCGCACGGTGTTGGCCAGGGCTTCGGGCACATGGGCAAAGGCCTTTTCCATCTCTTCGACGGACTTGTAATACAATTCGTGCGTCTCGAAGCGCATGCGTTTCGGATCGTCCATGGTGGTCTGGGTCTGGATGCAGAGCAGTACCTCGTGGGCCTTGGCGTCGTCGGCTTCAAGATAGTGGCAGTCGTTGGTGGCCACCAGGGGAATGCCCGTGTCGTGGGCGATTTCCATCAGGGCCGTATTGACTTTTTCCTGCTCAGAGAGGCCGTTGGACTGTATTTCCAGATAAAACTGGCCGGGATAAATGCTTGCGTATTCGCGGGTCAGGGTCAGGGCCTTGTCCATGTCATCAGCCAGAATCGCGCGGGGAATTTCGCCGGCAATGCAGGCGGAAAGGCAGGTAAGTCCTTCGGCATGGGTGCACAGCAAATCTTTGTCCACGCGGGGCTTGTAGTAAAAGCCGTGCAAAAAACCGTGGGTGACCAGTTTGACCAGATTCTTGTAGCCCGTCATGTTTCTGGCCAGCAAAATGAGGTGGTTCCGGCGGCGGGCCAGGGGAGAATCCGCGCTTTTGTCTCTGTGGTCATGGCAGACGTATACCTCGCAGCCCAGAATGGGCTTGATTCCCATGTCCTTGCAGCCTTTGTAGAAGTACGCCGCGCCGAACAGGTTGCCGTGGTCGGTAAGGGCGCAGGCGGGCATGCCGAAATCCTTGGCGCGGGCACAAAGATCCTTGATGCGAATGGCCCCGTCCAGCAGACTGTATTCGGTATGGCAATGCAGGTGGACAAAATCGGACATGGCGGCTCCGGGTGTACGGGCGAGATTGTGTTTGGCTGTTTCCGGATGTGGGTGTATGTGAAGCTGCGCGATACGCGCTGTGCGCTCATGATAGGAAAAAGTCGCGTGATGCTCAAGCCGCCCGGCAGGAAGGCGCAAACTCAGCGGGGCGGCATTGATCCCAACCGCCGCGGGGCGCTGGCGCGCAAAAAGACCCGCCGCCAAAACAGCATCAGAAACCCAAACGGAGAAACGGCAGATGGACATTGCCGTGCATCAGCAATGGCTTCAGGATTACTTTGCGCGGCAACGCGCCTCGGCTGCCCGCGATCCGGGGCCGCTGGATCTGAAAATGGAGCACTCCCTCCTTGTTTTCGCCAATGCCGCGCGCATGGTGGAGGCGGAAAATTTTTCTCCTCTTGTGGGGCGCTCCTGCCTGCTGGCCGCGCTGTATCATGACGTGGGGCGCTTCGAGCAGTATTTGCGGTACGGAACTTTTCGCGACAGGGATTCGTGCAACCACGGGCACCTGGGAGTGCGCATTCTCAAGCGGGAAGGGGCGCTGGCCAAAGAACCGCCGGATGTCGCCCGGCTGGTGCTCGCGGGCGTTGGCCTGCACAACCGTTTTTCCCTGCCAGTGCATATGCCCCGGCAGACGGCCCTTGTGGTCACAGTAGTACGCGATGCTGACAAACTGGACATTTTGCGCGTTATGGACTGCCACTTGCGTGGCCCGGAACCGTACCATCCCGCTGTGGTGCTGCAACTTCCCGACGATCCCGGGCTGGCAAGCCCGAAGGTCAGACAGGCGGTGCTGGAGAGGCGCTCGGCGGCCTATGCTGATCTGCTGTGTGTCAACGACTTTCGCCTTTTGCTGGGATCCTGGTACTTTGACCTGCATTTTTCCTCCAGTCGGCGGCAGTTTTTGCGGGACGGCCATGCCGCGAGCCTGTTGCAGGGCCTGCGGGACTGCCCGCCGCACGCCGACGTGCGGGACGCTCTTTTGCGTGAACTGCGGGCGGCTGCGGAGACAGCATGAAGAATTTTTCCGGCGCGAGTTTTTTCCCCTGGTCTGCCGTACGGGATCTGGTGCCGTGGCCCGCAGATGCGCGTTCTGCGCCGCTCAATCCTTCTCTGGCAATGCTGTGCGCCTTGGCAGACGGCGCTCTTTCCTGCCTGCGGTTGGGCTATGTTTTGTCCTGTCTGTCGCCGGAAGATGCGGAAAATATGCTGCGTGAGGCCGGAAGATGCGCGCGCGTGGTGCTGGCTGCGGATTTCAGGCTGGCGGAGCGCAATATGGAGACCCCGGCCGCTGTGCTTGCGGGCTTTGCGGCTATGGCGGGAACGGCGTTCAGAAAAGGCGGGAATGCGGTTTTTGCCTGTGCGCGGGAATACATGAGACGCGGCGGACTGGAAGGACTTGCGCGCGCGGCGGGCATGGAGATTACGCGCCGTCGCTCTCTGCTGGGGGGGGCTGCCGTTCTTGCGTACGGTACATTTTCGCCTGTTGCCGTTTCCGGCAGGGCAGGCTCCGCAGGCTTGTGGGCAGCCGTTTGGTAAGCATGACGGCATTGAGGTAGAGCGAGCAGGCTCCGCAGGCTTGTGGGCAGCCGGGTCATAGATGTACCACGAGAGGTGATGGAGACGCAGGCTTGTGGCAGCCGGAGCGCGCGGATGAACCCGCAGCGTCTTTGCCCAAACCGTGTTGCCGCCAGCAGCCGGTTCCGTCAGCCGGGCTGTGCAGGGCAGGAGTGGCCTGAAGGCATGCTTCCTCCGGGGTTTTCCGGCCCGGTCTGTGACCGGACCGGAAAACCTTATGGGGAGGGGCATGCGGGATGCCCCGCAGGCGCATACCTTCAGGCGGCCATGGTTTCAAAAAGTTCTTTGGCGTTGGCATTGGCCGGGTTGGCGCCAAGCACAGCCTCCAGATGCTGGCGAGCCTCGTCGCCACGGCCAAGGTAAATGAGGCACCCGGCCAAGGTGACACGAATGGCCTCGGCTTCAACGCCTGTTTGCAGGCTGTCTTCCAAAAACGGCAGCACGTCTTCCACGCGCCCCAGCTGATAGGCTTCACGCACCAGGCAGTTCAGGGCCACAATATTGTCGGCGGCCTTGCCGAGAGCCTTGGCAAAGTGGGTATAGGCTTCCTCATGCTTGCCCTGCTCCATGCACACAAGTCCGATGCCGCACAGGGCCTTGTCCGTTTCGTCCACAGCCGCGGCCTTCTGGTAGAGGATCAGGGCCTTGTCCAGTTCCGAGCGCTGCACGGCCACGGTAGCCAAGCCCAGATAGGGAGCGGCGCTCTGCGTATTGCTGCTGGCCGCCTTGCGGTAGTATTCTTCGGCCTTGTCGTAATCGCCCATGAACAGGTAGCACTCGCCCAGTTCCTTGTTGATTTCGTAATCCAGATGATTGTTCATATTTCCTCCCCAAGAGAAAAATCTGTTTTGTCTGAAACGCCTGTGCGTTTTGCCTGCCCGCATCATGCAGAACATGTGCCAGTATGTAAAAATAAATAAAAATCAATAAGTTATTTTTTATAAAAAGTCTTGAAATCTTGGCGCATGCTGAAAAAAAATCCGCCCCGTCAAGACCTTGGCATGACGGGGCAGATTTTTCCGGGTTATTTTTTTGCGGGAGGCAAATTCTTACGCGGCGGCTTTTGCCTTGCGTCCCTTGACGTAGAGCAGGGCGATGAGCACTGCCGCCACAAGCAGCATGCAGCCGCCCACTACCGGGCGGAAGCGCAGCCATGCGATGGAAATGATCAGCAGCGACCAGGCAAGGCCGAAAAACGTGCAGACGATGCCCGTGCCCGCCGCGACCACATCGCCCAGAAAGGGCACAACGCTGGCAATGACCGACAGGGGAGCCACAACCATCTTGCATCCGGAAATGACCAGAATGACTCCCAGAATGCGCAGAACCCAAGTCCAGGTAGCGTTGGAACTGTGCGCGGCACCGTACATGTTCTCCAAGCTCTGGGTTCCCATGCTCAGCCTGCTGATATTCTTGCCGTTGCTCGCATGGTAGCTTTCAAAGGTATTGCCGTTGACCTTGGCCAGAATGCTGACGTTGGTCGGCAGAACCTGCCGGAAGGTCACCCGCATGTCGCCGATTTTGGGCATTGCCGGAGAGTCGCCCAGAAAGACGGTATTGCCCTCCACATGCACCTTGCCCTCCGGAAGCTGGGAGTCCGTCCCGCCGAACAGGGTTCCGGAAAACTGCTGCGCTGACGGCGCGACCTCTTTTTGCGTCCGCCGGACCTGTGTATCCAGCTTGTCCAGCGCTTCCCCGGAAAGAGTCACGTTCAGAGGTTCTTCGCCGCTGATGGATCCGATCATGGATTCCGGCAGGCGATATGCCCCGAAAGCGACATTTTTGGCTTGGGATTCAAAATCGTCAAGGTGGACAAGAACGAAGTTCCTGTATCCTCCCTGAACATCCTTGAAGCGGGACGAATCCACCGGCGAGTTTTGCCATCCCTGCTCGTAGGTGTAGGTGGTCACGGTTTCTTCGCCTCCGCCGAGCTTCTGCCGTTTTTCCGTCCGGGATTTTTCTTCCCACTGGTAGTATTCCACATTCCGCAGCAGGCGTATGCCCTGCACCCTGACACCGAAAACCGGGTCAACGAGCACATCCTTTGTTTCGGTCGGCCCTGTGGCGTGCACCAATTTGCCGTTCATGGCCGGGTTGAGCCTGGTGATGTCGCCCAACTCCTGCGTTACGGACTGCGCCTCGGTGAGCGCATCGCCCGTGGCCACAAAGTCTCCTTCGTTCCACCAGAGCAGGGCCGTCCCGGCGAGAAAAAGCACGATGCCGAGCCCAATGCCGCCGAAAGAGGCACCTATCCGGCTGAAAAAGCTTGTGGTTGTGGTTTCCGTATATGCCATTTTTCTGCCCTCCCTGTGCGTATCGTGGTATCGCTTTTCTTCAGCGCGGCGGTTCGCGCTCTGTCGGCCGCAATGTTAGCGTTTGGGGCACTGGCTGCCAACGCCGCCCAGTTGCTTGGCGAACTTCTCCGCATCCATCCTGTAGTTGAATTCCGACATCATGTATGTTCCGCTGCCCCGGGCAGACTGCATCTGCTTCAGGTCGCGGCTGTCCACCTCGATTTTGCCGTTGGCGCAGTATACCTTGTACGTCGTGGAGGCGGCCGATACGAATGTGGTGCCGATGAAAAAAGTTCCGCAGGCCAGCAGGATCGCGCACAAAAACAGTTTTTTCATGAAAATTCTCCAAGTTGGGGGTACAAAGAAAATCGCGGGCTTTCCCGCACACCAAGCATAACCCCGGAGGGGCCTGCACTTCAAGGACAATGTGCTCTGAAAAATCCACACAGGCTGCGCGCGTCGGGCCGCGGAAGCGGTTTGAGCTTTTCGGGGATGGCGTTTCTGCATACTTTCTGCTAAAAAGAGAACTTATTCGTATGGGAGCGGGCTAGCGTGCCCTGTTTCGCCTTGGCAAGGAGGCTGTGATGTTCCGCGGGATGTCCTGTTTTGCCGTATTTTTTCTGTGTCTGGTGTGTGCCTGTTTTTCTGCTTCCGAAGGAGCCGCTGCGGAGCGTATTCTCCAGTATGACGTGGTGGTGCAGGTGCGGGAGGATGCATCCTTTCTGGTGACAGAGCGCATCCGCGTCAATGTTGAGGGGCGCAAGATCCGCCGGGGCATTACCCGATCCTATCCTGTCAGGCAGCGTCTGGCAGACGGAACCCTGCGCCATTACGGATTCACCATGTTGTCCGCCCGTCTGGACGGAGAAGAAGTTCCCTTTCACGTCCACTTGGAGAATCTGTCCCTGTTTGCGGGGGTTGCCGTGGGCCGCTCTGACAGGCTCGTGCCCCACGGCGAGCATGTGTACGAATTGCGCTATACGACAGACAATCATGTGCGTTTTTTCGAAAACCATGCCGAGATATACTATAACGGCATAGGCTTTGAAAACGTCTTTCCCGTGGAGGAGGCCAGCTTCCGCCTGGAACTGCCCGGCAATGCCGCGCCCACACGCATAACGGCCTTTACCGGCAAGCGGGGCGAGACAGGACGCGACTTCAGGTTGGAAAACGGCTCGGTGACCAGTTCCCGTACGCTCATGCCGGGTGAGGGCATGACGGTGGTTTTCGCTTTTGACAAGAACCTGGTTTCTTTGCCACCGCAATCGTGGGCCAACTGGGCCGGGGAGCACCGCACCCTGCTGCTGGCGGCCATTCTGGGCATGCTGATCCTGTATTATCTGATGCTCGGCCATATTCTGAAAAAATCGCAGGGGCGGCATACGGTTATTCCAATTTTTTCTCCTCCGAAAGGAATGTCTCCGGGGTTCATGGCATCGCTCAGGCAGATGCGCTTTTCCGCCCTTATGCTCCAAGCGGATATCATGTGGCTGGCGGTCAACGGATATCTGCGCATGAACATGAAGGACAAAAAAAATGTGATACTGGAGGCTGTGCGCATCGGAAGGCCAGCAAGGTCCGGTTGGATACTCTCTTTGTGTGATGTACTTTTCTCCATGTTTTTTCCCTTTTCCGTAGACAGGCTTGATCTGAGCGATGGTTCCGGACGGGCAGCACTGGGGAACGCCTATGACAGCCTTCAGAACTACTACAGCTCTTGGGGGCGCTGGACGAAACATCCTTTTCTCGGAGGGCTGGGCGCGGTTCTTTTTGGCGGGATGATAATCGCCGTTATGCCTTTTGTCTCCTCTCCGGCTTCGGAGTTCGGCGGTATTTCGGAGTTTTTCTTTTTCTTCACTTTTCTGCTGTTTCTCATGGGCCTTTTCTTGTTTGCCCTGTACAGGGTATGGGTAATGCGGAAGGGCTGGAAGCGGCTGGCTATGTCTGTTGCTTTTCTTGCCCTCGAGGTCGGGTGCATGCATATCCTGTCCGCTTTTGTCGAGCCTGTGGACTACATTTTCGTTGCAGTCTATGCGGTCGGCTTGGGGATAGCTTGGGTGTGGAGTACGCACTTTCTGCGCGTTCGTACCAAGCAGGGGGCGAAGGAGTATGCTCAGGTTCAGGGGCTCGAAATGTACATCCGCACAGCGGAAAAGGATCGTCTGGCCAAAATCAACGCGCCCGAGGACACTCTGGAAAAGTATGAGGAAATTCTGCCCTACGCTCTTGCTCTGGGATGCGCCGATGCCTGGCAGAAGCGCTTTGCGCCCTTGCTGGCGGAAGTGGAATACCGTCCGGACTGGTGCGCCACTCCTGACCCGCTGGTGACTTCCACTGGATACCAGAGCGTATTCCCGGCGGTGCAGGCGCTCTCCGTGGCAGCAGGGAGTGTGGCTGCTGCGGCAGCAGCGGCGGCTGCCGCCATGTCTTCGAGCGGTTCTTCCAGCTCAAGCTCCGGTGATTCCGGCTTCAGCAGCGGAGGAAGCTCGGGCGGTGGTTCGGGCGGCGGCGGCGTGGGGGGCTGGTAGGCGGCTCTCCCTTTGTTGAGGGGGAGCTTTTCCCCCTGCGTCTTGCCGCTTGGCTGAACGCAAATTCAGCGCGTGGCGTCGGGCGCTTCCTGCGGAGCGGACTGACCGGGCGGAGCGGGAGAGAGCAGGTTTTCCGGCACATCGCCTTCCCCGGGAACGACCAGAGTTTCCGGATTGATGCTGTACCACGAAAACCACATGGAATAGCCCCCGTAATACTGCGGCATGGACGCACCTTTCATGTTGCCTTCCAGGGCAATGCCTGTGCCCGGATCCCAGATGCTCCGGGTGGCAAGATCCATGAGCTTGCCGTAGCTGGGAATGAAAAGGAACGGTTCTGTCCAGACGCGGCGGTTGAAAACCCGGATCACATCGAGCTTCGGATCATGGGCGGCCAGAAGGGCGTGGGGCCCGGCAAAAAAGTTCACAGCTCCCCTTTTCTTGACGTACGCCACATCAATGCCCAGCAGGTAGCCTTCGTATTCAAGGCAGAGCATGGGTGTCTTGCGCGGAAAGCGTCTGTCCACCCGCTGTACGGGGTAGATCAGTCTGTCATTGGTATAGTAGCTGTTGCTGTGGTGGTAACTGCCGTAAGGGTCACGCCCGTAAGGCCTGTTGCCTGCGGGTCTGGCCAGCACGGGAGCATCGGGGTAGACGCGCTTGGCGGATCCCCATGTGGTCCAGAAAACGGGCAGCAGGGGCAGGCCGCGCCCCAAGAGCGGCCCCTCAAAGGCCATGCCTGTTTCCTGAAGCCACAGGCTGCCGGAATTGCGATCCATGAGGACGCTGTTGCCGTCGTAGAGCCGTCCCTCAATGTCAAAAATGAGGTTCAGGCCGTCAAGATAGGCGTTGTAAGCCATGAGTGTGCCGCTGATGGGGCAGTATGTGACGGTATAGGCCACATCATCAATGACCTCGTTGACCACCTGATGCCAGACCATGATGCGCTGCGGATATATGCGTGGGCCATCAGGAAAGATGACGACAAACATGATGTCATCGTCGCTGCTGCTCAGGTTGGCGTCCTGGATGCGGTCATAGCGGGGGCGGTAGAGAGAGGGGATGGAGCCGTATTCCGTGCCTGTATCGACAAGTTTTCCGCTGATGGCCGCCAACTCTTCAAGGCTTCGGGGCCGCGCTGCGGCCTCGGGCGGCAGCAGGGCCGTCAGGCAGAGGGACAGCAGGCAGAGGAGGACGGGCAGTGGCCAAGCTGCCGCAAAGGCGCAGCGGTCGTCTGTCATGGCGTGGCTCATGATCGTCCGCCGTTGTCAGAGGGAAGCAGCATGTTTTCGCTGAAAAGATATTCCCGCAGGGCCTGGGGCCAGGGGCGCGGCGGTTTGCCCAGAAAGGTCGCCAGCTTTCTTGTGTCCAGGGCGGAAAAAGCCGGGCGCTGCGCTTTTTGCGGCCAGTCTGCAGAATCTATGGGAATGACCCGGCATGGAGCCGCAGCCAGGGAAACAGCCTCGCAGGCCAGATCGCACCAGCTTGCCTGACCGCCGTTGGCTGCATGCCAGATGCCCGTGGCCCCGCTCTGCGCCAGCGCCACGCTCCACTGCGCCAAATCTGCGGTATAGGTGGGCGAGCCCACCTGATCGTGCACAACCCTGATGGCATCGCGTTGGCGGCAAGCCCCCAGAATGGTGCTCACAAAATTTTTGCGCCCCGGCCCGAAAAGCCAAGCAGTGCGCAAAATGCAGGCCCTGTCCGGCAAAATGCCCAGAATGGCCTGTTCGCCTTCCAGCTTGGTGCGTCCGTAGGCTGTGCGGGGTTGCGGCGTATCGTCCTCGGTCCAGAGCCTGGTTCCCTCGCCGGAAAACACAAAGTCAGTGCTGTAGTGCATAAGATGCCCCGAGCCCAAGGTCTTGAGCGTCTGGGCCAGCATGGAGGGCAGGGCGCGATTGAGCAGCAGTGCGTCTTCCGTGCGGTCTTCCGCATCGTCGACGGCTGTCCAGGCCACGGCGTTGAAGATAATGTGGGGGGCATGCCCGGCCAGAGCCCCTTGCAGGAAGTCCCTGTCCAGCAGGTTGCCGTCCCGGCGGCCCAGGGTATGAACTGTCCAGCCGTCCGCCTGCAGCGCGCGCGTCAGGGCCTGCCCCAGCAGGCCGGTTTCTCCTCCGAGAACCAGTGCCTTTTTCATTGCTTCTCCCGCGCGCCGTCATGGCGCTGACATTCCTGTATTCTAGCGCGTGCGGCCCACGGGGGTCAATACGGGGTTTTGGTCGCGCCGCAGGAGGGGGAAGCCCCGCATTGACTTGCGGAAAAAAATCTGTTCTCACATGCCCGGTATGCAGCACAGCGGACAGAGAAAGATCAGTGTCCCTTCCGGAGGAACCTTGCGTTCTGTGGATCCGAAGCGTTCCCGCCTGCGCATGGTGCGCGAACAGCTGGAAAGCCGGGGCATTACGGACGCGGGGGTTCTTGACGCCATGGCGCGCGTGCCGCGTCATCTTTTCGTGCAGGAGGCGCTGCGTGCCCAGGCCTATGAAGATACCTCCCTGCCCATCGGATACGGCCAGACCATCTCGCAGCCCTATATTGTTGCCCTGATGAGCCAGTATCTTGAGGTGCAAAAAGGCGCGCGTGTTCTGGAAATCGGCACAGGATCGGGCTATCAGGCCGCTGTTCTGGCGGGCATGGGCTGCACTGTGTTCACGCTGGAACGGGTACGGGAGCTGCACCAGAACGCTGTGCACCTGTTCCGGCATATGGGCCTGAGCGGCGTCCACCCGGAACGACGGGATGGCACTCTGGGCATGCCCGAGGCCGCCCCCTTTGACCGCATCATTGTTACAGCGGGCGGGCCGGAAGTGCCTTCGCCTCTTGTGGACCAGCTTGACGAGGGCGGTATTCTGCTCATTCCGGTGGGGGGCAAGCGGCGCGCCCAGCGCCTGGTGCGCGTCCGCAAGGAGAACGGGCGCACCTTCCGGGAGGAGCTGGATTCCGTGGTCTTTGTCGACCTTGTGGGGAGTCACGGCTGGTAGGTTCCGGGCTTTTCCGCCGTGCTGCCGCGTACGCCCGCTTGTGGGAAGGCAATCATTCACTGGAAGGTCTAGTACAGGCGTGCTGCCGCGTACGCCCGCTTGTGGGACCAAGGTTTTATCTGTGCAAGGAGGGATTATGTCGTCCTGTTCGTCCTGTTCGTCCGCAGCTTCCTGTGCCCATGCCACCAGCAAGGGGGGGAGCGGCAACTGCTCCGACCCCGCGGCCATGCAGGATCAGCGCATCGCCGAGCGCCTCGGCCATATCCGGCATACGCTTTTTGTCATGAGCGGCAAGGGAGGCGTGGGAAAAAGCTCCGTTACCGTAAACTCCGCGGCGGCGCTCGCCCGCAGGGGCTTCAAGGTGGGCATTCTGGATGTGGACATGCACGGCCCCAGCGTTCCCAATCTGCTCGGGCTAACCGGCGGCGTGGAAATGGATGCGGAAACCGGCCTCATGCTCCCCGCCTGTTACAACGAAAATCTGTCTGTCATTTCCATGGACAGCCTCCTGCAGGACAAGAATCAGGCCATCCTCTGGCGCGGTCCCAAAAAAACAGCGGCCATCCGCCAGTTTATCGCGGATGTCAAATGGGGGGATCTGGATTTTCTGCTCATCGACTCGCCTCCGGGAACCGGTGACGAACACATGACTGTCATGCAGTCCATCCCCAACGCCCTGTGCGTCGTGGTCACCACTCCCCAGGAAATTTCCCTGGCCGATGTGCGCAAGGCCATCAATTTTTTGCAGTATACCAACTCCAATGTGCTTGGGGTGGTGGAAAACATGAGCGGCCTTGTCTGTCCCCACTGCCGTCAGGAAATTGACTTGTTCAAAAAAGGCGGAGGCGAGGAACTGTCCCGGAAATACGGCCTCAAATTTCTGGGGGCCGTACCTCTGGATCCCGTGACCGTGGTAGCGGCGGACAAGGGCGTTCCTGTGGTCTATCTTGAGGAAGAAAGTGCCGCCAAAACGGCCTTTCTGGCGCTGGCTGATGCCATCGTCCAAGCTGTTGACAGCAGCTTGGAAGCCCTGGCGGGCACGCATATCTGACACTGGCACGCCGTATCGTCGGCGACAGAAGTGCTGCTTGTTTTTGACTCCGGCTGTGTCGGAGCTCAATGCGATGGGGTGCCGGAACACGGCACCCCATCGCTGTACGATGCTGGGTTTGCCGAGGGGCAGAAGCATGCAAGGATCGTCTGCTTGCTTGTAAGGTGGTTTACAGAGGGGCGCGGAGAGCGTCGGCCAGCATGACATCAAGAACCGTTTTATCCACGCCGCACATGCCTTGTGTGCTGATGATTCCGATATTTTGTAGGGTGGTTTCCGGATGAATTGAAACAATGCCCTGACCGTATCCTACATGGATATTCTGACTGGCCAGCAGAGCGCATAGTACAGCCTCAGATGCTGCTGTGGCCAGCTTGAAGGCGCAGCCGCCCTTGGCGCCATCGCAGAGCATTCCCGCTAAGGTACCGCTCATAGAATTGATGACTCCGGCCAGTTGGTTGTCTTCACAGCCCAGAAGCCAAGCGACGGCCACCGCCGCACCAACTCCGGCCGCAATGGCGCAGCCGCACACGGGCGATAACGGTCCGGAAAGCTCCTTGATGGCAATGGTTACTAAATGACTTAGCGCTAGGGCGCGGATAAGTTTTTCTTCATCCAGAGCCTTTTCCTTGCAGACGATATACGGTGGCAGGATGGCTATAATGCCGTGATTTCCGCTCCCCGCGCTGGACATGACAGGAAGTTTGAGTCCGGCCATGCGAGCGTCCGCAGCTGCGGCAGCATACATGCGGACTTTGTTGACCATGTTGTCCTCAATGACTCCTTCGTCCATCAGGCGGCGCAACCCCGCGCCCAGACCTAGGCCGGGCGTTCGTTCCAGCCCCGCTCTGGCCATGCGGTAGTTCATGGGAACCCCAGCGATAAGAAAGGCGATCTCTTCCAGAGGCAATGCTTCCACTTCCTTTCGCAGATCCCCGATGGACATATCCTTGAGGATGGGAGTGTCGGCTGTTTTTTCTTTTCCATTAACTACGGTCGAGGGGGTAGCCTCCTCTACGACATTGCCATCGCGTTCCACTAGAACTATATTGGTATGGTTTTCCAAGATTACGGTTCGTCCATGCCCCATCTCACCGTACACTATGGCTTCAATATAAAAATGTTCTTTGGAATCGCAGATACTCATCTGAATGGGTACGGTTTCCATGATTGTATGAGCCTGGGTCACGCTGTCTTCGTCCACGTTAGCGAACACTTCCAGACCTTTGCGCCAGTCGCCGCAGGCCAATGCCAGAGCAACGGCGTATTCTATGCCATATTCGTTGGTTCCCGGTATACCCACTCCACGAGCGTTTTTGAAAATGTTGCCGCTTAGACGGACATGAACGCCTCTGACTTCCCCGCGGCTTTCCTCATGTGCACGGGACACGGCCACGGCAATGGACGCTGGTTCGGTACAGCCCAGAGCCGGTTTTACATTCCGCCTGAGCAAAAGGACAAGATGATCGCGGTACATGTTTTTCTCCGATTATTTCACAGTATTTTCTTCCTTGTGCTGGCGGATCGGCTCCGTGAAGAAATCATTGTACTGCTTCAGTACGTCGCTGAATTCCACTCCGGGCAAGAAATTGGGGCGTATGTAGACCTGCTTCAGTTTGGCCTGCACGCCGGGATCCGCAAGAGCTTCACGGAATAACGCCTGTAGGCGTTCCACACGTTCGGCGGGAATAAGTTTGGGTCCTACGATGCCATATACAGAATCAAAGATCAGATTCTTGCTCACCAGTTCAGCAAAGGTGGGAACATCAGGGTAGTAGGGGTCACGTTTGGCGCTGGAAACGGCAATGACGCGGATGTTGTTTTTGTGCGGCAGGAAGTTGGCAATGGGAGTGTATGCCACGCTGATATGCCCCCCCAGTAGTGCCGTGATCAGTTCGCCGCCTCCGTTATAGGCCACATATGGCACATTGGAACCAGGGAAGTGCTTCATAAGCTGCATGTGGAAGAAGCGCTGCGCTGTGAGGGCTCCTGGGCTGCCAAGGCTGTACTTATCCGGAGCGGCTTTGGCTTTTCCCATCAGATCGACCAGCGATGTAATGCCCGAAGCGGGCAATACGCCCCAACCCATGGTGAACTCGGAAACCTGCGCTATGTGCGTGAAGCTTTCCCATGTGAAGCCACAGGGCTTGACCTGCGGCACCACGGTCAGAATGTTGGCCGAGGTGAGGCTGATGGTGTACCCGTCGGGGCGAGCGCGCGACAGCTCCACCATGGCAGGAATGCCGCTGCCGCCGGCTTTGCTTGTGATCAGGAGGGTAACGCCATGTTTGGTTTGCAGGTATTCTCCTATAATGCGCGCCAGTGTATCCGGGGCATTACCTGTACCAAAGGGCATGATCAGTGTGATGGGTTTCTCGGGAAAATCTTCCGCTACGGTTGGTGAAGCCATGCAGATCAGGGCCAATAGACTACAGGCTGCTGCAATATGGCGTTGTAGTGCTGCTAACATGTTCTTCCTCCTTGTTTTTACAGATGAGTCCTTTGGGATGATTGTGTGCGGCATAGTTCGTCTAGGGCTACCTTGATGACGAGCAGCAGGCTGATGAGAAGAATGGTGCAGGAAATGGGGCTGGTTACAAAAATACTTGCGTCGTTGCGGGAGATGGAGAGTGTGCGCCGGAAATTGGACTCGGCAATAGGTCCCAGAATTAGGGCAAGCAGGAGCGGTGGCTGTGGAAAGCCTCCTTTGATCATGAGATAGCCGAGCAGACCAAATCCGGCCATGATCCAGAGGTCAAAGGTTGAATTGTTGGCGGCGTAGCTGCCCACGGCACACAATACTAGGACGATGGGCATGAGAATGGGGGTGGGGACATGAACTATTTTACCTGCTATCCGCACGGCCAGCAGGCCGATACCCAGTATTGCCATTTGGGCCACAAAGAAGCTCGCGAAAATGCCGCTGATCACTGCTTCATGTTCGCTGAACAGCAGCGGCCCGGGGACAAGTCCCTGAATCATGAGTGCGCCGAGCAGAAGGGCTGTCAGTACGTCTCCAGGAACTCCCAGAACCATCATGGGAATGAGCGCGCCGCCCGTAACAGCATTGTTGGAGCTTTCAGTGGCAGCGATGCCTTCAAGGGTCCCCGTGCCGAAGGCTTCCGGCGTGGCCGATCGGCGCTTGGCCTCGCTGTAGGCGATGAAACAGGCCGCGCTAGCCCCCATCGCGGGAATAATGCCGATGGCTGTGCCGATTACAGCGGAGCGCAACAGGTTGAGCCTTTGAACCAGCAGTTCTTTGAACGTTAAGCTGTCATTAGAAAGGGAACCGTATTTCACCATGCCGAACTGACCGTGAAAGATATCTTCCAGCGAAAGCATCACTTGAGAAACAGCAAACAGGCCTACCAGCGCCGGAACAAGGGGGATGCCATTGAAAAGATCGGGAATGTTGAAAGTGTTGCGGAAATCTCCTGAAATCTGATCTATGCCGACAGAAGAAAGAAAAAGTCCGAAAAAGGCGGCTGTAAAGCCTTTTAGGATGTTTCCGGAAGAAAAGGTCGTGACCGCTGTAAGGGCAAAGATGGATAGAGCAAAGTATTCGGGCGCGCCGAAGCGCATGGCAACCATAGCCAGTAATGGGGCACAAGTAACAAGTGCTATGCCACTGAAGGTTCCACCTAGGAAGGAAGCCCATGTAGCCATGTCTAGAGCCTTTAGCGACTGTCCCTTGGCCGTGAGCTTGGGGCCTTCCAACATGGTGGCAGCAGCAGCCACTGTGCCGGGAGTTCCCACCAGAATGGCAGAAATACAGCCTCCGTAAATGGCACCACAGTACATGCCCAGCAGCAAAGAAAAGGCTTCTACCGTTGGCATGCCGAAAGAGAGCGGTATGAGTAGCGCAACCCCCATGGCGGCTGTCAGGCCTGGCAATGAACCGAAAATAATGCCGAGGGCCACACCCGAACAGTTTGCGAAAAGCGCTGCGGGGGTTAGCGCCTGTTGTAAGCCCGCGAAAATGTCCATGTACGTTCGTCTCCTGTAAAAGTCTTTCCGCGCGAAATGCTCGTACAGCAAGTCGAAGCCAGATTATCAAGATCAAGGCAAGAGAACCTGAAAAAATCCACTGAAGGTAAGCACGAGAGCGGCAGTGCTTCCTGCCGCTATCCCAGCAATTTCTAATGGCTTTCTTCTGCCGAGCAGAGGCAAAGCCACAAGTAAAAACAAAAAGGTGGACACGATGAAGCCGCCATTGTGGGGCATGTTGAGCCAATCCAAGCTGGCGACCAGGTCGCCGACGCAGATCATGGCAACCATATAACAAACCCAGAAGGCATAAAACCCCAGAGCTTTGGGATCGAGATTGGGGAGGTAAGGCGCACTATACGCAGCATTGCGGCAGACAGCCCCCTTGATCACAAGAAAGATACCGCACAGTGTCGTGGATAAGAGCGCAATGTAAGGTAGGGTGGAGGGGCCGACCCATTCTCCGGTGGACGGGGTTGGTAACTGGCTGGTACTTGAAGCACCCACGACGCAGAAAAAAAGAACGATGGTTCCTGAGATGATATCTCTGTGGATTTTCATAGTGTCTCCCTGAAATTTCAAATTGTTTTGGGAGCCGGATTCCAGAGTCCACTCGGTGTCCGAGGGCAGAAAAATTTACGTTTTAAACAGTATGATCGGGGTGTTTGCCAAGATAGAAAAGCCTCAAACAGAGAAAAAGCTATTTTTTTATAGTCGCTTTTTTTTCCATAGGCGGACGCGGCAAAAGCTGTCGCCTTTGCCCAGTCTTTCGATGATATCACAGGGGATGCCGTGTTCTGCGGCGCGATTGCGGTCTAACTCCATGGCGATGTCGCAGTATAGATCCTGTTTTTCCGGAGGAAGCCCCATAGCTTTCCATTCTTCCAAAAGAGGACAATAATGCATGCGCATTTCGCTGTATTCATCGTTCTTGGTGATTTCTGTTTCAAAGACACCGCCCATATCGCGGTAGTGAATATCGACCCATTCGTCGGGCGTTATCTTGTGACCGTCGCGCTCCGCACGGATACAGCCATAACTGGTGATAGCCCGTCGTGCCACTGATTCCGCCTTGTTGGAGGGCAGAATCTTTTCCAGTTCTCCGCATAGGCAGGCCATTACACGGGCACGATCCCGCATTGCGCCACGAACACGCCGCGTAACTTCTTCATTCCATTTCATAACAGGCCTCCTTTGTTGTGCAGTATAATATGTTGATATTGTTGCTTTTTAATGAAAATGAGGGTCCGTAAACGCAACAGATGCTAAAAGACTATCAATTACTGTGCCAAAAACAGATATTCCTGATACTATTTCGGTTGTATAAGTTTTTTGAAATGCTTATGGCTATTGTTGTGAGCATGGCGCGGTAAAAATTTTTCATTTTATGCACAAGTTTTTTTTGTTTTTCTTAAATAAGAAAAATTTTTATAAAACATATTGATTTTTAATTAAAAATATTTTTTAATGATAAAAAACTTGAGAATGATTAAGAGAGAACGGGGGGGGAGGTGGCGTTCGAAAGCGGCGAGAGTATGCAATTACTGGGCAAGAGTCCTGCTATCTGCCGTTTGCGGGAGCAGATACATAAGGTTGCCGCCATGGATGTTGTTGTTCTTGTGCAGGGCGAGTCCGGTACTGGCAAGGAATTGGTGGCACGAGCCATCCACGATCAGAGCCGACGGAGTCGGAAAGCCTTTGTGGCCATCAACTGCGGGGCTATCCCCGAATCTCTTACAGAGAGCATCCTTTTCGGCTATGAGGGCGGTGCATTTTCTGGGGCAAGCAGTGCCGGTCAGGTTGGTTTGCTGGAAAAGGCCAGCGGCGGAACCCTTTTTCTGGATGAAGCGGGTGAAATGCCGCCCAGCCTGCAGGCCAAGATGCTAAGGACATTGCAGAATCATAAAATTCGTCGCGTGGGCGGCAGTCAGGTCTGTCAGTTGGATATGCGGATAATAGCTGCCAGTAACCGGAATCTGCGCGAGGAAGTCAGGTTGGGCCGCTTTCGTGAAGATCTTTTCTATCGATTGGACGTCATACCTTTGTTTGTGCCGCCTCTGCGCGAGCGGCCAGAGGATATTCGTCTTTTGGCAGATTTTTTTCTCAATGCACATAGCGCTGCACAGGGGATACGCTATGAAATTTCGTCCGGTTTGCTCAGAAAATTCGAGTCTTATGCTTGGCCCGGGAATGTGCGTGAGCTGAAGAATTTTGTGGAATACGGTGTCTGTTTCAGTGAAAATGGCCGACTGACCCGAAAGCTGTTGGAGCCGCGTTTTGCCTTGTCGGGAGTTTTGGATAAGGTGCCAAATGGAGTGCGCCGTCGCAAGTCAGCCTTTGACGTGGCGTGTATGGAAAGTCTGCTGCAACGGTACGGCAGTGATATGGAAGGCAAAAAGGCCGTAGCCCATTGGATGGGCATTAGCTTGGCCACGCTGTATCGCTATCTCAAGCGAGAGCGGGGGTGAAGAGAAGAGGTCCCTATTATAATCATTGCTGTCCGGCTAGATAGTGTCGTCAAATTATTGTTGCCCACAGTGAGATGCACCTGATTTGCACGGCGGCAAGGGAGGAAAGGCTTCGTTTTGCATAGCGCGTAGCGATGCCGCGCCATCTCTTGAGGTGAAGAAAGGCGTTCTCGACCAGATGGCGTACACGGTATAGAGCTTTGTCATAGTCCCGCTGCTCCTTGCGATTTTTTCTGGGTGGAATGACGGGCTGACAGCCGGA
>NZ_RQYH01000002.1 GCF_003860215.1 Desulfovibrio sp. OH1186_COT-070 | reverse complement strand
CTTTTGCCAACCCGCCAAGCTGTCGGCGGATTTCATCCGCAATCGCCAGCTTTAGCTGTTTCCGATACCACCGGCTTTAGCCGGTGGAGCATTCATTGCCACGAATCGGGAAGATCGTTGGTTTTTTCTGTTTGGCTTTGAGAAAAACGACAGAGAAAACATTACTCAGGCAGAGCTTGCCTATTTGCAAGGAGCTGCCCAGATTTTCCTTGCCTATTCCAGCGACGATTTACAATCGGCCATTGCCAGGGGAGATTTTTTGGAGGTGAAACATGACGAAGCCTAGCCGTATTATTGAAGAAATGCATGAAACCGTGCAAGGCCTGCACGCAGGCGGGTTAATCGACGAACGGCGTATGCGTGAATTTGAAGCCCTCTACCGGGCTAACCAGGTGCCCAAGTTCAATGCGGACAGTGTGAAGGCCTTGCGCTCCCGTCTGAACGTCAGCCAGGCGGCGTTGGCCATCATCATCAATACCAGTGCCTCTACTGTGCGCGCTTGGGAGGCCGGAACGAAAAACCCCGGCGGGCCTTCGTGCAAACTGCTGGAAATTTTGGATAGAAAGGGCATTGAGGCTCTGCTCTAGCCGTAGCATATCTGCTTTCAGAGGAGGTGTGTGCCATGAAAAAACAATTCGAAGGCTATTTGATAAAGCAAGACTACGCTGTTGAAACGCCGTCGGTAGTGTCCAGAGGTTTTCGCACTTTTCGTAGCAGCCTTGGCTGCCTTGAGGAGTCGGCGCGGGCCTTGTGAGCGGGGTGCGAAGCGGGGAATCCCGCGCTGCAAGGCCCATGACGGCTCCGGTTCCATGCCGATATCTCTGCTTTCATGTTCATGTGCCGTCCCGCTCCTTTGCCCGGAGATCAACCAGCCGGGTTCCCATATCCAGAATGCGCACCAGCAATAAAACCTTGCCGAGCTGCGCGGCATCTTTGCCGTTTTCCACATTGCTGATGAATTTTGTGCTGGTATTTGTTCGCATGGCCAATTCCTGCTGGGTCAGCCCGCGCAATGTGCGCACCTTTTTTATGGCCTTGCCCAACTCTTCCACGCCAAAAAAATCCATGGGAAACGTGACCTTCGTTTGTCGCGCCATCACGTGCTCGCTTTTTTACCGAACGGTCAAGAAGACGGGTTGTGATGGGGGTTCCGTTTCGCGTTTGCCGCCCTTTTTCTGGCGGAACAAGGCCAGGGAAAGAACGACAGGCAAGGTACCGTTTTGTGCGGCGGGGTTGGCGTTCCCCTGCAAGCCCCGCGTGGGCCGTCTGGAATGCAACACACCTGTTTGCAAGGTCATCGAAAGGGGCGCGCCGGTTCGGGCGGCATTCTTGAAGTTCCGCCGCGTTGCGCGTATACTCCCCTTTTGTTGAGCAAAAAGATATCACGCGGAGTCAGCCATGCTCGAATATATCCGTTCCAATGCCCAGTCCTTCGGTGTGAAGCTGGCTTTTGGCGTCATCATTCTGGTTTTTGTTTTCTGGGGCGTCGGCAGCCTGAGCGACAGAACCGGCGGCAACCATGTGGCCATGGTCAACGGTTCGCCCATTTCCGCGCGGGATTTTGAACTGGCCTACCGGCATGCCGAGGACGCCATGCGGCGCAACAATCCCGGTCTGCCGCGGGAGGCCCTGGCGCAGGAGCTGGGCCGTCAGGTGCTGCGCGATCTTGTGACCCGCAACCTTCTGTCTGCGGAAGCCGCGCGGGCGGGCATCACGGTCACGCCGCTGGAACTGCGCATGGCCATTGGCGAAGTCAAGGCTTTTCAGGACGCCCAGGGGCGCTTTGATCCCGAGGCCTACAAGCGCGTACTTGAAGCGCAGAGAATGTCGCCGGCCCGGTACGAGCAGGAGATGGCGGGCGACATGCTGCGCCAGAAGCTCTTTGCCCTGGTGACGGCCTCTGTGTGGACAGACCCTGAAGAAGCGCGCAATCGGTACGATTTTCTGCGCGAGCAGCGGTCTGTGGAATACGCCTTTTTCCCGGCTGCGGCGTATGCGGGCTCTGTTGCGCCCACGGAAGAGGAAGTGCAGGCCTACTACGATGCCCGCAAGGCGGACTTCGGCATCCCCGCCAGGGTGGCTCTGGCCTATGTTCTGGTCAGGGCCGAGGCGCTGGGCAGGGCCGAATCCATCGGCGAGAGCGAGGCTCTGGCCTGGTATGAGGCCAATACCGCGCGCTTTGCCCGTGAAGAAGAAGTCAGGGCCGCGCACATTCTTGTTCCGCTGGCCGAAGACGCTGCCGAAGACGAGGTGGAAAAGGCCGGAAAAAGCATGGCCGCCATTGAAGCCGAGCTTGCGGCCGGAAAGGCCTTTGCCGCTGTGGCTGATGCGCACAACGGCCCCAATGCCGCCGGGCCCGGCGGAGAACTTGGCTGGATCCGGCGGGGCATGACTGTGGAGCCTTTCGAGCAGGCGGCTTTTGCTCTCAAGCCGGGCGCGGTGTCGGCTCCGGTGCGCAGCCCCTTTGGTCTGCACCTCATCAAGGTTGAGGAAAAAAAGCCCGGCGGCGTGCCGCCCTTTGCGGAAGCGGCCGCCGATGTGCGCAAGGCCATGGCGCAGGAAAGGGGAGAAAGCAGGCTGCACGATGTGCTGGACAATCTGGTGGAAGCCAATATCCTGGGCAAATCCCTGAAGGAGAGCGCTGACACGCTGGGCCTGGAGTTTGGGGAGACCGGGCTTGTTTCCGCCGCGGAGTTGGAAGCAAAGCTGCATGTCAAGGCCGGGGACGCCGCTTCCCTGCTGGCCGTGCCCGCAGGCTCGCCTGTGGATTCGGTGCTGGAAGCCGGAGATGCCTATCTGGTGGTGCGCGTTCTCAAGTCCGAAGCCGCTTCCACCCGTCCCCTGGCCCAGGTCAGGGAGGACATTGTGGAAAAAATCCGGGCGGAAAAGGCGCTGACCAAGGCCATGGAGGCAGCCTCCCAAAAACGCGGGGCACTGTCTGACGGGCCTCCGGATGCCGGAGACAGGGCGGATCTCAAGCTGCATGCCGCCCCCACCGTGGAGCGCGGCGGTGCGCTGCCCGGTTTTGCGCCTGACCAGGCCCTGTCCGAAGCTCTTTTCAGCACCGCAACCAACGCATGGCTGCCCGGCGTGTATGCCGTGACCAGCAGCGGCGATGGGCCGGGAGTCCTTTTTGCCCGTGTGAGCGGGGTGCGCCCGCCCGAGGCCGCGGAATGGGAGGCCGTCAGGGACATCATGGTTGACGCCATGAAACGCGAGCGTGCCGAGGGGCTTTTTGAAATCTTCATGCAGCGCCTTCTTTCCCGCGCGCGCATCGAAGTTCTGGATCCCGCCCTGGTGGACAGAAAGAACATGTAGTTCCGCCTTTGCGGGCCTGCCGACAGCAGGAATGCAACTTCTCCAGCCCTTGCAACAAGGAGATTCCCATGTGCGGCATTATTGGATACGCCGGGCACAGACCGGCTGTGCCCGTAGTGATGGAGGGGCTGCGCCGCCTGGAATACCGCGGGTATGATTCGTCCGGCGTGGCCTGGCTCCGGCAGGGAGAAATGCATGTGGTGCGCGCCGTGGGCAAGCTGGGCGCTCTGGAGGAACGCCTTGCCCGCGCAGAGGGCGTGGTCACTCCGGTCTGCGCCATGGGGCATACCCGCTGGGCCACCCACGGAGCGCCGGCAGAGCGCAATGCCCATCCCCACTGCTCCAATGACCGGAGCCTGAGCCTGGTGCACAACGGCATCATCGAAAACTATCAGGAACTCAAGGCCGACCTCGCGGCCAGGGGCCATGTTTTCCATTCGGACACTGACACGGAAGTTCTGGTCAACCTCATTGCCGAACACCGCAAGACAGAGAGCGATCTTCTGCATGCCTTTGCCGCTGCCCTGCGGCAGGCGCGCGGAGCGTACGCCGTTTGCCTCATGTCTGTTGACGAGCCGGGCGTGCTTTATGCCGCGCGCATGTCCGCCCCGCTCATTTTCGGCCTGGGCACGGGCGAGCATTTTGTGGCCTCGGACATTCCCGCATTCTTGCCCTACACCCGCCAGGTGGTCTTTCTGGAAGACGGCGACATGGTGCGCGTTTCCGCCAAGGAATACAGCATCTTGCGCCTTGAGGACATGCAGCCCGCACAACGCGGCGTGGAAACCATCCAGTGGGACATGCAGGCCGCCCAGAAAGGCGGATACCGCCACTTCATGCTCAAGGAAATTTTCGAGCAGCCGCGGGTGGTGGCTGACGGTCTGAGCGGCAGGGTGGACGCGCAGGGCGGGAGCGTGCTGCTGCACGAACTGGATGCCCTGCCTGTGCCGCGCCGCCTGCATATTGTGGCCTGCGGCACGTCCTGGCATTCCGGGCTTTGGGGGCGCCATTTGCTGGAGCACTGGGCCCGCGTGCCCGTGCAGGTGGAAATTGCCTCGGAATTCCGCTACCGCGAAAGCCTCCTTCTGGACAAGGACGACATGGTTCTGGCCATCAGCCAGAGCGGCGAGACGGCCGATACCCTGGCCGCCCTGCGCATGGCCCGTGAAAAGGGCGCAACCACGCTGGGGCTGTGCAATGTGGTGGGATCGTCCATTGCGCGCGAGGCTGCGGCCGTGCTCTACACCCAGGCTGGCCCGGAAATCAGCGTGGCCTCCACCAAGGCCATGTGCAGCCAGATGCTCATGCTGGCGCTCATGGCCCTCTACTGGGGGGGCCGCCAGGGGGTTTTGCCTGCGGAGGAAGTGCGCCGGAATACGGAGATCCTGAAAGGCATCCCCGATGTGCTTGCCGGGGCGCTGCCCGCCATGCACGCACGGGCGCGCGAACTTTCGCGCGCGTATGCCGGGGCGCGCAACTTCTTCTATCTGGGGCGGGGGCACTGCCATCCGCTGGCGCTGGAAGGCGCGCTGAAGCTCAAGGAACTTTCCTATATCCATGCCGAAGGCTATGCGGCGGGCGAAATGAAGCACGGCCCCATTGCCCTCATTGATCCGTCTTTCCCCACATTTGTTCTGGCCCTCAACGATGCGCTGCTGCCCAAAGTGGTGTCCAACATGGTGGAAGTGCAGGCCCGCCAGGGCAAAACCCTGGTGCTCGCCCACGAAGGGACGGCCGTGGGCGGCGATGATCTCTGGACAATACCCTTTCTGCCTTCGCCTCTGGCCGGTTTTGTTGTCCTGCCCGCGCTCCAGCTTTTCAGTTACGAAATGGCCGACTATCTGGGCAAGGATGTGGACCAGCCGCGCAATCTTGCCAAGAGCGTCACTGTGGAGTAGCGGTACGCCTGTCCGGAAGGAGGTCTTTGTGCGGCCCGAAGTTCTGCTTTTCGACATAGGCAATACCTCCATCAAGATCGGGCTGGCCGACAGGCAGAAGGTGCTTGCCTCCTACACCCTGTGTACGGACACACGGCAGACGGCGGACAACCTCGGGCTGACGCTCCTGACGCTTCTGGGGCATGCCGGGGTGAGCGCGGGGCAGATCGTCGCGTGCGCGGCATCTTCCGTTTCTCCGGCCTTTGAACCTTTGCTGCGCGATGCCGTGGGGCGGTATCTGGGCTGCCCGCTGTACCGCGTGGGGCGGGATCTGGAAGTGCCGCTGCAAAATTGCTACGAGCGGCCCGAGGAGGTGGGCGAAGACCGGCTGGTGGGCGCCTATGCGGCCCGCCGCCTGTACCCGCAGACGCCGTCACTTCTGGTGGTGGATTTTGGCACGGCCATGACCATTGACTGTGTGCGCGGGGACGCGTACATGGGCGGCCTGATTTTTCCCGGGCCGCGCACGGCTCTGGCGGCCCTGTCGCGGGAGGCCGCCCGCTTGCCGAGGATTGACCTGGAGGTCAGTGCCGCCCAACCGGAGCCGGGACGCAGCACGGCCATGAGCATGAAGCACGGCCTGGTTTTCGGCTTTGTCTGCATGGTGGAGGGGCTGACCGCACGGCTCAGGCAGCAGATGCCGTCTCCGGCGGCGGTTCTGGGCACAGGCGGTTTTGCCGCGTCCATTGCCGGGATCAGTCCTGTTTTTGACCGGGTGCTGCCCATGCTCCTGCTGGAGGGCTTGCGCCTTTTGTATTATGAGGTGAAACAGGCCGCAGGCGCGGGCAGCCCCACGGCGGCGTCCGTCCCCGCACCAAACAGGCCCGCAGGGCAAAGGAGTGGAACATGAGCAGCATTGCCTCGGTTTTCGGGCGCGAAATTCTTGATTCGCGCGGCAATCCCACGGTTGAGGTTGAAGTGACGCTGGAGTCCGGGCACAGTGCCCGCGCCGCAGTGCCTTCCGGCGCGTCCACCGGCAGCCGCGAAGCTCTGGAAATGCGCGATGGCGACAAGGGCCGGTACGGCGGCAAGGGCGTGACCAATGCGGTGGAGCATGTGAACAGCGAAATCGCCGACGCGCTCACGGGCACGGATGTGCTGCGTCAGGTGCAGATCGACAACACCCTCATTGATCTGGACGGCACGGACAACAAGTCCCGCCTCGGGGCCAACGCCATCCTGGGCGTGTCCATGGCCTGCGCCAGGGTGGCGTCCTCGTTTCTGGGGCTGCCGCTTTACAAATATCTGGGCGGCATCAACGCCAAGGTGCTGCCCGTGCCCATGATGAACATCATCAACGGCGGGGCGCACGCGCCCAACAATCTGGATATCCAGGAATTCATGATCATGCCTGTGGGCGCGGCCACGTTCCGCGATTCGCTGCGCATGGGCGCGGAAATTTTCCACAAGCTGCAAGCCATCCTGAAAAAGGACGGGCATGTGACCAGCGTGGGCGACGAAGGCGGCTTTGCCCCCAATCTCGCCAACCATGATGAGGCTTTTCGCTACATCATCAAGGCCATTGAGGAGGCGGGGTACAATCCCGGCTCAGAGGTGGCCCTGGCCGTGGACGTGGCGGCCAGCGAATTTTTCCGGGACGGAAAATACGTTCTCGGCGGCGAGGGCAAGACCTTCAGCAATGCCGAACTCAGCCAGTGGCTCGGAGAATTTGCCGGAAAATATCCGCTCATCTCCATTGAGGACGGCATGGCCGAGCAGGACTGGGACGGCTGGGGCATGCTCACGGGCGCTCTGGGCGACCGCGTGCAGTTGGTGGGCGACGACGTGTTTGTGACCAATCCGGCCATTCTGGTGGAAGGCATCGAGGGCGGCGTGGCCAACTCCATCCTCATCAAGCTCAACCAGATCGGCACGGTCACCGAAACCCTGGACACCATTGAAATGGCCAAGGAATCCTCATACAGCACGGTGATTTCGCACCGCTCCGGCGAAACGGAAGACAGCTTCATCGCCGACCTCGCGGTGGGCGTCAACGCCGGACAGATCAAGACCGGCTCGCTCTGCCGCTCCGAGCGTATGGCCAAGTACAACCAGTTGCTGCGCATTGAGGAAGAACTGGGCGATGATGCGGACTTTTTCGGTCCGGTCATGGCCGAATACTATCTTCAGGACTGACGCGCCGGTACTGCGGCGTTGCGGGCGCGGGCGGCTCCCCCGGAGCCGCCCGCGCACCGGAAAGGGAGTCACATGCTGCTCATCGACGGCAAAACAACCGCTGCAAAGATACGCGGTGAACTGGCTGCAACGGTGGCCGCCCGCGCCGGGGCGCAGCGCGCTCCTGGGCTGGCGGTCATTCTGGTGGGGGAGGACCCCGCCTCGCAGGTTTATGTGCGCAACAAGGAGCGCGCCTGCGCGGAAGCGGGCATCGTGTCCTTTCCCCACCATCTGCCCGCCTCCATCAGCCAGGACGAACTGCTGGCGCTCATTGGACGCTGCAATGCCGATCCTGCGGTGGACGGCATTTTGCTGCAACTGCCCCTGCCCGCGGGGCTGGACGCGCAACAATGCCTTTTGGCCATTGAGCCCGCCAAGGATGTGGACGGTTTTCACCCGGTCAATGCGGGCCGCCTTGCGCTGGGCCTGCCGGGATTTGTGCCCTGCACGCCCGCCGGGGTCGTGGAGCTTTTGCGGCGCTACAACCTGCCCACGGAAGGCAAAAGGGCGGTGGTGGTGGGGCGGTCCAACATTGTGGGCAAGCCGCTGGCCATGCTGCTGGCCCGTCCGGGGGCTTTCGGCGACGCCACGGTGACGCTCTGCCATTCGCGCACGCCCGATCTGGCAGCACAGTGCAGGCAGGCGGATTTTCTTTTTCTGGCCATGGGCAGGCCCCGCTGCATCACCGGCGACATGGTGGGCGAGGGCGCGGTGGTCATTGATGTGGGCATCAACCGCACGCCCGAAGGGCTGTGCGGAGATGCGGATTTTGCCAGTGTCAGCCCCAGGGTGCGGGCCATCACGCCTGTGCCCGGCGGTGTCGGCCCCATGACCATCGCCATGCTCCTCTCCAACACGGTGCGGGCATGGCGGGAGAATGTCCGGGCCTGAAAGTGCGGATGTTTGCGCGTATTCCGACTGCGCAGAGAATATTTTTTGAGGGGACAAGCATGTATCGCAATGCGAAGAATGTCGGCTATTACATGATCGGCAAGGGCTGCCTTTCCCAACTGGGTGACCTTTTGGGCGCGCGGCGCAAGGTGCGCTCCGGCCCGGCGGTATTTTTTGTGGACCGTTTTTTCGAGGGGCGCGATCTTGTGGCCTCCCTGCCGGTGGAAAGCCGCGATCTGGTGGTTTATGTGGACGCCGCGGCGGAACCGACCACCGAAAGTGTGGACGGATATGCCGCACAGGTCAGGGATTTTCTGGGCGGGGCAGAGCCGTGCGCGCTGCTGGCCTTTGGCGGCGGCAGCATTCTGGACACCTGCAAATGCGTGGGCAACCTGCTGACCAATCCCGGCAAGGCCGAAGACTATCAGGGCTGGGAACTGGTCAGGCATCCCGCGCCCTACAAGATCGCCGTGCCCACCCTGTCGGGGACAGGAGCGGAAACCTCGCGCACGGGCATCATCTGCAACGAGGCCAAAAACATCAAGCTGGGCATGAACAGCGACTTCACCATGTTCGATCAGGTGCTGCTGGATCCGGATCTTACCGCCACCGTGCCCCGCAACCAGTATTTCTATACGGGCATTGACACCTATATGCACTGCTTCGAGTCCATCACCGGCTCCTACCGCAACGTGGTGGTGGATTCTCTGGCGGAGAAGGCCATTGATCTCAGCAAGCAGATTTTCCTGTCCCGCGACATGATGAGCGACGAAAACCGGGAAAAGCTCATGATCGCCTCTTTTCTGGGCGGCATGGCCGCAGGCTTCGTGGGCGTGGTGCACCCTGTTTCCGCGGGCTTGAGCATGGTTTTGCACATGCGCCACGGTATTGCCAACTGCTATGCCCTTTCGGTGCTGGAAGACATTTATCCCGAACAGTACCGGGACTTCATGACCATGCTGGAACGGCAGGACATTGAGCTGCCCGCGGGCATCTGCCGGGGGCTGACGGAAGAGCAGTATACCGCCCTGTACGAGGCCACCATCGTGCACGAAAAACCCCTTTCCAACCGCCTTGGCCCCGATTTCCGGAATATCCTGACCAAAGAAAACGTTGTGGAACGCTTCAAGCGCATGTAGGAGTCCTTTTCATGGGCATCAGAGTCAATTTCAGCGGCCGCGCCATCCGCTATACGGAAGAAGAGATCGCCGTGGTGGTGGAGGCCATGCGCAATGCCGATCCCCTGACGCAGGGAACCTACATGCGCGCCTTTGAAAGCAGGTTTGCCGCATACCAGGGTGTGCCGCAGGGAAGCTGCTTCACCACCATGAACGGCTGCGCGGCGCTGGAGCTTTCGGCCCTGCTCTGCCGCTTTGAGCCGGGTGACGAGGTGGTCATTCCCTCGCACACGTTCACGGCTTCGGCCTATCCCTATGTCAAGAAGGGCGCGCGCCTGGTCTGGGCAGACATGGATCTGCACACCCGTGTGGTCACCGCCCGGAGCATCGAGGCGGTGCTCACGCCCCGCACCCGCGCCGTGGTGGTGGTGCACCTGTACGGCTATGTGGCGGACATGCCCGCCATTGCCGCTCTCTGCAAGGAGCACGGGCTGCTGCTCATTGAAGACGCCGCCCAGGCCATCGGTTCGGAACTGGAGGGGAAAAAGGCCGGCAGTTTCGGCGACATGGGCATTTTCTCCTTCCACTCCCACAAAAACATCACCACCCTGGGCGAGGGGGGCATGCTCTATGTGCGCGATCCCGCCCTGGCCGCGCTGGTGCCGGCCCTGCGCCACAACGGGCACTGCGCCTTCGGTTTCGAACGAGCGGACTACTGGAAGCCCGCCATGGGCAATGTGGACTTGCCCATGCTGGACGATGTGCCCCTGCAACCCGCCAACTACTGCCTCGGCGAAGTGGAATGCGCCCTGGGGGCCAAACTGCTGGAGCGCATTGACAGCATCAACGACGAAAAGCGCGCCCGCGCCCTGCGCTTCATGGGCGCTCTGGCGGACTTTCCGCAACTGGAATTCCACCGGGAGGAGAGCCGCCGCCACAATTACCACCTGCTGGCGGCGCGCATGACCTCTGGCCCGGAGGCGCGCGACAGCTTTATCCGCGCCATGCACGACGAAAAGGGCGTCAAGTGCGTGGTGCAGTACATGCCGCTGGACCGCTACGACTATTACCGCCGCCAGGGCATGGGTCAGGCCGCCTGCCCCAATGCCGATCTGTTCTATGACACCATGGTTTCCTTCCCCTTCCAGCACTGGCTGAGCGAGGAGGATCTGGAATACATGATCGAGGCCAGCCGTCAGGTGCTGTCCCGGCAGGGGTGAAGACAGGCCCCGGCGCGGCCGGGAAGGCTCTTGTGTGAAAGAACGCTGCATCGTCATTCCGGCCGTCAAGAAGAATGCGGTCATCCCCGACCAGCTGGTCAAAAAGCTGGCCGGGGTCACTCTTGTGGAAAGGGCCATCCATACGGCGCGCGCGGTATTGCCCGGCGAGGACGTTGTGGCGCTCACCGACAGCCAGGAAATTGCGCTCATCTGCGAGCGGGCCGGAATACGCCACTGCCGGAACAGGGAGCTGCGCTTCACTTCGCTGGACATTGTGGCCGAAATGCGGGATCTGCTGGCCGACCTTGCCTCCCGCTACAGGCACTGCATTGTGCTGCGCGCGTCCTGCCCCCTGCTGACCTGGGTGGACGTGGAAGACGCCTGGAAAAAATACCGTGACTCCGGGGCGGACAGTCTGGTGACCGTCAAGAGCGTGCGGCAGCGTGTCTGGAGCATGCGCGGGGAAAGCCTGGAAATGCTGCTGGACGACCAGCGGGACGAAAAAATGCTGCTGGTGGAAAGCCGCGCTCTCATCATCCTGCGCCTGTCCCTGCTGGGCGGAGGGGGGACGGGCAGAACCATTCCCTATTTTCTCAACGACAGGGCCATCGAGATACAGGGCTATCAGGACTGGTGGATCTGTGAGCATTTGCTGCAAAGGCGGCATGTGGTCTTTGTGGTGGCCGGTTGGCCCGCCATCGGCATGGGGCACGTTTTTCGCGCGCTCATGCTGGCCCACGAAATCACGGACCACAGGATCAGTTTTGTCTGCACGCGGCAGAGCGAACTGGCGGTGGAAAGCATTGCCCGCAAGGACTACAAAATCGTGCGGCAGGGCGAGGAGGCTCTGGCGGAAACCGTGCTCGGGCTGCGCCCGGATCTGGTGGTCAACGACATTCTGAATACAGATACGGAGTATATGGAACGTCTTGCGGCGGCAGGGGTGCGCTGCGTCAATTTTGAAGACGAGGGGCCGGGGGCGGACAGGGCGCGGCTGGTGGTCAATGCCCTGTATGAGGACAAACTGTCCACAGAGCGGCTGCGCTGCGGGCCGGACTATTTTTGCCTGCGCGACGAATTCTTGAACGCGGAGCGCAATATCTGGCGCGATGCCGTGAAAACCGTGCTCATCACCTTTGGCGGCACGGACCAGCACGACTGCTCGCGCCGCGTGCTGGATATTGTGGAGCCTGTCTGCCGGGCGTACGGCATTGCCGTGAGGCTGGTGGCCGGGCCGGGCTATGCCCACAGGGAGGAAATGGAGGCCCACCTGGAGCGTCTGGGCAACAGCCGCATCACCTTTGCCTGGGCCACCAATGTCATGAGCCGCATGATGGAGGGAGCGGATCTGGCCATCTGCTCCGCGGGGCGCACGGTGTACGAACTGGCACACATGCGGATACCGGCCATTGTGCTGGCCCATCACCGGCGCGAGGCCAGCCACACCTTTGCCCGCCCGCGCAACGGTTTTGCCTTTGCGGGCGTCATGGACAGCGTGGGCGATGCCCGGATACGCAACATGTTTCTTGCCATGCTCAAACCCGACCGGCGGCGGCGCTTCTGGGAGCGCCAGAACGCGCTGGACTTTACCGCCAACAAGGCCAGGGTGGTGGCGCTGATGCAGGACGTGCTGCGGGAAGGAACGGACGCGCAGGCAAAGGCCCGGCCGTAGGGCCGCCATCGGGCAAGTCCCCAAAAACATCAGGAAAAATCATGGCCCGTTCCCCCCGCCGTATTGCCATTGTTCAGGCCCGCCTGGGTTCCAGCCGCCTGCCCATGAAATCCCTGCTGTGTCTGCGGGATGTGCCGGTCATCGACTGGGTGACGCAGCGTCTTGCGCGGGCCCGCTCGCTCGACGGGATCATGGTGGCGGTTCCGGATACGCCTCTGGACCTGGTTTTGCTGGAGCATCTGCGGCGGCGCGGCGTGCCCTGCATGGCCGGGCCGGAGGACGATGTGCTGGCGCGTTTCTGCATGGCGGCGCGCATGGCGGATGCCGGTCTTGTGGTGCGGGTCTGCGCTGACAATCCCCTGATCTGGGGGGAAGCTGTGGACCGGCTGGCGGATTTTCATGCGCGGGGGCGCTGGGACTATGCCTACAACCATGTTCCGCGCAACAATCTCTGGCCCGACGGGCTGGGAGCGGAAATCCTCTCCCGCGATCTGCTGGAAGAGCTGGAGACAAAAGCCGTACTGCCCACCCAGCGCGAGCACTGCCTCAACCATATCTGGGACAATGCTGCCCGTTTTTCCATCGGCACGTTTGATCCGCAGGAGGAATGGCTGCGCCGCCCCGACCTGAAACTGGATATGGACCGGCCGGAGGATTTCCGCAGGCTGGCGCTGCTGCCCCTCCATCCCCAAATGGACGCCCGCGCCATTGTGGACGCGGCGGGATAGGCCGGGGCGTCAAAAAATTCTTCTGCGCCCGAAGCGCGTATGCTATTTGTACGTTTTTTCTGAAAAAAATCTTTTTGGTCAAAAAATTGCAAGTTTCAGGCGACCAAGAACCGCACGGCGGCAAAAGCCGCCTTTTGGCCCACCACATGTTGCGGCGGGCGCGCGGCACAGACAAACGAGGTGCGCATGAAACCTGTTCTCTGGCTGCTGGGGCTTTCCGGCAGCGGCAAAACAACCCTGGGCTCCCTTTTGCGCCTGTACCTTGAGGGGCAGGGGCTGGAAACGGAATTTGTGGACGGCGATATTTTTCGCCGCCGCTTTGGTTTTTCCGGCTTTACGCCCGCAGACCGCCAGCGCAACATTGACGCCATGCGTGACCATGTGCTGGACTTGGCAAGCCGGGGCAAGGTCTGTGTGGTGGCGGCCATCACCCCCTACGAGAGCATGCGGCAGAAAAACCGCGCGGTTTTTCCCCTGTACCGGGAGGTATGGGTGCGCTGCTCGCTGGCAACCCTGGTGGAGCGCGATGTCAAGGGGCTGTACGCCAAGGCCGCCTGCGGCGAGCTTGCCCTTTTGAGCGGCGTTTCCGATACCTTTGACGAGCCGCGCCGCGCTGACCGCATCATTGATACCGATGGCTGCGCGCTGGCCGAAAGTTATGGGCAACTGCGCGATTTTGCTTTGGATGTTCTGGAGGAGACCCGCCGCTGGGAGCGTTTGCGCAGGATGCTGCCCGCACTGCCCCACGGCTTTCTGGAGCAGCGCAGGCCCGAAGCCGTGGCATGAGCGGCGGGCGGCCCGATGTGCGCGGCGCATTGCGCCACGGGGCTTTTCTGTGTAAGGAAAGGCAGACTTTGCCTGCGTTTGCGGGCACACAGATATCCGCCATCTGCACCGGAAGAATCCACGGGGGCCGTCATGACCAGTTCCCTTTTTGCCGCCTCGCTTGAGGCCCATCTGGAGCTTTTTGCCCTGCTGCGCACTCTTGCCCCCCAGGTGGAGGATGCCGCCCGGCACATGGGCGATGCCCTGAGCGGGGGAGGCAAAATCCTTGTGGCCGGCAACGGAGGTTCCGCCGCCGATGCCCAGCATTTTGCCGCCGAACTGGTGGGGCGCTTTCAGCGCAACAGGTGCGCTCTGCCCTGCATTGCCCTGACCACGGACACGTCCAACCTCACGGCCATCGGCAACGATTTCGGGTTCCGGGAGGTTTTTTCCCGTCAGGTGGAGGCGCTGGGCCGCCACGGCGATGTTTTTGTGGGCATTTCCACTTCGGGGCACTCGGAAAACATTGTCAGCGCCGTGCGGGAGGCGCGCGGGCAGGGCATGTTCTCTCTTGCCCTGCTGGGCCGTGACGGCGGTGTGCTGGCCTCTCTGGCGGACATGGCCGTGGTTGTGCCGCACCAGGTCACGGCGCGCATTCAGGAGGCCCACATCTTTCTTTTGCACCACTGGGCGGATTGTCTGGAGCGCACATGTACGTCGTGACCGGAGGGGCGGGCTTCATCGGCAGTGCCGTGATCTGGCGGCTGAACCGGGCGGGCATCACGGACATTCTTGTGGTGGACAATCTGGGACATGCCGACAAATGGAAAAACCTGGTCAACCGGCGCTATGCCGACTATCTGCACCGTTCGGAATTTCTCCGCCTCCTGCGGGACAATGCCCTGCCCGGCGGCATACAGGGCATGGTGCATCTGGGCGCCTGTTCGGACACAACGCAGGGTGACGCCGATTTTCTCATGGCCAACAACGTGGCCTTCAGCCAGCATGTGTGCCGCTACGCCACGGAAAGGGGCATCCGCCTTGTCCACGCCAGTTCCGCCTCCACCTACGGCAACGGCTCCGAGGGTTTTGCGTCCAGCCGGGAGATTCTCCCCCGTCTGAAGCCGCTGAACATGTATGCCTATTCCAAACATTTTTTTGATCTCTGGCTGCTGGACAACGGGCTGGACGGGCAGGTGGCCAGCCTGAAGTTTTTCAATGTGTACGGGCCCAACGAGTACCACAAGGGGAGCATGCGCAGCGTGGCGTGCAAGGCCTTTGGGGAAATAGCGGCCACAGGGCGCATGCGGCTTTTCCGTTCTTCTTCGCGAGACTGTGCCGACGGCGGGCAGATGCGGGACTTTGTCTACGTCAAGGACTGCGCGGAAGTCGTTTTCTGGCTGCTCCACAATCCGGAGGTCAACGGTTTTCTCAACGTGGGCACGGGCAGCGCGCGCACCTGGAATGATCTGGCGCGGGCTGTTTTTGCGGCCATGGGGCGCGAGCCGGGCATCGAATATGTGGACATGCCCGAGGCCCTGCACGGCAAATACCAGGATTTTACCCAGGCAGACATGGCCTGGCTTGAGGAAAAAAAGTGCCCGGTGCGCTTTGTTGACATTGAGGCCGGAGTGGCTGATTATATCCGGTATCTTCAAGGGAGCGATCCCTACCTGGAAATGTGCCCGGCATGAATATGCGCGCGCCCCGCTGCGGGGCAGGAGCGTTTGCCCCTGCCCGAAGGAGCGCGCCCTTTGCCTGACGGAAAGGTTCCGCCGCGCCGCCCCAGAAAACCGACGACAGCGGGGCAATACCCATGAGAATGGGCATCAAGGTCAAGCTTCCCCTCTTTATTTTCGCAATCATCGTCTGCTCGTGGCTCGGCACATCCCTTATCGTCACGCAGGTGACCAGCGAGGGCGTCAACCGCACCAAGGACGCACAGACCCTGGGCACGGCGCGGGTGGTGGGCAAGGCCATTTCCCTTCAGTTGCAGCGGGCTGGCAAGGACATTCTGCTTGCCGCGGGCCTGCCCTACGTCATGGAGAGCCTTGACGCCTCGTCCCCGGATGGACAGTCCGCCCGAAGGCTGCTGGGGCTGCACCTGGACAGGATCAGGGCAGTGCACAATTATGCCGCCTTTTTTCTGCTGGACGGGGAGGGACAGGTGCTGGGAGGAACACTGCCCCCGGCCTGGGATCCTCTGGGCATGGCCCAGACCACATGGTTTCAGGAGGCAAAGCAAAAGAATATCCTCTTCATCGGCCAGGCCATGCCGGATCTGGAGCGGCAGGAAATGCTCCTGCCCATTGCCCTCAAAATCATCCACAACGGTCGGGAAGGCATGCTTGTGGGCGCCTTGCAGATGAACAAGATTTCCCGCAGCGCCCTTCTGGACGCCGGTGATGCGGTCATGGATGCCTGCATTGTCGCGGACAGCGGCGTGGTGACAGCAGATCTGGTGGGCGAACGTGTGGGCCGTGCCGCGCTGCAGGACGTGATACAGGAAATGCGCGCCCGCCCGTACGGAACCCTGACCAGTCGGCACTGCTCGACGGGAACAGGAACGGGAACGGATGAAAGGCATTTCAGTTTTTTCCGTATTCCCCAGACCAATCTGTTTGCGGTGGTGCAGGCCAAGGCGGGCTACATGCAGGAGGAGCTTCAGTCCAGCAGGCGCGCCGTATGGGGCGTGGGGCTGGTCAGCGCCCTGCTGGCGGTGCTGTGCGTGTGGCTGCTCATTTCTCCGGCAATCAGGGATATCAAGCGGTTGAGCCGTTTTGCCTCGCGCATCGCCAGCGGGGAACTCACGCGGCGCGACACGCAGGTGCAGCGCGGCGACGAACTGGGGCAACTGGCCGACAGCCTCAATGACATGGTGAGCACCCTGACCTCTCTGGTGGAAAAGGCCGAAGCCGCCAACAAGGCAAAAAGCGAATTTCTGGCCCGCATGAGCCATGAGATACGCACGCCCATGAACGGCATCCTCGGCATGGTCTATCTGGCTCTGCGCGACAATCCCGAGCCGCGCCAGATGCACTATCTGCAACGTGTGGACACGGCAGCCAGGAATTTGCTGCAAATCATCAACGATATTCTGGATTTTTCCAAAATCGAGGCCAACAGGGCGGAACTGAAGTCAGAGCCGTTCAGCGTTGCGGAAATTCTGGACAGCGTGCGCGACCTTTTGCAGGACAAAAGCCGCGAAAAGGGCCTCAGCCTGACATTTTCCGTTGCGGATGATGTGCCTCCGGTACTGGCCGGCGATGCCATGCGCATCACCCAGATATGTATCAATCTCTGCGCCAATGCGCTCAAATTTACCGAGCAGGGCGGCGTGAGCGTGCGTGTGGAAGTGGAGGAAAAACGCTCCGACGGTCTGCTGCTGCGTTTTGACGTGGCGGATACGGGCATCGGCATCAGCTCTGAGGATCAGGCCGCGGTTTTTGACTCCTTTGTGCAGGTGGACGGTTCCGCCACCCGCCGCTACGAGGGAACGGGGCTGGGGCTTGCCATCTGCCGCAAGCTGGCGGAACTGATGGGCGGGCGCATCTGGCTTGAAAGTGTGCCCGGAAAGGGCAGCACGTTTTCGTTCACCGTACTGGTGCGGGAATGTGTTTCGCTGGCTCCGGAAGCAGAGCGGGAGGAAGGCAAGGATTTTCTTTTGCCGCCCCTGCGTGTGCTGCTTGCGGAGGACAATGAAATCAATCAGGAAATCGCTCTGGAGATTCTGGGCTCCATGGGACTTGAGGTGACGCTGGCCTGCAACGGCCGTGAAGCCCTCTCCCTCTGGGAAGAAGGCAGCTTCGACATTGTGCTCATGGACATACAGATGCCTGTCATGTCCGGCCTGGAAGCCGCGCGCAAAATCCGCGAAAGCGGCAGGCCGGGGGCCGCCACGGTGCCCATCCTTGCCATGACCGCCAATGCCATGAGCGGCGACAGGGAAAAAAGCCTGGAAGCGGGCATGAACGATCACATCACCAAGCCGCTGGACATGGCGCTGTTGCAGGCAGCGCTGCTGCGCTGGAGCATTCCGCAGGCGGAAGATATCCTGTCCGGGCACGGGGGCAAGTGAAGGAGAGAGTGGTGAACGCACGCAAGAACCATATTCTTTGGGCACTGCTTTTGTGCGTATCTGTCTTGGCGGGAGGCTGCGAAACCGGGCGCGCGCCGGAGAAAAAAGCGGGCCTCCCGGTGATCGGCGTTTTTCTTTACAGTGAGGACGATGTTTATGTTTCTCTGGTCAGCCAGGCCCTGCGCACAGCCCTGGAGGGCCGGGCCGTTGTGGTTTTGCATCATGCCCGCGCGGACCAGATTGTGCAGAACGACCAGATCAGTGAAGTCCTGAAACAGGGGGCTGACGCACTGGCTGTCAACCTTGTGGAACCGTACACGGCGTCCATGCCGCTCAAGGAAGCCCAGACGCGCAAGATCCCTGTTGTCTTTTTCAACCGGGAGCCGGATCTGAGCACGATCAAAACCTACGACAAGGCAGCTTTCGTGGGAACCGAAGCGCGCGAGGCGGGGGAAATACAGGGGCGGATCATTCAGGAACTCTGGCGGGCGCATCCGCGTTATGACCGCAACGGGGACGGCATCGTCCAGTATGTTCTTTTGCAGGGCAATTCCGAAAGCCCCGAAGCCTTGGCGCGCACCGAGTTCAGCGTGAAGGAGGCCCGCAGGCTCGGTGTGGCCATGCAGCAGCTTGGCGAAACCTTCATCTGCGACTGGGACAGGGAGCAGGCAAGGCAGGCCATGCGCGTTTTCTGGCCCGTGCACGGCAAAAGCGTGGAGCTTGTGCTGTCCAACAACGACAGCATGGCTCTGGGCGCCCTGGATGTGCTCAAGGAACAGGGCTACAATACGGGCAATCCCGAAAAGTTTCTCCCGGTGATCGGTGTGGACGCCATCCGCAAGGGCGACATGAGCGCCACCGTGCGGCAGGATGGAGAAGGCATGGGCAGGGCTGTGGCGGAAATGCTCCTGAATGCTGTGGCGCACAAGGATTTTCTGGACGGTTTGCCCCATACGTGGGACGCGTCGGGCGTGGCTGTTCGCATTCCGTACGCGCCGATCCGGCCATGACGGTCCCGCGATTCATTTTTCCGGACTCCAGAAGCGCAGCCGGAGGGCGTTGCTGACCACGGAAAAGGACGAGAGCGCCATGGCCGTGCCTGCCAGCATGGGCGAAAGCATGGGGCCGCCGAAAGCGTGCAGCAGGCCTGCGGCCACGGGCAAACCAAGAATATTGTAGCCAAAAGCCCAGAGCAGATTCTGGCGTATGTTGCGCATGGTGGCGCGGGAAAGGGCCAGCGCCGTGAGCACTGCCTCCATGCCGCCGCGCATGAGCACAATGTCTCCGGCTTCGGCGCTCACGTCCACGCCCGTGCCCACGGCCATGCCCACATGGGCTGCGGCCAGCGCGGGGGCGTCATTGATGCCGTCGCCCACCATGCCCACAATTTTTCCCTGATCCTGCAAGCGCCGCACATACGCGGCCTTTTCTTCCGGCAAAAGCCCCGCGGCCACATGCAGGCGCATTTCTCCCGCCACGGCGCGGGCGGTATGCTCGTTGTCGCCGGTGAGCATGACAACCTCCATGCCCATGCGCTGCAACCGGCTGACAACGCTTGCCGACTCCGGCCGCAGGCTGTCGGCCAGAGAAAAAATGGCGGCGGGATGCCCTGCTGCGCCCTGCCCCAGAGCCAGCAGCAGGGGAGTCTGCCCTGCCTTGGCCAGACTTTCCAGGCGGGCGGATTGCTGCGGGGAAAGGGCAATGCCGCGTTCGGCCATGAAGGCGGCATTGCCCAGCGCCACCGTATGGGGCGTCTGGTCAAGGAGCACGCGCCCCGCAATGCCAAGGCCGGGGGAGATGACCACATCCTCCACCGGGCAGGAGGGCAAATTCTGTTCGCGGCCCGCCCTGACAATGGCTGCGGCCAGCGGATGCTCGGAGCGGGTTTCCAGAGCGCAGGCCAGGGTCAGCAGGCTTTTTTCGTCCATGCCGTCAAGAACGTCAATGTCGGTGAGCGCGGGGCGGCCTGTGGTCAGGGTTCCGGTTTTGTCCACAGCCAGGGCATTGATGCGCGAGGTCTGCTCCAGAGCCGCGCCGTTTCTGATGAGCACGCCCAGTTGCGCGCCCCGGCCCGTACCCACCAGAATGGACATGGGGGTGGCCAGGCCCATGGCGCAGGGGCAGGCCATGACCAGCACGGCCACAAAAACGGTGAGGGCCGTGCTCACGGGCTCGTCGCTGCACACAAGCCACGCCAGAGCGGAAAAAAGGGCCAGAGCCATGACCGCGGGCACAAAATGGAAACTCACGCGGTCGGCCAGGCGGGCAATGGGAGCCTTGCTGCCCTGGGCCTCCCGCACCAGACGCACAATGTGCGCCAGACGGGTGTCGCTGCCCACGGCTTCTGTCCGCAGGGTCAGGGAGCCTTCGCCGTTGAGGCAGCCCGCGGGCAGCTTGTGCCCCGGCCCCACGGCCACGGGCACGGATTCGCCCGTGAGCAGAGAAAAATCCACGGCGCTTTTGCCGTCGAGCACTTCGCCGTCCACAGGCGCGCGTTCGCCGGGGCGCAGGAGCAGAATGTCGCCCGGAACAACGGACGACAGGGAAATTTCCTGCGGGGGAAGGTCGGGGGAAGCGGGGTCAAGCTTCAGGGCCGTTGGCGGCGTGAGGCGCAACAGCGCGCTCATGGCCTCGCCTGCCCGGCGCTTGGCCGTGGCCTCCAGCATCTGCCCCAGTTCGATCATGGTCAGCAGCATGGCGCAGGACTCGTAATAGAGGTTCATGGCATGGGGCGTGGGGTCTGCGGCAACAAGCCCCAAAAGCGTGCCGCACAGGCTGTAGAGGAAGGCCGCGCCTGTGCCCAGCGCTACCAGACTGTCCATGGTGGGGCTTTTGCGCGCAAGGGCGCTTGCGCCGTCGCGGTAAAAATGGCGTCCGAGCCAGACCACCGGCAGGGTCAGGGCAAGCTGCGCGAGCATGAAGGCGCGGGGCGAAGTGTGGGGATCAAGAACTGCGGGCAGGCGGAGGCCGAGCATGTGCCCCATGGAAAGGAGCAGCAGCGGAAAAACAAGGCAGGCCATGGGGATCAGGCGGCGTTTGCGCGTGGCCAGGTCCGCCAGTTCTTTGGCCTGAGCCGTGGCAAACAGGGCGGCGGGGTCATCGTCCGCAGCCGGAGTTGCGGTAAAGCCCAGGGCAGCCACGGCCTCCACAATGCCCGCGCCGAATTTTTGGGCGTCAATCCCCTCACGGGGGCTGACCCGCGCGCGTCGGGTGGCCAGATTGACGCTGACGCGCTCCACATCGTCCCTCCTGCCCAGAACTCTTTCGATGCGGGCGGAGCAGGCTGCGCAGTGCATGCCGTCAATATCAAAATGCAGGCAAGGAAGGGGTTGGGTACTCATGGTCATGTCCTTGGGAGTGATGGTCGGCGGCACGTCTTGCCAGAAGATGGCGCGGCGGGTATGCTGCTTTTGGAGAAAATGAAAATTCTTTTCGATGCAATCCTTTTGCAAGGAGAATACGATGAAATCCCTGAAAGTCAACGGCATGCACTGCGGGCATTGCAAGGCGGCGGTGGAGGAAGCGGCGGGGCGGGTCCCCGGTGTGCGCAATCCTCTGGTGAATCTGGAAGAAAAAACCCTCACCTATGAGGAGGCCGGGCCGGTGGACGAACAGGCCCTGCGCACTGCTGTGAGCGCGGCGGGATTTGATCCTGCCCCGTGACGTGCCGCGCCGGGAGCGCGTCTTTTTGCCGTGGCCGGGAGGTTGGCTTGCCGTTTGCCCATGAATGCCGTATCTGACAGGGAAAACGCCAATATCCCATTGTCAGGATTTCTGCCCATGCAAGCAAAACGTCCCGGACTCGCGCGCGTTGCCCGTATCTTTTGCCGCCTGTGTGCCTTGATTGCGCTGTGCTGTCTGTGCGGGATGCCCGCCCGGGCGGGTGACAGCGATTTTGCTCTGGACTTTACCGTCATGCGCTTGGGGCAGCACCGCCCCTCCCGGGGCGTGGTGCTGGTGGTGGGGGGAATCCAGGGTGACGAGCCGGGCGGCTTTTCCGCGGCCAGCCTTTTGACCACGCACTACAGCATCCACCGCGGGGCTGTGTGGGTGGTGCCCAATCTGAATTTTCCCAGCATTATCCGGCGGTCGCGCGGCATTCACGGCGACATGAACCGCAAGTTTGCCCGGCTGGACAGCGCGGACCCCGAATATGATGCCGTGCGCCGCATCCAGCGGCTGATCGCCGCGCCGCAGGTGGGGCTGGTGCTCAACCTGCACGACGGCAGCGGCTATTACCGCCCGACATATGAAGACAAAATGCGCAATCCCGCGCGCTGGGGGCAGTCGGTCATCATTGATCAGGACGAGGTGTCCGGCGTGTTCATGGGGGGGCTGGCCGGGATCGCGCGCACGGTGACCGACGAGGCGAACAGGGCCCTGATACGTCCGGGGCACCGGCTGCACGTTCACAATACCCGCACGGCCGAGGGCGACCCCGAGATGGAGCGCAGCCTTTCGTACTATGCCGTACGTCAGGGCAAGGCGGCCTTCGGGCTTGAGGCCAGCAAGGATTTCTCCGTGGAAGTGCGGGCCTACTACCACCTGCTCATGGTGGAATCCTTTCTGCGGCAGGCCGGGGTGGAGTTCACACGGGATTTTGCCCTGACGCCGCAGGGGGTCAGGGATGCCCTGCGGGGCGATCTGGAAGTGTCGTTTGTCAACAACCGCGTCTGCCTGCCTCTGGACGATGTGCGGCCCGCTGTCAACGGCCTGCCCCTGCCCAGGGAAGGGCCGGGACAGGCCCTGACCTCCAGGCCCATCATGGCGGTGCTGCCTTGCGTCAGGGATGGAGAGAGGCAGTTTTGCGTTCACTACGGCAACCGCATGATCACCCTTATCCGTCCCGACTGGCGCGAGGTGGACCAGAGCCTTGCGGGCATGCGCGTGTGTGTTGACGGCCAGGACGTGGCAGTGCCTTTTGGCAGGCTTTTGGAAGTGCGTGAAAATTTTGTGGTGCATCCCGAGGAGGGATTTCGCGTCAATGCCATCGGCTTTGACAGCGGCCGGGAGGACGAAAGCGGCCTGCGCCTGGAGAGAAAAAACTTTCTGCCCGAGTTTTCCGTGGACCGCCAGGGCAGGGTGTACCGCGTGGAAGTATACCGGGATCAGCGCTTCAGCGGCCTGTTTCTGGTGCGTTTCGGGAGCGGGGCGTCGCTTGCCTCCGGAGAGCGGGGAAAGCTCCCCGACCGTCCGGGGCCGGAGTCGGCGCTGGGGTATTGACGGCTATGAACACTGTCTCCATCTGCGTGGCCGGCGGGGGAAGCTGGGGCACGGCTCTGGCCCATCTGCTGGCTTCTGGCGGGCATGATGTGCGGCTCTGGCTGCGGGATGCAGCCGTTGCCCGCGCGGTGAACGAAAGACGGGAAAATCCCCGCTATCTTCCGGGATTTGCGCTGCACGAAAATCTGGAAGCCGGCACGGATCCGGCGCTTCTCGGCCGATCTGTGGTGGTGCTGGCGATTCCCTGCCAGCAGTTGCGGGGCTGGCTGACGCGGCAGGCGTCCTTTTTCCGGCCGGGGGTGGTGCTTGTCAACACGGCCAAGGGCATGGAGGAGGGCAGCCTTGCTTCCTGCTCTTCTGTGGTACTGGACTGCCTGGGGCATCTGGCCCCGCGGTACGCCGTGCTTTCCGGCCCTTCCTTTGCGGCGGAGGTTTTGCGCGGGCTGCCCACGGCCGTGGTGCTGGCCAGCCGCGACGAGGAACTGGGGCACAGCCTGCGCGGCATTTTTTCCGGCCCGGCTTTCCGCTGCTATTCCAGCGTTGATGTGACGGGCGTGGAGACGGGCGGAGCAATCAAGAACGTCATGGCCATTGCCGCCGGGCTTTGCGACGGTCTGGGGTTGGGGCACAACAGCCGTGCCGCCCTCATCACGCGCGGGCTTGCGGAAATGAGCCGTCTGGGCGTGGCCCGCGGGGCGGCCGCGCAGACCTTCATGGGACTTTCCGGTCTGGGAGATCTGACCCTGACCTGCACGGGAGATCTTTCACGCAACAGGCAGGTGGGCCTGCGCCTGGGGCGGGGGGAGAAGCTGGAGCACATTACCCGCAGCCTGGGCGCAGTGGCCGAAGGCGTCAGGACGACCGCCGCCATCCACCAGATGGCCCTGCGCCTGGGGGTGGATGCCCCCCTGACCCGAGCCGTGCACGGAATCCTTTATGCAGGGCATTGCCCGCAGCAGGCCCTGTGCGATCTCATGGCGCGTGACCTGCGTGACGAGTAGGCGCGCGCCGGATGTCGCGGCACAGGCCACGCGCCGGAAGAGAAATTTTTCTTTATATCCCCCACGGGCTGCGCGGGCAGCGCGCCCAAAATTTTCCATAACATACCATAATACATTGGCATAACAAAAAAACGCCCTTTCGCTGTCTGACCAGGCGGGTCAGGGACGGAATGCATTGTTTTTTTTTTGCAGAGGGTGTAGTTTTTTGACAAAAGAGTGTCTGCGCCGGGGGGAAGACCTTTTTCACAAAGGGCCGGAAGCGGAAAAAGCACTTTGCGGCCCGGACGGCGCAAGCTCCGCAAACCACGGGGAAACACATGACGCAATCATTGTTTACGGGCGGCGGTTCTCTGCTGCTGCTCCTGACGGGCACAGCCCTGATGCTGTATGCAACGGTTCGGGCAGTGCAGCAGCGGCAGCAACTGCGCCGCGCCATCCTCTGGGGCGGTCTGCATGACGTGGGCGTGGTCTGTCTGGCCCTGAATGCGGGCGGTGCGGGCCTGTGGCTCTTTGTTCTGTTTCAAACGGCAAGCCGTTTGCTCGCATGGGCGGCGCTGGCCCGCCTGAGTCCGGCGGGGATGGACCGCGAGGCGCAGACAGCCGATGTTTGCGGCATGGCCGGGCGGCATCCCTGGACAGCCGCGGCCTTTGCCCTGGGGCTGCTGGCCTCGGTGGGCGGATCACCCTTTCTTGTGCCCGAGGCCCGCATGGCCATTGCCGCGGGGCTTGTGGGGCCGGTGTCCGGAGGGCTGCCCGCCCTGCTGGTCATGGCCCTGAGCACCACGGTTTTTGTATGGCTGTATGTGGATGCCGTGCGCCGCGTTGTGCTGGAAGGCGGAAACGGCGAACCCGCTTTTTGGGGAGCTCCCGGCGGCGGTTTGTCTGTTCTTGCGGCAAGCGCGGCCGCAGTGGTCCTCATGGGGTTTCTGCGCGGCCCCCTGACGGATTTTCTGGGCGCGGGCGGGGGAGTTTCTCTGCCGCATGCCGCTGTGCATCCGGCATACTGGTGTTATTATCTGGGCGCCTTTCTGACGGCCGGAGCCTTCTGGATCAAATCGCGACATGCCTCCCTGGTGGGCACGGCGTGCGCGGCTCTGGCTCTGGCTGTTGCCCTGGCTGTTCCCGCCGCTCCGCAGGCCCGGCTTTTTCTGGTCATGCTCTGCACAGTGGGTTTGCTGGTCAGCGTCTATTCCCGGGGCTACATTCGCGAGCGCGAAGGGCGGTACTGGTTTTTCCTGCTGCTGACCTTCGCCTCGCTGGCGGGCATTGTTTCCGCCTCCCATGCCGAGGGCATGTACGGCTATTGGGAGCTGATGACCTTTGCCTCCTATTTTCTGGTGGTGCATGAAGGCAACCGCAGCGCCTATGCCGCGGGCCTCAAATATTATGTGATGTGCGCGGGCGGCGCGCTGCTTATGCTGCCGGGCCTGCTTTTGCTGGGGCAGGAAAGCTTGCCTCACCCGGTGCTGCCGTGGGCGTTTCTGCTCTGTCTGGCCGGGTTCGGGGTCAAGGCCGGTCTGGTGCCCCTGCACTCCTGGTTGCCCGACGCCCACCCGGCCGCGCCTTCTTCGGTGTCCGGACCCTTGTCGGGCGTCATCACCAAGATGGGCGTATTCGGCATTGTGGCCGTGCTGCTGGCGCGGCCCATGACAGCGGACATGCCCGGCCTGTTCGGCTTTTCCTGGCTGGGCACGGGCATTGTGTGCATGGGCGCGGCCACCCTGCTGTACGGCGAGATCATGGCCCTGCTCCAGGACGACATCAAACGCATGCTGGCCTATTCCACGCTGGGGCAGATCGGCGAAATCGCCCTGGCGCTGGGCATCGGCACATGGCTTTCCACTGCGGGCGGCCTCTGGCACATGGTCAACCACGCCGTCATGAAGGATCTGCTCTTTCTGGGAGCGGGCGCGCTCATCCTGCGCGCGGGCAGCCGCAAACTGTCGGACCTGCGCGGGCTGGGCAGCCAGATGCCGGTGACAGTGGCCTGCATGGCCATCGGCCTTGTGAGCATCATGGGCCTGCCGCCCTTCGGCGCGTTCTACAGCAAGTTTCTCATGATCCAGGCTGCCGTTGCCGCAGAGCATCTCTGGCTGGCGGCGCTCATACTGGGCGGCTCCCTTGTGGGGCTTGTGTACTACACGCGCATTCTCAAAACCCTGGTGTTCGAGGAAAGACCGGCCCATCTGCCCGTGCTGGAAGAAGCGCCGCGCGGCATGCAGGCGAGCCTTGTGGTTCTGGCCGGACTCTGCGTGCTGCTGGGGCTTGCGCCGCAGCTTGCTCTGGCGCTTGTGGAGCCGGTGGCCTCGCTCTGCTTTGCGCCCAATCCCGGTGACGCGCCCCTGCTGCGGGTGATGAACGTTTCGTGGCCGGTGTATGTGCTTCTGCCGGTTTTCGGCGCGGTGCTGCCGGCCCTGTACCGCCGGGACCGCAAAAAGGCGGGCTGGGTCTGTGTGGGCATTTTGCTGGCAACAGCCCTGCTGGTGCTCTTGTTCGGGCGGGGGCTGGACACCCTGTCTTTCTGCTTTGCCCTGATCGTGCCCCTGCTGGGCGCCCTGAACATGGCCTATGCTCTGGGCTACATGGAGCACAGCCACCGCCAGTGGCGTTTTTACTGCGCTTTTACGGCCATGTGCGGCGGGCTTGTGGGCATGGCCGCCAGCCAGTATCTGCTGAGTTTCTTCCTGTTCTGGGAAATCATGAGCTCATGGACGCTGTATCTGGCCATTGCCCATGAGGGCGACAAGGCTTCGCTGCGCGAGGCCTTCAAGTACTTTCTGTTCAACGTGGCCGGAGCGGGATTCATTTTTGTGGGCGTGTGCGTGCTGGGGCCGTCTGTGCCCTTTGCCGCGACGGCCCTGAAAGGCGGGCTTGCGGGGCTGCCGCAGAGCGCCGCCTGGCTGGGCATGGGGCTTTTGGCCGCAGGCTTTGTGATGAAGGCCGCGCAACTGCCTTTCCGTATTGACTGGCAGATGCATCCGGCCCTGGCCCCCACGCCCGTATCCGGCTATATTTCTTCGGTTCTCCTGAAGAGCGCCATTCTTGGTCTGGTGAAGCTCTTTCTGCTTCTGGGCGGCGGCATGGCCCTTGCGGGCATTCTGGGCGCCGTGGAGCAGAGCGTCATCACCACCGCGGTGATGTGGATCGGCGGGATCACCATCATCATGGCCGCTGTGCAGGCCCTGCGCAGCAACGGCCTCAAGCTGATCTTCATCTATTCCACGGTCAGCCAACTGGGCTACATGGTGCTGGCCGTGGCCGCAGGCGGCGCGCTGGGCTATGCGGGCGGTCTGCTGCACGTCATCAACCATGTGTTCTTCAAGGACCTGCTGTTTCTTGTGTGCGGGGCCGTCATGTTTGCCACGCACCGCGAAACGCTGCACGATCTCGGCGGCATTGGCCGCAAGATGCCTTTTACCCTGGGCATGTTCGCCATTGCCGGTCTTTCGGTGGTCGGCGTACCGCCCACCAGCGGTTTTTCCTCCAAATGGCTCATCTACCACGCCCTCATGGAGGCGGGAGAGCCTTTCCTGGCCCTGCTTTCCCTTGTGGGCAGTGTGCTGACCATGGCCTATATTGCCAAGTTCCTGCACGCGGCCTTTCTGGGCCAGCCAGCCAGAGACCTGGACAGCGTGCAGGAGGTGCCCCGCATCATGCGCGTTCCCATGGCCATTCTGGGGGCGGGGTGCGTGCTTACGGGCGTGTTCCCCGGTCTGGCGCTCGGAACCATCAATTCCGTGCTGGCCGAGTACGGTCTGGCTTCTCTTGATGTGGGCCTGTCGGGCGTTCTTTCCGGCCCCGGCGCCTGGAACGCCACGGGCATGTTCGTGATGATGGCTCTGGCCTTCGCCGCGGGACGCTGGTTTGTGCTGCGCTTCACCCGCCTGCGCGAAATAGATGTTCATACCTGCGGCCTGCCGCCCGAAACGGCCACAAGCCGCATGGCGCCCTCCAGCATCTATGGCGGCCTTACCCGCCTGCTGGGCGGCGACACAACCGCCGAGGAGACACGCTCATGAGCGATACCCTGCTTGCCCTCCTGCATATGTGCGTTTTTCCCGGCGGGGTTTTTGCCCTGATGGTGGCCATGTTTTTCAAGGGGCTGGACCGCCGGGTGGAGGCGCGCCTGCAACGCCGTGTGGGCCCGCCCCTGATCCAGCCCTGGCTGGACGTGGCCAAGCTGCTGACCAAGGAAACTCTGATCCCCAAAACGGCCTGCCGCCCGGCCTTTCTGCTGGCGCCGGTTTTCGGCTTTGCGGGCATGGCCGTGTGCGCGGCGTTCATCCCCATTGCCGGAGTGTACGACGGGCTGTTCAACATGGGCGATCTGCTGGTGATTTTTTACCTGCTCCCCATTCCCGCCATGGCCATCATGCTGGGCGGATCCGCCTCCAGCTCGCCTTTCGGAGCCGTGGGTTTTTCGCGCGAAATGCTGCTCATGCTGGCGTATGAGGTGCCTCTGCTCATGGTCCTGCTGACAGTGGCCATGCTCACGGGCAAGGCCCTCAACGGCGGCGCCTGGGGGGCAGAATTCTCCCTGCTCAAAATCGTTGCCTGGCAGCAGCAGGCAGGCTCTTTCGGCTTCAATCCGGCCATGGTCCCGGCCCTGCTGGCCTATCTGATTTTTCTGCCCGGCACCATGGGCGTTGTGCCTTTTGACATTCCCGAGGCAGAGACGGAAATCATCGAAGGCCCGCTGCTGGAGTACGGCGGCCCTCTGCTGGCTCTTTTCCAGATCACGTCCGCGCTCAAGACTTTTGTGGTGCTGGGGCTGGGCGTGGCTCTTTTCTTTCCGGGGACCATCTCCGGCTTCTGGCTGGTGAATCTGGTCTGGTTTCTGCTGAAGTGTCTGGCGCTCATGCTGGTGGCGCTGACCCTGGTCAAGTCGGCCACAGGGCGCTTTCGCATTGATCAGGCTTTCCGGTTTTATCTGACCGTGCCCACGGCTCTGGCCCTGTGCAGCCTTGTTCTGGTCTGGGTGATGTAAGGAGGCTCCCGTGTCGTTGGAAAATACGCTCAAAAAACTTTCCGTACGTTCGCCCTGGCTGTTCCGCATCAATGCCGGATCGTGCAACGGCTGTGACGTGGAGTTGGCCACAACGGCCTGTATTCCCCGCTATGACGTGGAGAGGCTGGGATGCCGCTACTGCGGCAGCCCCCGGCATGCGGATATTGTGCTCGTCACCGGACCGTTGACCACCAGGGTGCGCGACCGGGTGCTGCGCGTCTGGGAGGAGATTCCCGAACCCAAGATCACGGTGGCGGTGGGCATTTGTCCCATTTCCGGCGGGGTTTTCCGGGAGGGGTACTCCATTGAGGGGCCTCTCAGCCGGTATATCCCGGTGGATGTCAATGTGCCCGGCTGTCCGCCCCGCCCCCAGGCCATTCTGGAGGGAGTTCTGCTGGCCCGCGACGCCTGGCTCAAAAAGCTGGGTGTGGAAGGCTGAGGCCCCAATACGTCAATGTTGGCAGCGCCCGCGCGGCGGGCCGCTGCTGTGGAGGAGAGTATCATGGCGGGCTTTCTGAAAGTTCTTTTCCGCAACCTGCTGGAAGGCCCCAGCACGGACCCTTTCCCTCTGGGGGAAACGTTTACCCCGCAAAAGCTGCGCGGCAGGGCCAGGGTTGATCCGGAACTGTGCATGGGCTGCGGCATGTGCCGCCACAGCTGCGCTGCGGGAGCCATCAACATTTCTCCCCTGCCCGACAGGTCAGGATTTGCCATCACCATCTGGCAGAATTCCTGTTGTCTGTGCGCCTCGTGCAGGCACTACTGCCCCACCGGGGCCATGAGCATCACCAACGACTGGCATTCGGCCCATCCCGAATCGGAGCGGTTCGCCCGGCTGGAAAGGCAGGTCATCAAATACGAGCCTTGCGCCCACTGCGGCGAACTCATGCGGCCTTTGCCCGCCGAAGTGGCGCGGCGCATCTATGCCCACAACACGGAAATTGATCCGGAAGTGATCCGCAAAATCTGCCCTGCCTGCCGGCAGTTGGAAGACGCCAAGCGCACGGCCTGCACTCTTCCTGCCGCCACAGGCCCCAGCCAGAGCGCGGAAGTCACTTCTGCCATGATTGTCAACGAATAGCGGGCACGGCCCGCGGAGTACGCATGCAATTCACGATCAACGGCAACGCCCGGATTATCGACGGGCTTTCGGCCCTCTGCTCGGCCGACGATGCCATACGGCACGGTGCGGACAGTTTTGGCAATGCCTTTCACTGGTTCCGCCTGGACACTCCCCGCATGCTTCAGGAGGCGGCGGCGGTCATGCACAAGGCCGGAGCGCGCCTGTGCATGACAACGGCCTACAACCGCCGTCAGCTCAGTGAGCCCATGCAGGAAGTCTGCTACCATTTTGAACTGGAAGGCATTGTCTACAACATGACAGTGACCCTCAACGGCGAATGGCCCACCGTGCCCTCCATCACGCCCCTGTTTGCCAATGCCGACTGGCATGAGCGGGAAATGATGGAGCTGTACGGCATTCAGGTCACCAACCATCCCAATCCGCGCCGCCTTTTTCTGGACGAGGAACTGGACGAAGGCATCCTCAACGAGGCTGTTCCCCTGTCCATCATGATGAACGGGGCCTGCACCACCGATCTCTGGGAGCGCATTCTCAAGGACAAGGAGAAAAGCTCATGACCACCACATTCACCATGCCCCTGGGGCCTGTGCACGTTGCCCTGGAGGAGCCGGTCTACTTTCACCTTACGGTGGAAGGAGAGAATATCCGCAAGGTGGAGCTGACCTCCGGCCATGTGCACCGCGGCATGGAAGCCATGGCCACGCAGCGCAATCTGCTCAAGAACGTCACCCTGACCGAAAGGGTCTGCTCCCTCTGTTCCAACAGCCATTCGTTTACCTACTGCATGGCTGTGGAAAACGTGCTGGGCATTGTCATTCCGCCGCGCGCCCGCTATTTGCGCGTCATGGCCGAAGAGATCAAGCGCATTTCTTCCCATCTTTTCAATACGGCCATTCAGGCGCATATCATCGGCTTCAAGTCCCTGTTCATGCACGTGATGGAAGTGCGGGAAATGATGCAGGATTTGAAGGAAACCGTGTACGGCAACCGCATGAACCTGGCCGCAAACTGCATTGGCGGCGTCAAGTACGATGTGGACCGCGAGATGCTCGGCTACATGCTCGGCGTGATGGACAAACTGGAGCCGCAGGTGGAAGAGATCCGGGAGATCTATGAATCCAACGGCATGGTGCTGGGCAGAACGCGCGGTCTGGGGCTGCTGCCGCGTGAGGATGCCGTGCGGCTGGGCGTGGTGGGGCCGGTGGCCAGAGGTTCGGGCATCGTCATGGATGTGCGCAAGGATTCCCCCTACGCCGCGTACGGCGAGTTGAACTTCAAGACCATTGTGCGGCAGGGCTGTTGCATCCATTCCCGGACAATGGTGCGGCTGCACGAAATTTTTGAATCCATCGGCCTTGTCCGGCAGTGCGTGGAGCGCATGCCCGAAGGCGAGCTTGCCGCGCCCATGCGCCAGATCCGCACGGCAGAAGCCTGCGCCCGCACGGAAGCCCCGCGCGGTGAGGTCTTTTATTTCATCCGCACCAACGGCACGGACATTCCGGCGCGCCTCAAGTGGCGCGTGCCTTCCTACATGAACTGGGAGGCCCTGGGCGTCATGATGCACGACTGCAAGGTGGCGGATGTGGCCCTGATCACCAACAGCATTGACCCCTGTGTTTCCTGCACGGAACGCTAAGGGGGCCGCGGAACGTCTTGCCGTTTTGCGGCGGGATGGAAGGAACAGATGCACGAGGCCACGCTGGCGCAGAGCCTGCTGGGCATGGCGCTGAAAGCCGTCAGGGAGCACAATGCCGCCCGGCCGCATGCTCCGGCAATCCGCATACGGGAAATCCGCTGCGAGCTGGGGCTGCTGGCCTGTGTGGAGGCGCAGGCCCTCTCCGCGTGTTTTGAACTGCTGGCCGAGGGTACAGAAGCCGAAGGGGCGCGCCTTGTTCTGCGCACGGCACCCCTGGACTGTTCCTGCCGGGACTGCGGGTACCGGTTTGCATTGACCAGACGGCACTTCGCCTGTTCCGCGTGCGGCGGCGAAAATATTCATTTCACCGGGGGCCACGGGCTGACCCTGCTGGCTCTGGAAGTCGCATCAGAGGAAAACCATGACTGAACACATTCAGGTTGTACCCGACAAATGCCGTGCATGCCGCCGTTGTGAAATCGCCTGTATTGCTTCGCACCACGGCATGAGCTTCAAGGAAGCCATGAAGCATCGCGACGAACTGGTGGCGCGCGTTCAGGTGGTGAAAGCCGACGGTTTCAAAACCACGGTGCGCTGTCACCAGTGCCCCCATGCGCCCTGCGTCAGCGTCTGCCCCACGGGGGCCTTGCAGCAGGACGAGCAGGGGCGCATCATCATGCGCGTCCAGTACTGCGTTGCCTGCAAAATGTGCATGGCGGCCTGCCCGTATGGAACCATCACCATGGAAACCATCGGCATGCCTTCTGTGGACGGCAACGAAGGAGAAACCCTGGCCCAGCGCGCCAGGCGCGAGGTTGCCGTGCGTTGCGACATGTGCCGTGCCTGGCGTATGGAAAGCGGCAAGCGCATTACGGCCTGCATGGAAGCCTGCCCGGCGCACGCCCTTTCTCTTGTGCTGGCGGACGGCACTGTGGTGGAGGCTCCCAAGCCGGAGAAAAAGGCCGTGCCCAAGGCGGCGGACGCACCGCAAGCAGAGGCAGCCCCCGCCAGGGCGGAGGCTCCTGCTCCGGCTGCGCTGGAAAGAGGCGGCGAAGCTGTCGCCGCGCCGGCGGTCAAGGCTCCGGATCTCCCTGCGGAGAAAAACTCTCCGCCTCCTGCGGAGCGCGAGGCCCGGCCCCCTGCGGAAAAAATTGTGGCTCCCCCGGCGGTTTCCGGGCCGGACTCTCCTCCGCCCGCGGAAAAAGCGCAGGAAAAGGCTTTGGCAAAGGAAGAGCCGAAAGCCGAAGCAAAAGCCGCCGCGGAAAATCCTGCAGAGGCCGCTCCTGCGCCTGCCGCAAGGAAAAAACCGGCAACCGCAAAGGAAAAAAGCGCGTCCGACAAAAAGAAGGGTTGATGCCCTCACGCCGGGCACTGGCCCGGTGTGCTGTCTGAGTCTGCTCGCGAAAACCGCGGGCAGGACGCGGTGTGGTCAAGCCCTTTTGCGGCTGGGGCAGCCTCCGCAAAGCGGAGTTTGTCATTGATCAGAAAGTCCCGTGCGGTCCGCACGGGGCTTTCTGATCAATGGGCGCTTCAGGGAAGACAGAAAACGCCGCATCCGGAAAAAACAGGGCGTTTCAAAACCGGAATTTTACGTCCGGCTCAGGCCATTTTCAGTATCCGGCGGGCATTTTCGTACATGACCTTGCGGCGCACTTCTTCGCCGAGAGGAAAGGCCGCGTAGGCCGCCAGGGCATCGGTCAGTTCCACAAAGGGGTGTGCGCTGGCAAAGAGCACCTTGTCGCCGATACTGTCGTTCATGGCCTGCACATACACCTCCGCCATGGGTGCGCGCTCGTATTCCGAGATATCCATGTACACATTGGCGTTGCGCTGGCAGACATGGACGGCTTCACTGACAAAGGGATAGCCGCCGTGACTCATGATCAGGGTCAGTTCCGGAAAATCTCTGGCTACCTTGTCCACATCGCGGGGGTCGGCGTACTCCAGAATGGCTCCGGGTACCTGTGGCGGCGGGGCCATGGTGATGAAAACAGGGACGTCAAGCTCGCAGCATTTGGCGTAGAGGGGGTAAAAGCGGGCTTCAGAAGCGGGAATGTGCGCCAGATAGGGATCAACGGCGATGCCCTTCATGCCGTATTCGGTGACAGCGTGGACAATTTCCCGCACTGCCGCCATTTTCTTGTGCGGATCAATGCCCCAGAAGCCCGCGAATTTTCCGGGGAAGGCGCGGCAGAAGGACAGCACGCTCGGGTTGTTGGAAGGGGAACCGTAGGTTGTTTCACAGTCCCGCCCGGTGATGACGCCTGTTTCCACCCCCAGTTCGTCAAGATTTTTCACAATATCTTCCAGTGCCTGGGGTTTGCGCGCATCAAAACCGATAGCCTTGCAGGCCGCTTTGAACATGGAGCTTTTTTTGATGCCGTCAAGAATTTCCGGTGTATTGGGACGAAATCGGAAATCGATGATTTTCATGTGTTTTTCTCTGGATGCGGACGGGCTTCGTCCGGTTTATTTTCCGCTCACCAGGTATAACGGCACTTCCGGCAGATAGGTGCAGACCAGAAGCACGATGAGCATCAGGCCGATCATGGGCAGCACCATGCCTGCGACTTTTTCCAGCTTTGCCTTGGCCACGCCGCTGGCCACAAAGAGGTTGACCCCCACCGGCGGTGTGATGAAGCCTATGGCCAGGTTGACCACGATAATAACGCCGAAGTGCAGGGGAGAAACGCCAACGCCGGTGACCACGGGCAGCAGGATGGGCGTCAGGATGACGATGGCGGCCAAGGCTTCCATGAATGTGCCCACAATGAGGAGCAGGGCGTTGATGAGCAGCAGGACGACAATTTTGCTTTCCGTAAGGCTGAGGATGGCTCTGGCAATGGAACCGGGCACGTCCTCAATGGTCATGATGTTGCCGAACAGGGTTGCCATGGCCATGAGCACAATGATGACCGAGGACGTTTCGCACGCTTCCGCGCAGGAGTTGACAACGGCCTTGAGATCCATTTCACGGTAGAGAAGAGTTCCGCAGACAAGGCCGTAGAGGGCGGCAATGGCAGCCGCTTCGGTGGGCGTCATGACGCCGCCGTAAATGCCGCCCAGCACGATGACGGGCACCATGAGCGCCCACTTGGCCTCCCATCCGGCCCTGAACAGGCTGTGCACGGTACGGTCCTTGCTTTCTCCCCGCCAGCCCCGGCTGCGGGAGTAGAAGTAGCAATAGCCCATGAGCACGAGTCCGGTCATGACACCGGGCACGATGCCGCTGATGAAAAGGTTTCCGATGGAAACCTGGGCCGACACTCCGTAGACCACAAAGGGGTTGCTCGGCGGAATCATGACGCCCACGCAGCCTGCGGCGGCCACCAGAGCGGCGGAGAAAAACCTGTCGTAGCCTCTTTCGATCATGGCCGGTATGGTCAGTGCCCCGATGGCGGCAACCGTTGCCGGGCCGGAGCCGCTGATGGCGCCAAAGAACATGCAGGTCACAATGGCCGTAAGGCCCATGCCGCCGTACAGTCCGCCGACAATTTCATCGGCCAGTCTGAGCAGGCGGCGCGAGAGGCCGCCCGCGCCCATGAATACGCCTGCCGCGATGAAAAAGGGAATGGCCATGATGGGGAAACTGTCGATGGAGGTGAAAGACACTTGTGCCATGTATTCGATGGGCAGGGTGTCGGCGCTGATGATGGTCGCCAGGGTAGACAGCCCCAGACTGATGGCGATGGGCACGCCCACGAGGCACAGGACGGCAAAATAGCCGAAAAGAGCCGTGAGCGGCTCGATATAGTCAAGGAGAAAACAGGGCGAGACAATCAGAGCTGCGAAAGTGAATCCCGCAAGCGAGTCGTGGATACCGCATTTTTGCATCTGGGCCGTCAGGGACTGCAGAAGGCGCAGGCACATCAGGCCGAAGCCGCAGGGCAGGACAAGATAGGGGATCAGATAGGGAAGGCCCATGGCCGTCGTGTACTGGGGAAAGCGCATCAGGCGTTCGATCTGCCCCCAGCCGAAAAAGGCAATGACAGCCGTGAGGGCCAGAAAGAGGCTTTCCACCACGATCCAGCTGATCTGCTGCCAGCGTTCCGGCATCTTGTCATACAGGATATCCACCCTGATGGAAGAGCGTTTTCTGATGGTCACGCACAGGGCCAGATAGGAAATCCAGATAAAGATGTAGCGTGCAAGTTCTTCCGTCCAGACGGCGGCTCCCGCACGGTCAATGAATTTTGTGATGATATAGCGGTAGACGACCTGCCAGCTTATGAAAAGGATGATGCTCAACAGGCCGGACACCATGAAAATATTTTCAAAGTTTTTGTCCAGCCAGTGGAGCAGACCCGTTTTTTGCCTTGCGCCTTCCATACGTCCCCCCACGTCCTTGCAGCAGGGGGCCTGAACCGGACACGGTTCAGGCCCCCTGCGTCATTTACTGTTGCGTTGCGGCGATGAGGGCCAGGATGTCAGCCGGGATTTCCTTGGCAAACTTTTGGCGCACAGATTCTGTTTTGGCGACCAGTTCCGCGCGCTGTTCCCCGGTCAGGCGATGGATGACGATGCCTTTTTCCTTGAAGGCTTCCCAAGCCTTCTTTTCCAGCTTCACGCTTTCCGCTCTTTGCCAGATCAGGGCTTCGCGGGCGGCCTCGCTGATGATCTTCTGCTGATCGGGAGTCAGGCTGTCCCATTTTTTCTTGTTCATGAGCAGAACGTGCATGGAATAGTTGTGCTGGGAATCCATGGCATACTTCAGCACTTCGGTATGCTTGGCGTCGTTGAGCAGGGAAAAGGTGTTGCCCTCCGCGTCCACGGTGCCTTGTTGCAGGGCGGTATAGGTTTCACCCCAGGCCACGGGCGCGGGGTTCATGCCCAGTTCCGTGGCGACTGCCACCTCCACAGGCGAGTCCGTGGTGCGGATCTTGAGGTTCATGAGATCGCTGACGGCATTCAGCGGTTTTGCTGTGCTCACAAAGTTGCGGTAGCCGTATTCGCTGTACATGATGGCCTTGAGGCCGATGCTTTCGGCAACCTTGTCCAGAGCCTTGCCCAGCTCCCCTTCGTCCAGTGCCCGGTAGAGTTTTTCCTGGTTCTTTTCAAACGTGATGTACGGAAGGTCAAGGGCCATGTAGGCCTTGGAAAAACTTGCGAGATTGGGCGTGGAACTGGAGGACATGTCCAGGGTTCCGGCTTGGGCGGCTTCCGTGGTAACGCGGTCGCTGCCCAACTGGGTATTGCCGAAAATCTGGATGCGTATGGAGCGATCGCTCTTTTTCTCCACCAGTTCCTTGAACTTTTCATAGCCAACGGTAACGTTGTTGCCCGGCGCCATGGGGTGACCAAGGCGCAGGGTCAGAGGTTTTTTGGCCAGAGCGTCCTGGGAAAATACCAGCAACCCGAGACACACGAAAACAGCGGAAAGGATTTTCTGATACATGATTCCTCCCAATATGGTACGGGTGAAAGATGAAAGCGCACGTCCCCAGCTTGTGATTTTTGGATTTTGCACGATATGTGCCAAGGAAAAGGAATGGTTTTTGAAGGGAGTTTTATAAAAAATTATATATATCAGTATATTGAAACGGAAAGTTTTCTTTTTGTCGTGCAGTCGATCCACGATGGTTGCAAAGATGCATCTGTCAGGAACAGGAACTTTTTTTGATAAAAGATATGTGCAAAAAATATTTTTCTATATATTTTGGAATGTTACAGTATTTGCAACAGGAAAATTGAGAAAAGTCGCAATTTTGCGTCGGATTCTTCCGCCCATGAGCCAGGAAATATTCCTGTCTGGTGCAAATTTGCGCCACAGCGAAAGTTTTCTTTCCGGCCTTGTGAAAAAAAAGAACGACCTCTTGAAAAAAGGACAGTAATTCAGCGGGATAGAAAATTGGCATATCCCATGCACTGGTCAGAGCGGCCGCAAGGCATGCTTTCCGGTAGTTTGCCCGGTATCCTTGTTATGGTTTTCGTGCGTACAAACACAAAGTACCTCAGGAGTCGCGTTATGAATACAGTCAGTTGTGAATGCCGTTCCCCCCAGGAACAGCGCCTGCAGGAGCAGATGGAAGGCAGAGAAGACAGATTCCGCAAAAGCCATTCCCGCGTGTTTGCCCTGCTGGAACGTTTTGAAGGGCAGAAACCGCGCATTGATATTGAACGGGCGCTGTACTTCACCCAATCCATGCGCGAAACCGAGGGGCAGCCGCTGGTTCTGCGCTGGGCCAAGGCGCTCATGCACATTGCCAAAAACATTACTGTCCATGTGCAGGACGGCCAGCTTTTGCTGGGGCGTGCCGGATGCGATGGTCGTTACGGCATCCTGTATCCCGAACTGGACGGAGATTTTCTGGATATTGCCGTGCGCGATCTGCCCACACGCGAAACCTCTCCGGCCACCATCACCCCCGAGGACGCCAGGCGTGTCGTGGAAGAAATCGCCCCCTACTGGAAAGGAAAAACATATCATGAAGCCCTCAATGCGGCCTTGCCGCCCGAAGTCCACAAGCTGACCTACGATGACCCGCAGGGCCTTGTTTCCCGCTTTATTGTCAACGAAACGTCTTCATTCCGTTCGTCCATCCAGTGGGTACACGACTACGAAAAGGTTCTCAGGCGCGGATTCAATGACATCAGGAGGGAAGCCCGGGAAAGGCTGGCGGCCCTTGATCCCTTGAGCGCCAGGGATGACCGCGAAAAGCGCCCCTTTCTTGAGGCTGTGGTCATTGTGTGTGAGGCCATTGTGCTTTGGGCGCGACGTCATGCGGAGCTTGCCCGTGAAAAGGCGCAGAAAGAAGCCGACCCCGTGCGCAAAGCCGAGCTTTTGCGCATGGCAGACAACGCCGAGCGTGTGCCGGGGGAACCAGCCCGTGATTTCTGGGAAGCCTGCCAAAGCCAGTGGTTTACGCAGATGTTTTCGCGCCTTGAGCAGAAAACCGGCACAACCATTTCCAACGGCAGGATGGATCAGTATTTTTATGCCTACTACAGCCAGGACCGGGCTGCGGGCAAGATCACCGAAGCTCAGGCCATGGAGCTTCTGGAGTGCATGTGGGTGGGCATGGCCGAGTTCATTGACATGTACATTTCTCCCACGGGGGGAGCTTTCAACGAAGGTTATGCCCACTGGGAGGCAGTAACCGTGGGCGGACAGACCCCTGACGGACGCGATGCGGCCAATGATCTGACCTATCTCATCCTCAAGTCCAAGCGGGAATTTCCTCTGCACTATCCCGATCTGGCGGCCCGCATCCATTCCCGCGCGCCGGAACGCTACCTCTGGGAAGTTGCCGAAACCATCAAGTACGGATCGGGCTTTCCCAAGCTCATCAACGACGAGGAGGTCGTGCCTCTCTATGTTTCCAAGGGTGCCACCTTCGAGGAGGCGCTGGACTACGCGGTTTCCGGCTGCACCGAAGCCCGTATGCCCAACCGCGATACCTATACGTCGGGCGGCGCCTACATCAATTTCGCCGCTGCCGTGGAAATGGTTTTGCGCAACGGACGCATGAAGAAATACGGCGACGAACTGCTCGGCGTGGAAACCGGCGACCCCCGCACGTTCACAACCTGGGACGAATTCTGGAATGCATACGTGCGCCAGCACATGCTTTTTCTCAAGACGGCCTTTACCCAGCAGTACCTCATCAACAAGCTGCGCGCCGGGCATTTTGCCCAGCCCATGGGATCCGCCATGCACGATCTGTGCATGAAGCACTGCATTGACCTGCATCAGGAGCAGATTCCCGAAGGTATCAATCTTGGATATTTCGAGTATATGGGCTTTGGTACGGTGGTGGATTCTCTGGCAGCAGTAAAAAAGCTGGTTTTTGAGGAGAAAAGGCTGAGCATGGACAGGTTGCTTGCCGCCATTGATGCCGATTTTGAAGGCTATGAGGACGTGCAGGCCCTGTTGCGCTCCGCGCCCTGCTACGGAAACAATGATCCGTATGCCGATGCCATTGGCCGCGAGATCGACAGATTGTCCGTGGAATATGGCAACAAGTACGCCATGAGCGATCTGGGCATGCACAATGATGTGCGTTATGTGCCCTTTACCTCTCATGTGCCGTTTGGAAAGGTGGTTTCGGCCACGCCCAACGGGCGCGTGAGCGGTTTTCCCCTGTCTGACGGTTCGTCCGCTTCGCACGGTGCCGATGTCAACGGTCCCACGGCGGTGCTGCTGTCCAATCACAATACCAAAAACATGGGCATGCGTGACCGCGCCGCCCGCATGCTGAACATCAAGTTCACGCCCAAATGTGTGGAAGGGGAACAGGGCACGGAAAAGCTGGTTTCCTTCATCCGCACCTTCTGCGATCTCAAACTCTGGCATGTGCAGTTCAATGTGCTGAACAAGGACGTTCTGCTGGCCGCGCAGAAAGATCCCCGGAAATACCGCAACCTCATCGTGCGTATTGCCGGGTACAGTGCCTATTTTGTGGATCTGTCGCCTGATCTGCAGAATGATCTCATCGCCCGTACGGAACACGACGTCATGTAATACACAACAAGAGGTGCAGGGCCTGCGCCCTGCACCTCTTGCACACTCCAGAGGAAAAGAAGATGGAACAGGAAGATGCCCGGCAGCAGGGAATGGTGTTCAATATCCAGAAGTATTCCGTGCACGACGGGCCGGGCATCAGAACCATTGTTTTTCTCAAGGGATGCAGTCTTGCCTGCCGCTGGTGCAGCAATCCCGAATCGCAGAGCGGCTTTCCCGAACTGGCCTACAATGCCGGACGCTGTCTTTCGCTGGGCAAGTGCGGGCATTGCCTGCCTGCCTGTCCTCACGGCTCCATTGCGGAAGGAAGTGACGGAAAGCCTTCCATTGACCGCAGCCACTGCACGGGATGTTCCCTGCCCTGTGTGCAGGCCTGCCCGGCCCAGGGCCTGCTCGCCTACGGCCAGCCAAAAAGCGTGGACGAAGTGCTGCGGGTGGTGGAGCAGGACATGGCCTTTTATTCCCGTTCCGGGGGAGGGTTGACCCTCTCCGGCGGCGAGCCCCTGTTGCAGGGCAGCTTTGCCCTGGCCTTGTTGCGCGAAGCCCGCAAGCGCCGCATCAAGACCGCGGTGGAAACCTGCGGCATGGTCGCACCGGACGTTGTGCGTGAGGCTGCCTCCTGCCTGAACCATGTTCTTTTTGATCTCAAGCATATGGATGCCGCGGTCCACAAAGCGCAGACCGGGTGTTCCAATGCCCGCATTCTGGACAATTTTCGTATTCTGGCCGATGATTTTCCGGAGGTTCCCGTCCTGGCCCGCACGCCGGTGATTCCCGGCGTCAACGACACGCCGGAGGCCATTGCAGCCATAGCGGATTTCGTCAGGCCGTTCGGGCGGATCAGGTATGAGCTTCTGCCCTACCACCGGCTGGGAACGCAAAAATATCACTTTCTGGGGCGCGAAGCACCCTTGGGAGACGCGCAACTGGGCAAGGATCTGTTCCGTGCCCTGCAGGGCGTTGCCCTGGATATTCTGGGCGAGCGCGTGCAGATCCCCGGATGACAGGGAGGCCGGTGCCCCGGTCGCTGCCCCGTCAGAAGCGCGGATTTGCGGGCGGGCTCCTTTTTCCCGGTGAACGTGATGGCCGCAAGACATTCCGACATTCTTGCGCTGCATGTGGAGCGCATCCTCGACGCCCTGCCCGATGGCGTGTTCATCAGCGATGCCGCTGGGGTTACCCTGCGCGTCAACCGCATGTATGAGCAGCTTACAGGACTCAGGCAGGAGCATGTGCAGGGCAGAAATGTCCGTGATCTGCTGGAGGAGGGGATTTTTGACCATATCCTCAATCCCGAGATTGTGCGCACGGGAAAATCCGTCACCCATGTCCAGAATCTGAAAAACGGCAAAAGGTTGGCGCTCACGGGCTTTCCCGTCTATGACTCCGGGGGAACTCTCTGCCTTGTGGTCACCCTGGCCCGCGATATCACCCTTCTGACCAGCCTTCAGGATCAGGTAACGGAGCAGTGCAAACTCCTTGACCAGATCAACGACAGGCTGGTCTACATTACCCAGGAGAACAACAAGGGCGACGAGCCGACGTTTGCCAGCCCGGTCATGGCCGATGTGGTTTCCCTGTTGCACAGGGTCGCCGGTACGGACGCCACAGTGCTGATTCTGGGTGAAACCGGGGCGGGAAAAGATGTTTTCGCGCGCTTGACCCACAGCCTTTCCGCGCGCGGGGAAAAACTTTTTCTCAAGGTGGACTGCGGGGGGATTGCCGAGGCGCTGACAGAATCGGAGATGTTCGGCTACATGCCGGGCGCTTTTACCGGAGCGTCCAGCAAGGGGAAGGCCGGGTACTTTGAAATGGCCGACGGCGGTACGATTTTTCTGGACGAAGTGGGCGAACTGCCGCTTACCATGCAAACGCGTCTTTTGCGCGTTTTGCAGGACGGAGAGATCATGCGTGTGGGTGGGGCCAGCCCGCGCAAGGTGGACGTGCGCGTCATTGCCGCCACCAACCGTGATCTGGCGCAAAGCGTGGCGGAGGGGGCGTTCCGGCGGGATTTGTACCATCGGCTCAATGTGGTCACAGTCACCATTCCTCCGCTGCGCGAGCGGCCGGAGGATGTGCGCGTTCTTGCCGAAAGGTTTTTGCGGCAATACACGGCCAAATACCACAAGAGTATCGCCTTCATGGGCGTTACCCTGGACATGATGGCCGCGTATTCCTGGCCGGGCAACGTGCGTGAACTGCAGAACCTTGTGCACAGTCTGGTCATCACCCATACCGGCCCGCTCATTGCCCCGCGTGACCTGCCCGCGCATTTGTCCGGAATCAGCTTGTCCGCCGCACGCTACCCCGAGGAAATTCTCACTGCACGTCGTCCGCTCAAGGAGATCATGGCCGAACTGGAAAGGGATTTCCTGCTCAAGGCCATTGAAGTTCACGGCTCCGTGCAGAGGGTGGCCGCTCTTTTTCAGATCAACCGCAGCACAGTGTTCCGCAAACTGCAAGGGGCTGACCGCAGGAGCGGGCAGGACGCCTGACGTTGCCTATCTGGGGTTCAGGCCCAGGCGGCGCACCACGGCTTCGGCCCCCATGCGGGCGAATTCCGCCACATCGCGCCCTGTGCGGGCGTCCTGCGGCAGGAGGAGTTCCGGCCTGTTGGCCAGGCTTGTGTCCGGCGTAATGCCGTACTCCGGCGGGAAGGTATTGCCGAAATACATGTCCTGAAAGCCGGAAAACTTGAGAATATGGGCTGTGGCGTCCAGCACCGCGCGCTCGTTGCCGCTGATCAGCCCCAGTTGTCTGGCGCTCAGCAGACCGGCCAGGCATTCTCCCCCCTGGGTGCAGGCAATGTGCCCGTGGCGGTTGGCCAGAATCGTGGCGTCCATGATCTGCTGCTCGCTGACGCGGAGCACCTGAAACGCCTTTTCTCCGCCCTTTTCCACAAAAGTTTCCGCAAGTTGCCGCACCCGCGGAAACGACACGGGATTGCCGATCATGGCGGCCTGGGCCACGCTGGGCGTGACGGTTACAGGTTCCCAGTGCCGTGTGCCGACGGGCGCGTCATAGTAGCGCCAGACAGGGTCCGCATGGGCCGACTGCACGCCAAAGACGCGGGGCAGGCATGTGATGATGCCCAGATCCAGCATTTTCAGCAGGCCCGACATGACGGCCGTGATATTGCCCGCATTGCCGATGGGCACAAAGAGGCAGAGGTCGGTCATGTCCCAGCCGTACCATTGGGCGGTTTCATAGGCGTAGGACTCCTGGCCGAGAATGCGCCAGCTGTTTTTGGAGTTGAGCAGGGCCACGCGGTAGTTTTCGGCCAGAAGCTCCACCACCTTCATGCAGTCGTCAAACACTCCCGGCAGTTCCAGCACAACGGCTCCGCTGCCCAAAGGCTGGGAAAGCTGCTGGGGTGTGACCTTGCCGTGGGGCAGAAGCACGGCGGATTTGAGCGGCGCGCCCGCATAGGCGGCATACTGGGCGGCAGCAGCCGAGGTGTCGCCCGTGGAAGCGCAGACGGTGAGCACTTCATCCCACTGGCGGTGGCGGCAGAGCCATTTGAGATAGCTGAAGGCGCAGGCCATGCCCCTGTCCTTGAAGGAGGCGCTGGGGTTCTGCCCGTCGTTTTTGTAGGCAAAGGGCACTCCCACACGGTCGCGCAGGGCCGGGGCGGCTTCCACAACAGGGGTGAATCCTTCGCCAAGGTAGAGAATGTCCTCTTCATCCGGCAGGGGGGCCAGCAATTCGTAGTACCGGAAAATTCCCCTGAGGGCAGTGCTGCGGCTGGTGGCGCGGGCGTCGAAAAGTTCCCGCCACTGCGCTCCGCTGCGTTCTTTCAGGCGGTCGAAGTCCAGATTTTCCAGCAGGAAGACGCCCCCGCAGCAGGGGCAGGTGTACAGCAGGTCGTCACCGGGATAGCGCGCATTGCATTCCAGACACACATATTCCATGCGGCCGCGATAGGTCGGAAAATCCGGATGGCTCATGGCTCAAGCTCCTTGGGTGCGGACGGCGCCGCGTGAGATGGTGAAAAACAAAAGCCTACGAACCGGAACCGTCCTTGGAGGCGGGGGAGGCTTTTTTCCAGGTTTTTTCCGTCCCGGCGCGCAGCCGGGCGATATTTTCGCGGTGTTTCCAGAGAACCAGAACCCAGACGCAGAGCGCCAGAGGCAGCCACGCCCATTCCTGCCCCACGGCCAGGGCTGCGGGTAGCGCGGTCACCAGGGTCATGGAACCCAGCGACACATAGCCGCTGCGCCAGATGACCAGAAGGCAGAGAACGCAGGCCGCCAGCAGGGGCCAGAAGGCCAGGGGCAGAAATACCCCGATGCTGGTGGCCACGGCCTTGCCGCCCCGGAACTTCATGAAGCAGGAAAACACATGCCCCGCAATGCAGGCCATGCCCACCGCGCTCACAAAGACGGGGGGCAGACCGGCGCGCAGGGCCAGCCATACGGGCACAGCACCCTTGAGCACATCGCAGGCCAGAGTGGCCACGCCCCAGCCAAAGCCGCACAGCCGCGCCACGTTGGTGGCTCCGGTGTTGCGGCTGCCGCTTGTGCGGGGGTCAATGCCGCAGAATGTGCGGGCGATGAGCAGCCCCCACGGTACGGAGCCTGCTCCGTACGCCAGCGCGATCCACAAGAATTCCTGCATATTTTCTCCGAGGGCGCGGTTATTCCGCCGGAGCGGCCTCCAGAACGGAAATCTCGTTGTACAGGGGAACCACCTTGCCCACGCGCACCCGCACGGCCATGCCGGGGCAGGCCCTTTCGTCGAACAGACGCCGCCTGCCGCGCACAAAAATGCCCTGATCCGGCAGGCTGACGCTCACAAAGGCGTCATTTTCTTCGGTGATGACACCCGGCCACCATGTCTTGTCCCCCTGCTGGCGAAAATACAGCAGTTTCCAGTAGCGCGGGCGGAAGCGCTGCACCTGCCCGGCGGCTTCCAGCACAGGGGAGAGAAGCCCCAGAAGGGCGGCAAGGCCGGGCTCGTCCCACAGGGGGGCTCCGGCGCGCAGAAAGTGGATGATCTGCGCCTCGTTGACCAGATCCGGGTAGCGCCGCAGGGGGGACGTGACCGGGGCGTAGCGGGGCAGGGCCAGAGCCGCGTGCGGCCGCGCCTGCACGCTCAGCCCGGAAGGAACGAGCGCGCGCATGATGCGCGTCATGTCCTGCGGGCTGCTCCAGACACCGGCATATTCCCTGGGCAGGGCCACGTCCTGCACGCGGTGGAGCAGGGGCAGGCGCTGGGCTACGGCCCAGTCGGCCACGGCAGCGCTGGCAAGAATCATCATTTCCGCCACCAGCATCTGGGCATCGGGAGCATGGCTGTTTTCTTCAATGTCTACACGAATGTCCGCGCCTTCGCCTGTCAGCGTCACGTGGGGTTCCGGCCTGTCCATGACCACCGCGCCGTCGGCAATGCGGGCGGCTTGGCGCTTGCGGGCTGCTTCCAGCCCCAGAGCAAGTTGCGCAGCATGGGCTGTGGCGGGATTTTGGGGCAGGGGAGCGCCCTGGGCCTGCGCGTCCAGCACGGCCTGGCAGTCTTCATAGGTCAGGTTGGCGGCCAGGCGCACCGAGGCGATGCGGATTTCGCAGGGGGAAAAGCCGCCCGCGCTGTCAATGCGGGTCCGGATGCAGAGCGCGGGGCGGTTTTCGCCCGCCAGCAGCGAGCAGGCCCGTGTGCCCAGAATTTCCGGCAGCATGTGGCAGTCGCCTTCGGGCAGATAGATGCTGGTGCCCCGGCGCAGGACGGCCCTGTCCAGCGGGCCGCCGAAATTCCAGTGCAGGGCGGGCAGGGCCAGAGCCAGGGTGACGGTATGGCCGTCACCGTCGTTGCAGATATGCAGGGCGTCGTCCACATCGCGCGTGCTGGCGCTGTCGATGCTGAAAAAGGGCAGGGAGCATGGCTGGGCTTCTTCGGGGGCAAGGGGGGCGGCAAGGGATTCCACTTCCGCGCGAAAATCCTCCCACCAGGCGTCCCCCGGCGCGTATCCCGCGCGTTCCAGCCAGAAATTGTAGTGGGGAGGAACCTTGCCCCAGGCTGTCAGCAGTTGCAGGGGGAGGTGCGGCTCATCGGGCAGCCCCTTGGAGAGCAGGCGCCACTCGGTGTCGTCGTGGGTTTTTTCGGGATCGGCCATGCGCTCCCGCAGCATTTTTTCCATTTTTTCGGCCAACTGCGGAGAGAGCGCGGGCAGGTCGGACGGCAGCGGGCGTCTGTTGCAGGCCGCATCCCACAGAAGGCGCAAAAAGGCATTGCCCCCGCCCAGCAGTTCTTCGCGCTCCGTGCGGATTTTTTCTTCCTGCAGGCGTTTTTCCACCATGTCTTGGGAAAAGACCTGAAAGTCCGGCGGCTGAAAACGGAAATGGCTCTTGCAGGACAAAAGGGCGCGTCCGTAGGCGGACACCTGGTCGGGCGAGGGGGTGGTTTGCGCCAGTTCGGCAAACCAGGCGGCAGGGGCGGCGCTGACTTCGCCCTGGGCCAGTTCCCACGTTTCCAGCAGGGGAATGCTCCCGGCCAGATCCTCCCGGAGTTTCTTGTGCGCCTCCAGCGCCCGCACGGCATCGTCGCGGCCCAGCCCGGCAGGCAGCACCGGTCCGAGCCAGGGCAGAAGGCGCGCGGCATTGAGCCGCACTTCCCTGCGGTTGGGCAGCAGAAGCCGCAGGCGTCCGGCAACCTCTTCGGTCACCAGGGCAATCTGCACGGCGTTGCCTTCCAGATATTCCACCACGCAGCCCACAACGGGGCAGCGCACACACTCCGACATGCCGTCTCCTTAGTGCTGAAAAGGGGACTTTCCTCCATTTTTCCCCTTCTGGCAAGTCTTGGGCAGGCCGGAGCGTGTGGCGGGCCGCTTCTCCCTTTGGGCAGGCTCTGGCCTTATTCTTCGTATGGATAGCCGTACTTGGCAAACTCCTTGATGTGTCGGGGGTTGGGGTACGCGTCTGTGGCGGTCAATTCCCTGATTGCGCCGGACTTGTCAAACCATCGGGTGTGCAGCAGTTCTTCTGATTTGTGGCTGAGCGGCTTGCCCAGAAAGGACTTGTACAGCGCCTGTACTTGCGCGTTATCCTGGGAAGCTCGTTTGAGAAACTGCCTGTCGGCACCGTAGACGCTGCCAATGCGGTCTCCCATGTATTCCTTGAATTCCTTTACTGCGGCAACAGCCTTGCCGGTCATGCGAATGCCGAAAAAAATGCTTCCCGAGAGCATGCATGCTCCCTTGAGAAAACAGCGTCGGCTTACAGTGGCGAGTGACATGGTTTTTCTCCTTCAGACTCTGGCAGTTTGGGCAAGACGTTTTTTGAACCCGGCAAAGAGGCCGAGAGCCTTGCGTTCGAGCGAGGCCAACAGGGACGGCATGAGCGGCTGGCCTCCTCCACAGACGCACCCGCCGGAACAGGCCATGAATTCGATGAAATGGTACGGCGAATTTCCCGACTTCACCTGATCGCAGATTCCGGCGAATCTTTTGGCGCCGTGCACAACAGCCAGGCGGAGCTCTTTTCCGTTGATGGTTACGGTATATTCCTTGAGTCCATCCAGACCACGAACCTGCTTGAAGTCCCATGAGTCCGGACGCGCTCCGGTAACAGCCTGATATGCAAAACGCAGTGCCGCTTCCATGACGCCGCCGGTCACACCGAAGATGGTGGCTCCGCCTGTGGATTCTCCCATCAGGCTGTCACGCTCGCCGTCCGGAAGAGCAGCGAAATCAATGCCCGATTTGCGGATCAGGTAGGCCAGTTCACGGGTTGTCAGGGTGGCATCAATATCCTGTTGCCCGCTGGCTTTGAGTTCCGGACGCAATCCCTCGTATTTTTTTGCGATACACGGCATGATCGAGACGGTGTAAATGTCTTTGGGGGCATACTGCATCCGCTGCGCGCCATATGTTTTTGCCAGAGCGCCGTTCATGCCGATGGGGGATTTGCAGGAAGAAAAATGCGGCAGCAGTTCCGGATAGAATGTTTCGGCATATTTTTGCCAGCCAGGGCAACAGGATGTGAACTGGGGAAGATTTTTTTGCCCTTCCAGGCGTTCCACAAATTCGGAGGCTTCTTCCCATATGGTGACGTCTGCCGCAAATTCCGTGTCCCAACAGTGAGAGAAGCCCAGCGCCTTGAGAGCAGACAGCATTTTTCCTGTGGTTACGGTTCCGACAGGCATGCCAAATGCTTCACCGAGCGCATAGCGTACGGCCGGAGCCGGCATGGCCACGCATTTCACATGGCTGTCCTTGAGCTTTTTTTCCAGTTCGGGAATCCATGAGCGAACCTCGTAGATTGCCATTGAAGGGCAGTGCGTCAGGCACTGCCCGCAGTTGATGCAACTCTCCGGATGCTTGATGACATGCGGATCGAAGGTTTCGCCATAGATGGCCCCGGTGGGGCAGTATTGCTGGCAGGTGTCGCATCCGATGCATTTTTCCTGATCAATTTGCACAAAGTGCAAACTGTCAGGCTGTACCCCCGGTTCGGGCACGTTGAGTTCATACTCCACATGTTCCATGATAACGCGTGCCATTGCTGATCCTCCTTTTGTTCGTCTTCTGGAAGAATGGAATCCTTGTTCAGGGCAACAAGGCTATTCTCTTTGGACTTTCCGGCACTTCGGGGGTGAAATGCCGATTTTTGCCAGTGCCGGTGCATGCTGGCGAGCATCTCGATATGCCGACAGAGCTTCCGGAAAGGGTGCAAGCACCCGTTCCAGAACCCCCCGTACAAAGGCAATGGCGATGCCGTAATTGGTTACAGGAACACCGGACTCCTGTGCTTCCCGCAACCGGAAGAGCATCTGCCTGCGCGTGATGGCGCAGCCTCCGCAATGAACAATGAGATCCCATTGGCTCAGGTTTTTGCCGTTGGCCTTGCCCGCGCACATGCCGATACGCAGCATGCCTCCGGCCTGCGCTTGCAGAAGTCGGGGAATTTTGACACGCCCGATGTCGTCTTTGTGAGGGTGATGCGAACAGGATTCCATCATGAGCACGCCGGATCCGGGCCGGAGACTGCCGATAGCTGCGGCTCCGGCGGCCAGTGTGGGCAGATCGCCCTTGAGCCGGGCCATAAGAATGGAAAATGTCGTGAGGGGGACGGAGGGCGGCGTTTCGGCGACAACCTGACCGACTGCCTGCGAATCGCATATGACCAGATCCGGCGTATTTTTCAGAGCGCAGAAGGCCGTCTTCAAATCTTTTTCTGTGGTCACAAGGCAAAGCCCCCGCCCGTCCAGAACATCGCGGACAGTTTGTACCTGGGGCAGGATGAGTCGCCCCTTGGGGGCTCCCTGGTCAAGGGGAACAACCAGAACGGCCAGCCCGTTTTTGGGGAGGAGATTCCCCACCAGGCGTGTTTCGTGCAAAAGCGCATCCTGGGCGTAGAGGGCCAGTTTGTCGCCAACGGCATCCAGTCCCTGCCCTGTTTTGGTGGAAAGGGGCACTCCTGTGAGCCCGTTGGGCAGGCTGTCGGCTTCTGCGGGGAAGATGTCTGCCTTGTTCATGATCACAAAAAAGGGGATGCCCTGACTCTTGAGCATTGTTGCGATCCACTGTTCGCAATTTCCCCACAGGGCGCCTTCAGTCACGATCAGGGCGACATCCATTCGGGGCAGGGCTGCAAGGGCGCGTTCCATACGCTGCGCGCCCAGATCTCCGCTGTCGTCCAGCCCTGGAGTGTCCACAAGCACAACAGGCCCCAACTGCGCCAGTTCCAGTGTTTTTTCCACAGGATCTGTGGTTGTTCCCGGAGTGTCGGAAACAATGGAAACCGCTTGGCGTGTCAGCGCGTTGAGCAATGAGGACTTGCCGACGTTCCGGCGTCCAAAGATGCCAATGTGCAGCCTGAGGGCTTTAGGCGTGTCCAGCATATTCCTCCTTTTGCGGCAGGGAATGTGTGTACCCGGCGGATTCGATGACCTGTCGGACTTCTTCCATGCCGATATGGCGCTTGTTGTCATACAGGCGGTACTCTTGCCGGTATGCTTGAGGGGTAAAGCCCGGCATGAGCACGTTTCCGCCCGCGAGCAGCCCTTCCCGCTGCCCTTGCACAGGGTTGAGGGTCGCCAGAGCCGTGGTGGCGGGCAAATTGGCCCAAGGGAGGGCAATGCGGAGCGTTGCCATGACCCGCAGGGACAGACGGGCGGATCCACTGGCCTCATGCCCCAGCGGAGTATCGGCCTGGGGGATGAATGGGCCTGCTCCGCACATGTCCACGCGGAGAGATCTGGCCAGCAGGATATCGTCTGCGAGACTTTCCGGTTTTTGCCCCGGAAGGCCCACCATAAAGCCGGATCCAACCTCGTACCCCAGCTTTCGCAGCGCATGCAGGGCCTCAACCCTCTGTTGCAGGGAGCGCCCCGGATGCAGGGATGTGTAGAGTGCGGGGTCTGCCGTTTCGTGTTTCAGGAGAAAGCGGGACGCACCGGCTTCTTTCCACAGGGCATAGGAAGACGCCGGGTGTTCGCCGACGCTGAGGGCAAGGGCCGTTGTGGGCAGGCGAAAACGAAGGGCGTCCACGATGCGGGCAAGCCGTTGTGGATTGTCATGAACCTCGCCCGACTGGAGAACAATGGTGTCTGCCCCAAGATTTGCGGCGTATTCTGCAGCTTCAAGGATATCTTTTTCTGCAAGGTGATAGCGGCGTGGCGCGGTATTGGCTGCGCGCAGCCCGCAATAGCGGCAGTTGCGCTCGCAGTGGTTCGAGAACTCAATCAGAGCGCGAACGAAAACATGCCTTCCCTTTTCGCGCCGACGCACCGCGTCTGCACGGGCGCAAAGCTCCGCATAGGGCGTTTCAAACAGCAGTTTGAGAATATCTTCCCGGCGCATGCCGCCTCCCGCGAACAGGTGTCAAAACCGGAAGTCCCGCTGCCCGCTTGCGATTTTTTTCAAACGATCGGCGGCAATGCGCCTGACCTTTGCGCTCGGAATATTGGCCAGTTCTTTCATGATCAATGCAGAACCGGCATGCCGTGTCTGCTCCGGGGCATAATCTTCCAGATATTCTTTCAGGGTCATCAGCGCATTGGGATGACAGCAGTCGGCAATTTTTCCGCTTTTGGAAAGCGCCATGAACCGGTCGCCCGTTCTGCCCTCCCGATAGCAGGCTGTACAAAAGCTCGGAATGAACCCGAGATCCAGAAGCCATCTGACGATTTCGTCAAGAGTTCTGTTGTCGCTGATGTCAAACTGGGCCGAATTTTCTGCTCCGGATTCTTGCGAGGCATAGCCGCCGACACTGGTTTTTGATGCGCCGCTGATCTGGGATGCTCCGAGCCGGAGAACTTCTTCGCGGACAGCCTGACTTTCGCGGGTCGAGATGATCATTCCCGCGTAGGGAACAGCAAGGCGCAGACAGGCGCAGATTTTGGCAAAGGTTGCATCGTCGATGCCGTTATCGAAGGCAGAGGAGTCAATATTGTCGGCTTTTTTCACTCTGGGGACGCTTATGGTATGGGGGCCGATGCCGTGCACGGCTTCGAGGTGCTCGGCGTGCATCAACAGTGCGGCGAATTCGTAGGCATGCTTTTCGAGACCAAACAGGACACCAATGCCCACGTCATCAATGCCTCCCTGCATGGCCCTGTCCATGGCTTCGGTATGGTAGGCGTAATCGTGTTTTGGCCCCTGCGGATGAAGCCTTTCGTAACTTCCCTTGTGATATGTTTCCTGAAACAGAATGTATGTTCCGATTTCAGCCTCTTTCAGTTTTTTGTAGTTGTCGACGGTTGTTGCTGCAATGTTGACATTTACTCTGCGAATGCTCCCGTTTTTGTGTTTGACTCCGTATATTGTTTTGATGCTTTCCAGAATATATTCCACAGGGTTGTTTATGGGGTCCTCTCCCGATTCTATGACTATGCGTTTGTGCCCCATGTCTTGAAGGGCCATTACTTCTTTTGCGATGTCTTCCTGTGTCAGTTTCTTTCTTTTCATGTTTTTGTTTTTTGTGTGATATGGGCAATACATACAACTGTTTATGCAGTAGTTTGACAGATAAAGAGGTGCAAACATGACAACACGATTTCCGTAGATGTCATTTTTTATTTTTTCCGCGACAGCGTATATTTTTTGTATTCTTTCTGTATCTGTACAGGATAGAAGGAGAGATGCCTCACGGTGCGAAAGGCCTTTTTTTTCTTTTGATTTTTCAATGAGTTCGTCTATCAGGGAAAGATTGTTTCTGTTTTTGCTGGCATAATCGATGGATGCCATGATTTCATTGTGGCATATGAATTCTTCTGCGTGCAATGATGACGGATTGTACATGGTGTTCTGTCCTTGGCTGCGCTGCCCTGTCAGGGTTTCCCGGGAAGGAGGCGGGCGCTGTTTTTATAACACCTTTCAAAAAATCGTGTTACCAGAGAAAAAATTTTTTTATGCATTTTTTTGTGGGGCAGACAAGCAAGATTTCTGCATGTGCTTTGGGGGTGCGTACGGAATATTTCCGTGGCGTCTGCCGCTGGCGGCAAACGCCACGGTGCAGGCTCCGTGCATGCATCAAAACCGGTATATGAAGCTCAGATTCACGTTCCAGAGGTCTTCGGTGCTGTTGGCGTGTCTGCGCACGCCGCCTCTGTCCGTAAAGCCTCCCCACACTCCCGATGACTGGTCGAGCCACAGGGCAATGTAGTTGGCCTCCACCAGCAGCCGCAGGTTTTCGTAGATCTGGTACTGTGACATGAGGCCCACTTCAAGCGCGCGGTCTTTGTCTGTCAGGTAGAGGCCGTAGTAGTCGGCACTGTTGAAGTCCGTTCCATAAGGGCGCACGATGTTGTGCCGGGACGGCGCTCCCTTGATGTATCTGACCATGCCGGAGCTGTTGGTGCCCTGATAATAGTTGACATGCAGCGTGTGCTTGAGGCGGTCAAGAACGCTGAAATCGCGCAGGCGGAGGCCAAGCCCCCATGTTCCGGCCAATGTGGAGCCGAGCGCGGCATCGCGCCCCAGCGTCCATGTGCCCAGAGTGGCAATGGTGGCAAGGCCGCTGGTGCTTTCATTGTTTTTTTCGATATTGGGCAGCCGCTCCGAGCCGTTGGCCGGATCGTCGTCATCGCCGCTGCTGTACCAGCCGTAGATGCCGGGCGTGCCCCAGTCAAATTTGTACTCCGCCAGCAGGGCCGCGTACCAGCCGTGGCGGTTGAGCGCGTTCTCGCCGGTATTGACCGTCCCGTAGTTGAAGCTCCAGGCCAGCCGGAAAGGGTCTGCGGCGGTGAGTTCGCCGGTCAGCCCCGCCCAGAATGCCGTGGCAAAGGCAAAGACATTTTCCCTGCCGTCGTTGGCGTAGGCCGAGGGAGAAAGGCCAAGGCCGTAATCTGTGCCCGTGCCCTCGGCATTTCCATAATACCAGGAGGCAGTGTTTGTGCGGTTGTGCGTGCGGAAGGCATTGGCGCCAAAAGCGCCGACCATGGCCCACGGCGTCAGGCGAAAGCCTTCAAAACGCAGGGGCAGCGTCAGGCCGAACAGGTCCGCGTTGTCAAGGTAGTTGGCCCGGGCGGCGTTGGCATTCCCGTCCCAGTTGTCGTTGAAAAGGCGCGCCCAGAAAGCCGCAAGGGAAACATGCTCGTTGAAGGGTACGGACAGACTGATGCCCGCCGTATCGGCATCAAAGACCTGGGAGGCTTCTGTCACAAAGTCCGGCAGGAAGATGCGCTGGATGCCCATACGGGTGCGGATGCTGGTTGTGGGCAATGTCCAGTCCAGATAGCTGTGCTTGATTTTGACGATGGTACTGTCCGCTCCCAGGGCTCCGCCCCGGTTGGCGCGCCCCCACTGTATGGTGCCGATCTCGAAGTTTACGGTACCGGAAAGGTTTTCGGACGCCACAGCTTCCAGTTGCAGGCGCACGCGGTTTTTGGCCTCGAACCGGTCTTCGTTCCAGCGGCCCCAGCCTTGCTGATTCCTGCCATTGCGGTTCTTTTTGACAAAATTGCCGCCATCGCCGTATTCAAACATGGTTACCCACACGCCCTTGATTTTGAACTCCACAGCCCCGGCCGTGGCGGGCAGACAGCACAGGCCGCAGAGCGCTGCTGCTGCCAGCAGCGTTTTTGCCTTTTTTGCGGGTGACCAGAAATGTGTTGTGCCCATGCGCTCCTCCTGAAAAATGTGTGGCACTTTTTGAAAATTTGTATTACTGTGGAAGTCAGTAGCACGATATTTATATTTTTGTCACGAACAAAAGTGCTCTCCGCAAAACAAGGAGGAAGCTGGCATGCATAAAATTTTTCTGACGGGTCTGGCCGCGTGTATCTGCGCGCTGGCCCTTGCCGTGTGGGGCGAAGCCGCGCCCAGGTCGGAGCTGGTCTATGCCAGCACAAAGGACATCCGCGACATCAACCCGCATTTGTACGGCGGCGAAATGGCTGCGCAGGGCATGGTCTTCGAGCCTCTGGTCATGAACACCAAAGACGGCATCAAGCCCTGGCTGGCGGAAAGCTGGGAAATTTCCGGAGACGGCAAGGTCTATACCTTCCATCTCCGCAAGGGGGTGGTGTTTACAGACGGCTTTCCGTTCAACGCCGAAGCCGTCAAGAGGAACATTGACGCCATCATTGCCAATCGCGTCCGGCATGCCTGGCTGGACATGATCAACGAAATCGACCGGACCGAAGCCGTGGACGAGCATACCTTCCGGCTCACGCTCAAGCATCCGTATTACCCGACGCTCATCGAACTGGGTCTGCTGCGTCCTTTCCGCTTCATCTCGCCCAGGTGCTTTGTGGACGGGCAGACAAAGAACGGCGTTTCCGGCCTTGCGGGGACCGGCCCGTGGGTGCTTGCCGAGCACAAGCCCAACCAGTACGCCCTGTTTGCGGCCAATCCCTCCTATTGGGGAGAAAAGCCCAAACTCTCCGCCGTGCGCTGGAAAGTCATGCCCGACCACCAGGCCATTTTGCTTTCTCTGCAAAAAGGGGAAGTGGATCTGATTTTCGGGGCTGACGGCGATATGGTGAACCTGGACAGTTTTGACGCCCTGCGCCGCCAGGGCAAGTATGTGACCGCCATCAGCCAGCCCATCGCATCGCGGGCAATCCTGCTCAATGCCCACCAGCCGTTCACCGGGGAGCGGGCAGTCCGGATCGCCCTGCAACATGCCGTGGACAAGGAAGGGATCATACAGGGTGTGCTCAATGGCTCGGAAACAGTGGCAGACACCCTCATGGCGCCTGACGTGCAGTATTGCGACATTCCGCTGGAAAAACGCGCCTATGATCCGGAAAAGGCGGCAGCGCTGCTGGACGCGGCGGGCTGGATATTGGGCAAGGACGGCTGGCGCTCCAAGAACGGCCAGAAAGCGTCCGTGCGCCTGTACTACAATTCCAACAATGCCCAGGAGCGCACCATCAGCGAATTCATGCAGGGCAATCTGAAAAAGATCGGCGTGGAAATGAAAATCATCGGCGAGGAAAAGCAGGCATTTCTTGATCGCCAGAAAACAGGCGATTTCGAACTGCAATACTCCCTGTCATGGGGGACGCCCTATGACCCGCAGTCCTATCTTTCCTCCTGGCGTGTTCCGGCCCACGGCGACTATCAGGCGCAGGTGGGCATGGAGCGCAAGGAATGGCTGGACAAAACCGTCACCGCGCTCATGACGGAGCCGGATGAAGCCCGGCGGCGTGAGACCTACAAGGAGGTGCTCACGTATATTCATGACGAGGGCGTCTACATTCCCCTGTCGTATTCGCGCACCAAGGCTGTGCACGTCAGCGATCTCAAGGGAGTGGAGTTCGGTCTGTCGCAGTATGAAATTCCCTTTGAAAACATGCATTTCTGATTATTGTGCCTGCCCCCGCCGGAACGTGCTTCCGGCGGGGAACAAGGAACCGGCATGAGTATCCGGACGTACATCCTGCGCAGGCTGCTGGGGCTGGCGCCCCTGCTGCTGGCCATTTCCTTCTTTTCCTTTGTGATCATCCAGTTGAGCCCCAGCGATCCGGCGGAAGTGGTCATTCGCGTCAATGCCCTGCGCACTTCGCCGGAACTGATCGCAGAGGTCAGAAAGGAAATGGGGCTGGACAGGCCTTTTCTGGAGCGCTACCTGACGTGGCTTGGCAATGCCGTGCAGGGCGACCTCGGCAAACGGTATGTGGACGGCAAGCCCGTATCGGAAGAAATGCTCAAGGCCCTGCCGCCCACACTGCTGCTGGCGGCAGTGGCGGCGGTGCTCATGCTGGCATGCAGCATTGCGGCGGCCCTTGTGGGCGTATGCTTTGAGGGGCGCTGGCCCGATCTGCTGCTGCGGGGCCTTGTTTTTCTCGGCACGTCCGTGCCCGCGTTCTGGGCGGGGCTGCTGCTTGTCTGGCTGTTTGCCGTGCACCTTGACCTTCTGCCCACCGGCGGACTTTCCGGCCCCCTTTCCCTGATTCTTCCCGCATGCACGCTGGCCCTGCCCTATATTTCCACCTATGCGCGCCTGCTGCGCAACAGCATGGTGCAGACCAAACAGCAGAATTTTGTCCTCTACGCCAAGGCCTGCGGCCGCAGCCGCGGGGCTGTGCTGCGCCATATCTTCCGCAATTCGCTGCAATCCACCCTCACGGGCCTGGGCATGAGCCTGCCCAAGCTGGTGGCCGGAACCTTTGTGGCAGAGTGCATTTTTGCCTGGCCCGGCCTTGGCCGACTGTGCGTCACCGCCATCTTCAACCGCGATTTTCCCGTCATTCAGGCCTATGTACTGCTCATGGCAGTGCTGTTTGCGCTCTGCAACCTGTGCATGGATATTTGCGCCGCTCTGGTGGATCCGCGCCTGCGGGAACGGGGGGTCCGGTGAGATTCTGGCGAAGCCTGAAACAGGACAGGCCCGGTATGGCCTGCCTGTGTTTTCTGGTGCTTGTGGCGTTGGCCGGGCTACTGGCGCCGCTTGTTGCGCCCCATGATCCCGTGGATATCAATGTGCGGAACAAGTTTGCCCCGTACAGTTGGGAGCATTGGCTGGGCACGGATCACCTTGGCCGGGATATTCTTTCACGCCTGATTTTCGGGGTACGCGCCTCGCTGGGCTTTTCCCTGCTGACCATGGGAGTGACCGTGAGCATCGGCATGGTGCTGGGAATGCTGGCGGGCTTTTTGCGCGGCAGGGTGGAAAGCGCTCTCATGCGTTTGTGCGATGTGATGATGTCCTTTCCCAGCGAGGTCATGATTCTCGCCATTGTGGGCATGCTGGGGCCGGGTCTGGAAAATGTGGTTCTGGCCTGCGTCATTGCCAAATGGCCGTGGTATACGCGCATGATCCGCACAGTGACGCGCCAGTATGCGGACATGAACCATATCCGCTTTGCGCGGGTGGCCGGTTACGGCACATTCCATATCATACGGAAGCACCTGCTGCCCTGCGCTGCCGGGGAAATCGTTGTGCTGGCCACGCTGGATACCGGAGCCGTGATCCTCATGATTTCGGCCCTGTCCTTTCTTGGCCTTGGTGTGCAGCCGCCCACACCCGAATGGGGCATGATGCTGGGTGAGGCCAAGGACATCATGATCCTGTATCCCCGGCAGATGCTGCCGCCAGGCATCACCATCCTGCTGGTGGTGGCCGCGTTCAACTTTTTTGGCGACAGCCTGCGGGATGCCCTGGACCCCTGGCACCATCCCGCAAAAGAGGGGGCGCTGTGAGCTCTCGGGAAACGCCGTCTGTTCTCATGGAGAACGTGCGCATTGTGCACACGGATTCGGGCAAGCCCATTGTCAGCGGCATCAGCTTTGCGCTGGACAGAGGCCGCTGCCTTGGTATCGTGGGCGAAAGCGGCAGCGGCAAGACCCTTGTCTGCCGCGCCCTGCTGGGCCTGTTGCCTCCGGCGCTCCATGCCGAAGGCATGATCCGCTTCGAGGGGATTGATGTGCCGGGATTGTCTTTTGCAGAAGCCCGGCATCTGCGGGGAACGGGCATGGGAGCCGTTTTGCAGCAGGCCATGACGGCCTTTGACCCGCTCTACACCATCGGCGCGCAGATCACGGAAACCCTGCGGGAAAAAATGCGCCTGACAAAGGCAGAGGCGGACCAACGGGCACGCGCCAGCCTGCAAAAAGTAAATCTGCCGGAAAGCGTGATGAAGAGCTATCCGCACCAGTTGTCCGGGGGAATGCTGCAACGCTGCATGATTGCCGTTACCTTGGGCCTGCGCTCCCGCCTTGTTGTGGCCGATGAGCCTGTCACGGCGCTGGACGCCCGCAACCAGCATGACGTGTTGCAGCGTTTCCGGCAGTTGCGGGAGGAGCATCAGGCCACGCTGATCTTTGTTTCCCACGATCTGGGCGCAGTGCAGATGCTGGCCGATTCCGTGCTGGTCATGTGCCGGGGGCGCTGTGTGGAGGCCGGGGACGCGCATGCCGTGTTCAACTCTCCGCGCCATCCGTACACGCAGTATCTTGTCAGCACCCGCCTCGCCCTGACGCGCGGTTTTTACCGCATGCTTGGAGGCCACCATGCCCGTGCCTGACGCTGCTCCTTTTCTTGCGGTCAGAAATCTCTGCAAAAGCTATCCGGAGCGAAGCCAGTTCGGCTGGCGCAGGCGCATGCGGCCCGTGCTCCAGGATATCAGTTTTTCCCTGCGGCGCGGGGAAGTGCTTGGGCTGCTGGGCGAAAGCGGCAGCGGCAAGAGCACGCTGTCGCGGTGCATCCTGGGGCTGGAAGAGCCTGACAGCGGGGAAATCCTGTTTGAAGGACAGGCCGCGCACCGCTGGCGCGCGACGCATGTCGGCAAGTGCAGCGTTGTTTTTCAGGACTATGTGACTTCGGTCAATCCCGCGTTTTGCGTGCGGGATATCATTGCCGAAGGGCTTCGCGGCCGGGGTACCGATGCTGTGCCTTCGCTTCTGGAGCGCGTGCAACTGTCCCCCGATCTGGCCGAAAGACTGCCGCACCAGTTGAGCGGCGGGCAGGTGCAGCGCGTATGCATTGCGCGGGCGCTGGCCTCAAAACCCGCGTTTCTCGTGTTTGACGAGGCCCTCAGTTCACTGGACGTGTCCGTTCAGACGCAGGTTCTGGAGCTCTTGCGTGATATCAGGGGAGAGATGAGTTATCTGTTCATCACGCACGATATTCAGGTGGCAGCCCTGCTGTGCGACAGGCTCCTCCTGCTGCACAACGGAAAGCTTGAGGATACGGTGGATTTGTCTTGCGGGGATGCACTGTCTTCGCCGTACCTGCGTGATCTTGTTGATTCTGCGGTGGTCTTTTCTTCAGAGTATGCCGCAAAGGATGCCGCAAAATATGTCACAGACGCGGTATCTTGGGAGAGCCGCACATGAAAGCCTCTTCGGGAAGCGCCGCAGTCACGGTGTCCTGTCCGTCGGAGCCTTGTGGCAAGGGGCTTCTCCGGCGCATTCACGGGTACTGGTCGCAGCGTGCCGAAAAATTCGGCCGCATGCGCCGGGAAGAACTGCGCGGCGACAAAATGCGCCTCTGGAGCGAGGAGATTGTTCCCTATCTGCCTGTCTCCCGTGACGGCGCCCCGCCGCGTGTGCTGGATGTGGGCACGGGCACGGGTTTTTTCGCCGTGCTGCTGGCGCAGGCTGCTGGCTGCAAGGTGACCGGCATCGACCTTTGCCCCGACATGCTGCTTGAAGCCAAATGCCTTGCCCGTGAATGCCGCTGCCACGCGCATTTTTTGCAGATGGACGCTACGGTGCTGGACTTTGCGGATGCCTCCTTTGACTGCCTGGTCGCGCGCAACCTGACGTGGACTCTGCTCCGGCCGGAAAAGGCGTATGCCGAGTGGTTGCGGGTGCTGCGTCCCGGCGGGGTGCTGCTCAATTTTGATGCAGACTATGGCTCTGTGGACTTTACCGCGTTTCCCCGCGCACGGGGAAGGCATGCGCACGCGGATATGGATGCGGCCCTTCTACAGGAGGGAGAGGAAATACGGCGATGCCTGCCCCTGAGCGGCGAAAAGCGGCCGGAATGGGATGTGGGGGCTTTGCGCAGGGCAGGTTTTTCTTCTGTTGTACACGACAGCGCGCTCAGCGAGCGCGTGTACGTTGTGCGGGACGGCCTCTACAATCCTGTGCCCATGTTTGCCCTGCGGGCCGTAAAATGACGGATGCGCGGCCGGGCAGCAGGGACCGCAGGCGTCGGGCAACCTCTTCGGTCACCAGGGCAATCTACACGGCGTTGCCTTCCAGATATTCCACCACGCAGCCCACAACGGGGCAGCGCACACACTCCGACATGCCGTCTCCTTGACTGCCGCTGTGCGCGGCAGTGCTGAAAAGGGGACTTTCCTCCATTTTTCCCCTTCTGGCAAGTCTTGGGCAGGCCGGAGCGTGTGGCAGGACAGCTTCTCTGGTTACATGCGCAAAGCTTTCTGTACGCTTGAAAAAGAGTCCGTTGCCTGCCGTAACGCTTCAATCAATATATGTTACCGGATTTCCTGTAATTTTTCGTTCAGAACGGTTGGGCAGACCGTCTTTGGTATCCGGTTTTCCGACAACCATTGAAGCGCAAATCGTCTCATCAGCCGCCAGGCCCAATTTCATCATATACTCTCTGGCAGCAGCGTCCTCGTCCAACCAGCGCAACTGATTTACCCAGCAACTGCCAAGATCAAGGTCATTGGCTGCCAGCAGCATGTTTTCGACAGCGCAGGCACAATCAGCCATGGCATTGCCATAGCCAATTTTATTGGCCGCTACAATGAGGATCGGGGCATTGAAATGAAAGGCAGAATGTCCCTTTTTTGAGGCAGAAATCGCTGCTTGCAGCGCTTTGCACATATCTGGCCGGATTTCCATTTTGGCAAAACTTTCGCGCACGAGTGTTGCCAGTTCTCTCAGCACCTGCTGGTTCCGGATCACCAAAAAGTGCGTGGTCTGACTGTTTCCTCCACAAGGCGCTACGCGCCCAGCCGCGAGAATTTTTTCGAGTTTGTCGTCCTCAACGGCTTCCGGCCTGTACTTGCGGGTGCTGCGTCTTGTTCTGATGGCTTCATGTGTATTCATGCTTTTTCCTCAATCCTCCCCCGGCAGCCGGGTGTACCGGCTGCCGGACGAGAAGCGGATAGCCGCGCGGGCTAGACCTTGGCCGCAGTGCGCAGATCGGCCACGGCGTCGGTGGCTTCCCAGGTGAATTCGGGCAGTTCGCGCCCGAAGTGACCGTAGCAGGAGGTCTTCTGGTAGATGGGGCGCTTGAGATCCAGCCGTTTGGTGATGAAGTAGGGCCGCAGGTCAAAAACCTCCCTGACCGCCCTTGTCAGCACATCATCGGGGATTTCCCCGCTGCCCCGTGAAGACACGAGCACGCTGACCGGCTGGGCCACGCCGATGCAATAGGCGATCTGCACTTCGCAGACGGGCGCAAGCCCGGCGGCCACCACGTTTTTGGCAATATAGCGGCCCATGTACGCGCCGGAGCGGTCAACCTTGGAGGGATCCTTGCCGGAAAACGCGCCGCCGCCGTGGTGTCCGCTGCCGCCGTATGTGTCCTGAATGATCTTGCGCCCGGTGAGGCCGCAGTCGCCCATGGGGCCGCCCACCACAAAACGCCCGGTGGTGTTGATGAAGATTTCGCAGTCTTTTTCCGAAAAATAGCCCGAAGGTTCCAGCACAGGGCGGATAACGTGCTTTTTCACGGCTTCGGCCACATCGGCCTGTCTGGCGCTGGCGGCATGCTGGGTGGAAACAACCACGTTGTTGATGCGCACGGGCTTGCCGTCCTGATATTCAAAAGACACCTGTGTCTTGCCGTCAGGGCGGAAAAAGTCCACCACGCCGTCCTTGCGCACCTTGCTCAAACGCTGCGAAAGCTGGTGCGCCCAGTAGACGGGTGCGGGCATGAGCGTGGAGGTTTCGTTGCAGGCATAGCCGAACATCATGCCCTGGTCGCCCGCGCCCTGATCTTCGGGATTGGCGCGCAGCACCCCCTGGGCAATGTCCGGAGACTGGTGGCCGATGGCGTTGATGACAGCGCAGGTCTGCCAGTCAAAGCCCATTTCCGAGCTGTTGTAGCCGATATTTTTGATGGTTTCGCGCACCACATGGGGCAGGTCGGCATAGCCGCGGGTGGTGATTTCTCCGGCGATGACGGCCATGCCGGTGGTCACCAGGGTTTCGCAGGCCACATGGGCGTCAGGGTCCTGCGCCAGCAGCACGTCCAGAACAGCATCGGAAATCTGGTCAGCCACCTTGTCGGGGTGCCCCTCGGTGACAGATTCGGAAGTGAAGAAGTATTTTCCCTTGGGTTGCATGAGTTCTCCTTACGGATGCAGCAGGATGTTGTCGAGGAGCCGGGCCTTGCCCAGACGCACGGCGCAGGCCATGAGCGCGGGACCGGCAATGCCTTCGAGAGGTTCCAGGGATTCGGGGTGCACAACGCTCAAATAGTCCAGCCTGCCCAGGGGCAGATGTTCCGCCCAGTGCCCGAGAACGGCCTCGCGCAGCAGGGCGGCGCTGGTTTCGCCTTTCTCCGCCAGCGTGCGGGCATGGAGCAGGCCACGGCGGATTTCCGGAGCCTGCGCGCGTTCTTCCGGGGTCATGTAAACATTGCGTGAGGAGAGCGCCAGGCCGTCGGTCTCCCGCCCGGTGGGGCAGGTCTCAATGCGCACGGGCACATTGAGGTCACGCACCATGCGCCGGATGATGGCCTGCTGCTGCCAGTCCTTTTCGCCAAAAACAGCCACATCCGCGCCGGTGAGCAGAAAAAGCTTGAGCACCACCGTGCAGACCCCGCGAAAATGCACCGGCCGGGACAGGCCGCACAGGTTTTTGGCAAGTTCCGGCACTTCGACCCAGGTCGCATGATCCGGAGCATACATGGACTGCGGCTCCGGCACGAACAGAACGTCCGCCCCGTGCTTGCGGGCAATGGCCGCATCGCGCTCAAGGTCGCGGGGATAGGCGGCGAGGTCTTCCCCCGGCCCGAACTGCGTGGGATTGACAAAAAGGCTGACCACCATGCGCTGCGCCAGAGCGCGGCCGCGCTCCATGAGGCTTTCGTGTCCGGCATGGTAATAGCCCATGGTGGGCACCAGCGAAATGCTTTCACCGGCAGCGCGCCATGCCCGGCATTGGGCCGCCAGTTCCTGTGGAGTAGATAATATCTGCATATCAAGGTATTGTGATATGGTTACGGAAGCCTATTTATACGCGCAGAAAAAGTTCTTGTAAAGAGAGGGAATTTTTTATGCCCCGGCATCGCGCCGGCATCCGCGCAACCGGTTCTTTGCAATTACGGTTCCGTAATCACGGTGATGCGCGTGTTCATGCCGCGTGCGCCACAGCCTCGCCGCACTGATATCCCCGTCCGACCATCAGACCGCAGCTTGTCCATGTATGGAGGGGCAGTACGCTGTTTCCGGGGAGGAACTTCCCGGCAGCGGCAGAACGCGGTATGCAGCCTTCACGAAGTAGGCTTTCGAACAGTGCTTTTTTCGCGGACGCCGCCGGGCGGCTGACTCCGTTACTTCAGGCAGGGAAACAACCTGCGCCACGGCAATGCCGACCGCACGGCAAAAGGCTTTGATGACGGTGTTCCCGTAATGGCGCTTTGCCGGACGGCGCTTGGGAGATTTATGAACTGCGCGGTACACACGAAGCGCTCCGTGTGCGCATAGAGGCCAAAAAAATTGAGAAATAATTGACAGTGAAATTCATTTCCCATATAGACAAATTCCTGTAACGGTGCTTCATCCCCTGATGATGGGGAGTGCAATTCTGTGGGGACTCTCTCCGGTACTGCATTTTTTGTGTGGCATCTGCTTGAAAGGATACCCGCAGGGGCCCGTGTCGTGATGGGGAATGCAATGAAGAGCGCGTTTTTGACGGCGGCTGTTGTGCTGATGATGCTGTCTGGCTGCGACGGGCGTTCGGAGAGAGAGGTCCAAGGGTATGTTGAGGGAGATTTTGTCCGGATTTCGCTTCCTTCCAGCGGGGTGGTTGAAAGCGTCCGGGTAAATCGGGGCGATCGTGTGTCCAAGGGAGACCTTCTTTTTACCCTCGACAGTGAAAGGGAAGCCTCGGCCCTGAGTATGGCCGAGGCGGAGCTTGCCGTGGCCGAGGCAGAACTGGACAATCTTCGCGCTTCCGGAAGAAGCGATGAAATACGCGTGCTGGAAGCGGAAATAAATGAATTGAAGGCCCATCTTGCCTATGCATCCGCCTCCCACCGCCGCAAGCGGGGCTTGAGCAGGGAAGGCGGCGCTTCCGTTGACGAAGTGGACCGCCTGCAATCGGAAGAACAGATCACACGAGCGAAGATCCGCGCGGCTGAAAGCCGTCTGCGGCTTGCGCAAAACAGCATAGGCCGCGACGGCGAGATCGAGGCGGCCCGGCAGACGCGGGAATACCGTTCGGCTGCCATGCGCGAGGCTGCCGCCAAGCTGGCTTTGCGCCGGGCTGTTGCTCCGGCAGACGCGGTGGTTAACGATGTCATCTATCGTCCCGGCGAAACCGTGAGCGCCGGGCAGACCGTGGTGGAACTGTTGCCGCCCGAAAACGTCAAGGTCCGCTTTTTTCTCTCGCCAGAGCAGGTCGGCTGGGTGGCGGCGGAGTCGGAGGTGCTTTTGCAGTGCGTGGGCTGCGGCGAGGGTATAGAAGCCAGGGTGAGTTATATCGCACCCAGGGCCTCCTACCGCCCCCCCATTCTTTATTCCCGCAATCAGTCGGAAAAACTTGTTTTTTTGGTTGAGGCCATCCCCCAATCCTCGGTGGAGCGCCTCCACCCCGGCCAACCGTTGACGGTTGTATTTCCCAGATGAAAAACGCCATAGAAGTACGCGGGCTCACCAAAAAATTCGGCAATGTGCCCGTAGTGAAGTCCCTGTCGTTTGATGTTCCCGAAGGCCGGATCGTCGGGTTCCTGGGCCCCAACGGGTCCGGGAAAACAACGACCCTCAGGATGATGTGCGGTCTGTTGACGCCCGATTCCGGCAGCGGCTCCTGCCTTGGGTATGACATCCTTGCCCAATCGGACCAGATCAAGCTGCAAGTGGGGTACATGCCCCAGAAATTTTCTCTTTATGAAGACATGACCCTTGAGGAGAACCTGACCTTCACGGCCCGCATATACGGGTTGGACAACGTGCGCAGGGAGACCTCCCGTGTCCTGCACAAGCTCGGGCTGTGGGAACAACGCAAAAAGCTGGCCGGCTCTCTGTCGGGCGGCTGGAAGCAGCGTCTGGCCTTGGCCAGTTGCGTGATGCACAGGCCGAAACTTCTGCTGCTGGATGAACCCACGGCCGGTGTAGATCCCGCGGCGAGAAGAGAATTCTGGGAAGAAATACATGCCCTTGCGGCAGAGGGAATTACCGTGTTGGCATCAACTCATTACATGGACGAAGCAGAGCGCTGCCACAGTATTGCCTATATCGCGTATGGTGAACTGCTTGCCTGCGGCACCAGCCGCGAGCTTATCGCCCGGCATCCCCTCAAAATGTATTCGGTTTGCCTGCGGCCGGGTCTTCCGGCGTCTGTTCTGACGCGGATCGCCCAACGGCTTGAAGCGCAGAAGGATATTGATGTGGTCATTCCTTTCGGAAACGACCTGCATGTTGGGGGCGCGAACTCCGAATTGCTGGATGCGGCCATAGCCCCATGGCGGGATGATCCTGCGCTGGTCTGGTCTGACGCGCATGCCTCGCTTGAGGATCTGTTTATCCTTCTTATGAACCAGGCGTTGGAAAAGCAAAAAATGCTGGAGACGTGCTGATGTTCAGGGGGTTTTCCTTCCGCCGTTTTTTTGCCTTGCTCGGCAAGGAGCTGATCCAGATGCGGCGGGACAAGGCGACATTTTCCATGCTGCTGAGCGTACCGCTGATGGAAATTCTTCTTTTTGGTTATGCTATCAATTCTGATCCGAAGCATCTGCCGACGCTGGTGGTGGACGCAGACCAGTCGGTTATGAGCCGGTCGCTCGTTGCCGCGCTGGAGGTTTCGGACTATTTCAAGGTCACCGGCCGGAATGTTACAGAAGAAGATGCTCAGCAGGCCCTGGCAAGCGGTTCCGCACAGTTTGTGGTGAATATCCCGGTGGATTTTTCAAGAAGGGTTGTGCGTGGCGAGCGGCCGCAGATTCTGATCGAAGCCGACGCCACCGATCCCTCCGCCACCTCCGCAGCTATTGGCGCTTTATCCGGCCTTGCGAATCAGGCCATCGATGCGGACCTGACCGGGCCGCTCACCGGACTGAAGCAGGGCCCCGCCCCGTATGAGCTGTTGGTGCATCGCCGGTACAATGAGGAAAATGAAACCGCGTACAGCGTGATTCCCGGCATTCTTGGGGTGGTGCTCTCTTCCACCATGGTCATGATGACGTCCATTGCCATGACCCGTGAGCGGGAGCGGGGGACGCTGGAAGGTCTTCTTGTAGCCCCCATCAGGCCCATGGAGATGCTGCTGGGCAAGATTTCGCCCTACATTCTGATAGGTTTCGGTCAGATATTGGTTATCCTGACCGCGGCAAAAGTGCTTTTTCATGTGCCCATGATGGGCTCTATGGTTCTGCTGTTCGCCGTGTGCGTGGTTTTTATTTGCGCCAATCTGGCGCTGGGCTTCGTTTTTTCGTCCATCGCCAAAAATCAGATGCAGGCCAACCAGGCGTCGTCCGCCTATCTTTTGCCATCCATCATTTTGTCAGGATTCATGTTTCCCTACCGGGGGATGCCAGAATGGGCGCAATGGCTGGGTGAAATAATGCCGATAACACACTTTTTGCGCATCATACGCGGCATCCTTCTCAAGGGGAATACACTGCACGAAATATGGTGGGATTTCTGGGCACTCATTTTTATTCTTGTTGTTTTCTGCACTCTTTCCGTACGCTGCTATCGCCGCACACTGGACTAGCATCATGCGCAACATCTTTTCTCGCAAGCCTTTTTCCCTCTGGGCACTGATCGCAAGCCTGTATACAACACAATTTCTGGGGTTGAGCTTCTTTTCTGTGGCGCTGGTCGCCATCCTCCGCGAACAGGGCGCGTCCCTTGAGCAGGTCGGCTCCCTTTATCTGATCGGTATGATCGGGGCCTGCAGGTTTTTGTGGGCACCCTTGGTGGACAGAGTCAGGTTTTCCCCCAGAATCGGCCATTTCCGGGGTTGGCTGCTCCTGATGCAGGGTCTGCTTGTCATGGTTCTTTGCTTTATGGCCAGTCTGGATGTGGCGGTTGATTTCAGCACAATTTATCTGCTCTGCATCATTATGGCCATTTGCGGGGCCACGCAGGATATTGCCACGGACGGTCTGGTTTGTTCGCTGCTCGCCAGGGAAGAAAGGGGTATCGGCAACGGCATACAGACCGCGGGAGGGTTTTTCGGTTTCATGATAGGGGCCGGGCTTGTGCTGATGGTGTATCCGGACCTTGGTTGGGGAAAGGCTGTCATGATTCTTGCCGCCGGAACCATGTTTACTTTGGTGCAGGTTTTCCTCTTGAATGAAAATAAATTTCAAAGTAAAATTCAATACAGAGCAAAAGACGAACCCGCCTGGCGGGCGGCGGCAAGGCTGATCAACTTTTGGGCGCAGCCGCATGCCGTACGGTGGGTGGCAATGCTTCTTCTGTTTCCCGCAGGAATTACTCTGGCCTCCAGTCTTTTGACGCCCGCGCTGGTGGACAGTCGATGGTCGCTGGAGCAGATCGGGCTTACCGTAAATATTTTGGGGTCGGCGCTGGGAGTTGTGTCCAGTCTTGCCGCCGGGTGGATGATTTCGCGCCTGGGGCGCGGAGCCGTCATGCCGTACTGCATTATCATGCAGGTGTTGAGCATTTGCGCCGTCCTCACAATAACGAGCGCGCATACGTCAAAGCCCGTAGTTATTGCGGCGACCCTGGTACATTTTTGGGGTTATGTGCCTTCAGTCACCATGCTGACGACGTTGATGATGGACAATACATCTGCGGCCAGCCCTTCAACAGACTATACGGTCCAGTTCAGCCTGTACCAGTTTTTTTCTATGGGGTTGGCCGGATTGGGCATGGGGATGGCGGGCAGGGTGGGCTATAACAGTATGCTGTATGTGGCAATAGCCCTGGCTTTGCTCGCGGGAGTGATCGCGAAATTCTATCTGGCCGCAGGCGGCCCGCGGAATCGAAGAAACCTTTATGCGTCGTTGAAATGCCCGTCCGGAGCGGGCGCATATGGAACTGCCGAGCAACAAAAGGAGAAGGGTATGTCCTGCTGTCGCTGAAAATGCCGTGCAAATGTCTGAGGAGGGAGTGTCTATGTTGTATGCGCAAGATTTGGGTTGGCCGCAGGACATGATCGAAAAATATCGTGCGGACGGGTACTGGCGCGACAGTACAGTACATTCTGCCCTGCGCGACTCTGTGGAAAAGTATGCAAACAAGACGGCTGTCATAGACGGCGACACCCGTTATTCCTATGCCGAACTGGAGATGGAAGCCGCAAAGGCAGGGGCGGGCTTTACGGCTCTCGGCCTGACGGCCGGTGACCGCGTGGTGGTGCAGCTTCCCAATGGCAAGGAATTTCTGGTCGTCCTTTTTGGCTTGTCCCGGATCGGTGTAGTTCCCGTGCTGGCCTTGCCGGCACACCGCATTGCGGAAGTTTCCGCGTTCGTACAGGCCGTGGAGGCCAAGGCATACATCTGCGCAGACACTGTCGCCGGTTTTGACTACCGGGAAATGGCGCGCGAACTGCGGGCGCGCAACCCGGAATTGAAGCATGTGATTGTGAACGGCGATGCGGAAGAATTTCTTTGTGTCACATCGCTTCTGTCGCTTGGTTCCGCGCTGCCGGAAGATATTGTCAGGCCTGATTCTCTTTTCTGTTTCCTGCTCTCCGGCGGAACAACCAGTATCCCCAAGCTGATTCCCCGCGTTCATTGCGAATATCTGTGCGCAGCCCGCTACTGCGGCATTGCGAATAATTTTGTGGAGTCAACGGTTTATCTGGTCGCACTGCCCATGGCGCACAACTTTCCTCTGGCGGCTCCGGGGGTGCTGGGCACGCTGCAGTGCGGTGGCACGCTGGTGATGGCTGAAACGCCCGAGCCAAGCATGTGCTTTGACCTCATAGATGCACACAAAGTTACGGACACAGCCCTCGTGCCGCCTGCAGCCATCCTTTGGTGCGACATGGCGGAACTGCTGGAGCGCAGCAGAACCTTCTCCAGTCTGCGGAGCATACAGGTAGGCGGGGCGCGGGTGGGTGAAGACCTTGCCCGCCGCACGATTTCGGTGTTCGGCTGCCGCTTTCAAAACGTTTTCGGCATGTCCGAAGGACTGGTCAGCATGACCCGCATGGATATGGACGAAGAAAAAGTCTGCAATACCCAGGGAATACCCGTCTGCCCGGCCGATGAATTCCGCATTGTGGACGCCTCGGGCCGTGAAATGCCCGACGATGCCGTAGGGGGCTTGCAGATCCGTGGTCCGTACACCATCCACGCCTATTTCAAGCACCCGGACGCCAATGCCGGGTCTTTTACCAAAGACGGTTTTTTCTGCACCGGAGATATGGCGCGGCGCAGAGCCGACGGATGCTTGGTGCTCGAAGGGCGTGAAAAGGACCAGATCCAGCGCGGCGGCGAAAAAATCATTCCCGAAGAAGTCGAAAACATGCTGGTGTCCTGCTCCGGCGTGCGCGACGCTGTGCTTGTGGGCATGCCCGACAAACATCTCGGCGAGCGTATCTGCGCGTTTGTTTTGGTTCATGAAAGCAGGAATGAGAACGAGCTCAACGACCGGGTGCTCCGGCGCTTCCTTCAGAATGCGGGGTTGACCACGTTCAAAATTCCTGACCAGTTTGTTTTTGTCACGTCCTTTCCGGGCACCGCCGTGGGCAAAAACAACCGCCGCAAGTTACGGGAGCATCTGCTTGAACAGTATTATCGGGACCGTGATACGTCTGGAGGGGAAAAGCATGTCTGACCAACTGCCGGTCACTTCGCGTGAAGGCTTGCGCGCATGGGTGGCGGCCGCACTGAACTGCTCCCCCCAGGATATCGGCGAGGACGACTCCCTGATCGAAATGGGCATGAGTTCACTTATGATCATGCGCCTTCCCGCCATGCTCAAGAAAGCGGGGATCAGCGTAAAACTGGCGGACCTGCTCCGGGAGGCGACGCTCGGCGGTTGGCTTCGCCTCATGGAGGGCGGGCGGGAATATGCGGAAGAACCCGCCGTAACAGCGGCCACGGATGGGCAACCCTTTGCCTTGACGGACATGCAAAGAGCCTACTGGATGGGGCGTCAGCCGTTTTTTCCCCTGGGGGGCATCGCAGCCCATGGTTATCTGGAAATTGAAGCCACGGAAGGTGGCTTTGATCCGGCGCGGCTGGAGGAGGCCCTCAATGCAACGATAGCCGTTCACAGTGTGTTACGCGTTGTCCTGACGCCCGATGGCCGTCAGAAAGTTCTCGCACATGTGCCGCGCTACGGCATCAGCCGCGCCAACGGACCGGGCGAACGGGAAAAACGCCGGGCGGAAATGCAGGCGGAGATCCTTCCCGCCGGAGAGTGGCCGCTTTTCAGGATTTGCCTCACCGGAAGCGAGGACTCTCCTGACAGATTCCTGCATATCAGCTTTGACATCCTGCTGTTCGACATTGCCTCCTTGGCCCTGTGGCTGAGCCAGTGGCAAGAGCTTTACAGTGGCAGAAGAAGGCACGTTTCCGCTCCTGGCCGCCTTTTTTCACAGTATATTTCTGAAGTGGAAGCGGGAAAAACGGGCAAGGCGGCAGCGGAGCACAAAACCTGGTGGAGCGACAGGGCCGCCGCGATGCCCCGCGCTCCGCAACTGCCGCTGGCGCGGCAGCCCAGGGAAGTCACTCCTCCCACAATTCTGCGGATGGAGTCCTTCGTTGAGGCAAAAGACTGGGGTTTGCTTAAGGCCCATGCCGCCAAAACCGGCGTGACTCCGGCCGGCCTGTTTACGGCCATGCTGGCTGTGGCGCTTTCCCGGTTCAGCCGCAAGCCGGAGATGACCATCAACCTGACGCTCTTTGACCGGTCGGGCGAGCGGGCTAGATATGATGGCGTTCTGGGGGATTTTACCTCCATGCTTCCTGTGGTTGTCCGCACTGGCGGTGGACAGGATTTTGCCGCGCTTTGTCGCGCGGTATACGCGGAGATCATTCAGGCCCTTTCCCATGCCGGAACAAGTGGCGCGGAGGTAAACCTGGAAATCGCGCGGGCCCATGGCATAACTAACGAAAATCCTTTGCCTGTGGTGCTGACGTGCGCGGCGGGCAGCGGGGTCAACAGTTATCTGGATGTGGCCTCCCGTTTCGGAAGGTTGGTTTTCGCCCGAAATCAGGCCCCACAGACATGGATTGACGTTCAGGCCGTGGATTTCCGGGGGGGTGTTTCCATTATCTGGGATTATGTGGACGGGCTTTTTCCTGAGGGCTTTCTTGCCGGGGTATTCGAATTTTTCCTGCAACTGGCCCGTGAATTGACGCGGGACGACGCTTGGTACTGCCCGGCCCAGTCTCTGTGCCTGAAAAGGAGAGAGGCGGCGGTGCTGGAGCTTCTGCCGGGCGCGGACCGGAATCTTGTGGAACCCTTCCTGAAAAGTGCCGCCAGAACGCCCCATGCGCCCGCGCTGGTTACCCCTGAAAGAACAGTTACCTATGCGGAGCTTGAACGCGCCAGCCGCATGCTTGCCCACAGGCTTGCGACGTCCGGTCTGGCCCGGAATGGCGGTTTGCTGGGGATTGCCTTGCCGCGGGGCTGGTGGCAGGTGGCGGCGGTTCTGGCCGTATTGCGGGCCGGCGCAGCCTATCTGCCGGTGAATGTGAGTGATCCCGCAGACCGTGTTGCCACGATTTTTGAAGAAGGCAGGGTGGATGCCGTCCTGTGTGATGCAGAGCGGGCTTTGGAACTGCCGGAGGCACTCAAAAAGATTGTGGTGAGCACAGCCTTTCCCGGGGAAGAGGCGCTCCCCGATACCACACTTCTGCCTGCAGACCCTGCTGAGGTGGCCTATGTGATCTTTACTTCCGGTTCCACCGGAAAACCCAAAGGAGTCGCTGTTTCCCACAAGGCTGCCCTTAATACGATATTGGATGTCAATTCCAGAAACGGTGTAGGCCCTGAAGACAGGCTGTTTGCGGCGTCACAGCTCAATTTTGACCTTTCCGTGTACGACATTTTCGGCGCCTTGGCTGCCGGGGCATGCCTGGTGATTCCTCCGCACGCCGCCCTGCCCGATCCGCATGAATGGGCGAGGCTGGTCACCCGTGAGGGCGTGACCGTGTGGAATTCCGTTCCGGCGCTGGCCCAGTTGTTATTGGAAGCCGCGCGGGCCTCCGGCATCTCCCTGGAGTCGCTGCGGTTGTTCATGCTGAGCGGGGACTGGCTTCCGGTGGAGCTTGCGCGGGATATCCTCGCCCTTCCCCAGAAACCAGGGCTGATCAGCATGGGAGGGGCAACAGAAGCCGCGATCTGGTCGGTCGAAAAAGTCGTGAAAGGCGTCGCTCTTGGTCAGAAGACTGTTCCCTATGGGAAAGCGCTTTCCGGGCAGGCGCTGTATGTTCTTGATACGGAAATGCGGCCATGCCCGCAATGGACGCCGGGCGAAATCCACATTGCGGGCGTTGGGCTTGCGGAGTGCTATCTCCACAGGCCAGAACTGACGGCCAGCGCCTTTGTGCGCCACCCCGAAAGCGGCGAGCGGCTGTACAGGACAGGCGACTGGGGGCGCTTGCTGCCCGATGGCGATATCGAGTTTCTCGGCCGCGAGGACACGCAGGTCAAAATCAACGGCATGCGCATAGAACTGGGCGAAATTGAAGCCGCCACGGTCGGAATTTCCGGAGTCAGACAGGCGGTGGCCGTAATCGCGCACGATGAAGGAGTCCACAAAATTGTTCTCTACGCCGTGCCCCGGATCGGGCAGAATCTTGATGCCTCGGCAATGCGCGATGCGCTGAAAAAAAAGCTGCCCGCTTCTTGGCTGCCCGCCGCCATATGCATCGAATCCGCCCTCCCTCTTTCCGTCAACGGCAAGATTGACCGCCGTGCGCTGACCTCCAGGGCCGGGGACGCGCTGCGCACGGCGCAAAGAGATGATGCCGCGATTCCGGAAACGCAAGGGCAAAAAATGATAGCTGACATATGGGCAGCGGTTCTGAACGGCGTGCGGCCCGGAGTGGCGGTTTCCTTCTTTGAGGCGGGAGGCACGTCATTTCTTGCCATCCAGCTGGCGGCCAAGCTGACAAAGGCTTTGAAACGGCCTGTCCCGGTAGTGTCCGTTTTTCAGTACACCACCATTGCCAGCCAGGCGAAGCATTTTCTCGAATCTGAAGCATTCCGGCCGGAGGATGCCGAGCGTGGCCGGCTTCGCTCACAAAAACTCGGCGCTCTGACAGCGCGTGCCCGCCAGAGGAGATCCGCATGAACGAAAATTCCTTGAAAATAGCCATAATAGGCATGGCCGGACGCTTTCCTGGAGCGGAGAATCTGGACGCCTTCTGGCACAACCTGCGTTCGGGCGTATCCGGCGGAAAAATGCTGGCCCCAGCCGAAAACGGACGGGTCAGCTACGGATTTTCGCTCGACAACGCCGACCACTTTGACGCCAACTTTTTTGCCATTTCCGCGCGTGAGGCCAAATTGCTGGACCCACAGCAGCGGCTTTTTCTGGAATGTGCCTATTTGGCCATGGAGCACGCAGGCGTTCCTCCGTGCGCCTCGCGCGATCTTGTTGGCGTGTTCGGCAGTTGCAACTTCAACGGTTATGCGTTGCGTTTTGCCGATAGCCTGTTGCACGGAACGCCTCTTGATCTGGTCGATCTGCTCGCGGCCAGCGATAAGGACTATCTGGCCGCACGCGTTGCCTACAAGCTGAACCTCAAAGGTCCGGCCCTGACGGTGCAGTGCGCCTGCTCCTCTTCGCTTGCGGCGGTGGCCATGGCCTGCCAGGCGATTCTTTCCGGTCAGTGCGATATGGCGCTGGCCGGTGGCGCCGGGTTGAAAACCAGCGAAAACGTCAGCTACAGGTATGAGCCGGAAGGCGCGCTTTCCATGGACGGGCACGTCCGGGCGTACAGTGACGATGCCAGCGGCGTGAACGAAGGGGAAGGGGCCGCTGTGGTCGTTCTGAAGCGTTTTGAGGACGCCCTGCGTGATAATAACGTGGTCTATGCCGTTATTTCCGGTTTTGCCGTTGGTAACGACGGAGCGGACAAAACCGGTTTTTATGCCCCCTCCGTTTCCGGACAGGCCGCAGTCATGGCCGATGCTCTGGCCATGTCCGGCGTTGATCCTCTTGAAATAGGTTATGTTGAAGGTCATGGCACGGGAACGCCCATCGGCGATCCCATGGAAGTGGCGGCTCTCACACAGGCGTGGGCCCTACCGGACGGCGCGCCGAAGCAATACTGCCTGCTGGGGTCTGTCAAAACGGGCATAGGGCATCTGAATGCGGCCGCCGGTGTTGCGAGCCTGATCAAAACCGTTCTGGCGCTTCACCACAAGATCATTCCCGCCTCGCTGGATTTTCGCGCGCCCAATCCTCGTCTGAATCTTGAAAAAAGCCCCTTCCGCATAGCCGACAGCACCGTGGACTGGGTGGTTGCAGAAGGGAAGACCCGCAAGGCCGCCGTCAATTCTCTGGGGATCGGCGGGAACAATGTGCACCTGATTCTGGAGGAGGGAGTGGTTCCGGCAGCTTCGCCACATGCCGGGGCAGCGCTTGTCGTCCTGTCCGCCAAGACGGAAATGGCCCTGGCAAAACGTGTGGAAGAGCTGAACGACTGGCTGCGCGAACGGCCCGAACCGCTGGCCGATGTGGCGCATACCCTGCTTCTCGGACGGGACATGCACGCCTTCCGCCTGAGCTTGGCCTGCCAGGACACGCCCTCGCTGCAAAGATTGTTGCAGTCGCCCCGACTGCTGCACAGGGCAACACGCCTTGAGGATGCGGCCAGTGCCGCGCCCGTGGCCTTTCTTTTTCCGGGGTTTGGCTCGCAGTATCCGGGTATGGCGCTGGAGTTGCATGAAGGACAGCCCGCCTTCAGGAAAGCGTTTGACGGCATCTGCGCCTTGTTCCGGGAAGAAGCGGGTATTGACGTGCTGGACGCGATTTCCGCGCCGGAAAATTCCGAAGCATTGGTGGAGGCCGGACCGTTTGCGCTTTTTGCGGTGGAGTACGCTCTGGCTCGCTTGCTGGAGGCTCTGGGGATAAGGCCGTCCTATGTGATGGGGCATTCCGCCGGAGAATATGTCGCTGCGACCATAGCGGGAGTTTTTTCCGAGAAGGACGCCGTCCGCCTGTATGTGGCGCGCACGCGGTTGATCGGCGCATCCCCGCCGGGGGCCATGCTTTTTGTGCAGATGGGGCGCGATGCCCTGCAAAAAAAACTGCCTGAAGGCATTTCCGTCGGCGCGGTCATTTCCCCCAATGGCTGCGTGGCTTCGGGGGCAGTGCAAGGCATTGACGATCTGCAGGCCGCCCTGGAGGCGGAAAATGTGCCCGTGTCCAGAATTTCCTCCGAAAAGGCCGGGCATTCCAGCCTGCTCGAAAGCGCCAAGCCGCATCTGCGCAAGGTTTTGCAGGGTGTTACGCTGCACAGGCCCCGGCTGCGCGTCCTTTCCAACGTCACCGGGGGCCTGCTCGAAGGCGACGAGATGACGGATCCAGAGTACTGGGTGCGCCAGATGTGTGAGCCGGTGCTCCTTTCGGATGAAATTTCCACGCTCTGCGGGAGCGGGCACGTCATCATGCTTGAGGTGGGCCCGTCACGCAAGCTGAGCGCCATGCTACGCCGTCATCCTGCTTTCAAGGGAAGGCCCCCCGTTATTCCGGTAATGCCGTCCGAACAGGGCAGAACTGGAGAAAACGCCGCCCTGCTGGAGGCCATCGGCCAGTTGTGGCAGCAGGGTGGCCAGGCAGACTGGGAAAAAGTGGATGCCCTGAACGGCGGCGGACGCACTGTCGCGCTGCCGGGCTATCCCTTTGAACGGCAAGCCCTGCGGGTGGAACCCGCTCTGCAAGGGCATGTGCGCGCGCTGTCGGCGGAAGGCGCGGAAGTTTCAACCTTGTGCTGGCAGCAGATGTTTTTGGCGCGCCCCTCCACATTTTCCGGGGTCATCGGCTTCCTTGGCGTTGCGGGTTCTGGCTGCGCCGCAGAACTGGAGCGGCGGGGCTGGAAAGTTGTTCTGTTCCCTGCGCTTGAGGATTTCACGCGTTGCGAAACCATCCCCGATGTGCTGGTGGATTGCCGCTTCTTTGGCGAAGGGGGCAATGACCTTGCGACTGCCGCCCGCGTTTGCCGGCAGGCGGTCGCATTCTGCGCCCGGCTGGCGGAATTGTCCGGGGAGCGCCCGCTGAGCGTATACTGGCCCGTTTCCGGGGCAGCGACTTTCGGAGCGGAAGAGCTCTGCGCCGAAAGGAGCATTCTGTTGGCTCCGGCCCGCGTTTTGCCTTTTGAAGCCAAAAATACCTTGGCTTGCGTGTTGGATGTGGAAAAAGGACTGTCAGACCTGACCATGGCGCACATTCTGGAACATGCCGTAACCAACAGCTTGGCGGCCTCAGCCCTGACTTCGCTTGTGGCTGTCCGTTCCGGCATGTTCTGGCAGGAAATTCCCGTGACGCTGCAACGGGAGTCCGAAACCTCTTCGCCCGTACGCTTGCGTGATGGTGCCGCCTATCTTGTGCTGGGCGGCAGCGGCGGAATTGGGCGCACCTTTATGGAAGATCTGGCTGCGCTTGCCGAAGAGCAGCGGAGTCACATCACCCTTCTGCCGCTGCAACGCCATCCCCGCCCCTCCGGTTTCTGGGAGCAGGCCGCAAACGAATGGACAACGATATTGCCGTACACCGCGGACAGTAACGACAGTGACGCTTTTCTGAAGGTGATCGATGAAATTCTGAAAGCGCACGATGACATCGGCGGCATCGTTCACGCCACTGGGGTCACCGGCGGCGGCTTGATGCAGACGCAGACCGCAAACATTGAAGATACGGACAACTGGAAGGCGAAAATCGTTCCCCTGTCTGGCATGGAGCGAATCATGGACAGCAGGGAGGTAGATTTTGTCGTCATCAATACCTCCATCGGCGCGTTGTGCGGTTCAGTGGGCCAACTGGACAATACCGCGGCGAACATCCTGCTGGACACATGGGCCTCACGGCAACAGTCGCGGCGAGCGGCGCGCGTTCTGAGCATACGTTGGGATGTCTGGAAACAGGTGGGCATGATCAACAAAATGGCCTCGCTGCACGAGCGTCTTTCGGGAGAAGAACTGGTGGGCGGAGTTACGCCGGCCGAGGCCAGGCGTGCTTTGGGCTTCTGCCTGGAGCTTGAAACGCCGCTGCCCGTGGTGAGCGGGCGGAGCCTCCTTTCCATGCTGGAAGAAGCGCGCGGCAAGCGCGGGCTGGCGACGGACGCGCTGGAGGCGGCGGACCTGAAAGTGGAAGGTGCAGCGCCGCGCCCTGCGCTGGCTGTGGAATGGAGAGGAGCCCGCCACGCCTTGGACCGCGTGCTGCTTGAGCTTTTTGAGGCCCGCCTTGGCCTGCGCGGGATCGGCATTGACGACGACTATGTTGAACTGGGCGGCGATAGCCTCATGGCCATGCCTTTGGCAAAAGAAATACGTGAATTGTTTGCCCTTCCCGCGTTCAGCGTGGCGCTGATCTTCAGGCGCAGAAATGTCGCGAACATTGCGGACAGTCTGACTGAATCCGCTGAGGAAAAAGAGCGTCTGTTCGCATTAGCCGAGCTGTTTGAGAAGATCAAGAAAATGGAGCCGGAAGAGGTTTCAAAATCTCTGGAGGTGTCCCGGTGAGTTTGACAGCGGACCAGTTGCACTTGTTTGCCCGGATGGCGAAAGAAAAAGGTCTGTCCAGCCCGGTGACGGAAAAGAATGCCTCAGGGGACACTGCGCCGCTGGAATTTCCCATGACCGACGTCCAGTGGGCATATTGGGTTGGGCGCACGGCTGGCGTGAACCTGGGTGGCGTGGCAAGCCATGGCTATCAGGAGTTCGACTGCGGGGCGCTGGATACGGATCGGCTTCAGGCCGCTTGGGACAAGGTCATTGCCCGGCATGACATGCTGCGTGCCACAGTGAGCCGTGAAGGGCGGTTCCGCGTGCAGCCCGTTGTGCCGCCCTTGCCCTGGGAGGTTGATGACCTTCGCGCGCTGGACGAAAAAGAAAAAGCGCAACGCCTTGAGGACAAACGTCAGGCCTTTTCCCACCGGGTACCGGACCTTTCGGTCTGGCCGGTGATCACCTTGGGCGCAAGCATCGTCACGGACGACTTCGTGCGCATCCACCTGAGCTGCGACGCTGTGATGGCAGACGTGTACAGCATAGGCAATTGCCTGCGGGAACTGGGCTTCTATTACACCAATCCCCATGCGGACCTGCCTGCCCCCGGCATGACCTTCGGGCAGTATGCCGAAGAGCTGAAACGCCGGGAGCAGACCGCTTTTTATGAGAACTGCCGTAAATACTGGCAGAACCGTTTGAAGGACTTTCCCGCAGCACCCCTGCTGCCCGTTAGGGAAAACCAGCCCGCGACGCAGCGCTTCAAGCGTCTGCGAAACGGCCTTCAACTGGAAGAATGGCGTTCTTTCAAGGCTTCATGCGGCCGCTATGCCCTGACTCCGTCGGTGGCGCTTTACGCCGCCTTTGCCGCGACCATCGGGCAGTGGGCGAGCAAGCCGGAGTTCTGTCTCAATGTAACGGTGTTTAACAGAGATTCGGAAAACCCGGCGATTGAGGAAGTCGTGGGTGATTTTACCGCCACAATGCTTTCAACCGCCAGAAAGATGCGGCCCGACGAAAATTTTGTTGACTATGCCCGCACGCTTGATGCCACCTTCTGGAAGGATTTTGAACACAGCACCTTTTCGGGTATCAAGGTTCTTCAGCTTTTGTCAGAAAAGCTGAAGCATTCCGTCCTGATGCCCATTGTCTTCACCAGCGCTATAGGCGCGGGCGATGTAGGAGAGGTACTGAATACAGACAATGCCGTGTTCGGCAAGCCGGCTTTCACCATCACACAGACGCCCCAGATATGGCTGGACCATCAGGTGCTTGAAGAGGAGGGAAGGCTGGTCTTCAACTGGGACGTTGTGGACGGTATTTTTGATGAGGCTGTGCTCGGAGCCATGTTCAAAAGCTACGCCCGGCTCATCAGAACGCTTTCACAGCCCCAAACGGACTGGCGATTGCCCGTTGCCATGCCGTTGCCGGAGGAACAGCGTCTGAGGCGTGAAGCACCTCCACCCTCCTTTGACAGGGACGACAGCCTGCTCCATCAAGGCTTTCTGGATCAGGTCCGGAACGTTCCGGAGAAAACCGCCATTTTTGCGCCGGACCGGGTGCTGACCTTCGGTGAACTGTTTGCGGAGGCCCATGCGGTAGCCCGCCGCCTGCGGGAGGTGTTGCCAAAGGACACGGAGAGTGTGCTTGTGGCTGTGGGGCTTCCCAAAGGGTGGCGGCAAGTGGCCGCTGTTTTCGGGGTGCTTTTGACCGGTGCCGCATATGTGCCCGTGGACCCCACCTGGCCCTTGGCGCGGCGAAGCGCTGTGCTGCGGCAGGGCATCCGCGCCGTGGTGGCAGCCCCGGAGGACGATTCTCGGGACTGGGCGGGGCTTCCGCTGGTTGTTCCCGGCAGCAACGGTGTGCTCCACACGGCCGGAGGTGACGCTCTTTCACAAGGGCAGGGTTTTTCGCCGGACAGGCTGGCCTATGTGATATTCACTTCCGGAACAACGGGAACGCCCAAGGGCGTGATGATGACGCACAGGGCGGCGCAGAACACCATTCGCGACATCAATACGCGGTTCGGAGTTTGCGCGTCGGACAGTGTTTTTGCCTTGTCCGCCCTTTCTTTTGACCTTTCGGTGTACGACATTTTCGGAGTGCTGGCCGTGGGGGGGCATCTTGTCTTGCCCGAAGATTCCGAACGGCGCGATCCTTCTGTCTGGCTGCAACGTCTTGCCGCACATCCTGTGACCATATGGAATTCCGTGCCAACCCTCTGGCAGATGTTCATCGAATATGGAGAAGCCCTGGAGCAGATGCCGAGGCTGGCCCTGCTTTCCGGGGACTGGGTCCCAACCCGGCTGCCCGCAGAATCGTACCGGTTTTCGCCGGAAACGAAGCTTGTCAGCCTTGGTGGTGCAACCGAGGCGGCCATCTGGTCCATCGCGTATGACATATCGCGTGAAGATCCGCCGCCCGGGTGGAAATCCATTCCTTATGGCCGTGCCCTAACCCATCAAAGTGTGGACGTTCTGCACGAAGACCTCAGCCCATGCCCCGACGACGTTGTCGGCGAAATCTTCATAGGAGGCCGCGGGGTAGCCCTTGGCTACATAGGGGATGCCTCGCTGACAGACAGCCGGTTCATTACTCACCCCCGGAGCGGTGAAAAACTTTACCGTACGGGAGACATGGGCCGGTGGCGCGGCAACGGGCAGATCGAATTTCTGGGGCGTCAGGATACGCAGGTCAAAATCAACGGTTTTCGTATAGAACTTGGCGAAATCGAAGAAGCCCTGCTCTCCCTGGACAGCGTGGCGGCCGCGGTAGCCGCCGTCATGCCCACAGGAGGGGCGGGCAGTCTGGTGGGCTACATTGTGTCGCAAGACGCGCAATCTCCCCCCGACAAAGAAGATATACGCGCGGCTCTCCGCAACAGGCTTCCCCTCTATATGGTTCCGCAGCGCTATGTATTTCTTGATCGCCTGCCGCTTACCGACAATGGCAAGGTGGACCGCAAGCGGCTGCCGCCGCCGGGGCGGGAAGAATCCGGAGCGGACGAAAAAGGGACGGAACTTGAGGAACAGATCCGCGATGTCGTGGCGAAGCATCTGGGCACGAGGCTTTTCAGCCTTGATGACAGGTTTTTTGATCTTGGGGCAACGTCGCTTTTGATGGTGAAGATCCATCGTGATCTTTGTCAGGTTTTGTCAAAGCCCATAGCTCTCATCCAGCTTTTTGAGGCGCCGAGTGTCCGCGCTTTGGCCCGGCTCATCTCCGGGAAAGAGAGCAATGCCGCTGACGAAGGACGCGCTCATGCGGAAAAAAGGCTGGCTGCAAGAGCTTCACGCCGAGGAAAGATGGGGAAGTAACTGATGGATAATGATACTGAAAAATTGGTGGATGCCATTGCTGTTATCGGGGCCGCGGGGCGTTTTCCCAAAGCGGCCACACTTGAGGATTTTTGGACAGCCTTGAGGAGCGGCAAAAACTGCACGGATACCATCAGCCTTGAGGTACTGAAGGCCAGCGGCATTCCGGACGCGGATCTTGAGACAGACACCTACATCACGGCGATGGGACGCATCGACGGCGTCATGGAATTTGATGCCGCATTTTTCGGGCTCACCGCGCACGAAGCCGAACTGATGGACCCACAACAAAGGAAACTTCTGGAGTGCGGTTATGAATCGCTTGAGGATGCGGGCTATTCTTCCGGCATGTCAGATCTCCGGGTGGGGGTCTATGTGGCGGCCAGCCACAGTTCGTACCTGCCCTCCGCCATTCTGGGGGCAGGCACAGGGCGGGCGACAGAAGCCCTGCAAATGGCCATAGGCAATGACCGTGACTATCTTGCGACGCGTATTTCCAATGTCCTCGACCTGAGGGGACCCAGCCTTACCGTGCAGACAGCCTGCTCCTCGTCGCTTACAGCCGTCCATCTGGCTTGCCAGAGCCTGCTCTCCGGCGAATGCGACATGGCGCTCGCCGGAGGCGTGTCCATTACCCTGCCCCAGACGGATGGCTATCGGTACCGTGAGGGGCTTATCATTTCCAAAACCGGAGTCTGCCGTCCCTTTGATGCGCAGGCCGACGGAACGATCAACGGCAACGGCGTCGGCATCGTTCTTCTCAAACCACTGGATGCGGCGCTCAGGGACGGGGATGTTGTCCGGGCTGTTATCCGGGGAACCGCTGTCAACAATGACGGGGCCGACAAAATGGGCTACACGGCCCCCTCGGTTCAGGGAGAAGCTTCGGTCATCTCCGAGGCATTGGCTGTAAGCGATGTGCCGCCGGATATGGTGGAATTCGTGTCCACGCATGGCACAGCGACAGCCATAGGTGACCCTATTGAAGTCGAGGCGCTCACGCGGGCCTTCGGCACGGCAAGAACAGGATTCTGCACCTTGGGCGCGGTCAAGGCCAATATCGGTCATCTGGACGCTGCCGCAGGGATAGCCGGTTTTTTGGAGGGCATGCTCGCCCTTGAACACAAGGAGCTTCCGCCCATTGCCGGATTCAACACTCCCAACCCCGATCTGCGGCTGGACGCAACCCCCTTTGTTATTCGGACCGCGAGCGCTCCCTGGGATTCCGACAGGCGTTTCGCCATGGTGAACGCGTTTGGTTTTGGTGGAACCAACGTGTCTGTCATTCTGGAGGAAGCCCCGAAAAAAAATCGTCAATCCGTTGCCGCACAAGGGCCGTTCATCCTGCCCCTTTCCGCATCCACCCCGGAAGGGCTGGAACTGCTTCTGAAGAAATGGCAGACGCATCTTGAGCATTGCCCCGATATTGCCAATGCATGCTGGACAGCCGCCAGCCGCCGCAGGCATCTTGCCTGCCGCAAGGCTCTGGTGGGTGCAACACGGGCGGAGCTTCTGACCGCCATCAGAAAAGAGTTGGCCGGAGGCACGGCGGAAGAAAAGTCCGACGGCTCGAAGGCGGCAGCCGGGCCGGAAGTTCCGGCCCGCCGGGATGCCTTTTTGAGCGCACTTTGCGAATCATTTGAAAAAATTCGCGAAATTGTGGAATGCCGTGCGGCGGCGATTTCGCTGCCTCTGGCTTCGGCTGTGACGCAGCAGGATTTTTGCGACAAGGTGCTGGCGGAAATTTTCCGGACAGTTGGCATTGACGACAAAAAGCCGGATATTCTGCAGGGAGGAGATTCCCGGCGCATGGCTCTTCATTTTTTGTCCGTAACGGCAAAGGCCTATCAGGCCGGAGCGGACATCGTATGGGAAGCCTTTCTTGCGGGAGAGCGGACAAGAATACCCCTGACGCCTTTCCGTCCTGTCGAGCACTGCCATGCCCTGGCACAGCGCAGGGAGCGCCCGCCTGTGGACCCGGTGGGCGCTTCCCAGGACGCCGCGGCCCGCATGGCCGCTGCGGCCGGGCACATACTGGAGCCTGAACTGCTGGCGGAGCGGGAGGCCCTGCTGGAAGACCTTTGTGCCGCCGCCGTGGCCCGCGCTTTTGCCGTCTTGGGCTTTGCCGCCCCAGCGACAGTGGACAAGGCCCTTGAAATCATGCGCATTCCGCCGCAATTCGCGCAGCTTGTGGAACGGCTGCTGGACGCGCTGCACTCCAAGGGGTTGCTGCAGCGTGAAGGCGATGCCTATCTGGCGCTTGAGTCTGTTTCCGATGCCCGTCTTCAGGAATTCAAAGAACGCGCCGCCCCCGTATGGAACGTCTGGGGAGCTATGGAGAACCTGCTGCTTTCAACGGTTGACAGCTTGCCGGAACTGTTGCGGGGCGAGCGCGATCTGCGTGAAACCTTCATGTCCAAGGGCGATCTGGGCGGAGCCAGGCGCATCTATTCGGAGTTGCCCAATTCCGCATACTTCAATGCTCTTGTCCGGGAGCATGTGCGTGAGTGGCTTGATCGTACGGCGTCCGGCGAAGCCGTGCGCATTTTTGAAATAGGCGCGGGAACCGGCGCCACGACGGAACGCATCCTGCCCCTTCTTCCGCCGGACCGCGCATCGTATACGTTTACGGATGTTTCCCCCGTATTTCTCACCCAAGCCATGCAGCGTTTTGCCGAATACGGCTTTTTGCGCGCGGGCCGGTACGACATGAGCGTGCCGCCGGAGGAGCAGGGCTTTGAAGCCGGCATCCATGACATTGTCATCGCCTCAAACGTGCTCCACGCTGCGGAAGACCTCTCCGTAGCGGTGCGCCATGCCTCTTCCCTTTTGCGGCCCGACGGCCTGCTGCTGCTCTATGAAATCACGCGGGCCAATTTTCTTGGAGAAATCACAACCGGCCTTCTGCTGCCGAATATTACGGACAAGGACGTGCGCGGCATCCAGCCCATGGCGTCCAATACGATCTGGAAAGATATCCTGGCTGCCGAGGGATTTGTGGACGTGCAGATTCTGCCGCACGAAAAAAGCCTTTCCGCCCAGCTGCCCGACAGGGTTATTTCGGCCCGGTTCCGGCCACAGGACGGACGTGCCATGGCCCTTCCCCGCAGTTGCACCTATGCGACCGTATGGGAAAGCAGGGAGGCAGGCGAAGGGCGTGTTCCCTTGGGCAGGATCCTGCTTTTGGCCGACGCGGGCGACGCCCCGCTTTTTGAAGGGGCGGCGCGGGAACGCGGGCTGGACATGCTGCATGTTCCGGCAACATTGACGGCGGCGGATCTGCGGGTCTGGCTGCAAGGGCAGCCTCTCTGCACCCTTGTGGACGCCAGGGCATTGGGAGAGACGGAGCATTCCGACGACTGCGCGGAACAGGAGCGCCTTTGCGGCGGGCTGCTGCAACTGCTCGCGGAAATCAAGGCGGCGGATCTGCCGGATGTGGAATGGCACTGGGCCTCTGTAACGTGCGGTGCGGCCCGAAAGATAACGCATCCGCAGCAGGCTCCTTTTTGGGGGATGAACCGCGTGGTGGAAATGGGGCATCCCGAACTGCACCTCAGGCAATACGACCTTGCGGACAAAACTGCGCAGACTGTGGGTAGGTTTTTTGATCTTCTTCTGAGCGGCTCCGGCGAGGAACTCAACGCCGTATCCGGGAGTGAATGGCAGACGCCGCGTCTTGAACGCCGTGCCCTTGCCGAAATACCTCTGCGCGCGCTTTCGCCGGACAAAAATGGCTGGCAGATGATTGTCGGGGGACTGGGGGGCATAGGGCTCGCTCTTGCCGAAGACCTTGTCGCCAGAGGTTTTCGCAAGATAGCCCTGCTCAGCCGTCACAGCCCTGACGCGGAGAAGAAGGAACTGCTCCGCGAGCTTGAAAAAAGCGGGGTCACCGTCACAACCATACAGGCGGACGTGACGGATTATCAGGCGTTGGAGAGGGCTGTCGCTGCCCTGGAAGAAACAGCTCCGGTGCGGTCCATCTATCACTGCGCCGTGGTCAAACGGGTCAGCAATGTGGACGAGAACAAGCCTTGGGGTGCGTTCTGGCAAATTTTGGCTCCCAAGGTATTGGGCGCGTGGAATCTCCATCGCATTTCCGTAGCCCGCAAGATGGATCTGGACCAGATGGTGCTGTTTTCCTCTTCCGTAAGCGTGGTCCCCAGCTACAGTCTGCCACATTATGTCGCAGCCAACGCGTATCTGGACGCTTTGGCGGTCTGGCGCGGAGAGCAGGGGCTGCCCGCACTTTCTGTCAGTTGGGGGGCTTGGCGCGATATCGGAACAGTGGCCGATCCGGCGCAGGCAGATCACCTCAAAAACGGCGGACTGCACAGTTTTTCACCCTTGGAAGGCCTGAAAATGCTGGCGGCCGTTCAGGAAAGGAATGTGCCACATCTGGCCGTGATGAAAGTTGACTGGGCACGGCTGCTGCGCCAGTACGGCCATCGCGTTCCGGCCTATTTCAGCAATGTTGCCCGTCCTGCTTCCGGGGCCGTTGCCGGGCGGCAGGACAGCGGCGTGCAAACTGCCGGTGAGTGCGGGAGCTCCTCGCGGGACGGCATCCTGGACAGCCTTCGGAGCGCACCCACCGCGCCGGAACAGCGGAACGTGCTGGAAAAATGGCTCAAGGGGCGTTTTGCCGAACTGCTGAAAATCTCGCCGGAAGCAATAGACAGTGCGGCCAGCCTTTTTGATCTGGGCGTCGATTCCCTGATGTTCATCGAAATGGTTGATGGGCTTGAAAAGGCCTTGGACGTCAAAATATCCCCAAGCAGCCTGTTGCAGGATTTTTGTGTCGAAAAGATCGCGGCGAAGCTGCTGCCTGATCTGAAGTTGGAAAAAAATGCCGTTGCCTCTCTGGCGGAACTGTTCATTCCCGAACCGGACAAGAGGTATGAGCCTTTCCGGCTGACGGATGTGCAGAGAGCCTACTGGGTCGGCCGTCGTCAGGAAATGGCCTTGGGAAATACCGCCTGCCAGGGATACATAGAGTTTGACTGCGAAAACATGGATGTGCCGCGGCTGGAGGATGCATGGCTTCGGGTGATCGACCGGCATGCCGCCCTGCGGACAGTGATCGGGGAGGAAGGGCTGCAACGGGTGCTTGAAGAGACACCACGGTTCCGCATCACAGTGCATGATCTGACGGGCCTGCCCGAGGAGGAACGGCGCGCAAAGCTGCAGGATGTGCGCGACCGGCTTTCGCACAAGGTGCACGATCCCGCCGTCTGGCCCCTTTTTGACCTTGAGGTTTCCCTGTTGCCGGACAACATGTGTCGGCTGCACGTGCTTATGGACAATGTGGTGATGGACGGCCGGAGCATCAGCATGCTGCTTGCGGAATGGGCGGCCGTTTACCATGATCCGGGAAAAATCCTGCCTCCGGAAGCTGTTTCTTTCCGCGACTACATAGCGGCACTGGACCGCTATCGGGAAACCGGAGCTTTCCGTGAAGCGGAAGCGTATTGGCAGGAGGAGGGCAAGCTCCTGCCCCCTGCCCCGGACCTCCCTCTGTCGAAGGACCCTGCCTCCATCAGGAAACCGCGTTTTGTGCGGCATAACCATACGATGGCCCCCCGGCTCTGGGAGGCCCTGAAGGCAGCGTCCGGCCGTAACGGCGTGACCATTTCCTCCACACTGCTGGCCGCCTATGCGGAAGTGCTGGGGCTTTGGAGCCGCTCCCCCGAACTCACGGTGAACGCCCCGGTGTTCACGCGCCTCCCTTTCCACCCGGACATCAATAACGCCGTGGGCGAATTTACTTCAAGCGTGCTGATCCGTTGCGAGACAGGCAGAGAGCAACCCTTTGCCGAAAAAGTGAAGAAGGCCCAGCAGCGTATCTTCGATGGACTGAAATTCTGCCAGGTAAGCGGCATTGAGGTCATGAGGCGTAAAATCCGGGACGGCGCTCCCGCCGATGCCGTCAGGATGCCCATTGTGTTTACCAGCACATTCGGGCTGGCAAAAATGGCGGACAGCGGCTTCGCCTCATCTATTGCGGGATTTTCCACACTGGGCCGCGAGGTCTTCAATATCAGCCAGACGCCCCAGGTCTGGATCGACAATCATGTCCACGACCGCGACGGAACATTGAGCATCTATTGGGATACAGTTGAAGAACTGTTTCCCGAAGGCATGATCGGCAGGATGTTCAGCGCCTACACAGGACTTCTTGAACGGCTTGCCGAAGACGCATTGGCCTGGACCTCCCCTTCGCCTGTCAGGATCGAAGATACGGCGGACGACGGCGCTCCGGCATCTGTAACTGCTGAACTTCTGCACGCGGGCTTTTTGCGCAATGTTCTGGAGCAGCCGGATCGCCCGGCGGTCATTGACGTGGAGCGCGTTCTTTCCTATCGGGAACTTTTCAGCATGGCGGCCAGCCTTGCCGACAGGCTTGCCGGGGCGCTTGCCACCAGTGGAACAGAAAAACCCCTGGTTGCGGTGGCTGTGCCGAAAGGCTGGCGGCAGGCTGTTGCCGTGCTCGGTGTCTTGTTCGGCGGGGCGGCCTATGTGCCTGTGGATCCCCATTGGCCTCTTCTGCGGCGTCAGGCCGTGCTTGCGGAAGCAAAGCCGGCATGCGTTGTCGTCCACAGCATGGAAAAAACCGGCGCCTGGGACGGCCTGCCGCTCTTTCCGGTGGGCGAGACAGATGCAGTCCGGACGGACAAGCCTGAAAAGTTCCTTCAGGCAGCGTCCGATAGCCTCGCCTATGTCATCTTTACTTCCGGCACAACGGGAACGCCCAAGGGCGTCATGATGAGCCATGCCGGGGCCACGGCCACCCTGGGGGAAATCAATCGGCGTTTTGCCGTCACGCGGGACGACAGGGTACTGGCCTTGTCCGCGTTGACCTTTGATCTTTCGGTATATGACTTTTTCGGCATATGGGCAGCGGGGGGCGTTACGGTCATTCCCCGGGAAAACGATATCCGTAATCCCCGGGCTTGGCGTCAGCTCATGGAGAAGCATGGCGTAACCTTGTGGAACTCTGTCCCCACGTTCTGGCAGATGCTGCTGGAATCGGGCGAGTTGCCCGCTGTTCCTCCCCGTCTGGCCCTGCTGAGCGGGGACCGCATCCCCGTGGAGATGCCCCGGAAGTGCGCCGGGGTTCTGCCTTCCACATCTCTTGTGAGCCTGGGCGGAGCCACGGAGGCGGGCATCTGGTCCATCTGCCACGAGATTCCGCCGGATTCCCCCCAGCCAGGATGGCAAAGTATCCCCTACGGCAAGGCGCTTGCGGGGCAAAGCTTCCACGTTTTCCACAAGGATCTTCGCCCCTGCCCCGTGGGGGTTCCCGGAGAGTTGTGCATTGGCGGCGCGGCCCTTGCCCTCGGTTACCTGCACAATGAGGAAAAAACAGCGGAAGCCTTTATCCTGCATCCGGACACGGGGGAAAGAATCTATCGCACAGGGGATATGGGCGTCAGAAGGCCCGGCGGCGACATAGAGTTTCTCGGGCGGACAGACTCTCAGGTCAAGGTCGGCGGCTTCCGCATTGAGCTTGGAGAAATAGAGGCGATTCTCGACGGCATGCCGGGGGTATCCCGTTGCGCCGTTGTTCTGGCAAAAGGCCGCCAACTGGCAGCCTTCGTCGTGTCCGAAAACCGGGATAGCCGCCTCTCTGCGGAAGCGGTGCGCCGCTTCCTTGAAGAGCGGCTTCCGCAATACATGGTCCCCGCATTCATTGACGTGGTGGAATCTCTGCCGCTCACTCCCAATGGAAAGGTAGATCGCCAGAAATTGTCTGAAAGCGGCGGCTTCGAAAGACGGCTGGCGGCAAAGGAATCCCTGCCCGGATCACAGGTGGAAGAGGCGCTCTGCGCCGTATGGGGAGAACTGCTTGAAGCGCCCGTCACAGCCGGGGACAATGTGTTCAATCTGGGAGCGGATTCCCTGACAGCGGTACGGGCGGAAATGTTGCTGAAGCGCCGTTACGGCCTCAAGCTTTCGATCCAGACCGTGTTCGACAACCCCATAATATGCGATATGGCAAAATCCATGGATATGCACTCCGTGTCCGGCGTGACCGTTATGGGCACGCCCGCTTTCGGGGAGACGTTGTTTTGTCTTGGCGATGCCGTGACGGATGGAAGCAGCTTCCACGATTTTTCCCGGTACTGGCCGTTGGGCAACGTCACTACCATTTCCGTGCTGCCACAAAAGGAAGACACGCTGGATACCCTTGTCGACCGGATCAGCGGCCAGATATCCAACGCGCAGTCGCAGGGGGCCCTGAAGCTCGTGGGCTATTGCGCGGGAGGGCTGCTGGCCTGGTTGGTCACAGAGCGCCTGCGGCAGATCGGCCGCGTTGTGGATCGCCTTGTTCTCATCGACTGCACGCCCATTCCCCCCGGCCTTCATGAGAAGCGCGACATGCTGGAAGGTGTCGTCATCGGTATGTCCGGAAGCTCTTCGCCGGAACTGATCGAAAATCTTGCGGCCCTGTGCGTGCTTCTTGAAAATGTGGAGTACCCGGAAATCAGTGTGCCCTTTGCCTTTGTGGAGAGCAGCGAAATTGTGGGGCACGAGATGGGCCTGGCCTTCTGGAAGGCCAGGGCGAGCCGCGTCCACAGAATTTCCGCTCCCGGAAATCACGCCAACTGCCTGAAACGCAAGCAGTTGCTGGAATGGATAGCGCGGATGGTCGACTGGTATGAAACAGGCGGGGACGAGAATCATGCCTAAGTCCAGCCCTTGGCTTATTTTTGATCGGGAACCGGAGCAGGGCGACGTGATTCTGTTCTGCCTTCATTTCGCGGGCGGGCATGCGGCCCTGTTCCGGCAATGGCAGGAGCACGCCCCGGCGGGGGTGAGCATTTGCCGCGTTCAGTTGCCGGGACACGGGACGCGCATGTCCGAACCCCTTTTGCTGGACATGCCCACGCTGCTCGCCGGACTGCACTCCGCCGCCGCCAGATGGATGGGGCACAGATACGCGCTTTTCGGCCACTCTATGGGAGGAACCATTGCCGCCGAATGGGCCATACGCATTCAGCAAGAAAATCTCCCCCCTCCGGTATGCCTGTTTGTGAGTGCTTCCGAGCCTCCGCACAAAAACTGGCTGCCCCCCTGCCGAAACCTTCCGGAGGACAAATTCAGGGCTCTTGTTTTTGAAGCCGGAGGGTTGCCGCAGGAGGTCATGGAACATGAGGAACTGATGTCGGTTTTCGAGCCCATCCTTCGTGCGGACTATACCGTGCTGGAAACGTGGGCGCCCCAGCCCGTTCGTCCTGTTCACGCGCCGATGATTGCGCTTGCCTACCGGGACGACCGGGTGGTTCCCGAGGAAATTGTCGCGGAGTGGCAGCGTTTTGCCGCGTCTTCATGGGAAATGTTGAAGCTGCCGGGAGAGCACTTTTTCATACAGGCTCATCCCACGGTTGTGATGTCTGCGGTTTTTGAGCGCCTGAAAGAATTTCTTCACGAAGGGATGGCCTGAATGAAGGGGTCGGCAGCCAGTTTCTGTGGAGAGGCCGGAAACCCGATTTTTTACGCAAAGGTGCGGTGATGCCAACGAAGACACGGAACATGCAAAACCCCATGCACATCTTCTGGCGGGCGGCAATGCCGGACAAGGGAAAGCTGGCACTGGCCATATTGCTCGCCTGTCTGGCAGCGCTGCTTGAAGTCGCTCCTTTTGTCCTGATCTGGCGTCTTGCAGAAGAGGCCCGGAGCGGTTCGCCCGAAACGGGGACCATACTCCGGCTGACGGGAGGCGTCCTCGTTGCGGTCATCCTGCGGTTCATGGCGCAGGGGGGTGTGACGGTGCTCGGGCACATGGCGGGCTTCAGGGCCGAGTGCCGCTTGCGCAGTGATCTTGTGGAGCGGATGCGTCATGTTGTGCCAGCCTCCGTGGAGGGGAAAAGCGGTCAGTTGAGCCGCGCCGTCATGGACGAAGTCGGGCGTTTCAACTCCATTTTGGCCCATACTGTTCCGGACGCGATTTCGGGCCTGTTCCTGTCCCTGGTCTGCATGGGGCTGCTGTTCTGGATCGACGGGCGGCTCTTCTTGGCTGCTCTGGGCATGCTTGTGCTCGGTCTGGGGGCCCAGGGGCGCATTGTGCGGGCTGCGCCCGAACCCTTCGCGCGTTGGGTGGCGGCGGACGGGCGGGCCACCTCGGCCCTGATCCATTATGTCAGAGGCTTGGCTACGTTGCGGGCGTTCAACCGGCAGGCGGACTCCCTCCATGAAGTGAGGGACAGCATTTTCGCCATCGGGAAACTGGCGAGCGACATCACAAGGGCCTGCTCAAAACCCTATTCCATTTTCAATCTGTCCATGACGGTTCCCCTGCTGATGATCCTGCCCTGCGGCCTGTGGTTTTTTACGCGGCAGACCCTTGCAGTCTCCGACCTGCTGTACGCAACGGCCATAGGCGGCATGATGTTCCTTCCCCTTACCAAGGTGGCCATGTGCCTGCCTGCACTGCGCACGTTTCAGGCCGGGGCCGCGCATGTACAGGCGGTGCGGGATCTGCCCGTGTTTGCTGAACCGCCTGCGGTAAAACCGGCTGGGGACAACACTGTTGTTTTCGAAAATGTTTCCTACAGTGTGCGATCCGCCACAGGCAAGGACATTCCGGTGCTACAGGGCATAAGCTTCACGCTTCCCGCCGGGAGCATCACAACGGTCAGCGGGCCGTCCGGTTCGGGAAAAACCACGCTGGCGAGGCTGCTGGCCCGCTTGGACGATGTGTCAGACGGCAGGGTCACCATCGGCGGGCAGGATATCCGTTCCATTCCACAGCAGGCTTTTCAGCGCCTTGTCAGCATTGTTTTTCAGGATGCCTTTCTTTTTCACGGCACTATCAGAGAAAATATTCTGCTGGCCAGGCCGGAGGCCACGGAAGATGCGCTCATGCACGCTGTCGAAGCCTCTGGCTGCGCGGAAATGCTCAAGCGGCTTCCCCTTGGCCTGGACACTCCCGTGGGCGACAAGGGCTTTGGCCTTTCCGGCGGGGAAAAGCAGCGCATTGCCATTGCACGGGCTTTTCTCAAGGACTCCCCCATTCTGATTCTTGACGAGGCCACAGCCTTTCTTGACCCCGTTGCGGCAAAAGGCGTTTCGCGCAGCCTGGGCAGGCTTATGGGTGGAAAAACCGTGCTCGCGATTTCCCACCGGCTTCATGAAATCGAAAATGCCGACGTGACGCTCATTCTTGAGGGAGGCTGTCTGAAAGACAAGGGAACGCATGAAGATCTGCTTGCGCGCTCCGCAATATATCAACGACTTTGGGCGCTGCAAAAACAGTCGAGCGTGTGGCGGCTCGGCGGGTAACGCGCAGAGGGAGAACGGGTGTGATACGGGAATACCTCGGGTTTGATTTGTCTGAATATCGTGACGGCAACATGGCTAAGGGAGTCGTGTACGGGTCGCTGGGAGCCTGTGTGGATGCCCTGCCTTGGTTCATGGTCGCTCTTGGGCTGCCCTATGTGCTTGGCGGGGGAAATGGTTTTGCTTCTGCTGTGGCGCTGGCCGTGTCCGTTGTTGGCTTTGTCCTGGGGGTTTTTTTGAAAACACAGGCGCTTAACGCCAATTTTGACGCAACCTACGCTGTTGTTTCAAACGCGCGGCTCCGTCTTGCAAACCATCTTGCAAGGCTGCCGCTGGGACGCGTGCTTTCCCAGCGGGACGGAGCCTGGGCCGAGCTTGTAACCGCGCAATTCACCATGTATCAGGATATTGTAACCAATATTTGGGGTTGCGTGGTGGCGGGCACGGCCTTTCCCCTTCTGCTCTGGCTGTTGCTGCTCTGGCTCAACTGGGCCTGCGCGCTGGTCATGCTGGCGGCCATGCCCTTGGCCATGTTGAGCGTGCCTCTGGCCTACCGGCTGCTGGATCGGGCGTCGGAAAAAGTCGCCTCGTCCCGGCAGATGGCGGCGGTGAATGCTTTGGAGATTGTTACCGGGGCACGGGATCTTCGTTTTTTTGACCCCCGCGGCCAACGCGTTGCGGCCGCACGGCGTGCTTTCGAGCTCTTGCGTGACGAATCCCTGAAATCCGAAGTGGCTCCAGCTCCGGCGCTGCTGATTTTCAGCCTTGTGGTTTTTCTCGGGGCTTCCTTGGCCATCGGGGTCGCCAGCCTGCGGTTTATTGGGGGGGGCGCCGGCGCTGTTGCCTATTTTGTGGAAATTCTGGTGGTCTTGCGGCTGGCCATGGGCATCAACGATATTGGAATCTATCTGGCCGCCATGCGTTTTGTCGGTTCGATTCTCAACCGTATCCGCAGAGTTTTTGACGAACCGGTTATGCCCCAAGCCGTTCGGGGGCAGATTCCCCGGGACGGCTCTGTCGACATGCAGAACGTGTCGTTCGGTTATGGGGATGCCGAGGTCATACATAATGTTTCTTTCCGCATCGAAAGCGGCAGCATGGCCGCGCTGGTCGGACCCTCCGGTTCCGGGAAAAGCACGCTGGCGTCCCTTGTTGCCCGATTGTGGGATGTGGAGCAGGGCGCGGTGCGCATAGGGGGTGTGGACGTCCGGGATATTGACGAGCCGACGCTGCATAAAACCGTGAGCATGGTGCTTCAGGACGTATTTCTCTTTCCCATGTCCGTTGCCGACAATATCCGCCTCGGGAAGCCCGAGGCCCCCATGGACAAGGTCATTGAGGCGGCCGAAGCGGCATGCATCCACGAGCGCGTCATGCAACTGCCCGAAGGCTATGACACCGTACTTGAAACCGGTGATGTGGTGCTTTCCGGCGGGGAACGCCAGAGGGTGGCCATTGCCCGCGCCATTTTGCAGGACGCACCGGTGCTTATCCTTGACGAGGCCACGTCCAGCCTCGATCTGGAAAATGAGGCGGCCGTTCAGCGCGCGCTGTCCAATCTTTGCCGCGGAAAAACCGTTATCGTGATCGCGCATCGCCTTTGGACCGTCCACGATGCGGATAAAATCTTTGTGCTGGAAAAGGGGAAAATAGTGGAGCACGGATCGCATGCCGACCTTTTGTCGGCAGAGGGGCTGTATGCAGGGTTGTGGGGACTGCAACAGGGCATATAGCGACTCTATTGCTGCCGCGCGCATGTGGCATTTACAGTGTGTGGACCTGAAAACGGGCATCGCGCACAGCACGCATATCACTCAAAATACACGGCTTCAGAGGAAGGGCGCGTGAAAGAGGAATCCGGATGCGTCCTGTTGTCAGAGTACAAAAATCGCGAGTTTATATCCGCCCTGGAGAGAGAGATGACCCCGGAATACCGAAATCTGGTTCAGCTTGTTGAGGACCCCAAAGCCGCGGCCGATGATTTTTCCCACCTGAAATTGCCTGAAAGCATGGCGGCGGTCGTGCTGCACCGGGATGAGCAGGAGATGTTTTCCGGCAAGGCCTTTTGCGAGAAGGATCCCCGGCAGGCCCTGCACTATGAGGAAGTTCCGGTTCCGGTGCCGGGGCCGGGCGAGGTGCTGGTGGCGGTGATGGCCTCTGCCGTGAATTTCAACAACGTCTGGTCATCCATTTTCGAGCCCGCGCCCGGTTTTTCGTATATTGCGGATTTTGCAAGGATGCGGGTCGAGAATCAGAAGCATCAGCAAGACTATCATATTATCGGAGGAGATGCCGCAGGTGTTGTTGTGCGCACGCACCCATCTGTCCACAACTGGAAGCCGGGGGATCGCGTGACACTTCATGGAGGGGTGAACGATGTTTCCGAGCCGGCGGTGTTCTACGATTCCGTACAGGACCCGCACGGGCGCGCCTGGGGTTTTGAAACCAACTTCGGCGCGTTTGCGTATTTTACGGTCGTCCAGCAACACCAGTTGCTGCCCAAGGCGGAGCATTTGTCCTGGGAAGAAGCTGCCTCCATGAATCTGGTGACGACCACAGCCTACCGTATGCTGGTTTCGGACAACGGCGCCCGCATGCGGCAGGGGGATAATGTCCTGATCTGGGGAGCTTCCGGCGGTCTGGGCAGCATTGCAATCCAGATGGTCCGCAACGGAGGCGGTGTGCCCATAGGCATTGTTTCTTCCGAAAAAAAAGCGGCCGTGGTCAGAAAGCTGGGGTGCGAGCGCGTTATTGTGCTGGAGCGAGAGCCCGGAAAAGACCTTTTTCTGGATGAAAGCGGCCGGACGAAGGGGCGGCAGGTTCTGCGCCTGAAAGCCTTGATCCGGCGGCTGACCGATGGGGAGGATTGTGACATTGTTTTTGAGCATACAGGGCGGTCCACTTTCGCTGCCAGCGTTGCTGTGGCGAAGGCGGGCGGAAAGGTTGTCACCTGCGGCTCGACATCAGGGTACAATCATGTTTTTGACAACCGCTATTTCTGGCAGACAGTAAAAAAGATCATCGGCTCGCACGGGGCGAACTATTATGAAGCGGCGCAGGCGGTGCGCCTGATCTGCAAGGGCATGCTGACTCCGGTGCTTTCCGAGGTATATCCGCTTTCGCGGACAGCCGATGCGATTTTCAAAATGCATTCCGGCGAACAGATCGGCAAGCTCGGCATTCTCAATCTGGCCCCCTCGGAGCGGATGGGCATCCGTAACCGGGAATTGCGTGAGAAAATCGGGGAGCAGCGCATCAATATCCTTCGTACGTCTTTGTCCGGAGAGGGCGGCGCCATTTGCTGAGGCGGACACGCAGCCAGCCCGGCACGCGCCCGGGCGAAAACGCAATCCCCCAGGGGCAGTGCCGGACAGCATGGCGGATCTTGAAAATGCGGAAAATTTTGGACACAAGCCGCGTACATCCCCGCGCGATTGTCGCGCGGGGATGTACGCAAGCCTTTTTTAGAATTTCAGGGTAAAGTCAACGCCGACCATCAGGGGGTCAATCCGCGTCACGAGCACATTCTGGTCAAAGGCCGCGTTCCCCGCAGGAACATAGAACTTTGATGCTGTGGCTGCCTGGTTCAGCAGGTTTCTGCCCCAGAGGTTGACCTCGTAGTTGTCGTTGCCCAGACCGAGGCTCAGGTCAAAGGTTCCGTAGCCGTCCTGCTCAAGCCTGTTTTCAATATCATAGTAGTAGCTCGAGCGATAGCGAAAGGTCAGATCGATGCTTGCCACGAGTTTGTCCCAAGGCAATTCGTGCTCATACCCCACGCTGGCGCGGCCGGTAAACTTGGAGTGGAACTGCTGCTGGTTGCCGTTGGCGTTGATGGTTCTTCCCCCGGCTGTCGCGGGCGCGTTTTCGAATTCCTCGTATGTCGCGTCCGCATAGCCCACGCCGATGCCCGCGCGGAACCCGTTGTCGAACTTGCCGGCAAGTGAAGCTTCAAAACCGTAAGACCTGCTCCGCGGGGCATTGATGATGGGAGTCGCGTTGGTGGCGGCGTCATAGGCCAGAACCTGCTGATCCCTCCAGTCGATATAGAAAAGAGCGGTATTCAGGGTGACACGGCCGTCCCAGAACGTGTTTTTCATGCCCAGTTCGTAGTTGGTGGTGGTTTCTTCGTCATACTTGAAGGCCGGATCGTTATAAAACAGCGAGGTGTTGAAGCCTCCGGACTTGTAGCCGGTGCTCACGCTGGCATAAATGTTGTTGTTTTCGTTGAAACTGTATTTGATGCCTCCGCGGGGCATCCAGTACACCTTGCTCCATTCCCCGTCATAGGATCTGATCGCGCGCATGCCGGGGCCATCCAGATACTGGCTGATGAAGGCATCGCCAAGATTGGAGGTAAGGCTGAAATCGAAATTCTTCTTGTCATAGCCCACGCGAAGACCGCCGAACACCTGCCAGTGCTCGTTGAAATCATAGGAGGCGTTGCCGAACACCGCCACGGACCATGCATCCTGCTGGGATCTCAACTTGACGGAGCCGTGATCGTCGGCCAGGGTGCTCGGGAGAAAGGGGGAGCCCATATCCCACCGGCTGGTCTGGCCGTTCAACCGGTCCGCGCGGTTGTAGTCCGCGTATACGCCGATCACATATTTGAAGTCCTGATCATCGGGCGAGGTCAGGCGCAGTTCCTGGGAAATCTGCCCGAAGCTTTCCGTAAACTCTCCGGAATCCTTGAATCTGAAATTGGTGAATCCCAGCATCAAGTTATGGAACCTGTTGGTATTTTCAAAATAGCCTTCCGGGCCGTAGGCCTGCGTATAGTCCATGGCCATGCTGCGGTATGCGCTCAGGGAGGTGAGTTTGTGCCCGTCGGCAAAGTCGTGGTTGATCTCAAGCCTGACGCCGCCGGAGGTGATTTCTCCGCCCGAAGGCGCGTCCCATTTGAAGGTGCGGTCACCGTCCTCATAGTCGGTCAGGGTCATTCTCGCGGAATCGTTGCGGTACTGCTTCTGCATGTCGGCGCTGAAATCCACCGTGGTATTTTCGCCGAGTTCCATGAACCAGCTCAAACGTCCCTGATAATTGTTCTGCTTGCCGAGGTTGCCCCCGTACCTGTTGTCCCACACATGACCCTGCTGGCTGTATCCGAACGCGGCGCGCACCGCGGCCTTTCCGTCCCAGAGGGGTATGTTCGCCATGAGTTCCGTACGGAACTGCTCGTGGCTCCCCCCGCCTACGGTAATATATGCCTCCTGCTTGCCGGGATTGGCTTTTTTGGAAGTGATGTTGATGGCGCCGCCAAGCGTATTGCGCCCGTACAATGTGCCCTGCGGGCCGCGCAGAATTTCAACTTGCTCCACGTCAAGCAGGTTATTCAGATAGCCGTGAACCTGGGTGAGGGGCACGCCATCCACAAACACGCCGATGGAGGGGTCTGTTTCGTTTTCCGTGGACCCCACGCCACGGATACTGAAAACAGGCGACAATGCACCTCCCGTCTGCCCCGTTGAAAACATGACATTGGGCGTTTCCGCCGCCACATCTTCAATTCTCATGGTGTGTGACGCCTTCAGATCCCTGGGGGTCACAACCTCAAGGCTCATGGGCACGGCGTTTACCTCTTCCGACCTTTTCTGGGCGGTCACCCGAACGACATCCAAGGCTGTCCTTTCTTCCGCTCTTGCCTCTGTATCGTCCGCGGCGAACGCCGGTACGGCAAAAGCATGCAGCAGCAACGAGAACAGTCCGACGACAACAGTCCTTGATCTCCCCGTCATTACCTTCTTCTCCTTTATGGTACATCTTGCTTATATCATGGCATCCGGCGAAGCGATGCCGTGACGACACGTTACCGGGCTTTTTGTGGAGGCGAGGTAACAAAAGAAACTCTTGTCATTCCCGCCTGTTGAGCCAATGCGAGCACGCGTGCGATATTCATGTATTGTGTGGTCTGATCCGCGTGAAGATGAAGCCTTGTGTCGTTGCCCCGTTGTGCGCCGATGAACTGGAGCTCTTCCAGCAGGGCGTCTTCGGAAAGGGGTCTGCCGTTCAGGCTGAGCGCGCCGGCGCCCGAAATTTCAATGGTGACGTCGTCCTGCTGGAGTTCGTGCTTTTGGGCATGTTCCTTGGGCAGGTTCAGCCGAAATGCCTGATGGATGACCGGCGCGGTGATGATGAAAACGATCAGGAGCACAAGCATGATGTCCACCAGCGGAGTCACGTTGATATCGCTCATGACCCCGTCGCCGGATCTGCCTGACAGGCGGTTGTCTCCGCTGATCATGGTCATATGCTCCCTGTTATTTTTGCAGGGCAGAAAGAGGGCGCTGCCCGGTCACAAGAAAGGCCTGGATATCCTGGGCGAACGTACCCAGTTCCTGCAAATTCCGCCGGTTGCTGTTGGCGATGGCGTTGTTGCCGAGCACCGCCGGGATGGCGACAACCAGCCCGAACGCGGTCATGACAAGCGCTTCGCCGATGGGGCCGGCAACCTGGTCGATTGTCATCTGCCCGCCGCCGCTCAGGGCGATGAGCGTATGGTAGATACCCCATACCGTCCCGAAGAGGCCCACGAACGGAGCCGTTGCCCCTATGGAAGACAGGAGCACCAGTCCGTAGCTCTGGTAAACCGCGATTTTGTCAATCACATTGGCCAGACTGCGCACAATCCAGTCGGCTCTGGCATTGGGCGTGTGCGGCTCCTGCGCGCATACGGCAAAGCCTTGAGCGGCATATTGCCCTTCAAGAGCCAGTATTTTCCACGGTGAAGAATCATCCCGGATATGTGCGATGCCTTCTTCCAGAGTGGACTTTGTCCAGAAAGAGCGTATCACGGCGCGCTGACGTTTGAACTTTTTTTGGCGGAATACGCCGAGCGCAATGGCCGTCCATGAGGCAACAGACATGATCAGGAGTATTATTGCTACCGCATGGGTGACAAAATCTCCGTGCTCCCAGATATGCATGAGACTGAACTGCTGATTCATGCTCGCCCCCGGACTCATTGGTCCAACAATGAAAATATAATGACAATGCTGTACTCATGGTCCGTTGCCAGACCTCCCACCCTGTACGGCTCAAAGCGCCAGCGGCGCACGGCGCTTTCCGCTGCTGTATCCAAGCGCGAAAAACCGCTTGATCGCTTGATGCTGATATTTCCCGCTGTTCCGTCCGCCCTGACAAGGACATTAAGAACCACCCGCCCCTCTTCTCCCTTGCGGCGGGAAAGCGCGGGATACGAAGGCTTGACCTGCCGAAGCACCACGGCATTGTCGCCCGCGCCTTTCTGTGTGACCGGAGAAGGAGCGGCATTGACGGAAGGGGATGCATTGCCCGCAGCATTGGGAATCGCTGCCCGTGGCCCTTGTGCCGCCGGTCTGGGTTTGGGCTTGGGAGTTTTTGACTCCGGCTTGGGCTTGGGAGCTTCAAGCACCGGCTGGGGCTCCGGGTCGGGCACAGGTTCGGGAACCTCTGCCGCAGGAGGATCAAAAACTTCCGCAGCCGGTTCTTTTTCAACTGCGCCCCCCTCGGGCACAACGGCAAAATCGACGGCTATTTCCTGTCCTTTTGGGGATGAATCCTGTACCGTACTGCGGGAAAAAAAAAGATATGCTGAAGAAAATGCGAACATATGGAGCAAAACAACGAAAAAAAGTGCAGGAAAAATGTGATGATTTGGCATGATTGCGCATCAATGGCAGAGCATTTTCAGGTTTGCTTTAAGACATGTAAAAATATGCCTCTTTTGCATACAGAAACAACCATTATTCAAGAATTTTTCTTGAATAAGATTATTTCCGACAGTATTTTTTTTCTGCTATCGGACCGGCCTCTTTGTTATCGAATTTGAAATTTAATGTCAATATTGATAGAGAATTTTTCCGGCCTCTCGCTGCGGGGCAATGCCGGTTCCGGCCTGCTGCCCCAAGCGCGGCGCAAGGCCCGGCAAGCGCCTTGACCCCGCGCGTGCAGACAGGCATAACAGCAGCGGAGGCTGCCCGTGCTCAAACCGTTTTATCAGGGAAAACTGGACACCTTCTGCGCCATCTACGCCGTGCTCAACGCCCTGCGCCTGACCCACGGCATCCGCGTGCCCAAGGCGCGCGACATCCTCAACGAAACCCTTCTGGCCCTGGCCAGTTCGCCCGAGGCCTTCCGGGCGGTGCTGGAGCAGACCACAGACTATTGCGGGCTGGTGGACACCATGCTCCGGGTTCAGAGCCGCTCTTTCCCCCTGGACATCCGACAGCCTTTTGCCGCAGGGGAGTCCCCCTCACGGGACGCAGTCTGGGAGTGCTGCGGGCAGTGGCTTGCGTCCGGCAGCGGCCGGGCGGTCATCTTCCGTTTTGTGCGCCACATGACACCCGACACGCCGCCCGTCAACAGGCACTGGACAACAGCCGACAGCCTGCAAAACGATGTTCTGCACCTTTTTGATTCCAGCCACGAGGCCGAGGCCATCCTGAACATACGCAAGGACGGCTTTGTGACCCGCAGCGAGGACGTGAGCGGGGACTGCCTCCTGCACATACAGCCCGCCACCATACGCCTGCTGCGCCTGTCTTTCTGATCGTTTGCCCGATTCGCCTGCCTTTCGCAGAATGTCCGCCGGGCATGCTCTGCCGCGGGCCCTGCTTTTGCGCGAAATGTCGGCACTGACGCCGTGCGTCAGTGTGTGGGCTCTCCCAGGGGAAGGCCCTGCCGCAGGGCTTCTCCCCGGATGCCGTGGTTGGTGAGGGGAAAACTCTTTTTCTCCTCAAGAAAAAGCCTTTCAAAGGTCTCCGCTTCCATGGGCCGCGCGTACAAAAAGCCCTGAACGCAGTTGCAGCCGCTCTTGAGCAGAAAGTAGGCATGGTCTTCGGTTTCCACGCCTTCGGCCACAACGTGCATGTTCAGGTTGTTGACAAGGGCAATGGCGTCGCGCACCAGAATGCGGCTGCGCTCGTTGCCCGTGCAGTCGTTGACAAAGGCCTGGTCGAGCTTGACCGTGGTGAAGGGCAGGTCCCGCAGCGTGCTCAGAGAGGAATAGCCTGTGCCGAAATCGTCCATGGCAAAAAGAAAGCCCGCGTTGCCCAGTTCGTCCATGAGCTTCTGCATGGCGGCCTTGTTGGAGAAAAAGGCGCTTTCGGTCAGTTCCAGTTCCAGCAGGTTGTGGGGAAGCCCGCTTGCGCGCAGCAGGCGCGAGAATTTGCGGGGCAGATCGGCAGTGCTGAAGTGCAGCCGCGAAACATTGACCGAAATGGGCACGGGCGTGTGCCCCTTGTCCAGCCAGGAGGCCAGGGTGAGGCAGGTCTGCGCCCAAATGTATTCGTCCAGCCGCACGATGAAGCCGTTGCGCTCGAACAGGGAAATGAAACTGCCGGGAGAGATGATCCCGTCTTCGGGGTGCTCCCAGCGCACCAGGGCTTCAGCCCCGACAACGCGCCCGCTGGACACTTCCACCTTGGGTTGCAGGAAAAGCTTGAACTGCTTTTTTTCCAGGGCGGAGTGCATTCTGCGGGTGACGTAGCTTTCTTTCTGCAGGCGATCGCGCAGGCGTGCGTCATAAAAGGCGAAATTTCCAAGCTCACTGTCCTTGACGGTTTTTTGCGCCTGATAGGCCCTGTCGCAGAGTACATGCCCGGAGATGCCTTCTTCTGCCTGGCAGATGCCGAAGTACAGTCGGGTGCGGAAGCCTTCAAAAAAGCGTTCCACCTTCTGCGAGAGGCTCTGGACAAAACGCAGGGCACTGTCCGTGCCGCCGGACATGCAGACGGCAAAAACGTCCGCTGTCAGCCGGGCATAGACATCTTTTTCGGGGTGCAGGCATTTGCGCGTCTGGCGCGCGATGGCCCGCAGCAGCCGGTTGCCCTCGGCAAGGCCCAGGGATTCGTTGATGCTCTTGAAGCCAGCCACGTCAAAGCGCAGCACGGTATACGGCTCCTGGGGCCAGGCCTTGCGCAGGGCGTCGATTTTTTCAAAAAAGGTCTGCGTATTGCAGGCTCCGGTCAGCGGGTCGATTTCGGCGCGCAGCCGCAGGGACTGCTCCGAGCGCACCACAACGTCCACATCCGTGATGGCGCCGATATAGCGTTCGGCTCTGTCAGCATCGTTCAGGCTGACGTAGGTGACCTTGTACCAGGAAAAGCGTCCGCCCCTGCGGCGCAGGCGTATGGTCATTTCGCCGGTCTTGATGCCCAGCATCAGGCGCGCAAGGCAGTCTTCAAAGACGGGCATGTCCCCGCTGTAAACCACATTGTCCTCGCGCCATACATCAAAAAGAAAGCGGCCGTCGTAATTGCCGTCCAGAATGGCCGGAATGCGTGGATGCACATAGCACAGCTCGCTGCCGCGCCACTCGAAAACCAGTATTCTGGCGTGATCCAGGGCCGCCTTGTAGCGCAGGGCGTCCATGTTCTTTTGGTGCAGCAGTTTGTTGTCCCGCACAAGGTTTTCGGAAAACTCGCGATTTTCGATCTCCTTGCAGCACAGCAGGCAGCACTGGCGGTTTTGGGTGTCCTTCAGGGGAAAAACGCTCACCTGCACCCAGGCATAGGCTCCGTTTCGGGTCTGCTTGCGCATGTCCCGGCACAGAACGTCGGATATGCCCGCAGAAAGGCTCCAGCGCGCTGCGTCCATCAGCCCGGCGTATTCTACATGGTCGCCGGGATGGATGCGGCCCCCGAAGGCATCACGCAACGCGCTCTCCATGTCCCGCGTGGCGACAGGCATGAGGCGGGTGTTCCCGTTGCGGTGCACCTGACGGAAAATGCCGTTGTCAAAACCCAGCAGGTAGATCTCGTCATAGGCGTAGCGGAGCGTCGCAAAGAGAGGCTCATCGTCCGCCGCTTCAGGAGGGAGGAGAAAGAAATCTTCGCCAGCCTGGAGCTTGCTGTTTTCTTCTGCCTGATTTTCTGTCCACTTTTTGCCAGTACGGTTTTTCATGGCCACTCCGAAAAAAGAACCCGCGCCGGACAAAATATGCGCATCCCGTATTCCGGGCAGGCAAAATCATGCCCGGAGCAAATCCCTGGGGGAGACTGACGCCCCGTGGCGACACAGGTCTGCCACAGGTTTTTCCGGCCCGACAAAAACAGCGCGGAGCGACAACCGTTTCCGCGCTGACCCCCGGCCTCGGAACCGGGGCATTTTTGCCGCAAGCGGCACGTTTTGTCGGGACACAGTATCTTGATGAAAAGAAATACCAATTTTCTCCCAAAGACGCCAGAGGGAAAAGAAAAGAGGGTTTCATGCTTTCAATGAAAGCCGTACTTCAACTATTGAAAAATCATCATAAAGGTGAATGTCTCAACCTTCCCGCCTGCGAGGGCAGCAAGAGGAGGCACTCTTTCGGGCAGGAAGGCGCGCCCGGCCTTGGCAAAGCTGTGCCGGATGCGTATACTGACGTATTGAAAAGCAACGCTTCGGCCGTGATGCGCGTGTGGTGCGCGGCCGGACAAAACATATCCGGAAGATTGCATGGACATACGTTTTCAGAATCTCGGCCCTGAACACTGGAAGGGCGAAGTCTTGCTGGCTTTGGCCTGCCAGGGAGAAAATTTGCCCGCGGAGTGCCCGGCGCTGGACAAGGCCGTCCCCTGGCTGACCGTGGCTCCCGGCATGCGGGACTTCAAGGGCAAATCCGGCGAATTTGCCCTGCTCCACGGTCATCCCGAACTGCCTGTGCCCCGTGTGCTGGCCGTGGGCCTTGGCCCGCGCGAAAAGGTTGACATGCAGGGCATCCGCAAGGCGCTGGCCGCTGCCGTGCAGCGGTGCCGGGCACAGGGCTATGCGTCCCTTCTTCTGCCGGAGCCTGTTCTGTCCCGTCTGCCCGGCGGGCGGGAACGCCTGGTGGAAGAATGCGTCTGCGCGGCGCTGCTGGCCCTGCACCGTTCTGATGTGCTCAAAAAACCCGATGCGGAGGAGCCTGCTCCGCCCCAATGGCTGGCTTTGGGTTTTGACGGCGAACACGTGCCCGATGCCGCCCATGCGGCTGCCCGCCGGGGAGAGAATACGGCCTGGGCTGTGGCTCTTGCCCGCGATCTGGCCGCCATGCCGCCCAACCTGCTCTCTCCCGACCATCTGGCCCGGCGCGCCCGGGATCTGGCCCGCGAAAAAGGCTTTTCCTGCACGGTGCTGGACGAAAAAGACATGGAAGATCTTGGCATGGGCTGTCTGCTGGCCGTGGGCCGCGGCTCGGCATGCCCTCCCCGCCTTGTGGTTCTGGAGCACGCGCCCCGGGGGCACGAGCAGGACAAGCCGCTGATTCTGGTGGGCAAGGGCGTCACTTTTGATTCTGGCGGCATCAGCATTAAACCCGCGGCCAACATGCACCAGATGAAGGCGGACATGAGCGGCGCGGCCGCTGTTCTGGCCGCAGTGGCCGCTCTGGCGCAGGAGGACGCGCCCCGGCGGGTTATCGGCCTTCTGGCCTGCGCCGAAAATATGCCCGGCGGCAGGGCCGCGCGCCCCGGCGATGTGGTGCGGGCCGCCAACGGCGAGAGCGTGGAAATACGCAATACCGATGCCGAAGGCCGCCTTGCGCTGTGCGATGCCCTGATCCATGCCCAGAAAACCTGGACGCCGTCCGCCGTGGTGGACATTGCCACGCTTACCGGCGCCTGCGCCGTGGCGCTGGGGCCGCAGTTGGCGGGCCTGTTCTGCCGCGATCAGGATCTGACGGAGCGCATCCGCTCCGCAGGCGGCGCCTGCGGGGAAAATTTCTGGCCACTCCCGCTCTGGCAGCCCTATGCCGAAGACCTCAAAAGCGAGGTGGCCGATATCTGCCACATCGGGCCGCGCGAGGGCGGTGCCATCAATGCCGCGCTTTTTCTGGCGCATTTTGTTCAGGAGGGTGTGCGCTGGGCGCATCTGGACATTGCTGGCGTGGACTGGGCCGCCAAGGGCTCACCCCTCGCACCGGTCGGCCCCACGGGCTTTGGCGCGCGCACTCTGCTGGAACTGGCGCGGGGCGGCGTATGACAGCCCGCTTCAGGCATGACGCCCCCGCGCAACGCAGCGCGCGGGGAAACTGGCCGGCGCAAACCGGAACAAGGAAATATTGATGAAGGTCTTTCTCATCGGGGCCGGCCCCGGCGATCCGGGGCTGCTGACCCTCAAGGGGCGTGATGCGCTGGCGGCCGCCCATGTTGTCGTTTATGATGCTCTGGCCAACGATGCGCTGTTGCGTCATGCCCGGCCCGAGGCGGAAAAAATCTATGTGGGCAAGATCGCGGGCAGACATGCCCTGCCTCAGGAAGAGATCAATGCCCTGCTCATCGCAAAGGCGGCTGAAGGCAAGGTTGTGGCCCGCCTCAAGGGCGGTGACCCGTATATTTTCGGACGCGGCGGTGAAGAAGCCGAAGCGCTGGTTGCGGCGGGCATACCCTTTGAAGAGGTGCCCGGCGTCAGCAGCGCCATCGCGGCCCCTGCCTATGCGGGCATTCCCCTGACGCACAGGGACATGACCTCATCGGTGACCATCATCACCGGACACGAAAAACCGGAAAAATCCCGGTCTGCGCACAACTGGCAGGCGCTGGCCGCCAGCGCGTCCACGCTGGTCTTTGTCATGGGCATGAAAAATCTGCCCCATATCGTCCACAACCTGTTGCAGGCAGGCATGGACCCGGCAACGCCGTCAGCCCTTGTGTACCGTGGCACAACACCCCGCCAGCGCAGCCTGGCGGCCCCGCTGGAGCGCCTGCCCGCAGCCGCCGTCGAGGCCGGATTTTCCAATCCTTCCATCATTGTGGTGGGCAAGGTGGCCCAACTGCACGACAGCCTGGGCTGGTTTGAGCAGCAGCCGCTTTTCGGCCGCAGCGTGGTGGTGACCCGTGCCCGTGAACAGGCCAGCGGACTGGCCCAAAGCCTCACCGAACTGGGTGCGGAAGTCATTCAGTGCCCCACCATCGAAATCAGCCCTCTTGCCGACTACGCGCCGCTGGACGCCGCCGTGGAGCGCCTGGACAGCTATGCCTGGCTGATTTTCACTTCGGTCAACGGCGTCCGCCATTTCTGGCTGCGCCTTGCGCAGGCGGGCAAGGACAGCCGCGCCATCGCTTCCTGCAAGGTTGCGGCCATCGGCCCGGCCACGGCCGAGGCCCTGTGCAGGCGCGGCATCACCCCGGATTTCATTCCCCAGCGGTATGTGGCGGAAGGCGTGCTGGAGGGCCTGCTGGAGCGGGAAAGCGGGCAGATCGAGGGCAAGCGTTTTCTTTTGCCCCGCGCGGCCCGGGCCCGTGAAGTGCTGCCCGAGGAACTCCGCAAGGCGGGCGCGCTGGTGGACGTGCTGCCCGCCTACATGACTGTGCCCGCTGCCCACCAGAAAGCCAGGGTGCTGGAACGGCTGGAAGCAGGCGCTCTGGACTGCGTGACCTTTGGTTCTTCGTCCACGGTGGAGAACTTTCTTGCGCTCATCCCGGCCGAGACGCTCAAGGCGCATCCGGAAACGCGTCTTGCGGCCATCGGGCCGGTGACCGCGGACACTCTGGAAAAGCACGGACTTCCCTGCCACATCATGCCGGAAAGACACACCATTCCGGATCTTGTGGAAGCTTTGAAAAGTCATTTCGGGGGGCGGCCATGCCCTTGAACATAGCCATTCTTGCTTCGGGCAGCGGCTCCAACGCGCAGGCCATCATGGACAAGATTGCCGCGGGCCTTCTGGACGCGCGTATTGTCACGGTTCTCTGCAACCGGCCCGGAGCCGGAGTCATTGCGTGCGCGGAAAAAGCGGGCATTCCCTGCCAAGTGCTGGACCATACGCAGTTTGCCGACCGTGAGTCCTTTGACCGCCGCATGGTCGCCGCCCTGCAGGAGGCCGGTGCGGAACTGGTGGTTCTGGCGGGCTATATGCGGCTGCTCACCGCGCCTTTTCTGGACGCCTTTGCCATGCGGGTCGTGAACGTGCATCCGGCTGTGCTGCCCAGCTTCCCCGGACTGCACGGCGCACAGGACGCCGTGGACTACGGGGTCAGGATTTCCGGCTGCACGGTGCACTTTGTGGAAGAAAAAATGGACAGCGGCCCGGTCATCATTCAGGCCGCTGTGCCCGTCAATCCGGAAGAATGCGCCAAAAGCCTCCAGCAGCGCATCCAGAGCCTGGAACACCGCATCTATCCCCAGGCCATCCAGTGGCTGGCGGAAAAGCGCATCACGTTGGACGGCCGCCGGACGCGCCTTGCCCCGGGCGCAGCCCCACGCTCAGAGGACAGGGGCGACTGGCTGGTCTGGCCGCCGCTGGAACAGGGATTTTAGAGGCCGTGCATTGTCCGCAAACCTGAAAGAGCGCCCTGCCACAAGGCAGGGCGCTCTTTTTCTCGCAGTAAATATATCAGCCTTCGGTTCTGCTGTACGGAGTGTCAGGACGGGGAGCCTGCTTGTACGCGGGCCTCGGCTTGGAGCCGATGCACTGGTACACACGTTCGACCTGCATTCTGACGCAGAGATTGCCGGACCACTGCACGCACTGCTGGTTGGATCCGCCAAAGGGTTGCGCTCCCGCATAGCCCCAAGCTGCGCAGCGTTGGGCCGCAAGGTCGTCGGCCTGATAGGTGCTGGATTCCGGCTTTTCCCGCTGGGGATCCCAGGTAAAGGCAAGTTTGACCGTGCCGTCGTTGCGGCTGCCGTCCATGGCTGCCCAGTTTTTGTACGCCGGTTTCGCGCAACCGGCCAGAACGGCAATGCCCAGTACGCACAGCATAAGACCCAAGAAACGTTGCATGATTTTCCTCCTTTGGCATAAAGATCGTTGACTCACGATGCATCAAAAAAAGGCTTTGCGCAACCACGGAGCGCAGCCCTTTCCCATTCTTGCACACGGCGGCCCCTGGCGGGATGCATGCAAAACCGGCACAAGTCCGGATGCGCTTTGTGCAGATGCCGCGCGTCGCGGGGGGATCATGAAAATACGGTGCGGCGGGGACAGCTTTTGGGGGATACAAAAAATCCGCAGGGAGGCTGGCTCCCTGCGGAGAGAATATGCACGTTGTGCGGCCTTATTTGAAGGCCTTTTCAAAATTGGGCACAACCTGCTTTTTGCGGCTCATGACGCCGGGCAGCCATACGGACGTGCCTTCGGGCTTGACGCCAAAGGCTTTTTCCACCACGGCGGGATTGTCCGAAACAATGAGCATTTCGGAGCCTTCTTTCATGATGTCGGTGAGGAGCAGGAAAACGCTGTGGCGGCCTTCGGCCTTGACCTTTGCGATTTCCGCCTGAAGCTCGCCCTTGACGGCATCCAGAATGGAGAGGTCGACCACTTCCAGCTGGCCGATGCCCACCTTGTTGCCGCTCATGTCAAAGTCCTTGTAATCGCGGAAGACGAGATCGCGTATGGGCGTGCCTTCAACGGCGCTCTTGACCTTGAACATTTCCATGCCCAGGGCCACCACATCGGTCACGCCCGCAATCCTGGCCAGATCTTCAACGGCTTTTTTGTCTTCAGGGGTACAGGTGGGGGATTTGAAGATGACCGTATCGGAGAGGATGGCGCAGAGCATGGCCCCGGCAATATTCTTGGGGATCTCGATGCCGTAGAAATCGTACATGGCCTTGAGAACGGTATTGGAGCAGCCCACGGGCCAGATCCAGGCTTCCAGCGGAGCGGATGTGGTCACGTCGCCCAGCTTGTGGTGATCCACGATACCCAGAACCGTTGCGGAGTCCATGCCCTGGGGAGCCTGGGCCAGGTCGGAGTAGTCCACCAGATAGAGCTGCTTGCCAGCCACGTCGTTGACCACCTGCGGGGCGGAAAGGCCGAATTTCTTGAGCACGAATTCGGTTTCCGGCGTGGGGGCGCCCTGGGCGGCCGGGGTAACGTCCATGCCCCGCTTCTTGTACAGGTCAGCGGCGACAATGGCGGAAATGATGCTGTCTGTGTCGGGATTCATGTGGCCAATAACAAGTGCAGACATGGGACTCTCCTTCGCGGTAGGGTTCGGTTGCGCGCTAGGCCGGATGGCCGCGTTTGTTCTCTTTAGCACAAAGTCGTGCCCATGCCAAGCCCCGCTCTGCGAAATTTCCGGCGCACCGTGGGTATCAGGCCGGAATTTTTGCTCCGGACAGCAAAACGCCCGCATTAGCGGCCGCCAGAAACAGCCTGCAAAACGGGCGATTGCGGAGCCGCTGGCGGGGGATTGCAGCAGCTATGGCGCGGCTCATTTTTTGCCGGACTTGGGGTGGGCCTGGTCGTACACTTCCACCAGACGCTCCAGGCTGAGCCGGGTATATCGCTGGGTGGTGGTCAGCCTGCGGTGCCCCAGAAGCTCCTGCACGCTGCGCAAATCCGCTCCGGCGGTCAGCAGGTGGGTGGCAAAGGAGTGGCGCAGGCTGTGCGGCGAAGCCGCAAAATCCAGCCCCGCCCGGCGACAGAGCCGCTCCACGATACGCATGCCCTCCCGCCGGTTCAGGCGTGCCCCGCGCGCTCCCACAAAAAGCGCCTCCTCCTGCGGCTGCGCCATGTGCGCGCGTTCGCTCAACCAGATTTTGAGGCGCGCGCACGAGGTGTCGGAGAGCGGGGCAAGGCGTTCCCGCGCGCCCTTGCCCATGACCCGCAGCACCCGTGAGGAAAGCTGCACATCGTCGAGGTTGAGGCCAAGTGCCTCCGAAATGCGCAGCCCCGACCCGTAGAGCAGTTCCGCCAGGGCCAGATCGCGGCAGTGCAGGCGCTTTTGTTCGTCGGTCTGCGCACTCTCTCCGGGAGAGTCCAGCAGGGCGAACACCTCGTCCACATTGAGGGCGCGGGGATGGCGTCTTTCCTGACGGGGGTTGCGCACCTGGGCGGCCACATTTTCCCGGACCAAACCGTTGCGCTGCTGAAAGCGAAAAAAGGAACGAGCCGCCGCCAGTTTGCGGGCCATGGAGCTTTTGGCGTCCCCCTGGCGGAACAGAAAAGCCACAAATGCCTGGATATGGCGGCGGGTCACACTTTCCGGGCTGGCCAGACTCTGCCCCTGATCCTCAAGAAAGCTGGCCAGTTGCCGCAGATCCGTGGCATAGGCCTTGCAGGTCGCTGCGGACGCGCCCTTCTGCACGTCCATCCAGGCAAGAAAAGCCTCCAGAGCGGTCTCTGCCCGCGTCGTGCCGGGCTGCCCTTTTGTCCGCCCGGTTCCGCTCATGCCTTTACCTCATAGCGCGCTCCCGGCAGGCGCCGCACCAGTCCCCACATCTCCAACTCCACCAGCAGGGAATTTGCTTCTCCCGCAGAAAGGCCCAGGCCCTGCGCCAGCACGTCCACATGCTCCGCGCCGTGCTCCCGCAGGCGCTCCAGCAGGGCGGCCCCGTGCTCCGGTATCGGCGGGCCTGCCCCGGTTGCGGGCATGGCCGGGGCAGGATGGTGCCCCGCAGCACCCGGAGTGCTTTTGCGCTTCTGGCTTGCTCCGGGGTCGGGCCTTGCCGGGCGGTCTGCCGCTTCGTTCCTTGGCGGAATTGGCAGGTCTTCGCCCTCCGGCAGATTCTCCGGGGAGATGCCGTAGGGCCGCAGATTTTCCGCCAGATCGCGCAGCACGTCCTCGGCATTGAACACCGCGCGTGCTCCCTGACGCACCAGATCCTGACTGCCCAGACAGCGGGCATCCAGGGCAGGGCCGGGCACGGCAAAGACCTCGCGGTTCTGCTCCAGCGCAAGGCGGGCCGTGATCAGGCTGCCTGATCTGCCTGCGGCCTCCACCACCAGCACGCCCAGAGAAAGCCCGCTGATGATGCGGTTGCGGACGGGAAAATTGCCCGGCAGGGGAAGCGTGCCCGGCGCCCATTCCGAAACAAGCAGGCCCTGCGTTTGCATTTGCTCGAAAATATCCCTGTTGGCCTGCGGATAGGGCACGTCAATGCCCGTTCCCAGCACGCCGATGCTTTTTCCGATCCGTGTCAGGGCCGCCTGGTGGGCGACCCTGTCGATTCCCAGGGCCAGACCGGAAACAATGCTGATGCCGCACGCCGAAAGGCAGCGCGCCATGTGCTGCGCCACGGCCTGCCCGTGTTGCGTGGCCCGGCGCGCTCCCACAACGGCAAAACATGCCGAAGAAAACAGGGACAAATCCCCCCGGCAGTAGAGCAGCGCCGGAGCATCGGGCAGAAGGCGCAGCATGCGGGGATAGGCGGGGGAAGACCAGAAGACAATGGCCGCGTCAAGATCGCGCGCCCGATCCCATTCCTCACGGGCAGAAGTGCGCCACGCGCCGCCGGCCAAGGCTGCGGACTGTTTGGGGGTCAGTCCGGCTTCAGGCCAGCGCTGGCGCTCCTGCAAGGCCTCGTATGCCGAGCCGAAAATGCGCAGCAGGCGGCACGCCGTGCGCGCTCCCACTCCGGGGCAGTGCCGCAAGGCCAGGCAGGCCCAGTATTCCCTGCGTTCTTTCTCGGTCATGCCCTGCCGGGTCCTGCCAGACATGCCGTCAGCGGGCCAGGCCGCGCGTGCGCACCTTTCCGGCGGCTTCGGAGGAGGGAAACTGGTCCAGAACCTTTTTGTAGGCCTGTGCCGCCCCCTCCCGGTCGCCGAGACGGGCCAGGGTCATGCCGGTTTTGAGCAGGGCATCGGCATTTTTGTGGTGCCGGGGCCAGTCGGCGTCCACCTGCCGGAAACGGGCCAGGGCTTCCTGATACTTGCCCTGGGAGTACAGGCCCTCGCCGATCCAGTACTGCGCGTTGGCGGCATAGCGCCCCTGCGGATACTGTTGCAGAAAGTTCTCAAAAAGCGGGATGCTTTCCGCCGCACGCCCGGCCAGGGCGGGCCGCAGGGCCGCCTGGTATGCCGCGGCTTCTCCCTTGGCGCTTGCGGGCACGGCAGGCCCGGCCGGAGGAGCGGGCGGCGCGGACGCCGGTGCGGGCGTTGGCGGACTTGCTGGCGGGGTTGTTGACGCGGAGGCTGCTGCGGGCGCAGGGGGAGCCTCTGTTGGCGGCAGCCCCAGCGAGGGGCTTTCCGGCGGCAGAGGCAGGTTTGCCGCAGGCAGCACAGGCACGGGAACGTCCTGCCCGTTGGCGGCGTGCGCTCTTCCGTTGGCGGCAGGAGCGGGCGGCGTATTTTGCGCGGGGGCCTGGGGGCTTTCCGGCGGGGCGGATTCCGGCGGCAGGCCGAGAGCGGAAGGCCCGGGCGGCGTTGCGGCAGGCCCGGCCGATCCGGTTGCCCCGGCGGGTGCGGGCAGGGCGGGCGTTCCGGATGGTGTGGCCCTTCTGGCCTTTTGTTTTTCCGTGGGCGCGGCAGATGCGGGAGGCGCGGATGCCTTGGCGGGCGCGGCGGCAGCCCCTGTCAGAGGATGCGGCGGAGCCGCCGGATCAATGATCCGGCCTGCGGGCGGGGAGGCGGGGTGCGCCGCAGGTTCGCCCGCAGTCGGCCCGGAAGTCGGTGCGGAAGAAGCCTGCCCCGCGGAAGAAGGCGCGGGAGCGGCCGCAGCCTGCGGAGCGGGAGACGGCGCAGGCGTTTTGGGGGCGGCGTCCGCAGGAGTTTTGCTCTCCTGCGGGGGCAGAGGCAGGGGAACCACCATCAGGCCGGTATTTTTTCCTCCCCTGGTGCGGACTTCGTATTTTCTGGCATCAAGCTGCGCCATCCGGCCTTCAAGACCGGCCATACCCTGTTCCAGCGCGCGCAGCCTGCGGTCTGTCTGCTGCAAAAGATCCTGATGCGCTTTCCCGGTGTCTTCCATGCGGCTCATGCGGCTTGAAGACGCGCATCCGGCTGTCAGCGTCAGGCAGACCAAAAGCGCAAGAAGTATTTTCCCCATCGGCTGCTCCCCCGCGTACCGCACGACTGATGCCATGCCCTTGCGGCAAAAGAAATTTTCAGGCAAGAACTGGACACGTTGCGTGACGATAACGCATCTTCACCGGTCAACGCAAGGTTGTGCGCACGCGGGCTTTCCGGCAGGCGCACGCGCCGAACCGCGCCGGATTCGGGCAAAAGGCACAATCCGTACAGATGCAGGGAGCTTCATGAACATTCTGCAAGACATGGCGGCCTCGCTGGCTGTCATTCCCGAGGCGCTGCAAGCGTTTTTGCAGGCTTTTCCCCTGGCGCGCCAGGCTCTGCGCAGTCTTGGCGTGGTTCTGCCGCTGGCGGCCCTGCTGGCTTTCGCCGGTATGGGCTTTCTGTCCACCACCGCCAGGGTTCTGGCGGTCACGCGCCGACGCTCCTCGTGCGAAAAACTTTCCCGCCAGTTGGGGCTTCTGGGCATGTGCCTGGGCTGGCTGCTGCTTGTGGGCAGCAGGATATGGCTTTTCCTGACGGAAAGCGCATATGCTTCCGGCTCCCTGTTGCAGCTTGCGCTGGAAATCAGCTGGACGCTGCTGGGCGTGGCAGTGCTTTGCAGCAGCCTGTATTTCACCCTCTGGAAACATATGCGGGATATGGTCGCTGTTCACGTCATGCTGGGCATTGCCAGCGGCGTTGCGGGCTGCATTGCCCTTCTGGCGGCCTTGGCCTGCGCCCGGCTGCTCAGCGCTGCGGCCCTGCCCCCGGACATCCATCTTGCCCTGCCCGAAATCTTTTTTCCGGGCTGGCTGAGCCCCTTCTGGCGGGCTATCTACTGGCTGCCCCCCCTGATTCTGGCTTTTGCCGGAGGCTGCGGCGCGCTCTGGCTGGTGGTGCGGCGCAAGGCCGACGACTACGGCCGCGACCACTACAATGCCGCGCTTCCCTGGTGCGCCGCCTGGGCGCGCAACGCCTGGGCCGTGTTCTGGCTTTTGCTGCTGGGTTCTTTTTTGCTGGATGCTTTTCCGGACGGGCAAACAGCGAGCTTTTCTCAGGAGGAATTTCTGCGGGAAGGCGCTTTGCTGCTTTTCCGGCTTCTGCCCGCAGTGCTCTGGCTTCCTGTCAGCCGCAGTTCCGCCCCTTTGCGCCTCAAGCCTCTTGTGCTGGCGGCGCTGCTGGCGGCCGTTGCCTTTGCGCAGCCCTATTTTGACGCGGTCACGGCCATTGCCCTGCCTGCGGGCGGAGCCGCCCTCCCGTAAGGCGGCTTTGGGGCAGAGCGCGCCGGGTAGGGCCTGGACGCTCACTTTTTCAGGTACTGTTTGCGCCATTCGTCCAGAAACAGCAGGCCGGTTTCTGCCTCGGTCAGCGCGCCGCTGCGCGCGCGCAGGGCCGCAACGGTTTCCCCGAATCCGGCGCTCGGGCCGAGACCCAGTTCCTGCACCATTTTTGCCAGCTCCTGTTGCAGTTCTGACGGCAGTTCCGGAGGAAAATCAGCCTCTGCCGTTCTTTCTTCCTCCGGCCAGGGGCCGAGGCGCAGGGCCGTGAAGTCCAGAAGTTGTGCCATGCGTTGCCCATAGCTGTGGTCGCGCAGCACGCGGGCGCGGGCGCGTTCTGTCCAGGCCAGCATCTGTTCGGGATGGGCCAGAAAATGGTCAATCCCGGCATACATTTCTTCCGTACTGGAGAATGTGGCCAATTCGTCGTCCGCAAAGAGTTCCGGCAGCAGGGTGCGTTTGTCCACCAGTTGGAACGCGCCGATGGCGGCCAGTTCAAAAGTGCGCGGATTGACAAAATCCCCGTGGCTGACCAGATCTCCGGTGCCGAGACTGGAATGGAGATTCAGGTTGACGCGGGTGGCGCTGTAAATCTTCACGCTTTCCCCGGCCCCGATGCGCGCTCCGCCCCGCTGCACATGGGCGGCCAGAAGGCTTTCTCCCTCCCAGTCCGAACCCCATATCTTGAAATTCCGCCCCGCCAGAGGCCGGAAGGCCCGCCTGCGGTTGGGGTAGCCCGCTCCCAGAAAGCCGATGTCCGCCCCGTATTCCTGCCGTTCTTCCTCTGTAAGTTGCACGGGAACATGAAAATCGGGCAGAGCCGCCAGCGGCAGATAGAGGGCGTTATTCTGCCCGGCTTCGGAGAGCAGACCCAAAAACGGTTCTTTCTGGATAACGGCAAAAATGTCGTAGAGGGGCGCATAGGCCCGCCAGTAGCCGAAGACCCGGTGATCTTCCACAAACCACATGGCCGTGCGTATGCCCGTGCGCCGGAAACGCTGCAAAAGGCTGCGGCCCACGGGAGCCTGGGCCATGCTCAGCACCAGATGCGGTTCCAGAGCCTGCGCCTGTGCCCACACAGCCTGGGACACCACCTGCAGAAAGGAACTCTCCAACTGCGCTGTCTGTGACGGCCCAAGGGCCAGTTCGCGCAGGCCCGTAAAGGCAGGATACAGGGCAGGGGCCTCGAACACGCGCACCGTATGCCCCATGCCCGCCAGCGCCCGCGCACAGTATCTTCCGATGGGCAGCGAGCCGCCGTACATGGGCAGAACCACAAGAATGCGCAACGGAGTCCGGGCCATCAGCAGTACCTCCACGGCGGCAACATCCAGTCCGTATCGTCAACGGGCCAGGGGTCGTCAAATTTTTGCTGTGTGCAGGGGGGCAGGCGCAGGCTTTGGGCGCAGAAGGCACGCGCTTGGGCGCGGGCGGGCGCGTGCGCGTCCTCTCCCGCGATCAGGCGGGGGGCAGCGCCCAGGGCGTCCACCCCGGTGCGCCAGATTTGCAGGCCGCTGCCGGGATCGGGAACGGACAGAGTTTGGGCAAGCACTGCGGCCACGGAGCGCAGCAGTTCCCTGCGTTCAAAGGGCAAAAGACAGGCCGTGCCGTGGGGGCAGGGCGCGGACTCCAGGCAGGGCGCACACGGCGGCGCGGCCTGCCAGACATGATGTCCCTGCCCGTAGGGGCCGGTTTCGTGGCACCAGGCGGAAGAAAGAAAAAACGCCAGAACGGGGACGCCCAGATGCGCCGCCAGATGCATGCTGCCCGTATCGGGCGAGATCAGGGCGTCCAGCCCTGCCAGAGCGTGGCTCAGCCCCGCCCAGTCTGTTTTGCCGCTCAAATCCCGCACACGGCTCCGGACGTGCCCCGGAAGAAGCCGCAGCAGGCGGCGGGCCGTCGGCTGTTCCGCGGCTGTTCCCAGAAGGCGTATGTCGGTTCCGCCCAGCGCGCCAAAGGCCGTGGTGACCACATTGGCCAGCACGGCTGCTGGCAGGGAACGGCGTGCCTCCCGGCCGGAAAGAACAACGCCCAGCCCCTGTCCGCCGCGGCGGGCAGGAGGATTGACCGCATGCGCGGGCAGCGGTTCGGGGGCAAAATGCGCCCAAAAATCCACCAGATTGAGGGGGCTTGCGCAACGCTTGCGGCTGAGCAGAAAACCCGTTCTGGCCCAGGGCGAACGCACAATGCCCCCGGCGTCCCAGCGGTAGCCGTGAACGCGCTCTTGCGGGAATATGCGGCACAGGGCCGCCGTGAGTCCGGAAAAATTGCAGTTGCAGACAGCGTCAAAATGCGTTGTGCGCCATGTGGCCAGCACTTTTTTGTTGGCTTCGAGGCCGGAGGCCGTGGGCGTGCCGTGCAGCGCAAGGCCGTGCACCACGGCAAAGGGATAGAGCAGGCGCGCCAGATCCGCGAGGGCCGCATCCACGGCCAGATGCACTGTTCCCCGCCGGGCAAGCGTGAGCACAAGGCGCTTGCTCTGCACCAGATCGCCGAAACGCGCTGCCTGTATGACCAGAAAAACCGCCATGCTTCTTCCTGTTCTGCAACCTACGGCATATACAGCCGAAAAACAAGCCAGCGCACGGCCAAAGGCTCTTTTGCCAGGGTTGGGGAGCGGGCGTTGCTCCGTGCTCCTGTCAATGCTAGGCTGTTGCTTGCGGACGCAAAAAACGGTTCACGGAGGATATGTTTTCATGCCCAGACGCCACAGCCTGCTCCTGATCTGCCTTTGTTTCTGCCTGCTGGCCGCCTGCGGCGGCAGGCAGAAGCCTTCCCGCGAAGTCTGCCCCCCCGCCCCCTGGATGGGCACTCTGGAAGATCAGCGCCGCTTTCCCCAGGATCTTGCGGTCTATGCCCGCAAAAATTCTCCTGACAAGCCCCTGCTTTCGCCTGCGGAGCAAAGCGTCCAGTCCGCCCGTTTTCAGTCCATTTTTTTCGGCCCCTGGAACATGACCAGGGGTTCTGTTCGCAAGCGGGATGTGGCGGCCATTTTCAAAAAGGCCAGAGGATACCGGCACGGCAACGTCCGCTGGACCCAGGAGGAGTGGGACGGATTGGCCCGCAATGCCGACCTTGCAAATTTTCCCTCCGGCAGCCAGCCAGCCATCACGCTGCGCAATACAAATCTGCGCGAAATGCCCACGGCAGAAGCCCGTTTTTCCGAACCCACGCCCGATCCGCGCGCCAATCCCTTTGACTACATCCAGTATTCCCTGTTGCCCGTGGGCACGCCCGTGCGCATTGTGCACACCAGTCTGGACAGCCGGTGGCACTATGTGGAATGCCCGGTGGCCGGTGGCTGGGTGTCTGCCGGGGATCTGGCCGCCGTCAGCCCGGAGTTCGTCCGGAGCTACCGCTCCGCCCCCCTTGCAGCCCTGCTGCGCGACAAGGTTGGCCTGCCCCTGCCTTCCGGCACGGTGACGGCCAATATCGGGACTCTTTTGCCCCTGCACGCCGCAGCCCCCACAGCACAGGGCCATATGCACGTGCAGGTTCCCGTGCGTGGCGCGGACGGCATGGCCGCGACCCTTTCCGTGCAGCTTGCCGCTGCCGACGCTGCCCGTTGGCCCGTTCCCATGACGGCGGCCAACGCGGCGCGGGTGGGCAACGTGATGATGCACCAGCCCTACGGATGGGGCGGAATGTTTGGCGAGAGGGACTGCTCTGCCCTGACCCGCGAATTTTTTACGCCTTTCGGCATCTGGCTGCCGCGCAATTCCTCAGCCCAGGCCCGCATCGGAGCCATTGTGCCTCTGGAAGGCATGAGCACGGAAGAAAAGGAAAATCTGATTGTCCGGAACGGCATTCCCTTTCTCAGCCTGGTGGGCATGCGCGGACACATCATGCTCTATGTGGGCACACACAAGGGGCGGCCCGCCGTCTTCCACAATTTCTGGGGCGTGCGCACCACCGAGGGGGGCAACGACAACGCGCGTTTTGTCATCGGCAGAACGGCGGTGACCTCCATCACGCCGGGCAGGGAACTGAAAAACCTCTATCAGGACACAACCCTTGCGGACCGGCTGCGCACCCTGTCCACTCCCGCGGAAAACAGATGAAGAATCTGTGCCTCACGGTTTCGCCCCGGCAGGCCGGGCAGAGGCTGGACCGCGTTTTGTGCGCGGCCGCGCCCCATCTTTCCAGAGCCGTGCTGCAAAAGGCCGTGCAGGCCGGAGCCTGTGCCGTGGACGGCGTGACGGAAGTCCGCTGCAATGCCAAAACCAGAATCGGGCAGGTCATCCGGATGGACTTGCCGACAGCGGAAAGCACGCTCCGGGCCGAGCAGGGACATCTGGACATTCTCTGGCAGGACGGGCATCTGGCGGTCTGCAACAAGCCTGCGGGCCTGACCGTGCATCCCTGCCCCTCCTGCCCGGAAAAAACCCTTGTGCAGCGCCTGCTGGGATATTTTCCGCAACTGGGGCAGCAGGAGGGTCTGCGTCCGGGCATTGTGCACCGTCTGGACAAGGACACCAGCGGCCTGCTGGTGGTGGCCCTGACCGGGCAGGACCGGCTGGCGCTCAGCGCGGCCTTTGCCCGCAGGGCGGTAGGCAAGGAATATCTGGCGCTGGTGGCGGGCAAGCCCTTGGCGGAAGGGCGCTGTCAGGAGCCTCTTGGCCGCCATCCCGCGGCCAGGGTCAAAATGGCTGTGGTGCCCGAATCGCGCGGTGGGCGTCAGGCGGACACCCGCTGGCGCACCCTCTGGACTGCCCCTGACGAAAGGTTTTCTTTGCTGGCCGTGCGCATTCTCACAGGGCGCACCCACCAGATACGCGTTCATCTGGCCCATGTGGGGCATCCCCTGCTGGGCGACAGCCTCTATGCGCCCAAGAGCGTGCGCGACATGGCCCCGCGCCAGATGCTCCACGCCTGGCGTCTGGCCTTTGCGCACCCGCGCACGGGCGAAAATCTCTGTTTTTCCTGCCCGCCGCCCGCGGATATGCCCGAGGCCGCTCTTGCGGCTGCCCGGCGCATGCAGCGTGTGGTGATCACGGGCAATCCCGGCAGCGGAAAGTCCGCGCTCACGCGCTGTCTTGCCCGGCGGGAGGTGCCCGTGGTCAGCGCCGACGCTGTGGTGCGCGATCTCTATGCCCCCGGCGGCGAGGGCAGCCGGTGGCTGGCCGGTGTGGGCAGGCGCGATCTGCTTTCTCCACGGGGAGACGTGTGCAGGCCCGCCCTGCTGGACGCCATGCGCCAAAACCCGGATCTGCGCCGTGATCTGGAAAGAGCCGTCCATGCCATGACGCGGGAAGTGGTCGAGGATTTCTGGCGGCGCGAGGAGGAAAAAGGCTTTCCCCTGGCTGTAGCGGAAATTCCGCTGTATTTTGAAAGCGGCTGGGATGCTGCCTTTGCGCCCAAGCCTCTGGCCGTGGGCGTGCGCTGCTCACAGGACATGCGCGCCCGGCGTTTGGGAGAAAACAGGGGATGGGATGAAGAAAAAATCGCGGCCCTGGAATCCTGGCAGTGGCCGGAAGACCGCAAACTCCGGGCCTGTGACCTTGTGGTGGACAACAGCGGCTCCCCCGACGCCCTGCAGGGCGCGGCAGACCGCCTGCTCGCCGCGCTGGAACAGAAAAGGGCGCAAGCCCGGCAGGACATGGCCTGCGAGCTTGCCGCCCTCTGGGCACAAGGCCGGAAAATCCGGCACGATTGAGGTTTGCGCAGGGTCCGGGCTCAAGCCTCCAGCGGTTGAAAGGCTTTTTTGCTTGCCCCGCAGACAGGACAGGTCCAGTCTTCGGGCAGATCTTCAAACTTTGTGCCTGCGGGAATTTTGCGCCGCTTGTCGCCCCGGTCGGGGTCGTACATATAACCGCAGTTGACCATCTGGCAGCGCCAGATGTCCTTGGGATCAGCCATGCTGTTCCTCCCCTGCTGAAAAGGTTGCCGCAGACGCCGGAAAAACCGGAGCCGCGCGGGGGCGGGTTATTCCGCCGGAGTCGCGGTCACAAAGCCCTTGTTGGCCGGGCCGGTGGAGGAGGGAGTGCCCGCGATCTTGGCCAGATAGGTATCGCCCAGCTTCTGGATATGGCCGGAGATATTGTCGTAATAGGAAAGGTGGGCCTGCTCCTCTTCGATGATGCGCTCGAAAATACGGGCAGACACAATGTCGCCCGCGTCCTTGCAGACGGCAAGAAACTGCGCATAGGCTTCGATGGTTTCGTCTTCCCGGCTGGCGTCGGCCGCGTAGATGGTGGGCACGTCCTGCCCGGTGACAACCTTGCCGTCTTTCTGGGTTGTGGGTTCGCCGCCCAGCATTTTGATGCGTTCGGCAAAGGCTTCGGCATGGCGCATTTCGTCAATGGCAATGAGCTTCATGTTGGCGGCCAGTTCTCCGTAGTCCATGTCGTCCAGGCTGTAGTGCTGGTTCATGTACTGATGAATGGCAAAAAGTTCCATGGCCCGTGCCTTGTTCAGCACATCAATGACTTTTTTCTTCCGATCTTCCCTGTTTCCCGTCATGTCCGACTCTCCTTGGCTTGTGCGCGGCGCGCAACGTTTTTTGTTTCCCTGCACAGGATAGGACAATATGCCCGAAAAGGCTACTCCGCCCCGGCAGGCAGGGCGGCCGCGCACATTTTGCAGATGCCGTCAAACTCCACACGTGAACTGAGAACTTCCGCAAAGCCTTCCACGCGCATGCCGTCCACTGTGGGGGCCTCCCGAACCTGCATCACGTCTCCGATGCGTCCGCAGTACACGCAGCGCACATGCTGGTGCTGTGTCATGTCGCCGTCAAAACGCCGGATGCTTCCCGCTGCTTCCAGGCGGCGGATTTCGCCGCTGTCTGCGAGAAAGTCCAGATTGCGGTAAACCGTGCCGAGGCTGATGCGCGGCAGGCGCTCGCGCACCCGACTGTAGAGTTCGTCCGCTGTAGGGTGCATCCTGCTTTTGCGCAGTTCTTCCAGAATGACGGCCCGCTGGCGTGTCATCCGTGTATGGGCCTGGGCCATTGCACTCTCCTTTTTGATAAAAATTACTGTTAGCGCAAAAGGCTGTCAAGCCCAAACTGCCCGGCCAAATGCCGCCTGATGCCGCTGGAAGATGTTTTGGTGTCAGGCGGGGAGTGCGGGAGCAACCAGCAGCACAGCCAGGTCCATGACATTGGTGCGTGTGGGGCCGGTGAAAAACAGGTCATCGCTGAAGCTTAGGGCCGCATGGCTGTTGTTGTCGCGCAAGAAGGCGCATGCCGCCTCCCGCCCGCCCATGCCTTCCACGGACGATGCGAAGGCATAGCCGCCCGCCGCGTCTGTGGGGCCGTCTGTCCCGTCTGTTCCGGCAAAGAGCGCGCAGACCCGGTCTGTTTTTTCCAGGGCAAGGGCCGCGGCCAGAGCCATCTCCTGATTGCGGCCGCCCCTGCCCGTGCCGGTGATGGTCACCGTGGTTTCGCCTCCGGCCAGAAGGCAGAGGGGAGGCGCATCGTTTGTCCGCTGCGCGGCCCGCGCCAGAGCCATATCTGCCAGCTCCACCGCGCGCGTTTTTGCCTCACCCACAAGGCTGTCGCCCAGGATTTCCGCTTCAAAGCCAAGAGCTCTTGCCGCTGTTGCCGCGGCTTCCAGAGCCTGACGGTTGTTGGCCGCAAGAATGTTCTGCACGCTGCAAAATACGGGGTCGTCTGCCTTGGGGGTTTCTGCCAGAAGCCCGGCAAGCCCTTTTTCCAGATGCCGGAGTACGGCTGGCGGCAGATTTTTGGCAAGGCCCAGACGCTCCACAATGGCCGCGCAGTCGGCAAATGTTGTGGGATCGGGAACAGAAGGCCCGGAGGCGATGACGTCTAGGGGATCTCCCACCACATCGGACACAATGACGGACAGCAGGGGCGCGGGCGCAACAGCGCGGGCCAGCTGCCCGCCGCCGAAGACGGAAAGATGCTTGCGCAGGGCATTGATATCGTTGATGGTTGCCCCGCAGCGCAACAGTTGTTCCGTGGTGGCTTGAAGGTCTTCCAGAGTCAGGCCGGGTGCCGGTGCGGGCGTCAGGGCGCTGGCTCCGCCGGTGAACAGGCAGATGGCCAGATGGTTTTCTCCCAGCGACCGGGCAAGGCGCAGCATGTCTTCGGCAGCCGCCACGCCCGCCTGATCCGGCACGGGATGTCCGGCTTCTTTCTGGCGAATGCGCTGCAAATTCAGGCCATGCCCGTATTTTGTCACCACCATGCCTGTTGCCAGATACGGGCCGAGCAACTGCTCCAGCGCGGCAGCCATGGGCGCAACGCCCTTGCCCGCGCCCAGAACCGCCACCTGACGCCCCTCCAGATTCCAGCGGCCATGCGGGGTCACAAGCTCCGCGCCTTCCATGCGCATATGGCGCAGCAGGGCTTTGTCCGGAGCCACGGCCTCCAGCGCGGCGGAAAAAATCTGCCGCAGAATTTCCTTGTACCGGCGCATCATTTCCTCCCGTTTGCCGTATGCCCGCACGGGCTGGTAAGTCCGGCCCGCGCGGCTCCCCACAGTCCGCTGTTTCTGTCGACCACAAGCCTGACGGGCACGGCGCGCAGCAGCGCACCCAGCGGGGGAGAAAGGACAAGCTCTTCCCGAAAATACGGGCTTTCAACACACAGGGGATTGCGGGCAGCAATGCCGCCCGTGATCCACAATCCTCCGAGGCACAGCGTGCTGCATATCCACTGCCGACAGAATCTGGCCAGAAAGCGTGCGTACCAGCGCAGGGTGGGCGTGTCGTCCGAAAGGGCCGTTGCGCCCACCTCGGCCGGAGTGAGCGTGTGCCCGGAAAGATGGCTGTGCAGCAGCGCAAGGCCGCGCCCGCAGAGCACATGCTCCGCCGAGGCCCAGGGCACATGCAGGGCTCGGCGCAAGAAGTCGTGGAAAGCGTTTTCCTCCTGTCCCACAAAGGCGAAGGGCGTGTGCCCGGCCTCCGAGGGGATGGTCAGCCAGCGCATGCCGCAGTCCGGGCAGTGGTGGGGCGCCAGCATGGCCGCGCCCAGGCCGGTTCCCGCGCCCAGCACGGCGCGTGCGGCTGTTTTGGGCGCGTGCGCGCCGGCCGTGATACAGCGGGCTTTTTCGCCCGCTTCCGTCAGCACGGCATGGGCTTCGGCCTGAAAGTCATTGAGCAGCACGCAGTGCCGCAAGCCGGATTTTTTCCGGATTTCTGCGAGATCCAGGCGCAAGCGGCCGTTGGTCAGGCGCCCGCGCAGTCCGGAAACCGGCCCGGCAAGGGCAATGGCAAGCGTGTCTCCCTGTTTCGGCTCACGGTTCAGGGCGCTGCGCATGGCGTGCAGAACATCGTGTTCTGTACGCAGCTCCGCCGAATTTTTCCAGGCAATCGCCTCACAGGCAAGAACGCCTGCGGCATCACGGAAAAAACTGCCGAAGCGGGCGTGGGTTCCGCCGATGTCCGCCGCGAAGATACGTTGCATGTGCCGCCCGCGCGGATGGTTTGGCTGCCGCCCGGAGCAAAAACCGCCGCACGCCGGTTTTTGCCGGGCCGCAGGGAGTGTCAGGCCTGCCCGATTTTGCGGACAATGCCGGTGGTGCTGCACCCGTCCACCAGATCGGCCAGATGCACCCGGCCGCCGTTGGCCTGCACCACGTCGGCTCCCACCACGGTATCAAGGGTATAGTCGCGGCCCTTGACCAGCACGTCGGGGAGAACGGCCCTGATCAGGTTCAGGGGCGTATCCTCGTCAAAAAGAATCACCGCGTCCACGCCGTTGAGGGCCGCCAGAACCAGGGCACGGCTGTATTCGTTCTGAACCGGCCGGGACGGGCCCTTGAGCCGCTTGACGGATGCATCGCTGTTCAGCCCCACGATGAGGTGATCGCCCTGGGCCGCGCTTTGACGCACCAGCGCCACATGGCCCGGATGCAGCAGGTCAAAGCAGCCGTTGGTAAAGACCACGCTTTCGTTCTTGCGCCGCCAGTCCTCCACCTTGTCCAGAAGCTCCGGCAGGGAGAAGAGTTTGGGATTGTCCGTATCCTGCCGCAGGGCCTGGTTCAGTTCTTCCAGACTGACGGGCGCCGTGCCCACCTTGCCCACCGCAATGCCTGCGGCGGCATTGGCAACGCGCGCGCTGTCGTTCCAGTCAAGGCCCCTGCCCACGCAGGCCGCCAGCACGGCGATCACCGTGTCGCCCGCGCCGGAAACATCGGCCACCTCACGCGCCGTGGCCCGGCAATACCAGGGAGTGTCCTCCCCGAAAAGCGCCATGCCTCTGGCTCCCCTGGTGAGCAATATCCGCCCGAAGCGGTGGCGGGCGCGCAATTGGGCGGCCAGGCTTTCGCGCTCCCCGCTTACCAGCAAAACATGGGGATCACGCCCGCAGGCTGCGGCAAATTCCGCACTGTTGGGCGTGACGCACTGCGCGCCCGCATAGCGTTCCCAGTCGGCTCCCTTGGGATCAGCCAGCACGGGAATGCCCAGATGCCCGGCCTCCCGCAGCACATGCCCGCAAAGGCTTGTGCCGTCCACGCTGCGGCGCAGTGTGCCCTTGTCGTAATCGGAAAGGATCACGGCGTCCTGACCGGGCAGAAGCGCGGCAATTTTTTGGCGCAGGGCATCCATTTCTTCCGGCGAGGGAGGGCGTATTTCCTCTTCGTCCTGCCGCAGCAACTGCTGCCCCTGGGAGAGGATGCGCGTTTTGCGGGTTGTGCGGCGGTCGGGGGAGGCAACAAAGACGCCGCACACGCCTTCCCGCTCCACGGCCTGCTCCAGATCGCGGGCGGTTTCGTCCTCTCCGACCAGGCCCGTCAGAGATGTTTCCACGCCCAGCCGGGCCAGATTGCGGGCCACGTTGGCCGCGCCGCCGGGCACAGACCATGTTTTGTCCACGCTGACCACCGGAACCGGAGCTTCGGGAGAAATCCTCCTGACCTGCCCGGAAACATAGCGGTCCAGCATCACATCGCCCACAACCAGAATGCGCACACCCTCGAAATTCATGACTGTGTATCCGGGCTTGCGCCGGAAGGTTTCCGGCAGGCTTGCAGGAAAAGATCTCTCAGGCGGGCCCGCGCGCCCTCCTCGTCCGTCAGTTCCCCCACAGACGCCCTGGCCGCCTCGCCCAAACGCCTTCTCTCTTCGGGCCGCGCCATGAGTTCTTCCAGCACAGCGGCCAGAGCGGGAGCGTCTTCCTGCGGCACAAGGCGGCCGTTATCGCCGTCCTGCACGGCTTCGGTCTGGGCGGGCAGGTTTGACGCGACCACCGCCAGGCCGAAAGCCTGGGCCTCTGTCAGCGTGGAGGGCAGGCCGTCGGTGCGGCCACGGGGATGCTCCCGTCCGGGAGCCACAAAAATGTCCGCTGCGGCATACATTTCGGCCATGTTTTCGTGCGGAATCTGCCCCGGAAATTCCACCAGACTTGTCAGGCCGCGTTGCCGCGCCAGGCGGCGCAAGCCTGCGCGCGCAGGCCCCTGCCCCACAATTCTGAGCGTGAAGGACAGCCCCCTGTCCCGCAAAAGAGCGCAGGCTTCCAGAAGCACATCATAGCCCTTGCGCCTGTCCAGCGTGCCTGCCGCCAGCAGGGCCACAGGCCCGGCCGTGGAGGCGGGGTCTTTTTCCGTATCGTCTTCGGGCGGGGTCAGGGTCAGCGGGTCACGCACAAGAAAGCATTTGTCCTGCAGGGCGGGGAGCAGCGCGCGCAGCGTCCGGCAGGTTGCCTGCGTGTCGCAGAGCATGAAGGCCGCGTCCTTTCCCTTGGCGGCCCAGTCCTGACCGGGTTCCGCCAGATCACGCGCGCGCACGGCAAAGGCAAAAGGTTTTTTGGTCAGCCGCGAGGCGACCCAGCAGGCGGTGGCTTCATCGTGCGCTCCGGCTGCGAAGAAAAACTCCATATTTTCTTCCAGACCCCAGCGGGCCAGCAGGGAGCCCGTGCAAAAGGCGCGCAGATGCGCCCAGGCCTTTTTCCCGCGCCCCCGCGCCGGGAGCGCGCGCCACAGGCCCCAGAGATCGGCGGAAAAGCCGCGCATGTGCCGGAACATGTTCAGGACAGAGCCGAGCATGCGCACAAGGCCCACGCGGCGCACGGCCAGCGGCAGGGAGTATCCGGCGGAATCGCCGAACAGCGTGGTATCGCGCAGGGCATAAATGCGCGACAAAAGACCCTGGGCATACATGCGGCGCGCCTGGCACAGCAGGCTCTGCCCGCAAGGCTCGGGAAAGCGCGCGGCCACCAGCGCGCCGCGCACAAGGGGGCTTTGCCCCCCCAAGAGTTCCGTGCCGCCGCCGGAGGGAATTTCGGGAATATTCCTGCGTCGGCAGTGCAGGATGCCGTCTTCAAGAGTGTAGATGGTATCGCAGAATTCGGCCATCTGCGGGTCGTGGGTGACCATAACCAGCGCCACGCCGCCCGTGTGGCAGAGCGTGCGGAAATTGTCCATGACCAGTCGGCTGGTTTTGGCATCCAGAGCGCCGGTGGGTTCGTCGGCCAGCAGGATGCGGGGATTGTTGACCATGGCCCGCGCAATAGCCACCCTTTGCTGCTCACCTCCCGAAAGGCGGTTGCTGCGGTAGTGCACCCGCGGCGACAGACGCACCAGTTCCAAAGCACGGATGACCCTTTCCCATCTCTCCTGCGGCGGGATTTTTTCGTAAATGAGGGGGAACTCCACGTTCTCGAATACGGTGGAGTGCTCAAAAAGGTTGCTGGACTGCATGACAAAGCCCATGGCATTGCGCCGAAAGGAGGCGGTTTCCTCCCTGTTCAGGGCCAGCACGTCCCTGCCGAGAATTTCCAGGCTGCCGCTGTCCGGCGCGTGCAGCATGCCCAGAACATGCAGCATGGTGGATTTGCCGCAGCCCGAAGGCCCCATGACAGCCACCATTTCCCCGGCCGCCACGTCAATATCCACGCCGCGCAGCACCGGAGCAAAGCCGGTGTAGCACTTGTACAGGTTTCTGGCGATAATCACAGGCGTCATGATCCACCTTGCCGTGCGCGGCAGGCCCGCGTCTGAAGCCCTATTCGAATCTCAGGGCCGTGACCACATCCATGCGGCTTGCCTGCATGGCCGGATACAGTCCGCCGGCAATACCGATCACGGCGGAAAAAACAATGCTGCCCGCGCTGCTGGCAAAAAGCAGGGGGTAGGACATGTCGGTGGCCAGAAGCCAGCCCCCCAGCTTCACCAGAACAACGCCCAGGGCAATGCCCAAAATGCCGCCCGCCACCGATTTGCACAGGGCTTCAGCCAGAAATTGAGCCAGAATATCCGCATCGGCGCCGCCCATGGCCTTTTTGAGCCCCACCTCGCGGGTGCGCGCCCGCACGGCGGCAAACGTGCCGGACCAGATGCCGAATCCGCCCAGCATGAGGGATGCGGCAATGCCCAGCCAGAGCAGGGCCTCCACCCACAGGAAGGTGGTTTGCAGGCGTGCGAGCTGGTCTTCCTGAATCTTCAGGGTGAGGTAGGGCGCGGCCTGATGGGCGCGCACTGTTTGCGGGATCAGGGAGGTGAGGCGGGACACGTCTTCCCAGCCCACAGCCCTGACGAACAGGCGGTCCACCTTGGCGCTGCCCCAGTTGCGGTCCTGATGGGCGGTATAGGGCAGAAAGCCGCCCTGGCTCCAACTGCCCAGCATGATGCCGCTGACAACGCCCACAACTTCAAAAACATCCTGGGACAGGAACAGAAGTTTGCCCAGGGCAGCCTCGGGAGAGCCGTAAAGGTTTTTGGCCGCATCCCGCCCCAGCACGCAAACCCGGCGGCGCTGGCTCACGTCCGTGGCGTCCAGCGGGCGGCCCACGTCCAGCGTCAGGGAATAGACATCGAAAAAAAGCTGATCAATGCCGATGAAATGCACGTCCAGCGTTCTTTCGCCCTCTCCGCGCAGGGAAAAGGACTTCCCGCTGCGGATATTGCAGCTGACAAGGCCCACTCCGGGCAGGGCGCGCAGCGCCTCCACGGTTTCCGGATAGAATTCCCGGCGGGGCTGGCCCGGATACTGGGCATCGTCCATGGAGATCTGGATGACGTTGACCCCGCCCATGAGTACCATGTCCTGTCCGATCTTGTAGCGGATTTCGCGGCCGAGTACCGCCAGGACAATAAAGGCCGTGATGCCCAAGGCAATGGAAAAGACCACCCCGAAAGAGCGTTGGCGCACAACCTGTCTGAGGCTGACGCGAAAAAGGTCTGACACGGCGATCATGCTGCAACCACCACAAAAGAATCCGCGGGACGGCCCGTGCGCGGCAATTTTTTCGCCCTGCGAAATTGTGCCCGCCGCGCACAAATATTTTGCCCGGCCCAGTTATCGGCCCGGCGATATATAAGGCCGGAGAGCGCCCCTGTCAAAATCCTGTCCGCGCGGATTCCGTTTTTTCCACCACGCCGCCCGGACCCACCGTGTAGCGTGCGGAACTCCATTCCAGTTGCGTGGCCCGGAGACTGCATGCGTACACCCGCGCAAACATGCATGTTGCGTCCACAAAAGCCAGAAACCAGCGCCACAGCGGAAAATGCTGGTCAAACATGGCGCGCCACAGATAGAGCGCGCCTCCCGCCCCCGCCATCCAGAAGACGGCCAGCAGCACACCGGCTCCGCTGCCCAGACCCACAAGGCCGCCCAGAAGGGACAGGGCGGCGCAGGTCAGGGGCAGGACCATCATGAGGCAGAGAAACCCCAAAAGCATCCACTGTCCGGGCATGCAGAACTTCAGAAAAAGAACCTGCCTCTCCATCCAGGCCCGCCATGCGGCACGGGGCATGGCCTTGGCTTCCGTGGCGAGGAGCGCGCCGGGGCAGAGGCTGACCTTGACGCCGCGCGCCCGCAGAAGGGCCGAAAGGGAGCAGTCGTCAACCACATTGTCGGACCAGAGATCCGCCACGCCGTACTTCTTCCAGGCTGATCTGGTCATGGTCATGGCCCCTCCCCACAACTGGGTAAAGGCGGAAATTGCCTGCAAGAGGCGCATGAGTAGCACACACAGGGTATAGCCCAGGGTCACGGGGCGGGTATCGGCCGGTTCCACCATATGGTAGCCTGTGCTGAAAGAGCTTTCCCCCCGTGCCAGCGGCCCCACCAGATGGCGCAGAAAATCCGGTCTGGCGCGGTGCGTGCTGTCGCAGAAAACCAGCACGTCTGTCGTGTCGTCCAGAGCGGCGACGCCACACAGGCTGTTGTGGTTTTTCTGGCCGCAACCGCTGGCGGGACCGGCCGCCACATGGCGCAGGGCGGGAAAGTCCTTCTGCACGCGGGCCACAATGTGCGCGGCAGGTTCGTTGTCATCCCTGGTCACGGCCACAGCCGTCAGGCGGGGATAATCCTGGGCAAGAAGGCTGCGCAACGCTCCTTCCATCCGTGCGTCGCTGCCCGCCACAGGAATGACCATGCCCACGCTGGGCCACTGGTTCCCGGCCAGCGGAGAATTGGCGCAAAAATCCTCACGGGCGCGCTCCGGCAGGGATTCGCCGGTGCGGGCCAGAATATAGAACAACGCACACTGACCAGCCGCCAAAAAAAACCATACCCAAAACATAACACTGCTCCTTGTCGGTATCCGGGCGTATGGGACGCCGCTGTGTCTTTGTGCCCGGCGGACCGGCCGCCGCAAGCGTTACGCAACGCCCGCCGGCCTTGCCGCAAAAACATCATCAGTGCTTACAGGGGCGCGCAATTTTCCGGCGCAAGCGCGGCATTGTGCGTGCGCCGTCCTTCCAGCCGCACCTTCATGCCGTTCTTCAGCCTGATGGTACCTTCCACCCGCCCGGAGTCCGCGAAGCGCCCCGCAAAGGAGTGGCCGGAACCGTGGCGCGCCCTGATTTCTTTGCCCTTGACGCTGCCCCTGATATGATAAACATCCACCTGCCCGTTGCGCAACCGCAGATGCACCACCCCGCGCAATTCCCCCTGGGCGGTAAAACAGACGCCCACCCGATAGCTGGAGGTATAGAGGGAGCCAGTCCAGAGTTCCCTGACCTCGCTTTCTGCAGGGTCCTGCCCGTCTGTGGCCGGAGCCTGTGCGGACGCCGGTACGCTGTCTTCCCTGGTTGCTTCGGGCGGGCTGTACTCCTCGGGCATTTCCGCGCGGCAGGGCATGACCAGCGCCAGCACCAGCGCGACAGAACACAAGGCAAGGTTTTTCCCGCGTCGTGTTTTTTTTCGCATGTTGTTCATGGCAGGCGCTCCGTTCCGTTCCCGCGGGCGGCCACGCCGGAAAAAATCTCCTCATGCGCCTGTACCATGCGGGCGAAGGAAAAACGGCTTTCCATCTTTTCCCGTCCTGTCCGCCCCAGCGTATCACACGCCTCCCCGTCGCGCAGCAGGCGGCAGAGGTTGGCCGCCAGAGACGCGGCATCGCCCGGAGGTGACAAAAAGCCTGCAATGCCATCGTCCAGCAGTTGGGGAATGCCGCCCACGGCCGTTGCGCAGACAGGCAGCCCGCAGGACATGGCCTCCAGCAGCACATTGGGCTGCCCTTCGCGCACCGAGGAAAGGGCAAACACGCGGGCCGCGCTGTAATGCGCGCGCATGTCCGGGCCACCGGCCACAAATTCCACCCTGCCGCCTGCCGTACGTTCTTCTGCCCAGTGTCGCAAACGGGTTTCTTCGGGCCCGTCGCCCACCAGCCGCAGGCGGGCTTTGGGGCAGTTTTCCAGAACCATCTCAAAAGCCCGCAGCAGTGTCAGGTGATCCTTGTCGGCGGCCAGCCGGGCCACGCAAAGGACCAGAGGCTCCCGCCGCGACGGGGGCAGGGCCGCAGGGGAGAAAAAGTCCGTGTCCACGCCGTTGGGCACATAGCTCAGGCGGGTTGCGGGCATGCCCATGTCCAGAAGGATGCTCCGCAACTCCCGGGAGTTGCAGATCATGTGGTCGGCAAGGCGCCAGAGCAGGCGCTCGTGCTGGCGCAGGGGAGCGCCGCCCCCGCGGCAGGTGCCCACAATGCGCGGGCCGCAGGAGCAACCGCCAAAGGCCAGCCGTCCCCAGATGCGCCCCCAGATATTGGGCAGGGCAGTGCAGGGAACCAGCACATGGGGCGCAAGCTTGCGCAGCGCACGGCCCAGGCGCAGGAAAAAAGCGGGAGCGTGCCCCCGCCCCGTGCCCATGTGGTGCAGTTCAATGCCGACCTCCCGCGCCAGAGGGTCAAGATCCGTGGGGCCGGTGAGCGTGAGCAGCGCCGGGGAAAAAAGACCGCGATCCAGACGCCGCGCCAGTTCCAGGGTCTGCCGCTGGGTGCCGCCGAAGCAGAGATCCTCCAGAAGAAAAAGGACGCGGAGGGGTTTGGGCATAGGCTTCCTTGCATGCCGGGATTCCCGGCCTGAAACGCCGGAGCAAAAACCCCGGAATCCGCCCGGGCATTTTGCGGTCCGAAGCACATCAGGGCTTTTACTATGATTCCGCAAATGCTTGCAAGTGCGCCTCGCAGCCGCCCGATGGGGGCCTTGGCCGGGCGGTTGCCGGGTGCGGGGCTGGACGCGGGGCGGTTTTCGTGCTTATATACAATGTTACGGTACAATTTTTACCGCTCCCGGAGCGCCAGACAGGATTGCAGCACCATGAGCACGATCATACATCAGACCGGAAGCCGCACACTGACCATGCAGGAACCGGAAAAGCCGCAGCTTTACCGTGACCTTTTTCCGTATACAAGCATCTGCCGCACCTCTTTTGACGAAGTTCTCCTGGCTCCCCGCCCTGCGGAACAGATGCGCATCACCGACACCACCTTCCGCGACGGCCAGCAGGCGCGCCCGCCGTACACGGTGAAGCAGGTGGCAAAAATGTTTGACTTTCTGCACCGCCTGGGCGGAAAAACAGGGCTGATCACGGCTTCGGAGTTTTTTCTGTATTCGGCCAAGGACCGCAAGTGCATCGAAACCTGCCGGGCGCGGGGCTACCGCTTCCCCCGCGTGACAGCCTGGATCCGGGCTGTCAAGGAGGACCTCAAGCTGGTGCGGGACATGGAGTTTGACGAAACGGGCATGCTCACCAGCGTGTCGGATTACCACATTTTTCTCAAGCTGGGCAAAACGCGCCAGCAGGCAATGGACATGTATGTGGGCATGGCCGAGCAGGCTCTGGAATGGGGCATTATCCCCCGCTGTCATTTCGAGGACGTGACCCGCGCCGACATTTACGGCTTTTGCCTGCCCCTGGCCCAGAGGCTCATGGAGCTTTCGCGCCAGAGCGGCATGCCGGTCAAGATCCGCCTTTGCGACACCATGGGCTACGGCGTGCCCTATCCGGGCGCGGCCCTGCCCCGTTCCGTGCAGCGCGTGGTGCGCGCCTTTACCGACGAGGCGGGCGTTCCCGGCCAGTGGCTGGAGTGGCACGGGCACAATGACTTCCACAAGGTGCTGGTCAACGGTGTCACCGCCTGGCTGTATGGCTGCGGCGCGGTCAACAGCACGCTTTTCGGGTTCGGGGAGCGCACGGGCAATACGCCGCTGGAAGCCCTGCTGGTGGAATACATTTCCCTCACGGGCGACGATGCGGCGGCGGACACGACCATTCTTGGCGAGGTTGCCGAATTTTTTGAAAAAGAGCTGCACTACCGCATTCCCCACAACTATCCTTTTGTGGGGCGCGATTTCAATGCCACCAGCGCGGGCGTGCATGCCGACGGCCTGGCCAAGAATGAGGAAATCTACAATATTTTTGACACCAACTCCCTTCTGGGACGGCCCGTGCCCATCATCATCACCGACAAGACGGGCCGTGCCGGAGTGGCGTACTGGATCAACAACAACATGGGCCTGACCGGCGCGCAGTGCGTTTCCAAGAAGCACCCTGCCGTGGGGCAGATTTATGAAGCCATCATGGCCATGTATGACGAAACCGGCCGCACCACCAGTCTGTCCCATGAGGAGATGGAGGCTCTGGTGCAGCGTTTCATGCCAGAGGTCTTCGCCTCGGAGTTCGACCACATGAAAGAACTGGCCGGGGCATTGTCGGCCAAGATTCTGGTGCGTCTGTCGCGCAATAAAAAACTTTTGGACTTTGAGTCCGGGGCCTGCGCCTGCCTGGACGCCTTTGTGCGCGAGTACCCTTTCATCCAGTATTGCTATCTGACAGACGCAACGGGCAGCCTGCGCTGCTCGGCCATCACTGACCCCACCTACAGGGAAATTTACGAAGCCCTGCCCCTCGGCTACGATTTTTCGCAGCGCGAATGGTTCCGGATGCCCATGAAAAGCGGCAAGCTTCATATCATGGACGTGTACCAGTCGCACTTTACCGGCAAGTTGATCATCACGGTGTCCTGCGCGGTAACGGACGCCAAAGACAATATTGTGGGAGTGCTGGGCGTGGATATCCAGATAGAGCAATTGCTCAGGAAGTCCAGAGCGCTTCAGCAGGAAGCCGAGGCCGAGGCGGAAAACAGCGACAACGAATGAGGAACGACCATGCAAAAGAAAGTGTACTGGATTGAAGGCGACGGCATCGGGCCGGAAATCTGGAAAGCCGCCCGTCCCGTTATCGAGGCCGCCCTGGCTGCGGAAAATGCGGGTATCCGCCTGGAGTGGGAAGAACTGCTCGCGGGCGACAAGGCTGTGCGCGAAACCGGATCCCCCCTGCCCGAGAGCACCATGCAGGCCCTGCGCGGAGCGGATTTGGCCATGAAGGGGCCTCTGGGCACTCCGGTGGGCACGGGCATCCGCAGCCTCAACGTGGCCCTGCGCCAGAGCCTGGATCTGTATGCCTGCATCCGTCCGGTGCGCTATTTTGAAGGGCTGGAAACGCCGGTCAAGCATCCCCGGCGGGTGGACATGGTCATCTTCCGGGAAAATACGGAAGATGTGTACGCCGGTGTGGAATTTGCCGCGGGCACGCCAGAGGCGCGCAGGCTGGCCGCCTTTCTGCGTGAGGAGTTGGGCGCGTCCGTGATCGGCGACGCCGCGGCCATCGGCATCAAGCCCATGACCGAAGCCGGTTCCAAGCGTCTTGTGCGCCGCGCCCTGCGTTTTGCGCTGGAGCAGAAAAGGAAGAGCCTGACCCTGGTGCACAAGGGCAATATCATGAAGTTTACCGAAGGGGCTTTCCGCCAGTGGGGCTATGATGTGGCGGCCCAGGAATTTGGCGCGGAAACCTGCACCGAGAAGGAACCTGTGCCCGGACGTCTGGTGATCAAGGACCGCATTGCCGACGCCATGTTTCAGGAAGCCCTGTTGCGGCCCGAGCAGTATGATGTTCTGGCCACGCCCAACCTCAACGGCGATTATATTTCCGACGCGCTGGCCGCGCAGGTGGGCGGCCTGGGGCTGGCTCCGGGCGTGAACATGTCCGACACGCTGGCTTTCTACGAGGCGACCCACGGCACAGCGCCCGCCATTGCCGGAAAGGACAAGGCCAACCCCGGCAGCGTCATCCTGTGCGGCGCGCTTTTGCTGGAGCATCTGGGTGTGCCCGGCGGAGCCAGGCGCATCCGCAAGGCGGTGGAAGAAGCCATTGCCGGAAAGGCTGTTACCGAGGATCTGGCCACGCAGGTCAGCGGGGCGCGGGTTGTGGGCTGCGCGGAGTTCGGCGAGATCATCGGCTCCCGCCTGTAGCGGCATCAGGAAAACGTCATCTCCGCAGTTCCGGAAGGTCCGGTATGGTTTCGCTGGAAAATCTCTTGCTCTACATTCCCATGTCGGCCATGTTCGTCATGCTGCCCGGCCCGGATTTTGCCCTCGTTGCCCGTGTGGCCCTGCTGAAGGGCCGGGCGCGGGGGCAGGCTGCGGCCTGCGGCATTGCCTTGGGCATCTGCCTGCATACAGCGGCGGCCATGCTGGGCATTTCTGCCATTGTCGCTCATTCCGCCTTCTGGTTTTCTGTTTTGCAGTACCTGGGGGCGGCCTGGCTTGTCTGGCTGGGGATTCAGGCTCTGCGCGCCGGGCGCGTTCGCGCCGCTGTGGTCAAAACAGCTCCGGATGCGGACCGGGAAGAGGCAGGGGGCGGCGCGGGAGAGCCCCTGACATTGCGCCAATGGCTGGATTTTTTCGGCCAGGGTCTTCTGACCAATGCGCTCAACCCCAAGGCTGTTCTGGTGTTTCTGACATTCCTGCCGCAGTTCACGGACCCGCGCGCGCCGCTGGGGCCGCAGTTTCTGGTTTTGGGCGGCATTCTGGTCGGCCTGTGCCTTGCGTGGTTTGTGCCGCTGGCCTATATGCTCGGCCGTGTGCGCCGTGTTTTTGAGAACAGCCGCTTCCAGCAATGGCTGCAACGCTGTACCGGCATCATTTTCATCGCCTTTGGCCTCAAGCTGGCCACGGCGTCCCGCTAACCCGCCTCGCTCTGGCGAGCGGCAAATCCGGATATTGCCATGATCGAACTCATCCACGATGCCGTAGTCATTGACGGCGACAGCATCCGCAGTGCGGAGCAGGCCCGCGCGGGCGGTGTGGATATTGACGGCGCGCGCAGGAACACCCTGTCCGCGCGCATTCTGGCCGCGCACAATACCGCTGCCGACGACAATGTGCTGCGCCTGCGTTTTGACGCTCTGGCTTCGCACGACATTACCTATGTGGGCATCATCCAGACCGCGCGCGCCAGCGGGCTTGACAAATTTCCCGTGCCCTATGTTCTGACCAACTGCCACAACAGCCTGTGCGCCGTGGGCGGCACCATCAACGAGGACGACCACATGTTCGGGCTGTCTGCGGCCCGCAGGTACGGGGGCATCTATGTGCCGCCCCATCTGGCGGTCATCCACCAGTATGTGCGGGAAATGATGGCAAAGTGCGGCGGAATGATCCTTGGCTCCGACAGCCATACCCGGTACGGAGCCCTGGGCGTCATGGCTGTTGGCGAAGGCGGCCCGGAACTGGTCAAGCAGCTTTTGGGCAAGACCTACGATGTGCCCCGGCCGCAGACCGTGGCCGTCTGGCTGGAGGGCGCGCCGCGTCCCGGCGTTGGCCCGCAGGACGTGGCCCTTGCCATTATCGGCGCGGTGTTCGGGAACGGCTTTGTCAAGAACAGGGTCATGGAGTTCGTGGGGCCGGGCGTGACGGGGCTTTCTGTGGAATACCGCTGCGGCATCGACGTGATGACCACGGAAACCACCTGTCTTTCCTCCATCTGGCGCACGGACGAAAAGGTTCGGCAGTATTTCGCCCGGCACGGCCGGGAAGAGGACTACGCCCTGCTGCAACCCGAAGGCCCGGCCTGTTATGACGGCTTGATCCGCGTTGATCTGGGCAAGATCGTGCCCATGATCGCCCTGCCCTTTCATCCCAGCAATGTTTACCCTGTGGCGGAAGTGGCCAGGCACGGGCGGGAACTGCTGGGCGAGGTGGAGGAGGAGGCCAGACGCCAGTTCGGCCTTGCCGCCGCGGGCCTGGATCTGCGCGGGAAAATCCGCGATGGCGGGCTGTGGGTTGACCAGGGCATCATTGCGGGCTGCGCGGGCGGCAGTTTTGAAAACATCGCTCTGGCGGCGGCTATTCTGGACGGCAAGAGCACGGGCAATCAGGTATTCAGCCTGTCGGTCTATCCTGCCAGCGAACCGCAGGGGCTGGCCCTCATCAGGAACGGCGCCACAGCCAAACTCATGGCTGCGGGCGCTGTGCTCAAAAACGCGTTTTGCGGGCCGTGCTTCGGCGCGGGCGATACCCCGGCGCACGGCGCTCTGTCCGTACGTCACGCCACGCGCAATTTCCCCAACCGTGAAGGCTCCAAGCCGTCCGGCGGGCAGTTGGCGGCCGTGGCCCTCATGGACGCGCGCTCCGTTGCCGCCACAGCGGCCAACGGCGGTCGTCTGACGCCGGCCACGGATCTGGACTGGACATCGCCGGAGCTTGCCGGGGTTGACCTGGAATACCGCTTCGAGCCTCTGATCTACCAGCGCCGCGTATACAACGGCTTCGGGCGGCCCGAACCCGAAGCAAAGCTTGTGTTTGGCCCCAACATTGCGGACTGGCCCGCCATGAGCCCCCTGCCGGAACACCTGCTCCTGCGGGTGGCCAGCGTGATCACCGATGCCGTGACCACCACCGACGAACTGATCCCTTCGGGCGAAACGTCTTCCTTACGCTCCAACCCCCTCAAGCTCGCGGAGTTCACGCTGTCCCGCAAGGATCCGGACTATGTGGGCCGCGCCAGGGAAACACAGGAACTGGAAAAGGCGCGGTTGGCCGATCCCGCAGCGCCGGATCTGCTGGCGCGTGTGCGCGCGCTGTTTGCGCTGTGTGACGCCGCGATTCTGCGGGATGCGCCTGATCTGGGCAATGTGGGCATCGGGTCGACCATTTTTGCCATGAAGCCCGGCGACGGCTCGGCGCGCGAACAGGCCGCCTCCTGCCAGAAAGTTCTGGGCGGATGGGCCAATCTGGCTGTGGAATATGCCACCAAGAGATACCGCTCCAATCTGATCAACTGGGGCATGCTGCCTTTTCTTGTGGACGGGGATCTGGCCGCAAGTCTGCATGTGGGCGACTGGCTTGTGGTTCCGCATGTGCGGCAGCTTGTGGCAACGGCCGCGCCTGTCATGGCGGGATATGTGACCTCCGAAAGCGGGCCTGCCCGCCGGATCGAACTGCGCTTGCGGGATCTCACCGATGACGAACGCCGCATTATTCTGGACGGCTGTCTGATCAATTTCTACAACAGCAAACGCTGAGCCAAAGGAAGGGGTTGCGGCCTGGCCGCATCGCGAAACAGGCGACTTTCGTTCATCCGTTTGAGGAATCCGCGTCCGGGCCGGGCGCGGATTCCTGCTTCCGGCGCACAAAGAGGGCCATGTATTCCTGATTGCCCTTGGGCCCCCTGAGTGCCGCAGGCAGGACTCCCTTGCAGTCCAGCCCGAGGTTTTCCGCGCAGAAGCGCAGGATAGTGTCCACAGCACGCTGACGGGCCGCGCTGTCGCGCACAACGCCCTTGACGGCTTCCGAGGGGCCGAGTTCGAACTGGGGTTTGATGAGCACGGCAGCCATGCCGTCTGCCTTGAGCCAGCGCATGCAGGGCGGCAGAACCAGCGTCAGCGAGATGAAGGACACATCAGCCGTGATCAGATCCACCTGCCGGGGGATGAGATCCGGCGGGGCATGGCGCAGATTGACGCCTTCGAGGCTGACCACACGGGGATCGGCCAAAAGGCGCTCGTGGAGTTGGTTTTTGCCCACATCCACAGCGTAGACGAGGCGTGCGCCGTGCTGGAGCAGGCAGTCGGTAAAGCCTCCGGTGGAGGCTCCGGCGTCCAGGCAGACAAGATCCCGCACGTCCAGCGAAAAATGCTCCATGATGGTCAGCAGCTTGTACGCGCCCCTGCTGACATAGGGTTCCGGCGCGGCCAGGGCAAAAACCGTATCGCTGGGGTAGGGGTGGCCGGGTTTGGGCACCCGGATTTGCGGTGCGCCGGGCAGGGCCGGAGGCAGAAAAACCTTGCCTGCCATGATCAGGCGGCGGGCCTGCTCGCGGCTTGGAGCAAGCCCCTGCTCAAAAACAAGCTGGTCGGCGCGTTGGCGGGGAGCTTTGGGCATGGAGGCAAAGATACTCCCAAGGGGAGCGCATGGCAATGCCCCTTGCCAAAGTCGCGAAAAGGGAGTATTTGCCTTTCTCTTGTGCGGCAGAGTTCCGCATGGTCAATACGCGCGCGATTGCAGCGCCATCCGAGGTATGCGTCATGAAAAAAGAAATTCACCCCAAAGTGTTCAACGCCACGGTCACCTGCGCCTGCGGCAACGAGGCGAGTGTTCTTTCCACCAAGGGCGAGAAGGTGCACGTGGAAGTCTGCTCCGCCTGCCACCCCTTCTTTACCGGCAAGCAGCGCTTTCTGGACACCGCCGGCCGCATTGACCGCTTTCGCAAGAAGTACTCCAAGTTTGAGCAGAAATAGCCGCGTGATTCCCACGGCAGCGCACCCCCTGCCCGGAGGCGGGGGCGGACGCGGCGGCAGGCCCCCCCGCAGGGGTCTGTTGTTGCGTCTTGCGTGCGCGTTTCTTGCGGGGCAGTGCCCTCCGGTGGGCGGTCAGGCCGTCATGGAAGGTGTCATGATGCGCAACGGCGATGTGTACGGCCTTGCCGTGCGCCAGGCCGACGGCAGCATTCTTGCCCGGCGGCATGCCTGGTTTTCCCTGACGCGCGCGGCCTGGCTCAAAAAGCCCTTTCTGCGCGGCTTTCCCGTGCTGCTGGAAACCCTGGTCAACGGGGTCAAGGCCCTGAACCGTTCGGTGGAGGTTGCGGCCCGGAGCGAGCAGGAGGAGATCAGCGGCTGGCAGCTTGCGCTCACCATGCTGCTGGCGCTGCTCATGGCCATCGGTTTGTTTGTGGTTGCGCCGCACCTGCTTTCGGTCTTCATGCTCTGGCTGGATTTGGGGGGGGATGTGGAGGGCCTGTCCTTCCACATCTGGGACGGTTTTTTCAAGTGCTGCATTTTTGTGAGCTATATCAAGGCCATTTCCCTGTTCCCCGATATACGCCGGGTTTTTCAGTACCACGGCGCCGAGCACAAAACCATCCACGCCTGGGAGAGCGGAGGCGCTGTGGACGCGGCGGCCGCAGCGGCCAAAAGCCGACTGCACCCGCGCTGTGGAACGACGTTTCTGCTTTTTGTGATCTGCATTTCCATCATTCTGCACGCTGTGCTGGTGCCCCTTCTGCTGGTTTTGTATTCGCCGCAGGGGGCGGTGGCCAAGCACAGCCTGACGGTTGTTTTCAAGCTGGCGCTCATGGTGCCCATCAGCGCGCTGGCCTATGAGCTTATCCGCTATGCCGCGCGCCTGCCCGAGGGCTTGTGGTGGGCCTCTGTCCTGCGCGCGCCCGGCCTGGCCCTGCAACGTCTGACCACATACGAGCCGGACGAGCAGCAGTTGGAAGTGGCTGTGGTGGCCCTGCGCGAAGCCCTGGGGCCGGATCCCGGCAAAAACGTGCATGCCGTGCCCTATACCTCGGAAACCAGCGCGCAATAAGCAAGTGGAGCCGCCGTGTTCGCCAAACTGGAAGGTCTGGAAAAAAAATATCTGGAACTGGAGCATGCTCTGGCCCAGCCCGATGTTTTTGACGATCAGGAACACTACCGCAAGCTGACCAAGGCCCATGCCGACCTGCGTCAGGTTGTGGAACTGTACCGCCGTCACCGCGCGCTGACACAGGAACTGGCCGAAAACCGCCAGCTTTTGAGCGATGCCGATCCGGATATCCGCGAAATGGCGCGGGAGGAAGTGGAGCGGGCCGAAAGCGCGCTGCCCCGTATGGAGCACGAGCTCAAGGTCATGCTGCTGCCCAGCGACCCCCTGGACGAAAAGAACACCATTCTGGAAATCCGCGCAGGCACGGGCGGGGAGGAAGCCGCCCTGTTTGCCGCGGATCTTCTGCGCATGTATCTGCGCTATGCGGAGCTCAAGGGCTGGAAAACAGAGCTCATGAGCGAATCCCCCTCCGAGTCGGGCGGCTTCAAGGAAGTCATCTGCCTGGTCAGCGGAGAAAAGGTTTACAGCCACCTCAAGTTTGAAGCGGGCACGCACCGTGTGCAGCGTGTTCCGGCCACGGAAGCCCAGGGGCGCATCCACACTTCGGCGGCTACGGTGGCCGTGATGCCCGAAGCCGAGGAAGTGGATGTGGAAATCCGCCCCGAAGATCTGCGCATCGACATTTTTCGCGCGTCAGGCGCGGGCGGCCAGCATGTCAACAAGACGGAATCGGCCGTGCGCATCACCCATCTGCCCACCAATACCGTGGTCACCTGTCAGGACGAGCGTTCTCAGCACAAGAACAAGGCCCGCGCCATGAAGGTGCTGGCGTCGCGCATTCTGGCCGTGGAACGGGAGCGGCAAAATTCCGAGCTTTCCGCCGACCGCAAGGCCCAGGTGGGCTCCGGAGACCGCTCCGAGCGCATACGCACCTACAATTTTCCGCAGGGGCGCTGCACCGACCACCGCATCAACCTGACGCTCTACTCTCTGGAGCGGATCATGGAAGGCGAACTGGAGCCGCTGGTGGAAGCTCTGGGCACAGCCGCCCAGGCCGAGGCGCTCAAGGCCCAGTCCGCATAGACTGCCGCCCTTTGGGGCATGGTTGCCTCATGCTCCGGCCGTGACAAAACCGTCTGTTTATCTTCCCGTAACGCCGTCTCCATTGCGGGCCATTACCGTTGGGAATGCCCCTGCCGTGCGTTCTTGCACCCGGAGTGGGGCCTTTTGCCTTTTTGGGCAGGGGAGGGTTGCGGTCTGTCGGAAAGGATTTTTCTCTTCCGGCTTTTTTTGTGCGTTTTGCGGAACAGCGGCGCGGGCATGAAGCGGTTGGTGCACCAGGTCAGGGCCAGCATGAAGAGTGCGGCAAACAGGCCGATGGCCGGACTCCACAGGGGCGAGGCCGAAAGCGCGAGGCGCATGAGCAGCGTGGCGATGACAAAGCCTGAGTTGCGAAAGACCGCATGAAAGGCGGGCATGTACAACTGGGCGATGAGCACCATGGCGATGTCTGCGAAGATCAGCACGGTATAGAGGGTTTCAAAAAAGTGCTGGTCAGCGCCGGTGCGCACAAAGAGCGTCAGATCCCGTATGGCCGTGACGGCAAAAATGCCGAAAAGCGCCAGCGCCAGGAGCTTCTTGCTCAAAACATAGCGCATGCGCAGTTCCGGGGTGTGGATGAAGTGGATGTTTCTGCGCGCCATGCGCCGGTACAGCCCCAGGCAAAGATACACGCTGAGCGCCCCGAGACCGGACACGCCGATGTGCAGCACAGACTGCATGCTTTCCATGACGCTGACGGGTTCCGGCAGGTTGGACAGTTCCTTGAAGGCGTTGCGCAGCAGGATGAGGGTCAGGAGCTCGAACTGTTTGCCTATGGACTGGGACAGGGAGCGGGGAATGATAAAAATGAGGCTCATGACCTCCAGCCCCAGAATGAGCGTGAAGGCCAGATGGATGGCATAAAAATGGCTGTCGGGCACGAGCATGGCCAGCCGGGGCGGCAGGAGGCCCTGCCGGTTCAACTCGATGCCCAGCATGGCGCAGAGGTAGACCCAGAGAATGGCGAGGGCCACGCGCCTTTGGGTGGCGGAGTTTTCCCAGGCAACATGCAGCCAGTCAAAGATGTCAGTGACGGGTTGCAGCTTGTGGACAATCATTGCGGCAACGCTCCGTGCTCTGTGGAGGGACGGGGGAAAGAATAGCGCGCTGGCGAAAAATGTCAAAAGGCGCCCGCCCTGTGGGGTCGGGGGCTGCTTGCCTTCCATTTTTATTGAACGTACAAGGAGAACTTGTCCCCAAATCATGGATTGCATGAGGTAAAAAGCCATGCCCCACAAGGGTCCGCATATTTCCATATCGTCCGACTCGGTGGTGAACCGTATCCTGCGCATCAATATGGATGACTTCGCCGAATGGCCGGAATCTGTCCGCAATCTGGCCATCGCCATTGCGGAAGAATTGTTTCTGGTGGCCTACAACCCCTTTATTGACGCGGAAACCGTGCGCAACAGCGTGGCCGCGCGTTTTGAAAAGGAGTCCGTGGCCCTGGCCCACTACTATGCCACGGCCATCGGCGAGGGCATGATCATGTTCTGGTCGGCCCACGAGGCCGAAACAGTCTTTCGCACCCGACTGGTGGATGCCCTGCACGACATCCTGCCCGACGAGTGCATCCTGACCGATCCCGCGGCGCTGGTGGAAACCGCCACGGACGCCACTGACCTGCGCATGGAACTGCCCCTTCTGGTGGTGGAGCCGGACACCACGGAGCAGGTGGCGGATCTGGTGCGTCTGGCCAATGACATGAAGTTTGCGCTTATCCCGCGCGGCGGCGGTTCCGGCATGACCGGCGGGGCCGTGCCCGCCCGCAAGCGCACGGTCATCGTCAGTCTGACGCGCCTGACGCGCATCGGCCCTGTGGACCTTGAGAACATGACCGTCACCTGCCAGGCCGGGGCCATCACCCAGGCCGTGATCAATGCCGTGGCCGAGGCGGGCGCGCTGTTTTCCGTGGATCCGGCCTCCAAGCAGGCGTCGTCCATTGGCGGCAATGTTTCGGAAAACGCGGGCGGCCCCAGCGCCTTCGAGTACGGCACCACGCTGGACAATCTGCTCTGGTGGCGCATGGTCACGCCCACCGGCGAAATCATCACCGTGGAGCGCGAGGACCATCCGCGCCACAAGATTTTGCCCGAAGAAACCGCGGTCTTTGCTGTCAAGGACGTGAGCGGAGGCGTGCGGAACGTGGTGCATTTGCGCGGCGACGAAATCCGCCTGCCCGGTCTGGGCAAGGACGTGACCAACAAGGCCCTGGGCGGTCTGCCGGGCATGCAGAAGGAAGGTGTGGACGGCATCATTACCGAAGCCTGCTTCATCATCCATCCCCGGCCCGCACACCAGCGGGTCATGGTGCTGGAATTTTTTGGCCGCTCCATGCACACGGCGGCCGTGGTGGTGCGCGAACTGGTGGCCCTGCGCAACCGCATCCGTGAGGAGGGCGACTATGCCCACGTGTCTGCCATGGAGGAGTTCAACGCCAAATATGTGCAGGCCATCGAGTACAAGCGCAAGTCTTCCCGTTATGAAGGTTCGCCCATTTCCGTGATCATTCTTCAGGTGGACGGTGACGACCCCTATCTGCTGGACACATGCGTGGGCCAGATTGTTGCCATTGTGGAACAGCAGGAAAACGTCGACATCATTGTGGCTGCTGACGACAGGGAAGCCGAGCATTTCTGGGAAGACCGCCACCGCCTTTCGGCCATCGCCAAGCGTACTTCGGGCTTCAAGCTCAACGAGGATGTGGTCATTCCCATGGAGCGCATCCCGGACTTTGCGCTTTTTCTGGAGCAGATCAATCTGGAATGCGCGGCCGCCGCATACCGCCATGCCCTGCAGGAAGTGGGGCGCTTGTCCGGATTTCCTCTGGAAGACAAGGAGTTCAACCGCGAGTTTTCCCAGGCGTCCAAAGTCGCCTCGGGCGATGTGACAGCGGGCGAGATTTCCGACACGGAAATGTACGAGCGGGCAGAGGCCTTTCTTGCCGGACTGCAGGAAAAGTATCCCCATCTGGCAAAAAAGATCGGAAAAATCAGGGACTACATGGAGGCCAGCCGTATTGTGGTGGCCAGCCACATGCATGCCGGAGACGGCAACTGCCATGTGAACATCCCCGTCAATTCCAACGACGCGCGCATGCTGGAAGAGGCGGAGGAGGTCGCCGCCAGGGTCATGGCCGAATGTCAGGAAATGGGCGGCGAGGTTTCGGGCGAGCACGGCATCGGCATCACCAAGATCGGTTTTTTCGGCAAGGACAAGATGGATGCCCTGCGGGCCTTCAAGGAGCGTGTGGACCCGCGCGACGTGATGAACCCCGCCAAGCTGGTGCAGCGTGATCTGCCTGTGCGGCCTTTCACCTTTTCTTTCAACCACCTGATCCGGGATATTCGGGAAAGCGGCCTGCCCGACAAGGAAAAACTCATCAGTCTGCTGACGGCCATTCAGGTCTGCACGCGTTGCGGCAAGTGCAAGCAGGTCTGCTCCATGTGCTATCCCGAACGCTCCATGCAGTACCACCCGCGCAACAAGAACATGGTTCTGGGCATGCTGCTGGAAGCCGTGTACTACAGCCAGGTCAACAAGGGGCGCATTGACGAGCGCCTGCTCGGGGCACTGCGCAACCTTGTGGAGCACTGCACGGCCTGTGGGCGCTGCATGGCAAACTGCCCGGTAAAGATTCCCTCGGGCGAGGTGGCCCTTTCGCTGCGTGCCCTGCTGGAGCATGAGGGCGCAGGCGGGCATCCCCTCAAGGGGCGCGCGCTGGAATGGCTGTCGCGGGATATTGCCCACCGCGCGCCCAGGGCGGCCAAACTGGCCTCTCTGGGGCAGAAAGTGCAGAACAGGTTCCTGGGCTTTGTGCCCGAAGTCTGGAAAAAGCGCATGAAAAGCCCGCTTTTTTCCGGGCGCGGCCCCAAGATGGGCTATACCAACCTGTACGAATCGCTCAAACTGCACCGCGGCTCTGTTTTTGCCCCGTCGGAGCCTGTGCCCGGCATGCCCTGCGTGCTCTATTTTCCCGGATGCGGCGGGGCTCTTTTTTACGACCGCATAGGCATGTCTTCTCTCATGCTGTTGCTCAAGGCGGGTTTTGCCGTGGCTGTGCCGCCCCGGCACATGTGCTGCGGCTTTCCCCTGCTGGCCGCAGGCATGGACACGGCCTTTGAAGACAATATGGCCCAGAACAGGCAATACCTGACCGCCATGCTGCGCAATCTGTCCCGGCAGGGCTTTGACTGCCGTCATCTGGTCACAGCCTGCGGCTCGTGCCGTGACGGGCTGGAACGCATGCATCTGGAGGAGCAATTCCCTGATCTGGTGCAGCGTGACGTGGCGCAGCTGGTTTTGCCCCTGCTCAAGAAAGAACAGATGCGCGCGCCGCTGGAACAGGGTTCCTCCGTGCTCTATCACGGGGCTTGCCACTGCGAATGGGCGGATGTGCACAGAATCAAGGGACAGAAAATGATTGCAGGGGCTCTGGCGGACTTCAGCGGAGCCGCGGTGTCCGTCAGCCCCGGCTGTTGCGGGGAGTCGGGCATGGGAGCCATGACATCGCCCGAAATCTACAATCCCTTGCGGGCGCGCAAACAGGAGCGGATAGGCCGGGCTTTTGCCGACGGCATCGACGGGCCTGTGGTGGTGGGCTGCCCCTCGTGCAAGATCGGTATTGGCCGCTGCCTCATCAATATGGAGGACAAGCGTCCTGTGCAGCATGTGGTGGAATGGCTGGCCGGGCAGATGGACGGCGAGGACAGGCGCCAGAGTTTCCGCAAAAAGGTCAACGAAACGCGGGGCGAGGTGCGTGTGGTGGCGCTGGAGAGCGCAGAGCCGCAAGACGGATAGGTTTTTCCGGTTTGGCTGTTGGCAGCGCCCGCGGGCCGTCAGGCGTGCGGGCGCTGCCGGTTTTTTCAGGCTGCGGGGGCGCGCAACCGGCGCGTCCAGAGAGCCAGTTCCTGCATGAGTTCTGCGGTCTGCCCGGCCAGCGCCGCGTCCACCACCGTGCCCGCATCGTCAAAGGCCGGGGTAAAGGCGTTGGAAAAGACTTCGGGCTTGTTGAGCAGGCGCAGGTTCAGGTACACGCAGACCTGGCGCAGATGCAACTGGGAGCGTGAGGTGCCCATGCCGCCGCCAGCGCCCAGAATGCAGGCCGCCTTGCCGTTGAGCGGGGCCAGATTTGGCTCGCGGGAGAGCCAGTCCAGCGCGTTTTTGAGCGCGGGAGCCAGAGAATAGTTGTATTCCGGGCAGGCCAGCACAAGGGCGTCCGCAGCACTGACCTGCCGGATGAGCGCCTGGGCTGCCTCGGGTTTGCCCATGTCTTCATTGTACAGGGGCAGTGCGGAAATATCCGCAATTTCCATGCGGACGCCCTGGGGCAGGTTGGCCGCGCAGCAGCGCAGCAGGCCCGTATTGCGCGATGCCCGGCGAAGACTGCCGGAAATGCCCACAAATGTCAGGTTATCCATAGGTTCCTCCGTGCGCAAAAGCCGCTGTAGCGCGGTCATGCGCCCTGTTGCCCCTTGGCAAGGGCTCTGGTTTCAAATTTTTCCCTGTTGACGACCACACGTTCGTGGGTTCCTTCTCCGATGGGTCCGGCTTCGTCCTCGGCCCGGACCCTGAAGGTCAGGCCTTTGCCGTTGGGAGATATGGCCGTGAGTTCGGCAAAAAAGCGCACCTTCATGCCCAGAGGCGTGGCGGCGGTGTGGCTGACACTGATGGCCGTGCCCACGGTGGTCTGCCCTTCTTCCAGAGCGTCCTGCACCAGAGCCACCGCCGTGCCCTCAAGCAGGGCCACCAGCATGGCCGTGGAAAAAACAGACACTGTGCCGCTGCCCACGTTGCTGGCCAGCATGGCTTCGGTGACAATGGCCTCATGACTGCCCGCAAGGCCAGGCTCCAGTTTTTTGGCCATGTTTCCCCCTTTTCGCGCCCTGGGCGCGGCAATGGATTTCAGCGCCGGAACATGCCCGCAAGGAAGCGGCGCACAATGGGCACAAGAACGGATTTGGCCACGCCGCTCCAAAAGCGTATCTGCTGCGCTTTTTCCTTTTCTTTCCGCTTTTCTTCGTCCTGTGCGGCCTTTTGAGCCTGGGCAAGCTGTTGCGCTTCCTCTTTTTGGCGTTGGTCCTCGGCCTGCTGTGCATTCAGGGCTTCAAAGGCGGAGAATCTGTCTTTTTTTTCGGCATAGACGCGATAGAGCAGGGAGGTTTGGAGCATGGACTCGCGCTGCGCGGCGTCCAGAGGGCCGATCTGCCCCTGGGGCGGCAGTATCCAGGCCCGTTCCACAGGCGCAGGAACACCCTTTGCGTCCAGAAAGGAGATCAGGGCCTCGCCGATGCCCAGTTCCGCAATGGCGGATTCCGCATCAAAAGCGGGATTGGCGCGAAAAGACCTGGCTGCGGCCTTCAGCCCCTTGATGTCGTTGGGCGTGTAGGCCCGCAGGGCGTGCTGCACACGGTTGCCCAACTGCCCCAGCACAGAGTCGGGAATGTCTGTGGGGGATTGGGAAAGAAAGAAGATGCCCACGCCCTTGGAGCGGATCAGGCGCACCACCTGCTCGATGCGCTCCACAAGCACGCGGGGGGCATTGGCAAAAAGCAGGTGCGCCTCGTCAAAAAAGAAGACCAGCGCGGGTTTGTCCCTGTCGCCCGCTTCGGGCAGGGAGGTGAAAAGCTTTGTCAGAAGCCAGAGCAGAAACGTGGTGTAGGCCCTGGGCGACTGCATGAGCTGATCGGCGGCCAGGATATTGATGACCCCCCTGCCGTCCACGGTGTGCATGAGGTCTTCGATGTTCAGGGCCGGTTCGCCGAAAAAGTCGTCCGCGCCTTCCTGTTGCAGGGCCATCACGTTGCGCTGGATTGCCCCGATGCTGTTGGCGGGCAGGTTGCCGTATGCGGGGGAAAGCCGGGGCGCGTTGGCGCGGGTGTATTCCAGGGTTTTTTGCAGGTCTTTGAGGTCTGTCAGCTCCAGACTCATGTCCTTGGCAATTTTGAAGATCATGGCGAGCACGGCGCTTTGGGTGTCGTTGAGCTGGAGCAGGCGCGCCAGCAGCATGTCGCCCATGTCCGCCACGGTGGCCCGCACAGGAATGCCCTGAAGGCCAAAAACATCCCAGAACTGGACGGGGAAACCCCGAAAGGCAAAACCGTGGTCTTCCAGGCGGCAGTCCCGCACTCTCTGGTTCACGCTTTCCCTGTTGCCGCCCGCAACAGCCACTCCCGAAAGGTCGCCCTTGATGTCGGCGGCAAAAACAGGCACGCCCATCTGGCTGAAAGTTTCGGCCAATGTCTGGAGGGTAACGGTTTTTCCCGTGCCCGTGGCGCCGGAGATCAGCCCGTGCCTGTTGCCCATTGCGGGCGAAAGGCAGACAAAACTGCCGTTGGCAAAGGCCACTGCCGCCCTGTTTGTGGTATCGAGCATGCTTTCTCCTGTGTTTGCGGAGCAGGCATTTCAAAAAGCCGCATTTTCTGTTCAGGAACAGTAACGGGCGATGGCTTCCAGCACTTTTTCCTCTTCAATGGGCTTGGACAGGTGGCCGACCATGCCTGCGGCAAGGCATTTTTCCACATCCTCGGTAAAAGCGTTGGCGGTCATGGCAATGATCGGCGTTGTGCCGTAGATGTGCGGTTGGGCACGGATGGCCTGCGCTGCGGAAATTCCGTCCATCTCCGGCATCTGGATGTCCATGAATATGAGGTCGTATTTGCGGGGATGGGCGCGCAGCATGTCCAGAGCCGCACGTCCGTTGTCCGCCACGTCAATGTGGATGCCGGTTTCCGCCAGCAGGCCGAGAAAGATTTCCTGGTTGATGTCAATGTCTTCCACCAGCAGCACATGGATTTGGGAAAAATCCGGGCTTTGCCCGCGCTCGGATGCCTCCTCCCGCTGTGCGGCACATGTGCGCACAAGGTCGGCCACAGCCGTGGGCAAAAGCTGCCGGGCAAGAAAATGGCTGTTGGCCGGGGCAGAACTTTCCATGCTGTTCCAGTGCAAAAAGCCTGTCATGAATGCCGTATGGCGCGTATGTGCGCTCAGGGCCTCGGCCAGAGGCAGAGCCTGCCCGTCCAGCAGGTCAAGATCCAGCAGGCAGAGATCATGGCCCGAACCCTTTTGCGCCAGCGTCAGTGCGTCCTTTGGGGCGGACGCCATGTCCGCATGGAGGCGCAGCCTGCGGGCAATCCCCTGAAACTGGAGGGCCAGTTGGGCATCGTCGGAAACAAAAAGGCAGCGAAAATGCGGAGGCACGGGGGGCAGAGGGCTCTCAGGGGCATGGGGCAGAGTCAGGTGCAGGACAAATGTGGCCCCCTGCCCCGGTACGGAAGAAACCGTGATTTTGCCGCCCATCAGTCCGGCCAGTCTTTGCGAAATGGAGAGGCCCAGTCCTGTGCCGCCGTACGTGCGGGTAATGCTGCCGTCTCCCTGCTCAAAGGGAGCAAAAAGTTTGTCGATCTTGTCTTGCGGGATGCCGATGCCCGAATCACGCACCAGAAAGCGCAGTTCGCTGCTGTCGGCCGTACGCTGTGCTTCTTCCACACACAGCGAAACATGGCCGCCTTCGGGAGTGAATTTGACCGCATTGGCCAGCAGGTTGACGAGAATCTGTGAAATGTGCAGCACGTCTCCCGTATAGGAGAGGGGGATGCTTTCGGAAAAAGCGATGCCCAGGCGCAGCTTCTTTTTTTCAACGTCATCTTCCACCATGGTGCAGACCTGGGTGATCAGATGCTCCAGGCAAAAGGGAAGGGCCATGATTTCCGTTTTGTCGGCTTCGATCTTGGCCATGTCCAGAACGTCATTGACCAGACCCAGCAAATGCGAGGCAGAGGTGACGATGACCGACAGGGCATGGGAGATGTTTTGCGCGTCTCCGTTTTTCTGCGCAATGCGGGCCATGCCCAGAATGGCGTTGAGGGGAGTGCGCATTTCGTGGCTCATGCGGGCCAGAAAATCGCTCTTTGCCTGGCTGGCGACCTGGGCCACACGCAGTTCGCGCAGTTGTTCCTCGGCTTCCTTGAGGAGAGAAATGTCCGTAAAGCTTTCCAGCAGGGCAGGGCGTCCCTGATAGTTGATTTTGACCACGGATTTGATGATGGGCAGGGTCTGACCGTCGGCGCGGAGGAGCTTGCGCTCCGTGCGGTCCACGGTCTGCCCCTTGTCCATGATGGGGCAGGCGCCTGTTTCTGCCGGGCAGATGAACTGGTGGCAGATTTTTCCGACAAGGTGCGCGGGGTCAGCCCCGTGCATGCGGGCAGCCACGGGATTGACCGCCAGAATGGTGCGGGTTTCGGCGTCAATGATGGCGATGCCGCACGCCACGGAATCCCAGATGGCCTCAAAGCGCTGTTGGGCATCAGTGCCGGTAGGAGTCATGCATGTCCCTTTGCCCCCGGCGCACGGCTGCTGTGGCGACGGAGCGGAAAATGGAGCGCCCGGGAAATGCCGGACGCACGATGGATACAGAAGCATACGGCAAAGGCGCTGTCAGGGCAATGGCATCGCTCCCCGGCTGACCATCGACGGAAATATCTCCGCTACACCACCATACAATCGGCCTTCTGCGGCAGGCAAGGTGCCAATACTCTTCAGGTCTTGTGGCATGTATATATCGCTGGCCAAACCCGCCTATACGGCATACGCCCTTGTTTCCATCAACACGCACTGGAACAACTTTCTCTGGCCGCTCATTGTTATCAATTCCGTGAATTCGTGGCCGCTTTATCGTGGGGCTGCAAATTTTTTCCGCCACCGAGCAGGGGGTGGACTGGACAATCATCACTGCGGCCATGCTCATGACTTCAGGCCCGTTGCTGGTGGCTTTTCTGCTGTTCCAGCGTCAGTTTGTGCAGTCATTCATGCGCACGGGTATCCAGTAGGCCGGGGAATGGCCCATCAGTGTCGCAGGGAATGCTGCCTAACTGGCTGGCGGAAAAGACGCAGGATGATCGGCTTGGTCGGGAGGCTGTGCGGCCTGGGGCTGGGGGGCATTTTCCTGCGCCACGGCTTCACCACTCCACGGCCTGCTGCTGCGGGCCAGCGGCAGGGCGGCGGTGCCCGCCGGAAAGCTTTGGGTTGTGGCAACAGGCTGCTCCGGCGCGGCAGGGCGGCCACGGGAAAATGCCGCAGCTTCCGGCGCGGGAAGCGCGCGCCGCACCATGCGCATACCCGGTTCCGGATCCAGAAGTCCGTCCACATAATCGCTGAGAGTGACAAAACGCTGGCAGCCTCCGGCGCGCAGATCACGGACAATGCGCGGCAGATCGTCCACCGTGCGTTTGTGCGTGTCGTGGAAGAGAAAGACTCCGCGCAGGGTGCCGGGGGCGTAGGAAGATCCGCGCGTGCTGAGCAGTTGGGCATAGTTTGCCGGCAGACGCTGCCAGTCGCGGCTGTCCAGCGACCAGAGAGCAACAGCCAGGCCCAGCCCCTCTGCAATCTGTTCGGTGGATTCTTCAAAGGCGCCGTACGGCGGACGGAAAAACCGCGGCGCGGCTCCGAGCTTGCGCAGGATGTCGTCAGTGCGGCGCAGTTCCTCAAGGCGGCGCGCAGGGCTGATGCGGCGGAAATTGGGATGCGAATAGGAGTGGTTGCCCACCTCATGTCCTTCGGCCAGGGTGCGCCGCACAAGATCGGGGAAGCGTTCGGCCTGTCTGCCCAGAAGAAAAAACGTGGCGGGTATGCCATATTCCGCCAATGAGTCCAGCAACTGGGGCGTATTGGGCGAAGGGCCGTCGTCAAACGTGAGCACGCAAAGGTTTTCGCGCATGGGCTGGTCCATGATGGCATTGCCGTCCAGAATCCAGGCCTGAGCCTTGCCGCCGCACAGCAGCACGGCGCAGAACAGTGCCATCCACAGTTGTTTCCACCGACATCCCATTGCTCTTTTTCTCCCTTGTGCATCCGCAGCGCTGCCTGTTTTCGGGAACAGCGCGGCCATGACGGCGCTGCCCGCAGTCTGTTTTGCGCCGGGGCGGAACCGTATCGTCCACATGTATCACCCGGCCCGAGAGACGGCAAGCAATCCCTGTGGGCGGGAGCGTGCCTCTTTTTTCAGGTTTTTCACGCAGATACGTTTTGTGGCGGGTGCGCATGCCGGAACAAAAAATTTCTTGACGCTGTGACCCGTTTTCCTGTACAAGCAGATTTCCGGGAGGGCAGTTAGCTCAGCTGGTAGAGCACCGCCTTCACACGGCGGGGGCCACAGGTTCAAGTCCTGTACTGCCCACCAGCCCCATACGGAGCGGTAGTTAAGACGGTTATAACGCCGGCCTGTCACGCCGGAGGCCGAGGGTTCGAGTCCCTTCCGCTCCGCCAGCCATATCCTCCTCTTTCGCAGGAGTTTCCATACTCCCCATAGCTTGGAATGCAGCAGCATCCCAAGCTATGGGCGTTTTTTCTGCAATCTGCCCAATCCGCCACGCAAAAGTCCTGTCGGCCCTGATCCCGGACGCGGTTACTGTGGCCGCCTCCGCGGATGCCGTCAGGACGTTACTGGCCGCATATCTGGACGCCCACGAATAATCTGGATAGAGTTTTCGTAGGCCCAGGGAGGAAAACCATGCCAGAAGTTGAAGCCGTTCGACGCGAACCCTATCTGAAGTATTATTCAGAAGATGAAATCAATGAAATGTGTTTGCGTGTTGCAGATTTATTGACTGCTGGGAAAAAAGAGGAAGCAGGCAGGCTGCTTAATGAAATTCCACTATTGCCAAAATCTGCAGAAATCATGAAACGGCTTTATGGGCGCGAAAGGATGATTGCTTCGGGCATCAACCTCTACGAGGCGGTGCAGGAATATGGAAGAGAATGGCTCGATAGTTAACCAAAAAATTTTATTGAGTTCGCTTGCCTCAAGCGAACGCCTTCATGCTGCTGCTGAAAGAATAAGCCCTCAACGTAGGGCTTATTGTCCCACTTTGGGAGGGTTAAAACCCCCAGCTTTAGCTGGCAGCTTTAGCGTTTCTTGTTTAAAGTTTCCGCATGAGCGATTATCGTCATGGG
>NZ_RQYH01000001.1 GCF_003860215.1 Desulfovibrio sp. OH1186_COT-070 | reverse complement strand
GTCACAAATATCGTGTCGTCGATGTGCGCGCATAGCTTCTCCTGTCATGCAGGAAGAGGTGTTATCATACTATTCATAGTTTGACGACACTATCTAAAGAAGGCCGCACATTTTTCCTGGTTTCAAAAAAGCTCCTGGTATATAAATTTCCCCGAAGTTTAGCGGGCATCTATGGCAAAAGCAATAGCATGTACAGGTTTGCGCTGCATCGGCCGGGATTCGATATTTATGCGCTGCCCTGTGCGGTTCGGTTTCTGGTCTGCGGCGGGGGTGTGTCTGTTTTGCCCTCTGCCTTCTTTCCCTTTCCGCGTCTGAACTCATTCAGGTATTTGGCCAAGGTCGGAGCCTTCACGGGAATGCCTTTTTCGTGCAGCTTCTCCACCAGTTCGGTGATGTTGAAGCCGCGCTTCTTCATGCGTTCCAGCGTCGGGGCCAGGGCAAAGACGGCCTCTTTCACGGTCATGGCGCGGTTGCCGTTGAGGGTCACTTTCTGGGGCTTCAGCGTGGCGAAGGCGGTCTTGATGTCCTTGACTTGGCTTGCAGTGATGGAATGAGTGGCGGTCATGATTTTTGCTCCTTGAATTTTGGCCGGGCGTAACGCACGGCGGATTTGGGTTTACCCGGTCAAGCGGGACGCTTGCCCACGTTTCACGAAGTGAAGCATAGTGGGCTATGCTTTGGCCTTTCGTCCCGACGCTGCAAAGACTCACGGCGGACGCAGCACGTTCTCAGCGGCCCATGCGCATCCCACGAGCGGCGGACGGTTGTTGTGGCTGACTGGCATGCTCGCGCTCCTGTGCCTGCTGACGCTCCAATGCCTCGCGCTGTGCCTGGGCTTCACGCTCTCGTTGCTCTTGCTCGGCCTTCAGGTCGACGCAATAACGGTTGTACACAAAGGCGACGCTCGGCTGTTCCAGAAATTGCCGCATGTTAGCCACCTGTTGTTGCAGAGCATGGACTTGCGCTTGCATGGCCTTGGTATTTTCCGAAGCCTGCTGCTGCCGCGAGCTACTTTCCGCCTCCAACGCCTTGACCTTGGCCCGCAGTTCCGTGACTTCGCTCTCCATCCGTCGGGCGCGCTCTGCAAGTATCTTTTTTGTGGCCAGTGCCTGCTTTTGCAGGGCAATAACCTGCTGGGCCTTTTCCAGCGCGGGCTTGAAGCTGAACATGGACGCTTCGGGAATGTCGGCATCCTCACGCAGGATTTTTTCCGCCTCATGGGCTTGTGTTTCATACGATTGCAAACGCTCTTCCAGTTCAGCCTCTTTTTTACGGCGAATCCCCATTTCGCCGATCAGGGTCAGCACTTCTTTTACCAGCCGTCTGCCCTCGTCACACACTTCGTTGAGGGCTTCCTGCTGCTGTTTGAACTCTCGCGTGTCGAGGTGCTTTTTCTTTGCTCCCGGCTCCTGCTCGACACCGCGCTGAATGTCAAAGCCCTTGCTGTGCAGATGCCTGTGGAACTCGGTTTGCAGGATTTTCAGACTTTCGCGGGTATAAATGCTGTTGGCGTTGAGGCGTCCGTCCTTGGTCACGGGAACGTGCAGAAAGTGCATGTGCGGCGTTTTTTCGTCCATATGCACCATTGCGGAAATGACATTTTCCTTGCCGACAAACTCCGTAAGAAAGGCCTTGCTTTCCTCAAAAAAGCGCCGTGTTTCCTCCGGGCCTGCCTTCCTGAAAAACTCACGGTCGGAAGACACGATGAGGCCGCACATATGCACGGCGTCACGCCGCACGGCCTTGGTCAGCAAGAGATCGTCAATGCGATTTTGTACGGCGCGGGCATAATCCGGCGATGCGCCGTCAATCAACTCGTAATTACCGGGGCTGCGGCTGTAGTCGATATCCGGGTTGGAATGGCTTTCACGCTCCCGCGTATTATGGCTCTGGATGCCCCGCACGGCTTCTTTTTTGAACTTATTCATGTGGAAGACGAGATAGGACATAGGCGGACTTCCTTATATAGCCTTGCACCCTTTGCACCTTGTCATTGCAGGCGGTACACTTTTGCATGGTATGCGGTACAAAAAGTGCGGACGTGGTTGGATGGTGCTGTACCTTATTGCATCGTAAATAGGCTGATTATTACGGGTGTACCGCTGTACCACCCATTAGGAAGCGGTACAGCGGTACACCTGAACGCTACGGGGTCATTTCTCCGTCCAGTTTGCGCTTCAGACGCTGAATGGCTCCTTTGGATTTGCCCATTTCCTCGGCGCAGTCGCGTATGCTGTACCCCTCGTTCAAAAGGCGCTTCAGTTCTTCCAGCTCTACGTCTTCCAGCTCTTTGATGAGCCATTGCAAAGAGTTGCCCTCTGTCACCAGATTGGCTTCAAACGATTTGGCGTCTTCGCCCAATATTCCCCGTGCCTTGGTCAGGTGCACTTCAAAGCGTGCGCCTTCGGCCATGCTGTATTCTCTGGGCCTGCGCAGGCTGATAACCGTGTCCATGATGTCTTCCCGTGCGCTGGCGCCGCGCTGGTCGCCGGATTTTCCGGCATGGTGGATGAGCAGCACGGTGATGCCCCGGCGGCGCAGTTCCAGCAGCCAGGCCTGCATGGTCTGCCATGATTGTGACTCGTTTTCCTTGCCGGTGCGGCACAGGGTCGAGATATTGTCCAGCACCAGCATATCCACGCCCTTCAGAAACGGTTCCAGCAGCATTTGTCCACTCATGGTGGACAAGTCCGGCATGGGGCAGGGCTGTAAATCCGGCGTGATGAGAGCCAGATTTTTCAGCGCCAGCGGCGGCACGGACATGCCGCTGACCAGCGAAGTCAAACGGTTCTGCATGGCTATGGCGGGCATTTCGCCGTCCACATACAGGGTTTTCTTGGGCATGGGTGCCCGCCAGTTGAAGACCGCCCCGCCGGACGCCACAGCCACGGCCACACTCAGGGCCGCAAAGGTTTTGCCGATGCCGCGCGGGGCGTACATGATGCCTATGCCTTGTACCGGAAGCACAGGATAGAGAAGATACCCCCGTTCAGGTATGGGCATGGAAAGAAACTCGCCCATGTCCAGCGACACCAGCGAAGGGAGGTTGCTGCCGGGGGCGTGAGCATGTTCCTGCGCTTCCAGTTGGCGGCGGACTTCGTGCAGGCCTTCGCTGTGGTGCAGGTCGTTGAAGTCTGAACCTGCCCCGGTGGTGAAGGAAGGGATGACAAGTGGCCCGTGAGCGGCCTGAGCGGCTTCCTGGGCCTTGCTGCGGCCTGCCTCGTCATTGTCTCCGCAAATGAGCAGGAGCTTATCGGGGAATTTGCGGCGCACGATGTCTGTCACCACGGACAGATTCTGTGCGGAGAACGCCACATACACCGTGCAATCGCAGGCAAGGTGGATACTGGCCCCGGTGGCGTAGCCTTCACACAGGGCAAGGGGCTTTTCCGGGTTGCCCTGGATGACAAAATGCCCACCGTGGACTTTGCCGCCCGTGAGAAAGCGCTTTTCTCCATCCGGTGCAATGCGTTGTAGGCTTTGCACCTGCCCCGCAGCATCCCTGACCGGAATAAGCAGCCTTTCCGCGTGATCCTGCCGTATGTCCGCCAGCGGGGGAACGCCTTTGCGCTGAAGGTAGAGATGCTCCGGCGAGCAGGGCGCGGCGGCATTCAACTCACTCTGGGCTTTTTGCGCCACCGCAGCCTGCCGTTGGGCAAACTCCGCGTCCCTCTGCTGGCGCATGGCCGCGTGGCGTTGGTGCAGGGCTTCTTTTTCCGCCGGGGAGAGTGTTGTCTCTTCGGCTTCGGTGAATGTGCCCTGGTCGCTGCTTTCCCAGTTGCACCACCACAGCGTTGCCGGGCTGTCCAGGTGCGCGATATACGCGCCGTTCTGCTTGTGTGGTTTTGCGGCTGTGGGGCAACGGTGCAGGGTGCCATCGGCAATAATGATTTCTGACGGTATCAGTCCTTTGTCGTGCAAAATGTGCTGAAAGGTATGCAGGGAGTTACTCATTGTGCGCCCCCGGCTTGCTGAGGCTTTCAATAAAGGCGGCGATGTCCTCGGCTCGCCATACTGTTGTGCGGGGGCCAAGTTTGACGGGTTTTGGGTAACGCCCGGTGCGGCAGCCCTCCCACCAGGAACTTCTCCCAACCGGGACGATAGCCAGTACCTGATTGATACGCAGTAGTCGCTGTGAATGAATGGGGTGTACGTCAGACATAAAAAATCTCCTTTGTAGAACGTGGGTCTACGCGGGAGACTGAATGAAGACGTTTGGCAAAAAAGTATGAAGTATGGCGCTCTGAGACTTTTTGTTCTGAGACTTTATCTCACAGGCCTTTTATTGCTCCCTCATCCTGCCGTTATGCTTGAAGTTATCTGGAACGTGCTTCCACACCTCTCGTGCTGCGTCATGGTGAGGCTTGGAGCCAAGGCGCGTTTCTACAGCACTCAGGAAAGTTTTCCAGTTGGTTTTACCATTGTCAAATATCAGGCATTGCTTCCAGTTACTTTTATCGCCTTCAAACAAGTCCTTTTCACTATGCAGCTCTTCGACTATTTTTTCACACACGCGGCGTGTCATCTTGATGCGTTCGCTATCTTTTTTGCTGCCTGTAGACCTTGGCACAGCGGGCTGTTTTTGTAATTTTGTATCTACGATCGTGTCCTGTGCTCCTTCATTCAACGAATTGAGAACATATTTCACAAAAGCATGAGAAAGACCTTTCACTTCATGAAGCAGAGGATAGTCACGCAGATGCAACACAACGGCAACTCTGTCCACAAGTATGGTGTCAAAAAAAATGTGTGAAATAAAATCATATCCCGAAGCGGGAAGACAAAGTATTTCGTCATTCATATTCTCAACATCAAACATGTCGTATTCTGGCTCGCGTTGCTCAAGCTTCTGCAATATTCTGAAGAGTTCAGCTCGCTCTTCAGAGTAAATGCCATCGAAGGTATCAAACGTTTTTACGAGAATATACTCCAAGCCCTTTTTGTGCGGGCCAGAATGAATGGTTACTGAAAGTTTCCTGAAAAACGTCATCACATCCAAGGCACAGAGGTCTGTATGGAAAATATTGCCCGGTTCCAGTATGATATCGGGTAAAGCTGGGTATTCCACCTTGTTTTTCATCGCTTCAGTTCGTACAAAATCCTGCCAGAACAGCTCATACGCTCTGCTCCATAGCTCCAGCGGGAACACGGCGTGAGGGCACAGGACCTGAATAAGGCCAGTGGCTTTATGCGGGTTGAGGCCATAGGCCCACCGCACTCTGGACATGGGGATTCTTTGCAGGTCAAACATGGATGTGAAAATACTGTAAACGATGCAGGCAGGCAATACGCAGGGGCGGCGCGGTTTTTGCGAGGGACACCACCACAGAAGTGTCGCGTTGCAAAAATCCGTGCCGCCCTGGTGGGTACCGTTGCTCACTCTGTCAGCTATACCACGCCATGACCATATCAACGCCGTCAAAGCCAGCCAGTCGCATACGCTCCTGGTCTTCCTCGCTCCAGCCGGTGTCTCTGATGGTGACTTGAGTCTCTTCTGATAAACTACCAAGGTTTGTGTAAGGTGTTCTCGTCGCGGCAGGTGGGCACTCATTTGTGGCCATATAAGTATTTGACATCTCCTTTCTCCTTCAAGCAGCATTATGTGTTATTTCAGCGCGTAATCTGTCGAGATAGTCGGCCCACTCCTGCATCATCTTGCGCCGCTCAGGCAGATACTCGGCATAGTTATACGCTGCACGCACGTCATTGCGCTCTCCGTGGGCGAGCTGGCGCTCAATCCAGTCGCGGTTGTAGCCCAGCTCGTTGAGCAGCGTGGACGCCATGGAGCGGAAGCCGTGAACGCACATTGCATCCCTGGTGTAGCCCAGGCGGCGTAAGCCAGCCAGCAGGGTTACATCGCTGATAGGGCGCGTTGCGGTTCTGACAGAAGGGAAGAGATAGCGCAGGTGGCCTGTATAGGGTTGAAGCTCACGCAGGACAGCAACAACTTGTCTGGCCAGAGGCACAATGTGCAACTCGCGCATTTTCATTCGCGCTGCCGGAATGCGCCACTCGGCATTCTCAAGATCAAACTCTGCCCATTCAGCCTGCCGCAGCTCACCGGGGCGCACAAAGACGTAAGGGGCCATGCGCAACGCACAGCATACCGGGAAATAGCCTTCATACCCATGCAGACTGCGCAGAAGCGCCCCAACGCCCCTGGTGTCGGTAATGGTCGCAAAATTTTTGCTGATTACCGGAGCAAGCGCCCCGCGCAAATCGCTGGCCGGGTCGCGTTCGGCACGTCCAGTGGCAATGGCGTAACGGAATATCTGGCTGCAATTCTGAAGGGCGCGCCGGGCGGTTTCGCCTTTGCCGCGCTCTTCGATTATTCGCAGGGCTGCAAGCAATTCCGGTGGTTTGATGTCCGTGATGGCCTTTTTGCCAACCACCGGAAAAATGTAGTTCTCCAACCGCCCCAAAATCTTTTCCGCATGGGCCGTCACCCAGCCGGACTTTTTTACATGCCACCACTCGCGTGCAATCATCTCAAAAGTATTGGCCGCGGCAGTGTGCAACGCTTCCTTGGCGGCCTTTTTCGTGCAGCCAGGGTCAATGCCCTTGGCGAGCAGCTCCTTGGCCTCATCGCGCAGTTTGCGGGCGTCTTTCAGCGCGATCTGGGGGTATGCGCCGAGAGAGAGCAGTTTTTCCGCACCCCCGAAGCGATACTTGAGCCGCCAGAGCTTTCCCCCTTTGGGGGCGATGAAGAGGAACAGACCACCGCCGTCAAAAAGCTTCTGAGCCTTGTCTGTGGCTTTTGCAGCACGGATGGCGGTATCGGTCAGGCGCATATCCTGAGGCATAAATAGCTCCTTGTCTTCCTGTGAACGCAGCGACAACAGCCTGTGTTCATGAGGAATGGCGGTTGGGGGTATCCATTTCTTTTGAGGCCAGAATACCCCAAAAAATACCCCCGCGCAAACAAGGTGTCCCTGGATTATGACGCCTTTCGCTGGACAACGAGAAAGGCCAGAACCCTTGATTTTCAAGGTATTCTGGCCTTTGCGGTCCCCTTTGGGACTAAATTCTGGTAGCAAGGGAGGGATTTGAACCCCCGACACTACGGGTATGAACCGTATGCTCTAACCAACTGAGCTACCTTGCCATTTGCTGCGCGCTACGCGGCGCGAGGCATTACATACAGAACTTCCCTGCGTCTGGCAAGCGTTTTTTGTGCAGGGAGCCTGCACGCTTTGCGCAGTGCACAGCATGCGCTATGCGTTGCAGGGCAGATGGCAGCGCACACGCCAGTCTGGAGCCATGTTCTTCCAGGGCGGGGGCTGTGTGCGGCAGACAGCATGCGCCTTGGGGCAGCGCGGATGAAAGCGGCAGCCGGGCGGAGGCGCAAGGGGGCTTGGCAGTTCGCCTTCCAGCGGCGGGGCGTTGTGGGAGCGGGTGCTGTCGCCTGCAGCGGGGCTGGCCGCCAGCAGCGCCTGACTGTAGGGATGCGCCGCATCGGCCAACAGGCGCTGCGTGGGGGCTTCTTCCACAATCTGCCCCAGATACATGACCAGTATGCGGGAGCAGAGAAAGCTCACCACTGCCAGATCGTGGGAGATGAAAAGGTAGGCCAGGCCGAATTTTTCCTGCACATCGCGCAGGAGGTTGAGTACCTGAGCCTGAACAGAGGCGTCCAGGGCAGACACCGGTTCGTCGCAGACCACCAGATCAGGGGTGGTGACAATGGCTCTGGCCACAGCAATGCGTTGGCGCTGCCCGCCCGAAAATTCGTGCGGGTAGCGGTTGCCCAGGCCTTCCAGCCCCACGGTGGTCAGCATGGCTTCCGCGCGCGCACGGCGTTGGGCAGCCGGGATCCCGGCGCGGGCAAGGGGCTCGGCCACGGATGCGCGCGCCTTGAGCCGGGGATTGAGGGAGGAGAAGGGGTCCTGAAAGATCATCTGGATGCGTCCGGCGGCCCAACTGCCCGCTCCGGCGGGAGGCAGTGGGCGTCCGTCCAGAAAAATTTCGCCCGCGGACGGGGAGAGCAGGCCGCAGGCCATGCGCCCCAGCGTGGATTTGCCGCAGCCGGATTCGCCCACCAGCCCAAGGCTTTCGCCCCGCGCAAGCTCAAGGCTCACATTGTCTGCCGCAAGGAGAACGTGCTGTCGGCCAAAAAGGCCCTGCCGCAAGGAAAATTGACGGGAAACTCCTTTCAGGCTCAGGAGGGGAGGGCTGTTCAGCATGACTTTCCCGCCACTCCGGCGGAGTCGAATGTCGCCATGCTCGTATATATGGCGGCTGCGCACCGCAGCAGGTGATAGGCCACAGCGCCGCCCGTGCCTTCGCCCAGGCGCATGTCCAGATGCAGCAGGGGGGCGTTGGCGGGCGTGCCTGCGGTCAGGCTGTGCATGGCGGGCGAGTGCCCCGGCTCGGCCGACATGTGGGCAAGCACCGCATAGTCGGCCAGAGGCGGGCAGAGGCGCAGGGCAACGGCATAGGCCGCTCCGCAGATGAAGCCGTCCACCAGAACAGGCAGCCGCTGTGAAGCCGCGCCCAGCATGATTCCGGCCATGACCGTGATTTCAAACCCTCCCAGCGCGGCCAGAATGTCCACAGGGTCGCCGGAGCGCGTCAGGGATTTGTTGATATCCAGCGCCGTGCGGACCACGCTGATCTTGTGCCGCACCATTGCCGCATCAGCCCCTGCTCCGGGGCCTGTCATGCGTTCGGGGGCCGCATCCAGCAGAGCGCAGTAGAGGGCCGCGGCAGAGGTGGAATTGGCGATGCCCATCTCGCCTGTGCCGAGGCAGCGGTAGCCCTGGCGGGCAAAATCCCGTGCCAGTTCCACGCCCGTTTGCAAGCCCTGGAGGCAGGTGGCGCGGCTCATGGCCGGGCCTTGGCTGATGTCTGCCGTGCCTTCGCCCAGCCGCCTGTCCAGCAGCATGGGATGAGGCTCATAGGGGCCTCCCGCGCAGCCCGCGTCCACCACCCGAAAATCCAGACCCGATGTCCGGCAGAGAACGTTGACCGCTGCGCCGCCGTTGAGAAAATTGTGCACCATCTGCCGCGTCACCACCTGCGGCACGGGCGAAACCCCCTGCGCGGCCACGCCATGATCGCCCGCAACGGTGAGCATGAGGGCGGGGCTGACCGCAAGCGGGGTCTGCCCCCGACTCATGGCGTACAGGCGTTGTGCCAGATCCTCCAGCCTGCCGAGGCTGCCGCGCGGTTTGGTCAGATTGTCCAGATGGGCCTGGGCTGCGTCAAGGTCTTCCCGGGCAAGGGGGTCTATGGCAAGGCCGGGAACAATGTGGTCCAGTTCGGTGGGGGAAAGGGATTGCGGCATGGAAATTCCTTGTTGTGCTGGCATGGCAGACGGCGGCCGCTGCTGGCCGCAAAAGATATGCCGAAAAAGAGGCGCGGTTTCTTGTACCGTTTCCGTGCTGCGCCCGCAAGGCCCGCAGGTTGCCCCTTTGCTTCGCTCCCGGATCATACTATCATTTTTTTGCGCTGTGGGCCTGCACATTTTTTCGGCGCGCCCGCACAATTTTGCCACAAGGATTTTGTTTATGAAAATATGCGTCTGTTCCTCCCGAAAGAACTGTTTTTCTGCATTGCGGCGGGGAGTTTGGCTGTTTCTTGCCCTGATCCTGCATGCCGGGGCCTCCTCTGCGGCGACAGCCCCGGCAGCCGACAGCCCCCGCATGACCCCTGTGGTGCGCGCCGTGCAGACATCGGCCCCCGCGGTGGTCAACATTACCAGTACCTATCAGGTGGAGAGCATGCGCTCCTCGCCTCTGGAGCTGTTTTTCGGGCCGGGGCTGCCCGGATTTGGCGCACTGGACCGCCAACCCGTCAAACAGCGGCGCACAAGCCTTGGTTCCGGCATCATTGTGGACGGCGGCAAGGGGCTGGTGCTGACCAATGCCCATGTGATTGCCGGAGGCGGAGAGATCATGGTGCGCCTGCAGGACGGGAGGGAATTCGCGGCAACGGTCAGGGGCGCAGATTCGGATTTTGACCTGGCTGTGCTGGAAATTGCGGGGGCAAAGGCGCTGCCTTCCGTGGGCATGGGAGATTCTGACGATCTCATGCCCGGCGAAACCGTCATCGCCATCGGCAACCCCTTTGGCTTCAACCATACGGTGACCACAGGCGTTGTTTCCGCCCTGGGGCGCACCATCCGCAACAAAAACGGCGCATTCACCGACCTGATCCAGACAGACGCCGCCATCAATCCCGGCAACAGCGGTGGCGCCCTGCTCAATCTCGAAGGCGTGCTCGTAGGCATCAATACGGCCGTGGACGCGCGGGCTGAGGGCATCGGCTTTGCCATCCCCGTCAACAAGGCCCGGCGGGTCATGGCGGACCTTGTGAGCCGGGGGCGTGTGGCCCCTCTCTGGCTGGGGATTGACGTGCAGAGTGTGGACGGGCGCACAGCCATGGCTCTGGGTTTGAAAGAAGCGCAGGGTGTGCTTGTGACCAGCGTTTTTCCCGGCACTCCGGCAGAGAGGGCGGGCGTGCTTGCGGGGGATATTCTGGAAAGCATCAATGCCTCGCCCGTGCGCGACCGGCGCGATTATCTGGATATTCTGCGCAACCAGGCCGGGGGCGCAGCGCTGCGCCTGACGCTTTTGCGCGACAGCGGCCTTGTGCATGTGGAGGTGGTGCCCTCTCCGTTCAGTGACGCCGATGCCCATACGCTCATGGAGCGGCTTTGGGGTTTTGGCGTGCGGCAGGGAGCGCAGGGCGTGGTCATTGCCCGCGTGCGTGGGGACGGCCCCGCCGCCTTCCTGCGCCCCGGCGACAGAATCGCCGGTGTGGGGGGCACGGAGACCCCTGAAGTGAGTGATTTTTTGCAGGCTTTCCGGCGCGAGCATGCCTCCGGTCAGGTACTCCTGCAAGTGGTGCGCAACGGGCGCGGCTACCATGCGCGTATCGTCCCGTAGCAGGGGCTGCGGGAGGCGACGTCTTTTGCCCCGCAGAAAAAATCCCGCTGGAGGCTTTTCTTGCGGCGTGACTTGACAGGTAGCATGGCTGGGGCTATCCAGAGGCAGTCGTGGGTATCGGCGTTGCGTGCGGCGCATGCCGCCGTATGCGCGGAAAAAGTACCCTTTTTGCACCGGGAACAACCAATCCAATCTGGAGGACAGTATGGGCTACAATGTGACTGTTGAAGCGGAAAAGTGTGTGGGCTGTGGCGAATGTGTGGACGTTTGCCCTGTGGAAGTCTACGAAATGAAAGAGGGCAAATCCGATCCCGTCAGCCCCGAAGAATGCCTGGGCTGTGAGTCCTGTGTGGAAGTGTGCGAAACCAGCGCCATTACCGTTGAGGAAAACTAGGCATTATAACGGCTTGAGGCACGTTGCGCCAGGCCGTTGATGCTTTTTGCCGCCGTCCGGACGCGTGCCGGACGGCGCTTTCATAGGCTGCGGACGGCAGGGCCGCGTTGCGCCGGAGCAGCGAGAGACCGCCCTTTTGCGGACAGGACACAGCATGATTCCCGACCTGACTGATCTTTTTGCCCGCTACGAAGCGTTGCGGACGGAAGTTGACTCTCTTTTTTCCCGGATACGCCAGGATTTTCCTCTCAATGTGGCCTGCAAGGAAGGATGCAGCGACTGCTGCCATGCCCTTTTTGATCTTTCCCTGATAGAGGCCATGTATCTCAACAAAACTTTTGAGGCGTCTTTCGGGCACGGCCCGCAACACTCCACCATTCTGGAACGCGCATCGGAGGCGGACCGCCGTGCCACACGCTTCAAGCGCAATCTTTTCCGGTCAGAGAAAGACGGCGAAAACCCCGATGTGCTTCTGGAGCGCGCCGCGCAGGCCAGACTGCGGTGTCCCCTGCTGGACGAAAGTGACCGCTGCCTGATGTATGACGCGCGCCCCATTACCTGCCGGGTGTACGGCGTGCCCACATCCATTGCAGGGCAGGGGCATGTTTGCGGTTTTTCGGCCTTTGAGGCGGGCAAGGCATATCCCACGGTTCATCTGGACAAGGTGCAGCAGCGCCTGGAGGCCCTGAGCAGGGAACTGGCCGAAAAGGTCAAAACCCGCTTCAGGGAGCTGCACGAGGTATATGTGCCGCTTTCCATGGCCCTGCTTACCCGTTATGATGCGGCGTACCTGGGCATCGGGCCGGCCAGGGAGGAGAAGGCCTGATTTTTTTGGGCCAGCAGCAAGGAGTCCGCATGTACGGCAATATTCCCGCCACTGTTTTTCGTGACGGCACGCCGCAGGCGCTTACCGACGAGCAGGAAGTTCTCAAGCGCGAAATTTATGAAAAAATGAATCCACGGCGGCGCAAGTTTGTGGACCGCATTGGTTATGACAACTGGGATCCATTTCAAAAACCCAATGATCCTCTTGACTTGCGCACGGATGTGAGCAAGCGCACCACGCAGCAGCTGGTCAACGAATTTCTGCGTGACATGGCCAAAAAAGGGCCATACGGCAAGGCATACAGCAAGGGCGCAATGGAGTGCGCCCTTGGAGTGGTCAACAGGGACGAAAAATACCTGGGCATTTTCGATTTTTGCCGCTGGTATCATGATCTCCTGAAAAAAGAAGGACACATCGCATGAAAGCCCGTTATGATGATATTGACGAATATATCGCGGACCTCAAGGCAGAAATCGCCCAGAACGAACAGTGCGCCAACCACTACTACAATCTGGGGCTGGCCCTGCTGACCAAGAGGGATTTTGTGGCCGCCGAGGAGGCTTTTTTGAACGCGGTGCGCAATTCGCCCCATCTGGCCGAAGCCTATGTGCAGCTGGGCGGCATCTGTCTGGAACGGGGCGACCTTGAAGGCTGCCTGCGCTATAACGAAGAAGCCGCCAACTGCCGGGCAAAATTTCCCGTGCCGTGGAGCAATATTGCCTTTGTGCACCTGCAGCGCGGCGAGCCGGACAAAGCCATCACAGCCCTGAACAAGGCCCTCAAGTGGGATCCCAAGTTTGTGCAGGCAAAAAACGCCTTGGCCACGGCCTATTACATGAAGGGCGATTTTGCCGTCAGCGAGAAAATCTGCACCGAGCTTTTGCAGGCCGAGCCGGGCTTTGCCCCTGCCTGGAACAACCTTGCCCTGGCCCGTTTTGACTTGGGCAATTACACGGGTGCCGCCGAGGCTGTGCAAAAAGCGCAGGAACTGGGCTTTGACGTGCCCCAAGGCTTTCTTGAGGAACTCAAGGCACACATCTGAGCGCGGTCACGCATGTTTTTTCCGGAAGGCGCCGCCTTCCGGAAAAAACATGCGGTTCAGTCCCTGGCGGGCATGGGGGTCGCGCGGGCACTGCCGTTGCTGGCAGCCGCCAGCGCAGCCAGAAATTCCGCAACCCGCTCCGTGGGCAGAACGATCTCCAGGTGCGCTTCTTCCTGATAGTTCTCTGCGGCGGTCGCGGCCTCGCAGGCGGGCAGCATGCGGTTCACGGCATCCAGAAAAGCATAGGACACGCTGACGCGCAGCCTGTCCTGCGGGACGCGCCGGGCCAGAGGCAGAAGCGCCAGATTTTCCCGCACACTGTCCTGATAGGCCCGCACCAGTCCGCCCGTGCCCAGCTTTACGCCGCCAAACCAGCGGCTGACCACCACGCAGATTTCCCCCACGCCGCTGTGCAGAAGAACCTGAAGCATGGGCCTGCCCGCTGTGCCGTGGGGTTCGCCGTCGTCAGACGATCCTATTCTGGCGGTGTCGCCCGGCGGTCCTGCTGCGTAGGCCCAGCAGTTGTGGGTTGCATCGGCGTGCCCACGCCGGACGGACTCCACAAATGCGCGCGCTGCGGCAGGGTCGGGAGTGTGCGCGCAGTGGGCCAGAAAGCGGCTGCGCCGGACAAGGAGTTCCGTCCGGTGCGGCTTTTGGGGAAGAGCTTCGGGAATGGGATACCGGGCCATGCTTTGTTCCTGGGCGCTTCCTTGCCGGTTTTCCTGCCAGCGGCAGTGCGGATGCCTGCGGGGCGTGCTCTCCGGGCGCGCAGCCCTGCACCCTCAATGCTCCCGGGGCGGGCTTTCGCAATTTTCGTCCGGGCGGGACAGGATTTTTTCCACAATATAGCGTGGCCTGTTTTTTACTTCACCAAAAATTTTTGCCAGATATTCGCCCAAAAGCGCGAGGCAGAGCAACTGTACCGAGCCGAGAAAGAGCACAACCAGCATCAGGGATGTCCAGCCCGGAATGGTTTCGCCCTGGGCATATTTGAACAGGGCAACCCCGCTGTAGCCCATGGCAAGAAGCATCAGGAGAAAACTCATGAGGCCCGAAAGGCGCAGCGGCGCGGCACTGCACGCGGTGATGCCCTGCCAGGCAAAGGACAGCATTTTTCGCAGGGGGTATTTGCTCTGCCCTGCCGAGCGCGAACGGCGCTCATAACAGACCTTGCCGCTCTTGAAGCCCAGCGTGGGGAAAAGGCCCCGCAAAAAAAGCCCCTGTTCGCGGATACCGTCAAGCACCTCAAGAACCGGGCGGCTCACAAGCCGATAATCCGCATGATCCGGAATGAGAGGAATCCGCAGCCAGCGCATGAAGGCATAGAACATCTGCGCGGTACGCCGCTTGAAAGGAGTGTCTGTGCTGCGGTCGTGGCGCACGCCGTACACAATCTCACATCCCTGGGCATACTGCCCAAGCATTTCCGGGATGGCGGCGATATCGTCCTGAAGGTCGGCATCCAGGCTGATAATGCAGTCCGCTCCCCCTTGGCGGGCGGTCAGCATTCCGGCCCAGACGGCATTCTGGTGCCCGGCGTTGGCCGCAAACTTGACGGCCCTGCAAAACGGATCCGCAGCATGGCGCTGTTCAAGCAGTTCCCATGTCCTGTCCGTGCTGCCGTCATCGACGTACAGGGCGTAGCTGCCTTCCTGAATAAGCCCCTGCGCCTTGCAGGCGGCCAGAACATCGGCAAGGGCGTCCATTGTGCCGGGGAGGGCCGCTTCCTCATTGCAGCAGGGAACAACCAGGGCCAGAAGGGGGGCGGGACGGGACATGGTATTGCTCCTTGCTGGGCGGTATCGCGCAGACCGACTTATCTGGGCGTCTGCAGGACAAAGCGTTGCCAGACGACGGGGCCGTCGCTTGCAATGCCCAGATACGCCACATCGTTCAGGTTTGTCATGCCCGGAATATGCAGGGCAACCCTGCCGTCCGCGGCAACGCGTGCGGATGCCTGCGCATAGCGCGCGGTCACAGCCGACGCCGGGGCAGCCTCCCGGGCGGCAAGGGGCGACAGCAGGCGCAGGGCGGCCTGTCCCGCGCTCGCAAGTGTTTGCCTGCGCGCGGCCGCAGCAACATGTACCTTGCCCTGCGGCAGGTTTTCCAGAAACAGGGTGTTGCACATGACAAGGGCGCGGAAGGGCGGCACGCCCGCAATGCTTGCGGGCAGCGCGTTTTCCCAGGGGATTTTGTGATAGTGCTTGTGAGGACGGTACGCCTTGATTTCAAAAATGTCGTGGCAGGGGAAAAAATATTTGTCTGTCTGCGGGTATGCCAGAACGCGGATGCTTTGTTCCCCCTGCGCCCGCGCCTGCATGTTGGCCGCAATGACAGGCTGCGCCCGGAGGAAAATCCGGGCTTCGGCTGTGACGCTGTACAGCAGTACGGCACAGAAAAGCATGTAGCACAGCTTTGCGCCAAAGCGGGCGGGATGCAGGGCCGCAAGAAAGGCGAAAAAGCTCAGGGCAGCATAAAAAAATGTGGCGGACATGGCCCGCTCCGGCGTGGAGGGGCTGAGCACAAAGGCGGCAAGGCTGGCCTGGGCCATGCCAAAAAGCACCAGACCCGGCAGCCAGGCTTTTGGCTTCAGCCGCCTCTGGCGGTGCAGCAGCCAGAAGCAGAAAAGGGAACCCAGAGCATAGGGCAACAGTTCCAGTTGTTGCGAACTCCAGAAAGTCAGAAACTTGTGCAGGGCCTCCCACGAAAAGACAGGGATTTTTTCCGGACCGCCTATTTTGGCCAGACGCACGGCGCTGCCGGGGGCTGTCATCATGAACAGCCATCCGGCCACAGCCCCGGCAATCCCGGCAACGGCCCATACCGGAACCCGCCTGAGCGTGACCAGGCGGTAGAGGCTTGTGCCCAGAGCCACAAGAATCGCCAGCATGCCGACATTTTCGTTGCTGCAACCGGCGATGGCCCCGGCTACAGCAAAAAGCGGACCGCCGGGGAGGTGGTAGTCCTTTTTTTCTGCCCAGAAGCGGTAGGGCACGAGAAAGGCCGTGGCAAAGGCCAGGCTGTAGCCATAGTCAGGAGTGCCGGTACGCCAGAAGTAGACCGTGCCGAACGCGGGCAGCGCAAACCACACAAGGCCCGACAAAACCACAATATGCCAGGGCCGCAGGCTCTCGCGCCAGCGTGTGCCCAGGGCCAGAAAAATTCCGGAAAAAATCAGCCCGAGAAAAACAAGAGGAGTGAGGAGGGGGTGCAGCCATGCGGGCCCGTGCAGGAGCACACGGGCCATGAAATGGCCGACAAATTTTCCGCTCCAGGTCAGATGCTCCTGCACCTGGGCCGCGAAGATGGCCGTCAGGCTTGACTCTCCGCTCCCGTAGCCAAAGTCGTCGTATGTCCACGGCGTCATGGCGCAAAAAAAGGACATGGCGCAAAAAACGAGCAGGCACACGCCGCAGATGCCGATACTTCTTGTGTCGAATTTCAGGGCATTTCTCTCCGCCTCTGTTGGCGCATGGTCTTGCGATGGGTTTGGGCTTCCGGCCTTTCGCTGCTGCCTCTGTCGGCGGCAACCGCCTGCCGGGAATACATTTATTGTTTTTGTGTCCGCACTGTCAAACAGCCCACGGCAGGTGGGAAAGCTGTGCTGTGCCCGGACATGTTGGACGGGAAAGCGCCTGGGCAAGGCAGACAATCCATCACGGTCTTTGCGTCCGTCAAAGAGGCAATGCGCGGCATGGCACTCCGCCTTCCTTGCGCAACAAGGCCGGACTGACAGCACTTGCATTCCCCAAAAAATTTTTTGAAAAAAAGCTTTACAGGCGGCACGGGATTGAGTAAATGGGAATTGTTCCTGATAATAAAACCACCAAGGAGAACGTTACATGAGCAAGACACAGGAAAATCTGATGGCCGCTTTTGCCGGTGAATCCCAGGCCAACCGCAAATACCTTGCCTTTGCCGATGTGGCTGACAAAGAAGGCCTGCCCCAGGTCGCCAAGCTGTTCCGGGCCGCCGCCGCCGCCGAAACCATCCATGCCCACGCCCACCTGAAGTATGCGGGCAAGATCGGCGACACTCTGGCCAACCTCAAGTCCGCCATTGAGGGAGAAACCTACGAGTTCACCAAGATGTACCCCGACATGATCAAGGATGCCCAGGCCGAAGGCAACACCACTGTGGCCAAATACTTCGACTTTGCCAACAAGGTGGAAGAAGTTCACGCCAATCTGTACAAAAAGGCGTTGGAAAATCCGGCTGGCCTGCCCGATACCGACTATTACGTCTGCAAGGTCTGCGGATATACCCACGAAGGCCCCTGCGACAAATGCCCCGTGTGCGGAGCCGGTGCCGCCGGATTCTTCAAGGCCGGTACCTGTTGCCAGTAGTTTTTCAGGCTTGAAGGCCGTGCGTTGCGCGCATGCGGCGGCATCCGTTTTTTTCAGGATGCTACCGCATGCGCCGCTTTTGCATTGCTTTTTTCCGAAAAAAACACCATGCTCTCGTTGCTGGCCTGTATGCGCGCATCAGGCCTTGTGTGTGGATTGTCGTGTCGTGCGGCGCACGGCACGTTTTTTCCGTCTTTCGGGAATGATCGGCAAAGCCCCCGAAAGGGTGCGTACCGTGTGCTCCAGGGCGTCTGGCCCTGCCTGGAGAATGCCTTATGCGTTTTTTTGCCCGTCTGTGCGTTTTTGCCTTGCTGGCTTCAGTGGTTCTGCCCGGAGGCGCGCTGGCCGCCGAAAAAAAGAGCCCGCCCAAGGAAGCTCCCAACAAGTTTGAGGCTCTCAAGCGTTTCAGTCAGGTTCTGGACTTGGTGGAGCGGCATTATGTGCGCGACATTTCGCAAGGGGATCTGATCAACGGCGCGGTCAAGGGGATGCTGCAGGGGCTTGATCCGCACTCCACCTTCATGAACGCTGAAGAATACAAGGAAATGCAGGAGACAACCTCCGGAGAATTCTTTGGCGTGGGCATCGAAATTTCTGTGGAAAACGGGCAGGTGACCGTGGTCACGCCCATTGAGGATACGCCTGCCTTCCGCGCCGGGCTGCAACCGGGGGACGTCATTCTGACCATCAACGGCCAGGCTGCGCAGGAACTTTCCCTGCAGGAAGTTGTTTCGCGCATCCGCGGCCCCAAGGGAAGCGAGGTGGAGCTCACCATCCTGCACAGCAATGCCAAGGCTCCGGAAACCGTGCGTATTGTCCGCGATGCCATCCCGCTGGTGAGCGTCAAGTCCAAAAAACTTGAGGACGGATACTACTGGATACGCCTGACGCGCTTTTCCGAACGCACCAATGACGAACTGAAAGAAGCCCTCAAGGCGGCAGAAAAAGAGAGCAAGGGTGGCGGCGGGCTCAAGGGCCTTGTGCTTGACCTGCGCAACAATCCCGGGGGGCTGCTGGATCAGGCCGTCAGCGTGGCCGATGATTTTCTGGACAAAGGCGTCATTGTGTCCATCAAAGGACGTCGGGAAAATACCGAGCGCGCGTACGAGGCCAGAAAACAGAGCGACGATGTGCGCGTGCCCCTTGTGGTGCTCATCAACGCCGGTTCGGCCTCTGCCTCGGAAATTGTGGCCGGAGCCCTGCGCGACCAGAAACGTGCCCTGATCCTGGGCGAGCGTTCTTTTGGCAAGGGGTCGGTGCAAAACATCATTCCCCTGCCTGACGGTTCCGGCCTCAAGCTTACCGTTGCCCTGTACTATACGCCCAACGGCAGTTCCATTCAGGCCGAGGGCATTGTGCCCGATCTGGAAGTTCCCTTTGAAGCCCCCCGCGCCGAAGACAAGGACAACCCGCGCCTCCTGCTGCGTGAGCAGGATCTCAACCGGCACCTTGAAAACGGCAAGGAAAAGAAAACATCCAGGCCCAAGCAGGGCAAAGAGGACGTGCAGGAGCAACTGGCGCGTGACAACCAGTTGCGCATGGGCCTGCAAATGGTCAAGAACCTGCCCAAAATGCAGGAAATCAAAAATTAGAACCAGAACCGCCCGGAGAATGCTTCGGGCGGTTTGTTTTTGGCACACAGGAGGACGCATGCAAACCTTTGCCATCATCAAGCCGGACGCCGTGGCCCGCAATCTGACAGGAGAAATCCTGGCTGCGATGGAAAACTCCGGCCTCAGAATCGTTGCCCTCAAACGCCTGCACCTCTCCAGAGAGCAGGCTGCCGGATTTTATGCTGTGCACCGCGAACGTCCTTTTTTTGACAGCCTCATCACCTACATGTCTTCCGGGCCTGTGGTCTGCGTTGTGCTGGCAGGAGAAAATGCGGTTCCCCGCTGGCGCGAGCTTATGGGGGCCACCGATCCCGCCCGCGCCGAACCCGGGACCTTGCGCCGCAAATACGGTCAGAGCCTTGAAGCCAACGCCGTACACGGATCCGATGCCGCAGAAACAGCAGCCTTTGAAACAGCGTATTTTTTCAGCGCGCTGGAAATCGTGGACTAGGCGATGGCTCTGCACATTGGTTGTATTGGCTGTGGCTCCATGGGCGGTGCTCTCATGGGCGGGCTGGCCCGTCAGGGTGGCTACCATCTTTCCGGCTACAACCGGACGCCCGAACGCATGCGCCCGCTGGAAGAACTGGGAGTGCGGCGTTTGCACAGCCCGTCGGCGGTGGCCGAAGTCGCCGATGTGCTGCTGATCGGGGTCAAGCCCCGGCAGGTATTGCCTCTGTTGCGCGAAGTGCGCTCTGCGCTGCGCCGGGAAACACTGCTTGTTTCCGTGGCTGCGGGCGTGAGCCGAAGACGGATCGTCCAGGCTGTGGACGCGCGCTGCCCTGTGGTTCGCTGCATGCCCAACACGCCCGCGCTGGTGGGCATGGGGGTTTTTGCCCTCTGCCTTGAGGATGATCTGCTCTCTGAAGAGGACAGGGAGGTGCTCCGGCAGATTTTTGCCAGGCTTGGCACCTGCGTAGAATTGGCGGAGAACGAGTTTCCGGCTTTTTCCGCCCTGATGGGCGCCGGCCCAGCCTATGCCTTCAGCATGATGCAGGGCCTTGTACAGGCGGGTGTGACCCTGGGCTTTGCGCACAGGGAGGCACGGCGGATGGTGGCAGCCCTTTTTTCCGGTTCTGCCATGATGGCGGAGCAGAGCGACGAGGCTCTCCAGCAGCTTCGCGACAATGTCTGTTCGCCCGGCGGGCTGACCATTGCCGGAGTCAATGTGCTGGATCGCGCGGGCCTGACGGGCATTCTGGTGGACGCTGTTGCCGCCGCCCACGCCCGCGCGCGGGAAATGGAAGACTGATCACCACATCGTGCAGCAAACGCTTTTTGGGTTCTCGCGCTGCAAGCAGCAAAACAAAAAAGGCCCTCTTTGCCAGAGGGCCGTACAGAAATCGCTGCAGACGGCAGGAACCTACTTTGTGTCCACGCGGATATCCAGCATGCGGTGATCCTTGGACAAAACATGGCGGGTACGCGCCGGTTTTCCCGCAAGGTCAATGACCACGCGCGTTTTTCCGCCCGATTTGCCGATGCGCACATTGGTCACCAGGGGATTTTTGGGTACCCCCGGAGCCTTGATCTGCCATTGGCCGTTGAGGTCGATCACCAGCCGTTCCGGGTTTTGCAGGCTTGTGTTTGTGTAGCTGATGGGGCCATTGCCCACCAGCCGCAGGGTCGCGCCCGTATCTCTGGCAAAGACCACAAAGCGGTCGATTTTTGGCTGTGCGGGAGCCTTGGCAGGTTTTTCCGGCGTTTCCGCAACAGGAGCTTTGGGTGTGCCCTGGCGTGCAGGTTCCGGGGGAGTTTTTTCCGCAGCCGGGGGATTTGCCTGCTTTTCCCCGCCCTCCGGCGGAAGCGTCAGGGCCTGGGCGGGCAGGCGGTCCGGCGTGGGCGCAGGCTGTGCAATACCCATGTCGACCGATGATGTGCCCACAGTTTCAAGGCTTGCGCCTATGGGCGGGAGGGGGGCCTGTGTTTGCGGGTGAACAGGCGCGGGGCTCTGGGGATTTTCCGTGTTGACAGGGGGGGGAGCGGTGTGCAGGCGCTCCTTGAGCATGATGAGCGTCATGCCCAGCACACAGACAGCCAGAAGAAGGCCGAGGATTGTTTTGTTCATGCCGGATGGCTCCTGCAAAATTTTGGCGGGTATGACTACCGCTTGCGCCCCGAAGGGGGCTTGCTGCTGTTGCGCAGCTTTTCCTTGCGGATGTGTACCAGCATTTTGAAGTATACGGGTTCTTCGCCCATGCTCATGGCCGTGCGCACATGGGCCGCCGCCTCATCGTGCATGCCGAGGCTGTAAAGAATCCTGGCCAGGTTGAAATGGGCATGGTCGTCTTCGGGAGAAAGCTCCACGGTCTTGCGGCTGAAGAGCAGGGCGAGATCGGGCAGGGAATTCTGCCGCAGCCGCACCCCGAAGTCGCGGAACATGTGCTTGTGGAGCGGAAGAATGTCCTCGGTGGTTTCGGCCAGTTTTTTCAGGGCAGCCAGTGCCGCTTTTCGTTCACGCGGCCGTTTGAGGCGCAGCAGCGTCTGGCGGAAGGTTTCCCGCAGGCGGGATTCTGTCACGCGGGCCTTGCGCACGGCCTCCAGGTCATAGGCCCGGCGGGGTTCCGCTGCCGGAGCCTCTGTGGCGGGGGCAGGCTCTTCTTCTGGCGCTTTTTGCGCCGCAGGAGATGCTTTGCCCAGCCGCGGCTGCTCAAAGATATTGACGCTGTCCCTGCCGTCCGGCTTGTCGGCAACACTTTGCAATGTCTGCTCGGCGGGGGGGGCTTCTTCCGGGGCGTCCGGCTCGTCAGGAGGCTGCGGGGGCTTTTCAAAGTGGGAGAGATCCGGCGTGACAATCGGCATGGCCAGAATGGAAGGCTCTTCCGTAAATGCCTGAAAAGCGGCGGCGCTGACGCGCTGTGCTTCGGATACGGCCTTGAAGGCAATACTGAGCGCCTGCACGGCAAAATCCCCGTCCGGGAGTTGCCAGACAAAATAATAGGCTTTGTTGCGCTTGCCGGAGGTTTGCGCGGTGAGGGAGTACACGCCAGAAAATTTTGAGCGACGCATGGGAAAAATGTTACACGATTTGCGCGGAATGGCAAGTTTTCCGCCTCTCTCTTTACCTGCGGGCCGCTTTGGGCTAATCTGCGCAAATGGCCTGTAGCGCGGCGTGCGCCTTTGGGGCCGGATAGTCTGCCCGGTGCGTGCAGGCGGCGCAACCATGCGCGGTCCGATGCGTTTCCCGCTTTTTTCAGGAAGAACCATGCACGAAATGTCCATTGCGCAGAGCATCTTGCAGATGGCAGAAGAACACATGGCCCGCCACGGGTGCTCCCGGCTGGAAAAGGTGAGCGTCACATACGGGGCGCTTTCCGGTATTGTTCCGGAATCATTGCAATTCTGCTTTGAGGCCATGGTTCGTGACACTGCCCACCAGGGCGCGCGGCTGGAGCTTGTGGAATTGCCTCTGCGCCTTCGTTGCCATGCCTGTGAGCATGTTTTCGGCGGCAACGGGCAGGAGGCCTTGTGGCAGGCCTGCCCGCAGTGCGGCGAGGAATTCGGGCATACGGTGGAGCAGGGCAAGGAATGTTATCTGAACAGCATCGAGGCGGGCTAGCTGCCCCTTTTGCAGACAAGGAGTTGTTGTATGGAAATTCCCGTGGTGCGCAATGTTCTGGAAGCCAATGCGAAAATGGCGGATCATGTGCGCGGGCTGCTGGGGGGACGGGGTATTTTGACCTTGAACCTCATCAGTTCTCCGGGTGCCGGAAAAACATCACTGCTGGAAAAAACCCTGACCGATCTGGGGGGGGAATTCCGCATGGCCGTTGTGGAGGGCGACCTGCAAACGGACAATGATGCGCGGCGTGTAGCCGCCACCGGAGCGCAGGCCGTGCAGATCAATACCGACGGCGGCTGCCATCTGGACAGCAATATGGTGCTCAGCGCTCTGGAAAGCCTGAAGCTTGATGACGTGGATATTCTTTTTATCGAAAATGTGGGCAATCTGGTCTGCCCGGTGGAATTTGACTGCGGCGAAGACGCCAAGGTGGCCCTGCTGAGCGTTGCCGAAGGGGACGACAAGCCGGAGAAATATCCCCTGCTTTTCAATCTCGCCAAGGTTCTTGTGCTCAACAAGACAGACCTGCTCCCCCATGTGGATTTTGACATGGGCCGGGCGCGCAGGTTTGCCACAAGGCTCAACAGGGATCTGGAAATTTTTGAGGTTTCCTGCCGCACGGGCGATGGCCTCTGCGCATGGTATGACTGGCTGCGGGGCATGCGGCGGGCCAAAAAGGAGGGGGGCAGCGCTGCGGGCTTTGCGTCAGCGTGACGGAGAGCTTCCGGCTTTTTTGCATGCCTTTATCGGCTGCCGTTGCCCTGATAGGCGGTGATGTCCACCACAAGGCCGCGTGATGCGGGCTTGAGCGTGACAGTGAACAACTGCACATCCGTTTCCGGAGAGTCCGAAAGCTCGGGCAGCACCGCTTCCGGAACCAGCATGACTGCGGCCTCTCCTTCGCCGACAGCCAGAAAATGTTCAAGCGCCCTTTGCAAAATGTCCTTCTGGCGGGCTTTGTCCTGTCCGGGCATTTCCGCGAAGTTCATGTCCAGTCCGGGAAGCTCCGCCTGCCAGGGCGCGTATCCCTGGGCGTACAGCGCGCCAAAAAGCCCTGTGAGGGTTTCGGTGTTCAGGTCGCGGCGCAGTTCCATGTGATCCAGATGTTTCGGCCCCCATGCGCCGCCGCCTTTTTCTGCGTCTTCCGTCTGACCGGGAAAGAGGCGGGCCGCCCAGACCATGCCCGCAAATCCCAGGCTGGCGATCACGGCGTCATTGTCGTCCCTGAGCAGAGAGCTTTCCAGCAGGGCGCAGACTTCGCGTATGCCCATGCCCGGCCGAAAGCGCTCCAGCGCGCAGACCGGAGTGGCCTCCGGGCCTGGCAGCAGATTTTGCACTTCGTCCGCCGTGCGGAGCGCCTCTCCCGTGGCGGTTTCCAGAAAAAGGCTGATGCCCTTGTTTCCCGCCTTGTCTTCCGCCTTGTCTGTCGCAAAGCGCAGCCCGCGTGCGGCTTTCAAAGGCACATTCCGGAAATGCCAGAAGGCCGTGCCCACATCCACACGCAGGTCCGCTGTGCCGCCGGGATTTTCCATCCGGTCCCTGCCGCCGGGCGGCATGTCCAGGCGGACGGAGTATGTCTGTTTGCCGGAGCGGATGCCGAGGCTCAGCACTTCCTGCGGGGTTTCGTTGGCAAGCTGGAGGGGCTGCGGCGAGGCTGCCCGCGCAGTGGCCGGAAAGCGGGCCGGAGGGCAAAGGGCAAACAGCAGAAAGAGCAGAAAACATATTATCCGTGTCTGCGCTGGCGCGGGCATGGCAAACCTCCTTGGCGCTGTGCAGCATAGCAGAGCAGGCAAAGCGCCTGCAAGCGGGTTCCTGTTCTTTACGTGCACGCCCGCTGCTGCTATATACAAAAACCCTCCGTGCCCGGAAGCCCGGAGCGAAAGCGCGGGGAGGGCACCGCAACGGCGGATCAGGGGCATTGCGCCCGGAAGCAGGAAAAAACATGGCAGCCGACTCCCGTTCTTCTTCTCCCCCCCAGGACAAATACTTTCGCCTGCGCCCCTCCTCCCTGCTGGCGGCCTGTTTTCTCGTCGTGGCCGCGGTGGTTCTGGCCTATCTGGGGGGGGTCATGAGCGGAAGATCACACGGAAGCTCTGTTCCCGCCTTCACAATGGGGGACGGGCAGGAGCCCGCTGCAGGTGGAAGCGGCGACAGGGCGGACAGCGAAACTCCGCCACAGAAAATCCTTGCTCCTGAAGAACTGCGTTTTGCCAGAGTCCTGCGCGGCGAAGCTCCGCCCAGTGTCCCGGCATCGCCCCCGCCAGCTTCACAGCCCGTTCCGCAGTCTGGCCCGCAGTCTGGTTCGCCTGCGGGGCAGCTTCCGCAAAATCCGCAGCCTGCGGCAGAGCAGGCCTTGGCGGCCCCGGCGGCCCCGGCTGTCCAGATGTACGACTACGAATTTCAGGTCGGGGCTTTCCGGGACGAAGAAACTGTGGACGCCCTGCGCCAGAGGCTGGAAGGCCGGGGGCTGCGCACGCGCATGCAGCGTTCGGGCAAGCTCTATGTGGTGCTGGTGCTGCTGCGTGGCGACGAAGCCCGCGCGGCGGAAGTAGTGGCCATTGCGGAGAGCATGGGGCTCGGCAAACCCATGCAGCGCGGGAAAAAGCCCGTGCTGCGGCAGCAGTGAGGCGCGCATGATCCTCATGCTCCTTTCGCTGGTGGTCTTCCTCTATATCGCGGTCAGCCTTCTTCTTTTCGCTCCCTGCGGGCCGTACCTGAAGGGTTTTTCCCTTGCGGTGCTTCTTCCTGTCAGTCTGAAATACGTCATATACGAGCAGGTGGGCGGCGCCTTTTTTGCCCCGGCGCTTCCCCGGCCTTTTCTTCTTGTGGCCGAAGCCCTGTTCGGCGCGATGATCCTCCTGTTTTTTCTGCTGCTGCTGAAAGACGTTTTTCTGCTGCTGGCATGGGGCGGCAAGCGCCTGGGGCTGCCGTGGTCTTTTCCTCTTTTTCCGGCCTGGCTCAAGGCGGGAATGGTGGTCACAGCTCTGCTGCTCGGCGTCTGGGGAACATGGCAGTCCGTTCGTGTGCCCCAGGTGCGCACTGTGGAACTGCATCTGGAAAAACTGCCTCCCGGCCTGGACGGCTTTTCCGTGGTGCAGTTGACAGACCTGCATATCGGGCCGCTCCAGAAAAAAGAATGGCTGCAACAGGTGGTGCGTGCGGTCAACGGAGAATCGCCTGATCTTGTTGTGCTTACCGGAGATTATATTGACGGCACGGCCAGTGCTCTGGAGGAAGACATTGCGCCCCTTGCCGGGCTTCGCGCGCGGCACGGCGTGTACGGCGTGACAGGCAACCACGAATACTATTGGAACGCGGCGGAGTGGAGCGCCCTTTTGCAAAGGTTGCATGTGACCATGCTGTTCAACGAGCATCGCGTACTGCATATCGGCGGGGACAAAATCGTCATTGCCGGCTTGCCTGACCATGCCGCGCGCAGCTTTGGCGGCAAAGGGCCGGACTGTGACGCGGCCCTGCGCGGCGCGCCCGATGCCCCCCGCATTCTGCTCGCGCACCAGCCCCGCGATGCCGCAAAAAACTCCCTCTGCGCAGACGTTCAGCTTTCCGGGCACACCCACGGCGGCCTGATCTTCTTTTTGCAACCCCTCATTGCCGGGTTCAACCAGGGTTTTGTGGAGGGGCTGTATGCTGTGGGTGACATGAAGCTGTATGTCAGTCCCGGCACGGGCCTTTGGAGCGCCTTTTCCTGCCGTATCGGCGTTGCCCCGGAAATCACGCGCCTTGTGTTGCGATCCGGAAAATGAGAGCAGGCGCTGTGACCGCGCTGTCTGTACGGCAAGGAATTTCTTGACTTGTCTCTGGTGTCGGGACTAAAAATATTCGTTTTATGCACGGTATCCGCATGTCTGATGCTTCTGTCAGGCAACCCAAAATCCGCAGGAATATTCCATGCCCAAACGTACGGATTTGAAGAAAATTCTTGTCATCGGCGCGGGGCCCATCATCATTGGCCAGGGCTGTGAGTTTGACTATTCCGGCTCGCAGGCGGTGAAGGCCCTCAAGGAAGAAGGTTACGAGGTGGTGCTGGTCAATTCCAACCCGGCCACCATCATGACCGATCCGCATCTTGCCGACGCCACCTATGTGGAACCCATAGAGCGGGAAACCCTGACCGCTGTCATCAAAAAAGAACGTCCTGATGCCATTTTGCCCACCCTGGGGGGGCAAACGGGGCTGAACGCTGCCCTTGACCTTGCCTCCAGCGGGGTTCTCGAGGAATACGGCGTGGAGCTTATCGGCGCGCGCGCCGATGTGATTGAAAAGGCCGAAAGCCGCGAGCTTTTTCGTGAAGCCATGGAGCGCATCGGACTCAAGATGCCTGCCAGCGGCATCGCGCGCACGCTGGAAGAAGTGCGCCACCTGGGCAATGTGCTGCCCTTTCCGCTCATTGTGCGGCCGGCCTTCACCCTGGGCGGCACCGGCGGGGGGGTGGCCTACAACCTTGCGGACCTTGAGGAGATCGCGGCCAACGGCCTTTCCGCCAGCCCCACATCCGAAGTCATGATCGAACAAAGCGTACTGGGCTGGAAAGAAATAGAAATGGAGGTCATGCGGGACAAGAACGACAACTGCGTGATCGTCTGCTCCATTGAAAATCTGGATCCCATGGGCGTGCATACCGGCGACTCCATCACCGTGGCCCCTGTGCAGACCCTTTCGGACGCCGAATACCGGCAGGTGCGCAATGCCTCCATTGCCATCATGCGCGAAATCGGCGTGGAAACCGGCGGCAGCAACGTGCAGTTCGGCATCAATCCGGAAAACGGCGACATGGTCGTTATTGAAATGAATCCGCGCGTGTCGCGTTCGTCGGCTCTGGCTTCCAAGGCCACGGGATTTCCCATTGCCAAGATTGCCGCAAAACTGGCTGTGGGCTACACGCTGGACGAACTGCGCAATGACATCACCCGCGAGACTGTGGCGAGCTTTGAACCGGCCATTGACTACTGTGTGGTCAAGATTCCGCGCTTCACCTTTGAAAAATTTCCCGGCGCCAAAGATGAACTGACCACCTCCATGAAAAGCGTGGGCGAAGCCATGAGCATCGGCCGCACGTTCAAGGAAGCCCTGCAAAAGGGGCTGCGCTCCATGGAAATCGGGGCCATTGGTCTGGGCTGTGATTTTCGCGCGGATTTGCCGGACAAAGAAAGCATCCTCGCTGCGCTGCACCAGCCCAACTCGCGGCGCATTTTCGCCCTGCGCCAGGCTGTGGCGGCGGGGCTGTCCGAAGAGGAAATTTTCGCCGCATCGTCCATTGATCCCTGGTTCACCAGACAGGTGCGGGATATTGTGGACATGGAAAACCGCATCCGCGACTTCGGGCTGGCCAACGATACGACTGCGGGCAACCCCGATCTGGTGACCATTCTGCGCGAGGCGAAGGAATACGGCTTTTCCGACCGCCAACTGGCCGAAATGTGGAAGCGCCCCGAGTCCGACATCCGGAGGCTGCGCAAGGAGGCGGGCATTCTGCCCACATACTATCTGGTGGACACCTGCGCCGCGGAATTCGAGGCGTACACGCCCTATTACTATTCCACCTACGAAACGGGCGACGAGCTTGTGGTGGAGGAAAAGCGCAAGGTCATCATTCTCGGCGGCGGCCCCAACAGGATCGGGCAGGGCATCGAGTTCGACTACTGCTGCTGCCACGCTTCCTTTGCCCTGCGGGACGCCGGGATCACGGCCATCATGGTCAACTCCAACCCCGAAACCGTTTCCACGGACTATGACACGTCCGACAGGCTGTATTTCGAGCCGCTGACCTTTGAAGATGTCATGAACATCGTGGAAAAGGAAAAGCCCGAAGGCGTCATCGTGCAGTTTGGCGGGCAGACCCCGTTGAATCTGGCGGTTCCGCTCATGCGCGCCGGAGTGCCCATCATGGGCACAAGCCCCGATGCCATTGACCGTGCCGAAGACCGGGAACGCTTCCAGGCCCTGAGCCAGAAGCTCGGCCTTCTCCAGCCGCCCAACGGAACAGCCATGAGCCTTGAGGAGGCTCTGGCCGTTGCCGAGCGCATCACCTATCCGGTGGTGGTGCGCCCCAGCTATGTGCTGGGCGGGCGCGCCATGGCTGTGGTCTATGACGCGGCGGAACTGAGCGAGTATTTTCATGCCCAGGTTCCCCAGAGGCCGGAACACCCCATCCTTGTGGACAAGTTCCTTGAGCATGCCGTGGAAGTGGATGTGGACGCCCTGTCTGACGGGACGGATGTCTATTTGGCGGGGATCATGGAGCATATCGAGGAGGCGGGCATCCATTCCGGCGATTCGGCCTGCGTTTTGCCGCCCTTTTCCCTGTCCTACGACCATGTGGCGCTCATTGCCGCCCAGGCCGAAGCTCTGGCGCGCGAACTGAAGGTCGTGGGGCTGATGAACATCCAGTTCGCCATCAAGGGGGACGATGTCTACATTCTTGAAGTGAATCCCCGCGCTTCGCGCACCGCGCCCTTTGTGTCCAAGGCCACGGGGGTTCCGCTGCCGTATCTGGCCACCCAGATCATGCTGGGGCGGACGCTGGAAGAGCTGGACCCCTGGAGCATGCGCAAGGGCGGCTTTACCTGCGTGAAAGAAGCGGTGCTGCCGTTCCAGCGCTTCCCCGGGGTGGACATTATTCTCGGGCCGGAAATGCATTCCACGGGCGAAGTGATGGGGATGGGCTCCGACTTTGGCGAGGCTTTTCTCAAAAGCCAGTTGGGCGCCGGGCAGGTGCTGCCCCAGGCCGGAAAGATTTTTCTTTCGGTGAACGACAGGGACAAGCCCTTTGTGGCCGAGGTCGCCGGCATGTTTGCCCGTCTGGGTTTTCATTTGCTGGCAACGCGCGGCACGGCCGCTGTTTTGCGCGAGCAGGGGCTGGAGGTGGAAGAGGTGCGCAAGGTCTATGAGGGGCGTCCCAATATTGTGGACCTGCTCATCAACCATGAGGTGGCTCTGGTCATCAATACCGCCTCGGGCAAGCATACGGCCAGGGACTCCAAGGCAATCCGCCATGCGGCGCTTACCTACAAGGTTCCCTACTGCACCACCATTGCTGCGGCCCGCGCCACGGCCACGGCCATCAGCTCCCGGCGTGCGGAAATTCATGTGGAAAGTTTGCAGGAATACTACGCGCGGGAAGCGCGGGGGTAAGGCATATGAAAGCATTGCTGGTGCTGGAAGACGGATTCGCGCTGGAAGGAAAGTCCTTCACCGGAGAGTTTGACACCGGGGGAGAGGTCATTTTTACAACAGGCATGGGCGGATATCAGGAAGTGCTCACGGATCCGTCCTACTGCGGGCAGATGGTCTGCATGACCTATCCGCTCATCGGCAATTACGGCATTTGCCGCGAAGATATGGAGTCCGCGCGCATCCATTGCAGCGCCCTGCTGGTCAAGGAGTGTTGCAAAACGCCTTCCAACTGGCGCTCTTTCACGAGCCTGCCCGCCTTTTTGCGGCGTCATGAAACGCCGGGCATGGAAGGGCTGGACACACGGGCGCTGACACGGCACCTCAGAATCCACGGGGCCATGCGCGGCGTCATTTCCACCACAGAAAAAGATCCTCTTGCCCTGCAGGCGCGGGCACGGCAACTGCCCCCCATGCAGGGGCGCAATCTTGTGCCCCTGGTGGCGGCCCAAAAACCCTATGCCTGGTATGACAACTCTCCCCAGGACGCTGTGCTGGAAGCCGACGGCAGCTATGCCTGGCGCGGAACGGGCATTCCCCTGCTGGTATATGATTTCGGTATAAAGTGGAATATTTTGCGGCAGTTGTGTCTGGTCGGTTTTGAACCCCTGGTTGTGCCCCCTTCGTTTGGCGTTGCCGCAGCAAGGCGCAGCGGAGCACGGGGGATTTTTCTGTCCAACGGGCCGGGCGATCCGGCCGCACTGGACAGTGAAGTGGCTCTGGTGCGCGAACTCATGGATTTTTTCCCTGTCACAGGCATTTGTCTGGGGCACCAGCTGATCGCTCTTGCCCTGGGAGGGCGTACCGAAAAGCTCAAGTTCGGGCACCACGGGTGCAACCATCCGGTCAAGGACCTTGCCACGGGGAAAATTGAAATTTCTTCGCAGAATCACGGTTTCCATGTGATTCTGGATGGGCTTGAGCATGTGGAGGCCACGCACGTCAACCTCAACGACGGCACGCTGGAAGGCCTGCGCCACAAAAGTCTGCCGGTCATGAGCATGCAGTACCATCCCGAGGCCGCGGCCGGGCCCCACGACGGGCACTATCTTTTTTCGCGCTTCCGCCAGACGGTGGAGGAGGGAGTGCCCGCGCAGTAAGCGCTTGCGGCCTTTTGTGCGGCGGGCTTGCTATTTCGTGGTGCCTGTGCGACCCTTGCGCACGATGCGGCAGAGCACAGCCCGTGTATCTTTTGCAAAAATGCGACGCGCACACGGCAATGCACGAAAAACGGGGCTGTTCCCCTGTTCTGCCGCAGCAAAGTTCGTGTGCGCAAAGCAAGGAGGCATGTGTGCGAAAATCCATCATGACTCTGGGATTGGCGCTGGCCTTGGTTTTCGCCTGCATTCCGGCGGATGCGGCGCAGCAGGCGGCATCCGGGGCCAAAAATCCTGTGGATCAGTTCACCGGCCATGTCTGGCAGCAGACTCCGGACAAGGAAAAAATGTCTTTCCTCTTCGGTGTGGAAACCGCCATCGCCGTGGAGTATTTTGTGCACGACAAGCTGGCGGAAAAAGCGGCCAAGGAAGGCAAAGCCCCTGCGCACACGCTTTCGCCCTTTGAAAAGGGATGGATGAAAGCCTTTGAAGGCATGAGCCGGGCCGATGCCGTCAAGATGGTTGACGCGTGGTATGCTGCCAATCCGCAAAGGCTCGACCGGCCCGTCATGGAGGTCATCTGGTACGAGCTTGTGGCTCCGCGTATTTCCGCAAAGTAGCCGCATGTTTTGCGGCAGTTGATTTTGGGAGAAAAATCATGAAAAAAATGGCAGGCATTGTTCTCTTGGCGGTGATTTTTGCCGGTAGTGTGGGGTGCACCAACATGAGCAGGACCCAGCAGGGAGTTGCCAGCGGCGCTGCCCTGGGGGCTTTGGGCGGCGCGGGAGTGGCTGCCCTGTCGGGCGGTTCCGCCGGTTGGGGTGCCCTTGCCGGGGCTGGCGCCGGGGCTCTGGCCGGAGGCATTCTGGGGCACAGCCAGGAGAGAAATCATTCGTACTAGGCGAAAAAGCGGCTGGCAAAGCCCGCAAAGCGGGCTTTGCCGGAGCGTTGCCTCATCGGCAAGCGCCGCCTGACGGCATGGCTGCACTGGCAGTCAGCCATTGCCACCGCCATCGGCATTGACGGCACGCAGGATGCTGGTCGTGCGCGCCAGCAAGGCGGATGCAAGCCCCGGTTGGCCCTGCACATCTTTTCGGCATGGTTTGTATGCCCTCGTTCTGCTGCCGCCGAAAAGTCCCAGCTTTCGGCGGCAAGCTCATTCAGCGCCACTGTTGAAGAATGAGAACACCGGAAGACTTGGCCAGAGCCCGGATCAGGCCACCAATCTGCTCCGGGTCCGGATCTGTGGTATATGGCGCTATGGGAATCAGCGGATCAGGTACGCGGCGCACAGCCAATAAGACTTTGAGGCCCGTATGGCCACGCAAAAAACTGACAATACTTCTGATCTGTCATACGATCTCGCTGAGCTTGCCGCGTTTGCACCGTACATATGGTGGAAGACCACAGAAGAGGCCCTGGAATTTCCAGATCGTCTTATAGCGCAAGTGATGAATCGGGGCACATACGCAGACGTTTGCCGCTTGCTGGAGCTTGTGGGGGAGGGCACCTTGCTGCATGTCCTGCAAAATGCGGAAATCGGCCAATTCACCGAACGCTCCTGGGCCTATTGGCACTACAGGCTGACCGACATCCCCCTGGGAAAAGTTCCTCCCATGCCCGAGAGAAAATACCATGACTGATTTTCAGCCGTACCTTGATATTCTGCCTGACGCACAAAAAGAAATTTGGCCCTTGCTGACGCCAGCGACAAAGCTGGGCTTTGTCCTTTATGGAGGTACGGCAATCGCGCTCCAACTCGGCCACCGGTATTCCGTAGACTTTGACTTTTTTTCCGACCGCACATTTGAAGCACACCAGATCCAGGGGGCATTTCCCTTTCTCAAGGGAGCAGAGGTGGAACAAAACTCAGAGAATACATTCACGGCCAAGACGAAAAGCGGGGTATTGCTGTCCTTTTTGGGGGGGATCAATTTCGGACGTGTGGGCACTCCGCTGACAAGCAATGACAACAATGTCCAGGTCGCATCGCTCAATGACTTGATGGCCACCAAACTGAAAGCATTGTTTGACCGTGTGGAGTGCAAAGACTACCGCGATATTTCGGCCATGCTGCAACACGGTGTGGATTTGTCCGGGGGGCTTGCTGCGGCCAGAACTCTGTATGGTGAAAATTTTCAGCCCGGCGAGGCCCTCAAGGCCATGACGTACTTCAAGGGCGGAGACTTGGTGAAACTCGATATGCAGGACAGGGAAATTTTGCTTGACGCGGCCCGCAAAGTCAGAACTTTGCCGGAGGTGAAAATCCTTGCAAAAAGCCTGGTTGCGGCACTACGGTAACGCTTTCAAGCACAGAGCAGGCGTTTGATCCGAACAGCCGCAGAGCATCATCAACAATCAGCCCCCGGACGGCACTGCCGTCCGGGGGTTGATCGTTTGAGGTTTGGGGGAAATCAGAAGCTGTACGCAAAGACGAGCTGGGCCTTCCAGGCATCCTGCTTGGAGAAGCTGCCGTTGCCGCCGCCGGTGTAGCCTCTTTTGCGCCAGGTGTCGTTGTCCATCATGTTGACAACATAGCCCAATTCCAGATTCATTTCCAGATTTTCATAGATCTGGTAGGCGTTCACCAGGTTGAATTCCAGCAGGCCGTCGTGGGTGGTCAGGTAGGGGCCGTCAGCGCCGATGCCGTCGTTCCATGCGGAGGCGCTGCTCATGTACTTGACCATGGAGGTGGAGTTGGTGCCGCCCCAGTAGGCAATGCGGAAGGTGTGGCTCAGATCTTCCACAAAGCTCATGTCGCGCAGTTGCGCGCCGATGCCCCAGGTGCCCGCGTAGCTCATGTTCCAGTCGACGTAATCGCCGTTGCCGGGACCCCAGGCCAGATTGCCGTCACCCACAAAGGAGGTGAAGTTGCCCGCGCCCGCGATGGAGGGCATGCGTTCGGAACCGTTTTTCACGTTGCCGTCGTCGCCGCTGGCATACCAGCCAAAGATGCCGGGCACGCCCCAGTCCAGCTTGTACTCGATGAGGGCCTTGGCCAGCCAGCCCTGACGCTGTGTGCTGGCGCGGTCCACGGCGGTCGGATCCATGCGCTTGACCACGTCATAGCGACCCATGGCTTCGGCGTAGCCGTAGTTGATGTCAAACTCGATGTTCAGGGGGTCAAAAGCCGTGATGGCCACGGGCAGGCCGGCCCAGAACAGAGAGCCGTAGTGTTTGCTGGTAACGGCCGCAGTGGTGGGGTTGGCGCCGGGATAGTTGTAGTAGGCGGCTGTTGTGCCAAAGATGGTGTTGCTCAGATCTCCGTCCGTAGTGTTCAGATTGCCGAAGGCGTTTTTGCCGATCATGCCGTACATGACCCAGGGCGTCACTTCCACGCCATCAAAGGTCAGGGGCAGGGTCAGGGCAAAGAGGTCAATATTGTCCAGGAAATTGTTTTTGTCTGTGCTGTTTCTGGAAGCGAGTGCGCCGCGCGTATAGTTGTCGTTGACCGGGCGCGCCCAGAAGGCGGTGAGCCCCACATTGTCGTTGAACTGGTAGCTGGCCACCACAGCGGCCACGTCGGCGTCAAGCACGGCGGATCCGCCCGCCACATTGGGCAGGGCCAGACCTTGCAGACCCATGCGGAATTTCAGGTCGGTCTGGGGCACGATCCAGTCGATATAGGCGTTTTTCACTTCCACGGCAACGCCGTCAGCGCCGAGAGCGCCACCGACACTACGACCGGCGGCAGCACCGCCATCCCGGCCCCAATTCTGGTCACCGATTTCAAAGAACACGGTGCCGGACAGGGCCTCGGAGGCCACGGCGTCCAGTTGCAGGCGCACGCGCTGGGCCGCGCCGAACACATCGTTGTTGTTGCTCTTCTGGCTGGGCTGGCCAAAACCGGGATTTCTGGTGTGCTTGGTCAGGCCGGTGTCGGCCACGCCAAAGCCCACGAGCCATTCGCCCTTGACCTTGAAGTCAATGGCGCTGGCCGGGCCGGACACGCCCAGCAGCATGCCTGCGGCCAGCAGGGCGACCATGCAGACTTTTCTGAATTTCTGCGCGCTGTTTTTTGCGTTCATGAAAAACCTCCGTTCCGTGCTTCTGGTTTTGCGGGCCATGGCCCTGTGAGAGAGGCCGGGCAGGTGGGGCCGCGGCTGACAACGCCGCCCCGAAAAACAGTTCTGCCCGGCAAAACCGGCGCGCCTTCCCGCTGAAAACGCTCCGGAAAATCATGACTGTGCCGTGCGCTTTTCGCGTGCCGCGCCACAAGGGGCAGGCGCGCTATGCCGCGCTTTTTTCGTGCCGGCAACGGCAGTTGGGGCAGTTGCCCTTGCAGGCGTGCTCTTTTTTGGGGGCGGGCACGGTGAGGATGCGGTTGCCCGTGGCCGCCATGAGAAACCCGTTCTCCCCCTTGAAGTGCACCCTCTCTCCGGCAATGCCCCCCTGCTGCAGGAAGGTTCTGATATTTTCCGCAGCATCGGGCTGCACATGCGTGATGCCGCGAACGTCAAGAAAAATGCGCTGGCAGCTCTCCTGATGGCTTTGCAAAAAACGGACCAGTTCTTCGGCCTGCGGCATTTCCAGAGGGCCCTTGAGGCGGATGTGCAGATTGTCGTGGCTGAAACGGTGGGAAAGGGAGGACGGGGAAGAAAAGGGAATCGTCGGACTCATGCATGCCTCCAGTCGGTTTTTTCTGGGGACAGTCTGGCAAAAAATTTGAACCGCGTCAAGAGATTTGAAATTTGATTTCAAAGTTTGCAAAAAAGAATTTCAATACTGAAAAAAGAAGGCGAATGCACACGTTTTTGTTTTTTCTTTCAGGATGATGGCTGTGCGCTTGGGGACAGGGGGGCGGCTTCCGGCAGTTTTTTGTTGCGCAAAAAAGCGTCCACAAGCCCGAAGACTGTTTCGTTGCCGCAAAAAACGCCTTTGCTGATGGCGGCCTTGTATGCGGGCAGACTGGCCTCGAAGCGGCGCAGCAGTTCCGGCTCCAGGGTCAGCATGTCGGCCTGCATGCCGTAGCCCAGGCGCTCGACATACAGGGCGTTGAAGCGCTGCTCCACCATGGCCTTGAGGGGCAGGGTCAGGATGGGTTTGCCCAGATGCAGGGCCTCGCTCATGAGCGTGTGCCCGCCGCCCTGGATCACATAGGAGCAGCCTTCCAGCAGGCGCAGAAAGCCCTCTTCGCTCCTGGGCAGAAAAACAACATTGTCTTCCCGCCCTCCGGTGCGGTCATAGCCGAACACATAGCAGGTTCTGCGGGTGGCCGCGCGCAGAAAATCCACCAGCCTGCGGTGTGTGGAATTGCTCTGGTACACGAGCACATGCCCGTCGTCGCGGGGGGTCAGGCGCAGCACCTGATCCCGCAGAATGGGCGGCACCACGCGGGCATTGTACCGGGGCAGCACCGGCGGCGCGTAGAAGGAGATGATCAGGTTGGCTTCGGTCGGCCGGAAAAGATGGCGCGGCGTCAGTCCCTGCACAAAGGCGTCCCACCAGAGTTGCGGCGGCAGGTCGTGGCGGCAGCAGGTGATGATGTGCTGGTGATCCAGGGTCAGGCAGGGCAGGCCCGCCTGCTCCGCGGCGCGCGGCACAAAGTATTCCAGGTCTGTCATGCAGACATCAGGCCGGAAATCGTCGATGATGCGCAAAACGCTTTCCACATGGCGGCGTCTGTGGAGCAGCAGGGGCACTGCACGGCGGACTGTGGCCCACACGTCCACACGGTAGTTTTTGAAGACCGTGCCCAGATTGGGCATGCGGCGCACAGGAAATTCCGGTTCCAGAACACCGGGGGCGTCGTCATCGGCCACAAACAGGAACTGGTGCTCCGACAGGCGGCGGGCAATGGTCAGGCCACGCATGGCGTGGCCGTGGCCTGTGCCGTGTATGCCGTAGAGTACGCGCGCCATGTTTCTCCCCTGTCCCTCCCTGTGCCGTCCGCAGCGCCTGCGCCGTCCTGCAAGGGCAGCTCCCGCGCGGGCCGGGCAAAACGCGCGGGCATGGCGCGAAAAGTAGCAACGCGCGGGCACGGCGTCAATCGTCATTCTTGACGCCCGGGCGCGCGCTGCCTATAGTGCGGGCCAAAGGAACGGGAGGGGCGGATGCGCGTTTTGGCTCCGGCGGGTGTGGTCTGCAATGTCACCATTCCGGTGTTCAACCGGCCCCGGTGTACGCTGGAGGCCATCCAGGCCCTGCACGCCACGTCGCGGGAAGTGCCTTTTTGCATCACCGTGGTGGACAACGGCAGCGATGCGGAACTGGTCCGCTCTCTCTCCCGCCTGCATGCCGACGGCATCATTGACCATCTCTTTCTTCTGCCGCGCAACATGGGCGTGGCCTGCGCCGCCAATGTGGGCTGGGAACTGGTGCCCGCCCCCCTGTACATGAAGCTGGACAACGATACGGCTCTGGTGCGGCGGCACTGGCTGCGCGACCTCCTTGCGCTCTGGGAGCACGGGCAGGAGCTTTCCTGCCTGGGCGGGGCCTTTGACCGCTCCATGCTGCGCCGGGCACCGGGCGCTCTTGCCACGCCCCACGGCGAGTTGGGCGTGTGCCTGGGCAATCTGCCCGGTCAGGCCGTGCTCATTCCGCGCGCGGTTTTTGACAGGCTTGGCTTCTGGAACGAGGAATACGGCCTCTACGGGGGCGAGGACGGCGACTACGGCCTGCGCATGCAGGCGGCGGGTTTTGTGCAATACTATTACCACGGCCCCGACTACTTTGAGAATCTTGAGGAGCCTGACGACAACCAATCCACCTATGCCGCGCGGGGGCTGGACAAACGCCGGATGCACCGTGAACTGGTCATCCGCGACAATCTGTGCATGGGCAGGCTCTTTCTGAACAAGCTGCTCTATCTTTCCGGCCTGCGCTCCCTGCGCCCCATGCGCCGTTATCTGGTGGAGGATGTGGACAGTCAGGGCCGTGTTGTCCTGAAAGAGTCAAAAGAATACAAGGAATTCCAGCGGGAGCTCGCGCGCGTTGCCGCGAGCCTGAACAAGCGCTTTCGCGAACATATCATGGCCTACCGGCTGGACGACGAAACAGCCGGTGCCCTGCGCGCCGTTCTGGGGCGGCACGGGCAGGCCGCAGAACGCCAATGCGGCGGGAGTGGACATGAATACACGCAAAATCCGTGAAGATTTGGGCCGCGTCAAGGCCAGTTGCATGCGCCGGGACTTTGAGCGCGCCCTGTTTTTGACCATTTCCGCCCTCAAGGAGTTGGGAGGGCAGGCCGCTCCTTCGGATCTGCGCGGCGATTTTCGCACTGCCATGTCGTACCTTGTGGCAGACCCGGAGTACAAGGCGCGGATAGGCGAGGCGGGCGGCGCGTCCGGGGGCGGGCAGGCCGCTCTTCTGGCCCAGGGCGGTCAGGGCGGTTATCAGCCGGGGGCTGAAAGCGAACTGCTTGCCACGCTGAACAAAATGTACCGCGCCATCAAGGGGCAGGAAAATGAAGAGGAATATCAGGCCGCCCTGCAGCGCAAACTCGCCATGGACCACCACTTGCGCGACGGCAGGAAAAAACTGGCGGAAGGCAAACCCTCGGAGGCCGATGCCTTTTTTGCCGAGGCTCTTGCCCTGTACCGTGACGAAACGTCCATTTTCGGCATGATGGCCAAGGCCATGATGGACGCAGGAGAATATGTGCGCGCTCTGGGGCATGTGCGCGCAGGCCTCAAGGTGATGCCGCAGAATCCGGATTTGCTGCGCATGGCCGAAGAATGCGCGCAACTGCGTCAGAAAACATAAGCCCGTATCGTGCCGTCAGGCCGCTGTGCGGCCTGGGCGGCGTCCACCGAGGGCACGGTTTTTGCTTTTCCATGTCAGATTTCCGGCGGCGGCAGCAGCCCCGCAAAGGAGCAGACATGGTGGAGCAAAACCGGAAATATTTTCCCTATCTGTTGCTGGGGGCGGTGCTGACGGCCTGTACCCTGTTCTGGAGCGTCACGCTCTGGCAGGCAGCCGCCGGGTACGACGGAGGCCGTCTGGTCTACGCCCCCGGATTCGTGGTCAGGGCCGATGCCGTGCAGGCGGTCAGGCTTGTGCCCCTGGCCGGGGCCGTTCTGCGCAATCCCGCAGTCAATCCCCATACGGATCGCAGTATTTCTCTGGCGTGGTGAGGCGCGCTGCATCCCTTGCCCCGGCAAAGGCTTGCGCTCCTGCCAGTTGACTTTTTGGGGGCGGCAAGCATACTTGCAGTTTCTGCCGGAGCGAATTTTTTCGTCCGGAAAAAAAGCAAAGGAGCGCACGTTGGCACGAAACCGGGCATTGCAACAGTGGAGGGTGGAGGATTCTGTCGAGCTTTACGGCATCAACAGTTGGGGTGCCGGGTATTTTGACGTTTCCGACAAGGGCGATGTGGTCATCTGCCCCCACGGCCCGCGCGGGCCGCAGGTTTCCATACCGGAGATCATTGCCGGCCTGCACGAGCGGGGCTATGACATGCCTGTGCTTTTGCGTGTGGAGAATATTCTGGACGCGCGCATTGCCAATATCCACGATTCTTTCCGCAAGGCCATAAAAAACCTCAATTATACCGGATCCTACCGTGGCGTTTTTCCTGTCAAGGTAAACCAGCAGCAGCAGGTGGTGGAAAAGATCACCCAGTTCGGGGCCAAATACCACCATGGGCTGGAAGTCGGCTCCAAGGCCGAGCTTATCGCCGCCATTTCCCTCATGACCGACCGCAAGGCCTGTGTCATCTGCAACGGGTACAAGGATGAGGAATTTATTGACCTTGGCCTTCAGGCCCTGCGCCTGGGCTTCAACGTCTTCTTTGTGCTGGAGATGCCCAGCGAGCTTGAGGTGGTGCTGGAGCGCAGCAAGGCCCTCGGCGTCCGGCCCAATATCGGCGTCCGGGCCAAGCTCTCGTCCAAGGTCGGCGGCCACTGGACGGACTCGGGCGGCGACCGCTCGACATTCGGCCTGTCGCCCGCGCAGATTGTGGACGTGGTGGACACCCTCAAGGCCAGCGACATGCTGGATTGCTTCCAGCTTCTGCACTACCATCTGGGCTCGCAGGTTTCCAATATCCGCGATATCCGCACCGGCGTCATGGAGGGCGCGCGTCTGTATGTGGGGCTGGTGCAGGAAGGCGCCCCCATGGGCTATCTGGATCTTGGCGGCGGTCTGGCTGTGGACTATGACGGCACGCACACCAACTATATTTCCTCGCGCAACTACAGCCTTGACGAATACTGCACCGACGTGGTGGAGGCCGTCATGAGCATTCTGGACGAGCAGGGCGTGCCGCACCCGCACATTATCACCGAGTCGGGGCGCGCCACCGTGGCCTACTACTCCGTACTCCTTTTCAATATTCTGGATGTCAGCGTGGTGGAGGAGGTGCACCTGCCCGAAAGTCTGCCCGAGGATTCTCCGGAGCCTGTGCGCAATTTGCGCGAAACCCTTGCGGGCATCAGCCTGCGCAATTTGCAGGAATGCTATAACGACGCCATCTACTACCGTGACGAAATGCGGCAGATGTTTTTTGCCGGGCGGGTGACCCTGCGCCAGCGCACCCTGGCAGAGCGTTTTTTCTGGGCCATCATCATGCGCATCGCACAGGAGAAGACGCGCCTCAAAAACGTGCCCCGCGATCTGGCCGACATTGATGTGAGCCTGGCCGACATTTACTACGGCAATTTCAGCGTGTTCCAGTCCCTGCCGGATTCCTGGGCCATTGACCAGATATTCCCCATCATGCCCGTGCACCGTCTCAAGGAGTTTCCGTCACGTCAGGCCATCATTTCAGACATTACCTGCGATTCCGACGGTCGCATCGACCACTTTATCGATCCGCAGGGCGTCAAGCCCACGCTGGACCTGCATCCCCTGCGGGACGGAGAGGAATATTATCTGGGAGTTTTTCTGGTGGGCGCGTATCAGGAAACACTGGGCGATCTGCACAATCTCATGGGGGACACCAATGTTGTCTCCATCCGTGTGGCCGAAGACGGAACGTATGAGTATACCCGCGAAATACGGGGGGACTCTGTGGCGGATATTCTGAGCTATGTGGAGTATGAACCGCGCCGTATCCTGGAGGATTTGCGCAGTACGGCAGAACAGGCAGTGCGGCAGGGCCGCATTTCGCCCAGCGAGCGTTTTGCCATCATGCAGGCCTTTGAAGACGGCCTGCGCGGCTATACCTATTTTGAACGCTGAGTTGCGGAAAACCGCGCTTCGCGGGCGTGCGCCGTCCAATTTCGCGGGTGTGCCCGCCTGACGCCAAAAGCCCCGCAGGCCGAAAAGACCTGCGGGGCTTGTTGTACGCGCGGTATTCTGTGTTCTATTTGACGCTTTCCGCCATCACGTCCAGCATGAGGGCTTCGGGCTTTTGGGAGCAGGCTTCCAGATAGGCCGTGAGGCTTTCGTTGCTCTCCAGCACCGAGGCGGGCTTGCCGCTCTTGCCGCGATGGTAGCCGTCAAGCCAGATCACAAAACCGCTGCCGTCATCAGGATTGTCGCCATAGTCCTTGCAGGTGGTCTTGTCTGCCTTCCACGGGCCGTCAGCGGGTGCGGGCAGTCTTTTGCGGACTTCTTTCCACAAAACAGCCGCCTTTTCGGTGGGCTTTGCCTGGCAGGCGGCAAAGACCTCGCCCAGCACCGCGGGCATGGTTGCCGGGTCGGCAACGGGCATGTTCAGGGATGCGCCCACAAAACCGTCAAGCTGAAGCCCGGTGAAAATGGGCGGTTCGCCCGCGGTGGTGATGGGCTGGGTTATGAGCTCCGCGCAGATATAGGTGGCGGGGTCGATTTTTGTTTCAGGGGCAGCCTGGGCTGCCAGGGGCAGGGAGAGCAGCAGGCAGCAGGGCAGCAGTATTTTTTTCATCAAAAAATCCTCAAATTTCCGGGTTGTTTTTTTTGTCGCGGAAACCGGCCAGCAGGCACAGTTGCCAGAATTTTCTGCAACGCACGGTGCCATGCCTGCCGGGGCGCGATGCCCGGCGGCCCGGACAGCACACCAGACCGGCCAGGAAAATCTCGGCGGAGGTTGCTTACAGTTCCGGCGGGAGGTTTTGCAACTCCTGCCAGGTGAACACAGGCCCGTCCACACAGACGTAGCGCCCGCCGATATTGCAGCGGCCGCAGATGCCGATGCCGCACTTCATGCGCTTTTCCAGCGTGGTGACAATATTTTCCGGTGCGAACCGGAGTTTTTCCAAAGCCTGCACCGTGAATTTGATCATCACCGGCGGCCCGCAGAGCACGGCCACGCAATTTTCGGGGCTGGGATTCAGTTCCAGCAGAACATGGGGAATCAGGCCCACCTTGTGCTCCCAGCCCTCAAAGGGAGCGTCGATGCACAGGGTACAGTCCAGATCTTCACGGCGCAGCCAGTCTTCCGTTTCATAGCTGTAGGCCATGTCGCGCGGGGTGCGCGCGCCGTAGAGCAGGCTGACCTTCCCGTAATCGGCGCGGTTTTCCAGCACATGCAGCAGAATGGTGCGGATGGGAGCCATGCCGATGCCGCCGCCCACAAAAAAGATGTCCTTGCCCTTCCAGTCGGCATAGGGAAAGAAATTTCCCAGCGGCGCGCGCACGCCCACCTTGTCGCCCGGCGACAGGCGATGGATGGCGGCGGTCACCTCACCGGCCTGCATGACGGAGAACTGGAGGTACTCCTTTTGCGAGGGCGGGGAATTGATGACAAAGGTGGATTCGCCCGCGCCGAAAACCGAAAGTTGTCCCACCTGTCCCGGCTCATAGTGGAAGGAGCGCATGGCTTCGGCATCGTCCAGCACCACGCGCAGGGTTTTTATGTTGCCCGTTTCCTGAATGACTTCGGCCACGGTTGCCGGCATGGGCAGATAGGGATTTCCCGGCATCAGGGGGCGGGGTGTGATTGCGCCCCGGCGCGGCGCGGGAGCGGCAGGAGCAGAAGCCTTTGACGCGGGAGCTTTTGCCGGAGCAACGGGCGTGGCCCTGACCGTGTCCTTGACCGTGTCCTGTTTGACCGCGGCTTTGGATTTTGCGGGAGTTTTTTTGCTTGCCATGGTCGCTCCTACTTTTCAGTGGTCTTTCCGTCTGCCATCGCGGCCAGCACAATGGAACGGATGTCCAGACAAACGGGGCAGTTGCTGATGCAGCGGCCACAGCCGTTGCAGGAGAAGGCTCCCCAGTTTTCGGGATAGGTGGAAAATTTGTGCGAAACGCGGTTGCGCATGCGCAGGGCCTTGGAAACGCGCGGATTGTGCCCGCTGGCTTCGCGCGTGAACAGCGAGGACATGCAGGTGTCCCAACTGCGCAAACGGCGTCCGCCCTTTTCACTCAGGCCTTCGCCCTCATCGGTGATGGTGAAGCAGTAGCATGTGGGGCAGAAATAGGTGCAGGCCCCGCAGGAGAGGCAGCTGTTGGTCTGCTCCTGCCAGAATTCTTCGTCAGTAAAGCGCTCCGCCACCTTTTGCGCGGCGCTTTTGAGATTGGGGGCCGGTTGCAGGCTGGCCCAGGCCGCCTTGCGGGCTTCCTCGGCCCTGGCAAAGAGTGCGGCCCCGTCTTCCAGGGGAGCGGCCGCGAGTATCTCCGCGCCCTTGGGGGTAATGGCCTGCAATACATATCCGGTGTCGATCTCTGTCATGAGTACATCGGAACCTTCGGGCGATGTGGGCCCGCCGCCCACCCAATGACAGAAGCAGGTATTGCAGCCGCGCGGGCAGGTCAGGGTGAAGACCGTGAGCTGTTCGCGCCGGGCCTTGTAGTAGGGGTCGGCAAACGGCCCCTGAAGATAGGGGCGATCCAGAACCGTGTAGCCGCGCGCATCGCACGGGCGGGCGGCAAAAACCACGGTCGGACAGGCCTGCGGGGTGTCGTCCAGGCTCAGGGCAAGGCGGCCGGGATTTTCCGCATCTCTGGTTTTTTTGAAGCGCAGCAAAACTTCGCATTGGGGCAGCACGGCCTCCTTGGCGGGCACAGTGGCCTTGTCCAGCGTGAAGGGCTTGCCCGGCTGCCAGGGTTCAAAAACAACAGACCTCTTGGCCGCAGGTTTTTCCGCCGGAGCCAGGACGCGCCGCCCGTCCTGGGCAAGAAAGGCGAGAAGGGCGGGCAGGCCGTCGGGGGCGACAAAACGGATCGTGCTCATTTCCAGTCCCTCTCATGGATGTTCTTTTCCACCACTTCATAGCCCAGCAGGGGCGGAACATGGGCGGGGTTGAGGCCCGGCTTGTAGTCGTCAAAAAGCTGGCCCACGGCACGGGCGATCTGCTGGCGCAGGGCCAGAATGGGAATGCCCACGGGGCAGGCCCTCTGGCATTCGCCGCAGCCGGTGCAGCGCCCGGCCAGATGCAGGGCGTGGATGGTCTGGAAAAAGAGTTTTTCCCTGGCACTGTCCTCCTGCGTCATCCAGTGCGGATCGCGGCTGTCAGACACGCAGTAGTCGCGGCAGACGCACATGGGGCAGGCGTTGCGGCAGGCATAGCAGCGCAGGCAGCGCTCCATCTGTCCGCGCCAGAAAGCCAGCCTCTCGTCAAGGCTCATGGAGTCCAGCAGGGCCAGTTCCGGCGGGGTAAAGGGGCCGGGCTGCACGGGGGCGGGCAGCCCCAGGCGCGTATCGGCCAGCACGGCCGATGGCGTGGTGCAGCCGTAGCATTTGCCCTGGGCATGATCCACCATGCAGAAGCGTTCTTCGCGGCCATCGGCCACAATGGTCACGCCAGCCTCGTCATACCGCACGTCATCAATGCTGGTGTAGCGGCCGAGCTTCTGCTCGACGCGGGCCATGTCCAGTGTGCCTTCACAGGGCAGGGCAAAAATGGTCACGTCCTCGCGACGGATGAGGTCTTCCTGCAAAAGTTCCACCACAGAGCGCGAATCACAGCCCTTGACCACAATGCCCACCTTTTTGCCCTTGAACGAAGGCAGGTAGACGGCGGGGTTGTTGACGTTCAGAGGGCCCCATACCAGCTTGTCCACATCTTCCGGTTTTTTCATGAACAAAGGCACGGTATGGGCCGCATCGTGGCCCTGCTGCCAGCCGATAACACAGTCCAGTTCCGGCAGTTTGGCCTTGATGGCGGCCTTGAGTTCGTCCAGGGCCGCAGTCTGGCCCGTGCCCAGGGGGCGCAGGGCGCTCAGCGCCATGTCCGCCACCTTGAGCAGAGGCTCGTGGTCTTCCAGTCTGGGCGCGGGCCCGAGTTTGTGGATGCGGTCGGTGAAAACCGTGACCACCTGTTGCCAGCGCTGGCCTTCGGAGGCCGAAACCCAGGTATATTCGAAGCGTCTGTCGTCAATGCCCAGCACCGGCAGAAAGTGCTTGAGGATTTCCAGGCGGCGGCGCGCATAGAAATTGCCTGCGGCATAGTGGCAGTCGCGGGGGTGACAGCCCGAAACCAGCACGCCGTCCGCACCGTTGAGCAGGGCCTTGACGATAAAGAGCGGGTCAATGCGGCCCGAGCAGGGCACGCGGATGATGCGCAGGTCCGTGGGCTGGGTGGCGCGCGCCACCCCGGCTGTGTCCGCACCACCGTAGGAGCACCAGTTGCAGAGAAAGCCCACGATCCTCAGTTCTTTGCCCTTCAGCACTGACATAAGGCGTTTACCTCCGCAAGAATCTGGTTGTCGGTGGAGTGGGAGAGCTGAATGGCGCCCTGCGGACAGGTGGCCGTGCACAGGCCGCATCCCTGACAGACGGTTTCAATGACCTGGGCCTTGCCTTCGCCGCGAATTTCCACTTCCTTGATGGCCCCGAAGGGGCAGCAGCGGATGCACTTGCCGCAGTTGACGCAACGTTGAATGTCCACCTGGGCGATCTGCGGGTCACTCTCCAGCTTGTCCTTGGCAAAAAGGGCCAGCACCTTGGCGGCAGCGGCGGAGCCTTGTGCCACGGAGGCGGGAATGTCCTTGACGCCCTGGCAGACCCCGGCCAGAAACACGCCGGCGGTGTTGGTTTCCACAGGCTTGAGCTTGACGTGGCTTTCCATGAAAAAGCCGTAGCTGTCATAGGAAATGCGCAGTTTCTCGGCAAGTTGGGGGGAACCTTTGCTGGCTTCCGCCCCTACGGCCAGAACCACCAGATCGGCCTTGATTTCCAGGGGGCTGCCCAGCAGAGTGTCCACACCCATGACCGAAAGCTGCCCGTTGCCGTCGGGGTATATCTGCGAAACGCGGCCCCGTATGTATTCGGTTCCGTATTCCTCCTGTGCGCGGCGGGTGAACTCGTCGTACATTTTGCCCGGAGCGCGGATGTCCATGTAAAAAACATAGGACTGGGAATCGGGAATATGGTCCTTGGTCAGGATGGCCTGCTTGGCCGTGTACATGCAGCAGAAACCGGAGCAGTAGGGGCGTCCCACGGATTTGTCGCGGGAGCCGACGCACTGCACAAAGACGATGCTTTTGGGCTCCCGTCCGTCGGAGGGGCGCTTGATGTGCCCGCCCGTGGGGCCGGAGGCCGAGAGCAGGCGCTCATACTGCAGGGAGGTGATCACGTCGGGGTAGGCTCCGCCGCCGTATTCCTGATAGACGGTCCAGTCCATGAGGTCATACCCTGTGGCGGCGACAATGCTGCCCACCTCCTCGGTGACGATCTCGTCCTCCATGTCATACCTGATGGCCCCGGTGGGGCAGATTTTGGCACACACGCCGCACTTGCCCTTGACAAACTGGCGGCAGTGCGCGGCGTTGATAACGGCCTTCTTGGGAATGGCCTGGGGAAAGGCAATGGTGATGGCCGTGGTGTTTCCGGTCAGTTCGTTGAAGGCATCGGGCGTTTTCTTGCTCGGGCATTTTTCGGTGCAGGCCCCGCAGCCCGTGCAGAGGCTCCAGTCCACATAAGACGCGCGCTTGCGTATCTTGACCTGAAAATTGCCCACATAGCCCGAAATGTCTTCCACTTCCGCATAGGCGTAGAGGGTGATGTTGGGATGCTGGGCCACGTCCACCATTTTGGGGCCCAGAATGCAGGCCGAGCAGTCCACGGTGGGAAAGGTTTTGTCCAGCTTCGCCATTTTGCCGCCGATGGTGGCATCCCGCTCCACCAGCACCACGGGCACGCCGCCGTCGGCGCAGTCCAGAGCGGCCTGAATACCGGCAACGCCCCCGCCGATAACCAGCACCCGCTTGGTCACGTCAAAGCTCTTGGCCTGCAGGGGCGCGTTGCGGCGCAGCTTTTCCACGGCCAGAAGCACCAGTTCCGCGGCCTTGTTGGTATTGGCCTCCATGTCTCTGCCGATCCACGAAACATGCTCGCGGATATTGGCCATTTCCAGCATGTAGCGGTTGAGCCCCGCCCGCTCCACCGTGCGGCGGAAGGTAGGCTCGTGCATGCGCGGCGAGCAGGAGGCCACTACCACGCCGTCCAGCTTGTGCTCGTGAATGGCGGCCTCAATGGCGGCCTGCCCCGGTTCGGCGCAGGTATACATGGGGTCGTCGGCATACACCACATCGGGGTAGGCGCGGGCGATTTCGGCCACAGCGCCGCAGTCCACGGTTCCGGCAATGTTGCTGCCGCAGTGGCAGACAAAGACGCCTATTCTCATGACCTGCCTCCTTCACCGGCCCTGTTTTTCGCCGTCTGCGTCACGGCATCGGCGCGGCGCAGGTCTTTCAGTTTCGCAATGAGGGGGTCGGCGCTGACGCAGAGTTTGTTCAGGCCGAGTTTTTCCCAGGGCAGATCAAAGGCCAGGCCCATCACCTGGGTGTAGTAGAGCACGGGCAGATGGAAAGCGGAGCCTGTTTCTTTGGCCGCCTGTTTCTGGCGCAGGTCAAGGTTCATCTGGCACAGCGGGCAGGCCACCACCACGGCGTCCACACCAAGGCGGGAGGCCAGTTCCAGAATACGGCCGGAGTTGCGCGCGGTCATGGGCCGTTCGGGAATGCCGAACGATGCGCCGCAGCAGGCGGTCTTGAGGGGAAAATCCACCATTTCCGCGCCACAGGCGCTCAGCAGGCTTTCCATGAGAGTGGGATTTTCCGGGTCGCCAAAGTCCATGACTTCGTGCGGGCGGCTCATGAGACAGCCGTAGTAGGCAGCCAGGCGCAGGCCCTTGAGGCTGATGCGTACCCGCTGCGTGATGGCCGGAATGTCCAGATGCTGGGCCATGCCCTGCATGACGGACATGACCTGGGGAAAGGCCGCGGCCGAAGGGCCGTCCAGCAGTTCGTCCACGCGTTGCCGGAATTCCGGATTTTCCATGCGTCTGGATGCCAGCCGCAGATTGGAAAGGCAGCTGGGGCAGGGGGTGAGCAGGCATTGGGCGTTCTGGCGGGCGGCAATGTCCAGATTGCGTGCGCAGAGCGCGGCAGAAAGCTCCGTGTCCACGGCGTGCGCCGGGGTCGAACCACAGCAGTTCCAGTCGGGAATATCTTCCAGAAGGATGCCGAGAGCCTTGCAGACGGCCTGGGTGGACATTTCGTAATCCGCCGAGGATCCGTGGGCGGAACAGCCCGGATAATAGGCAAATTTCATGGCCGCACCCCCTCGCGTCTGGCCCGCTCCCTGTAGCGGCGGAAGATGCGCGAAACCTGATCCGCCCCTCCGGGCAGCACATGCGGCTTGAGGCCCAGCTTGCCCTTGGCCAGCGCCTGGGGGGCCAGATCCAGATCCGTGAGAACACGCAGAGAGCGCATCATGTACAGGGCCATGGTGCCGATTTCGTGCGTCCGGCCGAAGGCGCGCACCGTGTCCAGAAAGGAGAACCAGAATTTTTCCACCTTGGGCACGGTCACCACGCCTTCCTTGCGGGCCATATGGCGCAATGTCTCCATGACTCCGGCCACGTCGATCCCGTTGGGACAGCGCAGGCTGCATGTGGAACAGGACAGGCACATCCAGATGGAGCGGGAATGCAGCACCTGATCTTTCAGGCCCAGTTGCACGGCGCGCATGATCTGGCTGACCTGGAGGTCGTAGGTGAAGCCCGCCGGACAGCCTGCCGTGCAGTTGCCGCACTGGTAGCAGGTGGACACGTTCTGGCCGCTCTTTTCCTCCACATGGGCGGTAAAGGCGGGTTCGCGCATCCGGTTCAGGAGAATGGCGTCGCTCATGGAGAATGCTCCGGGTTGCAGAAACTGGGGCATCGTTCCGGATACCGGACGCAGCACAGGCGGCGTCCCCGCGATGCTCCGAACAATGTAATGAAAGGCAGCGATATATCAGAACATGGAAAAAGTCCAGAGTGCCCCCTTGCGCCCGCCAATGGCGTGCTGCAGGGCTTTGCATCTGTTCCGTTCTGGCATAAGAAAGGGCGGTATGGCTTTGCGCGCCAACGCGCGCGGAGGTACTCCGTCTGCTCATCGAAACAGCGGACTGGAACGGACTGCGCGCCAACGCGCGCGGAGGTACTCCGTCTGCGAGGTAGACATGAAAAAATTTCTCCGCTTCCGTTTGTGGCTGTTTTTGTGCACCCTGCTTGGGGGAGCGTGCGTCATGGCTTCCGGCCCGCAGCAGGCGCTCAACCGGATGGCCGATGCTCTGACCCAAAAAGACAGCGCGTCCTTTCTGGAACACATGGACATGAAAGCCTTTGCCGTCAATGCCGTCAAAAACATGACCAGGGAGGATCAGGCCCTGGGCGTCCTGGACTCTGTGGGAAAACTGCTGGGGCTGGGGAGCATGGAAAAGCTGCTGGGCAATGTTATTGACATGGAGGCACGCCAGCACGCGCAGTTTGTGCGCGGCGTATCAACAGGAGAGCTTGTGGCGCACTGCACCAAGGCCGATACTCCGGATTGTCCGTGGGTGCCGGAAAGCCTGCGCAAGGCAAAAATTGTGGAAGTGGATGCCGATGCCGCCGTGGCCCGCGTTACCACACCGGCCAACATGGCAAGCTGGCTGGCCCTGCGCAGGGTGGACGGGCACTGGCGCGTGGTGGGGCAGGCAGCGATGGAGAGCGCGGCCAGGGAGTATGCCGGGCAAAAAAATGTTCCCAACCCTGGGGAGTCGGGGGCAGGACAGCCCAAGGCCGCCCCTGTTCCGGAGAAAAGGCAAAGCCCTCCGGGCGCAACAACAATCTGAGGGCAGGCTCACTGCCGGGGCATGGCGTTTGTCGGGCAGGAAATCTTGCGGGGAAGGAGCAATTGTTCCAGTTCTTCCAGCAGCGCCTTGCAGCCTTCACCTGTTGTGGCTGAAAGGGGCAATGCCGCAGGAAAGGTATCAGCCAGTTCGGCGCGGGCATGCACGGCAAGCAGATCCCATTTGTTGAGGATGAGAAGGCGCGGCAAATGCGCCAGTTCCATGTCTTCCAGAATATTTTCCACCGCGCTGATCTGCAGCAAAACATCGGGGTGGGAGGCATCGGCCACATGCAGCAGAATGTCGGCGGCCTCCAGTTCTTCCAGCGTTGCCCGAAAAGCCTCGGCAAGCTCCCTGGGCAGATTGCGGATGAATCCCACAGTGTCAGCCAGGATGATTTCCCTTACCGCGGGAAAGCGCAGCCTCCGGGTGGTGGGATCCAGAGTGGCAAAAAGCCTGTCCTGCGCGAGCACTTCGGAGTGGGTGAGGGTATTGAGCAGGCTGGATTTTCCTGCATTGGTATAGCCGACCAGCGCGGCCAGGGGGATTCCCTGACGCGAGCGGCGGGCACGGGTGGCGGAACGCTGCCTGCGCAGCAGATCCAGATCCTTGCGCAGGCGGGTCACGCGCTCGCGAACCTTGCGCCGGTCTGTTTCCAGCTTGTTTTCGCCGGGGCCGCGTCCGCCGATTCCGCCCATCAGGCGGTCCATGGCGCGGTTTTTTCCCACCAGGCGCGGCTGGGTATAGCGCAACTGGGCAAGCTCCACCTGAAGTTTGCCCGCGCGGCTGACCGCGTGCTGGGCGAAAATATCAAGAATAAGCTGGGTGCGGTCAATGACCTTGCGCTCGGTGATGTCCGCAAGATTGTGCAACTGGGCGGGGGAAAGCTCGCCGTCAAAAACAAGCATGTCGGCCCGTGTCTGCAGGGCCAAGACTTCCAGTTCGGCCATTTTGCCCTTGCCCAGAATGAAACGGGGGTCTGCCCGGGAAAGCCGCTGGGTCATGTGCCCGACCACGGTCAGGCCCGCTGTCCGGGCCAGTTCCGCCAGTTCTCCGATATTGCGTTCCTGCACGGCGGCGGGCAGCATGCTTGCGGAAACCAGCAAGGCCCGCGGGGCATCGCCCGCGTCGCGGGCAGCCCCGGCAAGGGCGTCCATCTCGTCTTCCAGAGCTTTTGCCGTGGCGGCAAGCTGCGCCTGAGTGTGGTTCCAGGGGCGGAGTTCCCCCACATGGCAGTGCTGCCCGTTGACGTTTTCGGGCAGGAGGTGCGCCGCCTGCCACTGCACAGGTTCTCCTGCGGGGCTGACCGTGAGTGCGATGACGGCATCCAGGCGCAGAAAGAGCATGTCCATCAGGTCTTCCTGGCTCAAGCCGTCTGCGGTCAGGTGCGTGTGCACAAGGCGCAGGCCCCGCAGCCGCCCCGCGCCGCCGCGCATGCGCGGCAGTTCCGGAATCAGCAGGCCGCCCGTCTCTCCCACAATGACCGTCTGTACCCGGCCCTTGCGGTCCACAAGAAGCCCGATCTGCCTTCCCACAGCGCGGGAAAGCTGCGCGATTTCCCGCGCCTGCTCCAGGGTATAGACGTCTTCCGCAGGAAAACGCCGGTTGAAAAGCCTGGTGAGCGCAGCGAGCTGGCTTGGCTTCAGCCCCTGCAAATTGCCTTCGGGTTTTGGAATGGCCGCCTCCGAAAAAGACAGTCGTGCGTATCGCGGCCCGTTTTCACGGGCGCAGGTAGGAGGTGATCAGCGCGTCATACCTGGAAGTGGCCTCAAAAGCCCGGGAGGCCATGGCCTGACGGAATTGCAGGCTGACGCTCATGGCATTGCCGCTCATTTCGGAAATGGCCGTGGCGTACCACTGGGGAGAGGGCAGCACCAGAACGCTGTGGAAATTCTTGGCCGCAGCGCGGAGCATGCAGGGGCCGCCGATGTCGATTTCTTCCACGGCCTGCTCCAGAGAGAGCTTTCTTTCCACTGCTCCGGCAAAGTCGTACAGGTTCACGCATACGAGATCAAAAGGAAGAATGCCCGCATCCTCCAGTGTGCGCATGTGCTCGGGATCGTCCTTGCTGGCCAGTATCCCCGCGTGGATTTTGGGGTGCAGGGTTTTGACGCGGCCTCCGAGAATTTCGGGAAAGCCCGTAACCTCGCTGACGGCGGTCACCGGCAGCCCGGCTTCCTTCAGCGTTTTCCATGTGCCGCCGGTGGAAACCAGTTCAACGCCGTTTTCCACAAGAAAGGCGGCAAAATCCGTCAGGCCGCTTTTGTCCGTGACGCTGAGAATGGCGCGACGAATGGGCAGGTTTTCCATATGGGGCTCTCCTCAAGGTGTGAGCTGTAGCGTTGCTGTGCGGGTGCACTGTTTTTGTAGCCCAGAATGCCCGTTCAGGCAATGTGCGGCTTGCCCTGAACCTCCGGGAAGGCTATGCTTTTTTCGGTTGATGGCGGGGTTTTGCCGTGCGGGCGGTGCGCCCGCGAAAAACCGCTGCAACGGCGCGGTAGGGCTGTATCCCGGTTCTGGTGTTTTTCGCGGCAACCGTGTGCCGTGACGGGGAAGGTCGTGCCGCCCTGCGGGAGGATCTGTGCTGTTCAAATGTGTTTCGTGGAATGTTAACGGCCTGCGGGCTGTTTCCGGCAAGCCGGAATGGGAGTGGTTTGCGCGTACGGACGCGCAGGTGGTGGCCCTGCAGGAAACCAAGGCCCACCCGGAACAACTGAACGAGAGTGTTCGCAACCCCGGGGGATGGGAGGCGCACTGGTCATGGAGCACCGGAAAAAAAGGGTATTCCGGGGTTGCCGTGTTCAGCAAAGCGCCCGCACTGCACGTGCAGGCCGAACTGCCGCAGGAGGAATTTCAGGGAGAAGGCAGGCTGCTGCACCTGGAGTATCCGCAATTCCATTTTTTCAACGGCTACTTTCCCAACGGCGGCGCGGAAATTCTGGACGAAAACGGCAAGCCCACGGGAAAATTCAAACGTGTCCCGTACAAAATGGGATACTTCGAGGCTTTTCTGGCCTACGCCGAAAAGTGCCGCAAGACAAAGCCGATAGTGGTCTGCGGCGACTTCAATATCGCGCACAGGCCCATAGACCTTGCCCGCCCCAGGCAAAATGAAAAATATACCGGGTTCCTGCCGGAGGAGAGGGCATTTCTGGATCGCTTCACGGCCATGGGCTATGCGGACACCTTCCGGCATGTCCATGGCGAAACGCCGGGGCACTATTCCTGGTGGTCCTACAAGAGCCGGGCGCGGGAAAAGAATCTTGGCTGGCGTATCGACTATTTTTTCGTTTCACAGGAGTTATTGCCCGCCGTGCGGGATGCCTGGATCGAAAGCGATGTCTACGGATCAGACCATTGCCCGGTGGGCCTGAGCCTGGAACTGTAACCCTGTTCCCCGCATCCCGTTGGCGAAAGCGAGCCGGAAACCGTGTTTTGGGATTCAGCGATCCTCATCAACCGCAATGACCGGGTGATGTACTGCGCGTTAGTCCAGCAACCCCAGAAGCCGGGCAATCCTCTGCTCGTTCAGGCCCGAGTGCGCCAGAATCATTTCCTGACTGTGCTGGGCGGCTTCGGCTTCAACCTGGGCGAGAGCCTGCTGCATTTCTTCGGTATTGAGCATGCGCGGCGTTGCGGGGGGGGACTGCTCCAGAACGGGCGCTGCGGCTGATGCGGTTTTGTCTGCAGGGGCCGCGGGTGCCGCGGGCGCGGCCGCCGCACGGTTGGCCGGCAGCATGGCGTTGACCCTTTCCTGAAATGTGGGCAAAAGCGGGCCTCTGTCATTGTTGCGGAAGCGGAATTCCAGTTCCATATTGTTTCTCCTTGCCCTTCGTGCGCTTGGCGCACGGAAAAAAGCCCTGCGGAAAATTTGGCCTTCGTGTCTTGCTGTGCAGAGAACAAGCAAAAAAAGTGCCATACCTTTCGGTTTGCGCGCGTCCTTTTTGGGGGAAATGCCGGTTCTTTACTTTTTTGCGCGCATGGCGCATGCTGCCATAATTTGCAAACAGGGGGCAGGCAGTTCGCTCATGATCCAGACCGTCGGGCTCGGCAAGTCGTACGGAAACCATCCCGTCCTGCATGACATTGATCTGCATGTGCACGAAGGAGAAATTTTCGGCATCGTGGGGCATTCCGGTGCCGGAAAATCAACCCTTCTGCGCTGCTTCAACGGTCTTGAGCCGTACCAGCGGGGCAGCGTGCGGGTGATGGGCGTGGAAGTGTCCTCTCTTGGCGGGCGCCGCCTGCGCGAACTCCAGAGCTCCATGGGCATGATTTTCCAGACTTTCAACCTGATGGCCCGCAAAAATGTCTTTGACAATGTGGCCTTTCCTCTGGATTTGTGGGGGAGTGCGCGGCGGCGGGAAAGAGTGATGGAACTTCTGGAACTGGTGGGCCTTGCCGACAAGGCCGGGCAGCGGGTCCAGAGTCTGAGCGGCGGCCAGAAGCAGCGTGTGGGCATTGCCCGCGCCCTGGCCCTGAATCCCAGAGTGTTGCTCTGTGACGAGGCAACATCCGCTCTGGACCCCAAAACCACATCCTCCATTCTCGACCTCCTGGAAGACATCAACAAAAGGCTCAACCTGACCATCGTGATGGTCACCCACCAGATGGAAGTGGTCAAACGCCTCTGCCACAGTCTGCTTTTGCTTGACGGTGGCAGAACTGTGGCGCAGGGCAGGACAGAGGATCTTTTTCTTGCTCCCACCAAGGCCATGCAGGCCATGGTGGAAAACGAATACACGCTTCTGCCGGGGGGAACCAACATCCGCCTCATGTTTCCGCGCGAGATCTCGCAGCAGAGCGTCATCACGCGCATGGCCAGGGCGCTGGACCGCGATTTTTCCATTGTCGGCGGAAAACTGGAACGCTATCTGGACGACGTGTTCGGCTTTCTGATCATCAATGTTCCCGACCCGGATATGGATGCCGTGCTGCGCTACCTGAAAGAACAGCGCCTGTTCTGGGAAATTCTGGAGTATGCTCCGCAAGCTACGGATGTGCGCCATGAGTGAAGCTTGGGGAGGGGTTGATGCCTTTCTGCCGTTGTGGGAGCGCCTGCAGGACAAGCTGCCCGAAATTCTTGCCGCCACTTGGGAAACCACCCATATGGTGCTGCTTTCCACGCTTTTTTCGCTGCTGATCGGCTTTTTTCTGGCCATCCTGATGATCGTGACCAACCCCATAGGCCTGCGGCCGTGGCGCGCGGTCTATCAGGTTGTGGACTTTGTGGTGAACTTGGGGCGCTCGTTTCCGTTCATCATTCTGCTTATTGCCATCATCCCCTTCACCCGTTTTGTGGTGGGCACGTCCATTGGCAGTGCGGCGGCCATTGTGCCGCTGACCGTGGCTGCGGCTCCTTTTGTGGCCCGGCTCATCGAAACCTGTTTTCTCGAGGTGGACAGGGGCGTGGTGGAAGCCGCCAGATCCTTCGGGGCCAGCAATGTGCAGATCATTTTCCGGGTGCTCATTCCCGAAGCTTTGCCGTCCATCATTCTGAACGTGGCGGTCATTGCCATCACGCTGCTGGGCTATTCGGCCATGGCCGGAACCGTGGGCGGGGGCGGACTGGGAGACTTGGCCGTAAAATACGGATACAACCGTTTTCAGGTTGATATCATGGTCTATTCCGTCATCATTCTCTGTGCCATGGTGCTGCTGATTCAGGGTATCTGCAACTTTTTGTACAAAATCCTGCGGTAGGTTCCGCCATACCGGCGAACCCCGCGCACATGTCAGAAGGAGTCCATCCATGAAACGTCTGTTCCTGTCGCTGGTCATGATTCTTGCCCTTGCCACACAAGCCTTTGCCGCCGAAGACCTGGTCGTGGGCGTGACGCCCTTTCCCCACAAGGACATCATGCTTGTGGCCAAGCCCCTTCTGGCGAAAGACGGCTACAATCTGGTCATCAGGGAGTTCACCGATTATGTGCAGCCCAACATGGCCCTTGCGGGCAAGCAGTTGTTTGCCAATTTTTTCCAGCACGAGCCGTATCTGGACAACATGAACACGGAAAAAAATCTCGGACTGGTATCCATCGGCAAGGTGCACATTGAGCCACTGGGCATTTATTCCAAAAAAATCAAAAAGCTTTCGGACCTCAAAAAGGGCGACACGGTTTCCGTGCCCAATGACCCCACCAATGAGGCCCGCGCCCTGCGCCTGCTGGAGGCCAACGGCGTCATTGCCGTCAAGCCCGGCGCTCTGGTGACGGTGGCCGATATCATTTCCAATCCGCTCGACCTGAAGATTCACGAGCTTGACGCGGCGCAGTTGCCCCGCACGTTGGCGGACGTGACGTGCGCTGTCATCAACACCAATTTTGCGGGAGAAGCCGGCCTTGTGCCTGCCAAAGACGCCCTGACGCTGGAAGGCAAGGACTCGCCCTATGCCAATATTGTTGCTGTGCGCGCGGACGACAAGGACAGCCCCCAGGCCAAGGCCCTGATGAAGGCCGTGCAGTCTGCGGAGGTCAAGGCCTATATTGAGGAACATCTGATTCCCAAGGGGATCATGCCCGCTTTTTAGACGCGGCTCCTGACACGCTGCTGTCTGCCAAAGCCGTTTTTTCGCAGGGGGGGCCGGGTTTCGTTTCCGAACCTGGCTCTGCCTTTTCTCCCGTTGCTTTTCGTCCATGCGGGGGCCGTGCTCCCGGCGGACGCTGAAAAAAATCAGAGGAAGTACATGTTGGTACGCATCTTTTTGCTGCTTGTGGCACTGACCGGCCTGCTTGTGGACGGTACGCAGGCCGCGCCCGCCGAACAGAAAGTCCTGACGCGCCTGCCCAACGGGCTGCGGGTGGTCATTGTCAGGGACAGCCGTTTTCCGCTGGTTGCCACACGCCTTTATGTGGGCGCTGGCTCCGCCAATGAGCAGGCTGCGCAGGCGGGTATCAGCCATCTGTTGGAGCACATGGTTTTCAAGGGCACAGAATCCCGTCCCAGAGGGGAGGCTGCCCGTCAGGTGGAATCTCTGGGCGGGTATCTCAATGCGGCCACCAGTTTTGACAAGACCTGGTACATAACCGACATGCCCGCTGCCCATTGGCGTATCGGCATGGAAATTGTCAAGGACATGGCTTTCCATCCCTCGCTGGATCCCGAAGAACTGGAGTCGGAAAAAAAGGTTGTCATCTCCGAACTGGAGCGCGGGCAGGATTCGCCCATGAACCGGCTTTTTGAGAGCCTCCAGACATCCGCCCTGCAAAACACCGTATACAGTCGGCCCATCATCGGCTTCAGGGAAAGCGTGCTGTCCATCACCGCCGAGGATTTGCGCGCCTATGTGCGGCGCTGGTACCAGCCACAGAACATGCTGCTGCTGGTGGCGGGAGATATTGAGCCGGCGGCGGTGCTGGCCCATGCCCAAACCCTGTTCGGATCTCTTTCCAATACCGCCGACATGCCTCTCCCGCAGCCTGCGGACATGGCGCTTGCGCCCGGCGGGTCGCGCGTGGAGGTCATCCGGGGGCCCTGGAACAAGGCATACCTCGGCCTGGCTTTTCCCGCGCCGGACCAGCGCGACCTGCGCTCTGTCGACCTTGACGTGCTCTGCTATCTGCTGGGAGGGGACGACTCCTCGCTGTTGCAGCGCCGCTACCAATATGAAAAAAGGCTGGCGGACACCGTGGATATGGGCAACATGAGTCTGGCGCGGGGGGGGATCGCCTACCTTACCATCCAGACGGATGCCGACAAGCTGGAGGCACTCTGGCAAGGACTGACAGCCGACTTCGCCGCGCTCCGTTCAGCAGAGTTCAGCCCTGAAGCACTGCACCGGGCCCGCCTGAATCTGGAAGACAGCATGGACCGTTCTGCCGAAACGCTCAACGGCCTTGCCTCCTGGCTGGGAACCGTGCACTTTGCTCTGGGCGGAGAGGCGGCATTGCAAAACGTCCGTTTTGCCCAGCAAAAGGCAGGCATGCCCGAAGTGCGGCAGGCTGCCGCTGCGTGGCTTGATCCGGAGCGCATGCGTGTGCGCCTGCTTGTTCCGGAAGATGCTGCCGTGCCGGATCTGGAGGGCATTCTGCAGAAAAACTGGCCTTCTTCCGCCTCTGCTGATCCCAAAAACGCGAATCAGGCACAGGCCGGAAAGCGGGAAACCGTGGACCTGGGACAGGGGCGTATTCTTGAACTTCTGCCCGATCCCACCGTGCCCTATCTGGCGCTGGAATTCAAAATGCCCGGCGGCAACGCCCTGCTCACAGAGCAGGAGCAGGGGCTGGCCGCCCTTGTTGCGGGCAGCCTGACTTCCGGAAGCGGAGATCTGGACGCGCAGGGCGTCAAACGCTTTTTTTCCGACAGGGCGGCATCTCTGGAGGCCGAGGCGGGCCTGCAAACCTTCACCCTGTCTTTGAGCGGCCCCAAGCGTTTCAGCGCGGACTATTTTTCCGCGCTTTCCGATATTGTGCAAAAGCCGCGCTTTGCTCCGGAAGATGTCCGGCGGGAAGCGGAAAACCTGAAGGCCTCCATCGGGCGGCGTGCTGACAGGCCCACGGCTTTTCTGTTTGCCCGCCTGAACGGATTCCTTTTTCTGGGCGGCCATCCCTACGGGCATGACCGCCTGGGCAGCGTGGAAAATCATGACCGCTTCCGGGCGGAGGATGTTCGCGCTTTTTGGGAAAAGCAGGCTCGTCAGCCTTGGGTTCTTTCTGTCGCGGGAGATTTTGACCGTGATGAGGTTTTGGCCTTTGCCCGCTCCCTGCCCCTTCCCCGTGACGTTGCGCACAAGACTGTGCCGCCCATATGGACCCGGGAAAAAAAGCTTGACCTGCACCTTCCGGGCCGCAGTCAGGCCCATGTCTTGCAGGTGTACAGGGCTGTACCCCCTGCCCATGCCGATGCGCCCGCCATGCTGCTGTTGCAGGCAGTGCTTTCCGGGCAGAGCGGGCCGCTTTTCGCACGCCTCAGGGATGAACAGGGGCTGGGCTATAGTGTGAATGCCCTTTACCGCGCTTTCCCGGAGGCAGGTTTTCTGGCCTTGTACATCGGCACAACGCCGGACAAGGTGGAAGCGGCGCAACAGGGTTTTGCCGGAGTCATTGCGGATATCGCGGCCAAGCCCCTGCCTCCGGCTCTGCTGGAGGCCGCGATCAACCGTCTGTGGGGAGAGTATTACCGTGAGCGGCAGAGCCTTGCCTCGCGGGCAGAGGAGGCTGCCGTCAATGCCGTGCTGGGACGCGTGCAGGATTTCGACAGAAGCCTCATCGAACAAGCCGCCCGCGTCACTCCCGTCCAACTGCAAGACGCTGTGCGCAGGTATCTGGTTGCTGACAATCTGTACAGCCTGACGCTGTTGCCCTGACACCGCGCTCCGCTGTGCCGCGTGTGCTCCCGATGGGGCGGGGCACGGCGGAGCGCCGCTTCCTGAAACCGGGCCGCAACGGCCCGCAAAAAACAGGCGCACGACCATGCACAGCCCCGCCGGTTTTTCGTCTCTGCCCGTGATGGACTATGCTTATGTTCACGAGCAGACAGAGGCCACCACCGGCTATTTTTCCTGCGTTCCGCCCCAGTCCCTGGACTTTGATGCGGCTCTGGCCCGTCTGGAAGCCGCTCCCATGGACGATTTTCTGCATCTGCATCTTTTGCGGCAGATTGGCGCGCGCGCAACAGAAGAACTGGACAGTCTGGCCGCAACGTGCCGTGACCCCACCGACGGGCGCATTGTCCGCCCTGTGCTGGCGGCTCTTCTGGCGGAATGTTCCCTGTTGCTTCCGGCCCACCGCAAGGACGGCAATATTTTTTTTGCCGGGGCCACAAAAGATCTGGCCGCTTACAGCCCGGCAGTCTGCCTGCGGGCGGCCAGCAGGCCGGATCACAGGGTAGCGGCGGCATGGAGTGCGCTGTTTCGCGCCAATATCTGCGACCACCGCGCCCTGCCCCGCCCGGAAGATGTTGATATTGCCCCCCTGTTTTCTCCCGAGGCCATTACGGACTCCGCCAGACACATGGCCTCCCGCGCGGGCGCTCTGCACCACTGGCACCAGCGCCTTCTGGCGGAAAATCCGCCCCGCTGGGAGCGTCCGCCCCCGCAGGAAACCTTTTTGCGCGCTCTGGACGCCCTGCTGGAGGCGGGTCTGGTGAGCGGGCCGGAGATGCGGCACGAGGCTTCGCTCTCGCCTGTTGCGCTTCTCCGGGAATGGCGCGTGGATCTCAGCGTGCGCAACGGAGCCCTTGCGCATACTTTGCGCGGTACGGCCAGAGCCTACGGGCGCGGTCTTTCCCTGGCTGCCGCCAGGGCATCGTATGCCATGGAAATTGTGGAGCGGGCCAGCGCCTATGCCAGTGTGGAGGCGGAGCCCTGCGGTGGGGGCGAAGTTGGCCAGGTGCTGGATCGCAAATATCCCCTGCCCCTGATCAGGGCGTGTTTTGCGGATCTGCGGGAGCAGGGCAGGGCGGCGCTGGCTCCGGACTCTCTGCCTCTGGAAGCTCCTTTCCCCGATGTGCCCCTGCACTGGCTTCCGGCACAGGATCCTGCGGGAGGGGAAGTGCTGGTTCCGGCTCAGGCTGTGTTCCTGTTCTGCAATCTTGACGAGCCGTCTCTCTTTCTGGCTGCTTCGTCCACAGGGCTTGCTTCGGGCAATACTGTGGAAGAAGCCCGGTTGGCGGCCCTGACCGAAATTGTGGAACGTGATGCGGAAGCTACCACACCCTACAAGCGCAACCGCTGTTTTGTGTTGCGCAGTCGTGACGCGCGCATCCAGTCTTTGCTGGACGATTATGCGGCCTGCGGCATCCATGTCCAGTTTCTTGACCTGACCACAGAACTGGGCGTGCCCGTGTACCAGTGCTTTGTTCACAGCAGAGACGGCTCTGTGGCGCGGGCCACAGGGGCCGGCCTTTGCGGCCCGCGTGCCGCTCTGGCTGCGCTCACGGAAACACCCTGGCCCTATTCGCTGGCGCAGGGGCATCGCCCCCGGCCTTCGGGCGCGGGGCTGGGCGGTTTGCCAGTGCGCTTTCTCGAGGACCTGCCGGACTACAGCCTGCCTTCTCCCCAGGCTTGCTGTCGCCTTTTGGAAAATACGCTGGCCGAACACGGAATCCCCCCCCTCTATGTCAACCTCACCCGCAAGGATCTGGACATACCCGTGGTACGGGCGCTGGTTCCCGGCTTGTGCCTGGCGTCGGACTGGGACAATTTTTCGCTCCCGGCTCTGCGCCTTTTTGCCCGCTACTGGGCATCCGTTGAAGTGTAGGACCGCGGCTTTTCGCATTCCTGCGGCGTGGCTGCTTTTGCCCCTGCCGTACAGTGGCTCCGGTTTTTTTGGCATATTCAGAATTGCAGCCGGAGCTCATGTTGTTTATACTGTCTGCTTGCAGGTCGGCCACACACAGAATGGCCCCTGCCAAACCCACAATCCCTGGAGGGTCACGGATGAAACTGAAAAAAATTTTTGTTGCTCTGGCCGGACTGGCGTTGGCCTTTGGCGCTGCCGGGCAGGCTTTTGCCGCTGAGGATGGTCCCGTCAAGATCGGCGTGTATTTGCCCCTGACCGGGCAAAATGCCTTTGGCGGCCAGTTGGAACTGGAAGGTGTGCGCCTTGCGCACAAGGAAATGCCCTCTGTTCTGAACCGCCCTGTGGAACTGGTTGTGGTGGACAACAAGTCCGACAAGGTGGAAGCCGCCAACGCGGTGAAACGCCTGGTGGAGCGTGACAAGGTCGTGGCCCTCATCGGCACCTACGGTTCCTCCCTGGCCATGGCCGGAGCGGAGGTTGCCGAAAAGGCCGCTGTTCCCGGCGTGGGCACCTCCTGCACCAATCCTCTGGTGACCCAGGGCAAAAAATACTACTTCCGCGCCTGCTTCATTGATCCCTATCAGGGTGCGGCTGCGGCCACCTACGCCTTCGAGAACCTCGGGTTCAAGAAAGCGGCGGTTCTCATGGACATGACCAATGACTACGCCGTGGGGCTTTCCAGCTTTTTCAGCCGCTCTTTCAAGAAACTGGGCGGCGAGGTGACGAGCACCCTCAAGTACAGCTCCGGCGATCAGGACTTTACCGCCCAGCTTACGGAACTCATCTCCCAGAAGCCTGACATTGTCTTCATGCCCGCCTATTTTGCGGAAGGCGCCATCATCATGAAGCAGGCCCGCGAGTTGGGTGCCAAGTTCCGCCTGATGGGTGCCGATGCCATGGACAATCCCGATACCCTCAAGCTGGGGGGCAAGGCTGCGGAAGGTTTTTTGCACACCACCTTTCCCTATGATCCGGCCATGCCCAACATGAGCCCTGCCGCCAAGCGGTTTACCGAAGCCTGGAAGGCCGCCTACCCCGACAAGGAAACCAACGTCAACGGGGCGCTGGGCTACAACACCTACTTCCTGATCATTGATGCCATCAAGCGCGCCGGAACCGCGGAATCCAAGGCCATTGCCGCGGCCCTCGCGGAAACCAAAGATCTGCCGACGGCACTGGGAATGCTGACCATCAACGAGTCCCATGATGCGGAAATGCCTGTGGGCATTATCGAATACAAGGACGGCAAGCGCGTTTATGTGGGTGAAGTCACACCCAAGTAAGGGTTTGTGCCCCGCAGTCACAAGACCTGCGGGGCACTTTTTCCCTCTTTCGTTGCAGGGACGGTCAAGGTCCTTTTTTTGACCGTCATGAGGTGTTCATGAACCCCGACATGTTTTTGCAGCACTGCTTCAACGCCCTGACTCTGGGCTCTCTGTACGCCCTGATCGCCATTGGCTACACCATGGTCTACGGCATTTTGCGCCTGATCAATTTCGCGCATGGCGACATCCTGATGGTGGGCGCGTATTTTGTTTTCTTCGGCACATTCGCCTTTGGCTGGCCCTGGGGTGTGGCGGCGGTGATTGCCGTGCTCGGCGCAAGCGTTCTCGGGGTGGCTGTGGAAAAAATCGCCTATCGCCCCCTGCGGGATGCACCGCGCATATCGGCCCTGATCAGCGCCATTGCCGTATCGTTTTTCATCGAAAGTCTGGCGGTGGTCGTTTTTACCGGGCAGCCCCGGCCTGTGCTCCAGCCCGAATGGCTGGTTTCGGAGTGGCAGGTGGGCGGTGTGCGCATTCTGCCCCTGACGGCCTTTGTGCCGGTCATGACCATCGTTCTTGTGGGGCTTTTGCTCTACACCGTATACCGCACCAAGCCCGGCCTGGCCATGCGGGCGATATCCAAGGATATTGAAACCACGCGCCTGCTGGGCGTGCGGGTTGACAATATCATTGCCCTGACCTTTTGCATCGGTTCGGCGCTGGCGGCCGCATCGGGCATCATGTGGGCTCTGCGCTATCCGCAGGTGCATCCCTATATGGGCATCATGCCCGGCCTCAAGGCTTTTATTGCGGCGGTATTCGGCGGCATCGGCTCGATTCAGGGCGCGGTGATCGGCGGTGTGGCCCTGGGCTTTGTGGAAATCATGACCGTGGCTTTCATGCCGGATCTCTCGGGCTATCGCGATGCCTTTGCCTTTGTGCTGCTGGTGCTGGTGCTGCTCTTTAAACCCACCGGTCTGCTGGGCGAGAAGATGGAGGAAAAAATCTGATGCGTCTGAACGGCAGCAATCTCCTGAACATCCTGCTCATGGGACTCGGCGGCCTGGCGCTTTTTTATGCCGAGGCGTTTTTGGGAGATTACCAGATCTATATCGCCAAGCTGATTTTCATCAATATCATTCTGGCGCTCTCCCTCAACCTGATCTACGGCTTTACCGGACTTTTTTCTCTGGGGCATGCGGGCTTCATTGCCATCGGGGCCTATGTGTCGGCCTTGTGCATCCTCACGCCGGAGCAAAAGGAAATCATGTGGATTCTGGAGCCGATCATCTGGCCGGTTTCGGAACTCTTCACGCCCTTCTGGGTGTCTGTTCTGGCCGGGGGGCTGGTGGCCGCGCTGCTCGCTGTGCTGATCGCCGTGCCCGTCCTGCGCCTTGGCGACGATTACCTGGGCATCGCCACCTTGGGCTTTGCGGAAATCATCCGGGTACTCATTGTCAACGCCACGCCCATCACCAACGGTTCTCTGGGCATCAAGGGTATCCCGGCGCACGCCACGCTGCTTTCCTGCTACGCCTGGATGCTGTTCACTCTTGTGGTTCTGGTCAGGATTGTTTTCAGCAATTACGGCAATGTGCTGCGCTGCATCCGCGATAATGAGATTGCCGCGCGCGTCATGGGCATCAATGTGTTTCGCTACAAGGTGCTCTCGTTCTGCCTCGGCGCGTTTTTCGCAGGTGTGGGCGGTGCCCTGCTGGGCAGCCATCTGTCCACCATTGACCCCAAGATGTTCAACTTTCTGCTGACATTCAATGTCCTGATGTTTGTTGTGGCCGGGGGGCTTGGCTCCTTTACGGGCAGCATTCTGGGGGCCACTGTTATCACTATCCTTCTGGAATGGCTGCGCGCCATCGAGGAACCCATGAATCTGGGATTTGTGGAACTGCCCGGAATTCCCGGCATGCGCATGGTGGTTTTTTCTCTGGTGCTGCTGGCCATCATTTTGTACCGGCGTGAAGGCATCATGGGCACACGGGAACTGACCTGGAAGGGAATCCGTGCTTTGGCGCAGAGGGGGAGAGCATGAGCCGCTGCCTGCCCCTGACTCCGGACAGCGGGGACGTGCTGCTGTCGGCCAGGGATGTGAACATGCGCTTCGGGGGCATCACCGCGGTCAGCGACCTGAGCCTGTCGTTGCCCAGAGGTTGTATCGCCGGTATCATTGGCCCCAACGGAGCAGGAAAAACAACCCTGTTCAACGTATTGAGCGGTTTTTACACTCCGCAGGAAGGTGAAGTGGTTTTTGACGGCAGGAGCATCAAAAATCTGCCTCCCTCGGAGATATGCGCTCTGGGCATGGCCCGGACGTTCCAGAATATCCGCCTTTCCCAGCAGATGACGGTTCTTGAAAATATCACCGTGGGCTGTCATGTACGCCGCCAGTGCCCGTGGTGGCTGGCCCCGCTGGGGCTCCCCGTCTTTTACCGGGAAGAGGCAGCCATTGTGGAAAAAAGTCGGCAGCTTGCAGAACGCGTACAGTTGAGCGCCTATCTGAACGATCAGGCGGGCAGTTTGCCCTACGGCGCGCAACGGCGGCTGGAAATCGCGCGCGCACTGGCCACGGAGCCGCGCCTGCTTTTGCTGGACGAGCCTGCGGCGGGCATGAATCCTCAGGAAAGCCTGGAGCTCATGCATTTCATCGGGCATATCCGGGACGAATTTGACCTGACGATTCTGCTCATCGAGCACGACATGAAGGTCGTCATGGGCGTATGCCAGTACATCTGGGTCATGGAATACGGTGCCCTGATTGCCGAAGGCCTGCCTGCCGATGTGCGCAGCAATCCTGTGGTGATTCGCGCCTATCTGGGCGAGGATGCTTCGTGTGAACATGTGTGAGGCGCGCGACGGGAAAAGCGGCGTGCCCGGCCCGCAGGGGAGCAGTATGCTTGAAATTCGAGATCTTCATGTGCGCTACGGCGGCATCCAGGCTGTACAGGGCGTGAGCCTGAACATTCCGCGCGGCAGTATTGTAACCCTTATCGGTGCCAACGGCGCGGGAAAGAGCAGTATCATCCGCTCCATAGCCGGTTTGAACAAAACCGTGAGCGGAGAAATTCTGCTGACGCGCCAGCAGGGAGAAAAACCCGTTTCGCTCATGGGCCTGAATCCCGAAGACATGGTCTTGCAGGGCATTTCCCTTTCGCCCGAAGGGCGGCGCATCCTGCCGCACCTGACGGTGGAGGAAAACCTGCGTCTGGGTGCGTACACCCGCTCGGATCAGGATGCCATCGACAAGGATATTCAGCATGTGTACAGCCTTTTTCCCCGGCTTATGGAGCGGCACTGGCAAAAGGGCGGCACCCTCTCCGGCGGCGAACAGCAGATGCTGGCTGTGGGGCGCGCGCTCATGAGCCGACCGGAGATGCTCATGCTGGACGAGCCTTCTCTGGGGCTGGCGCCTCTGCTTGTGCGGGAGATTTTTGAAATCATCAAGCGTATCAATGCGGAGGGCCGGACTGTTCTTTTGGTGGAGCAGAATGCCTTTGCCGCCCTTTCTGTGGCGGACTATGCCTATATTCTGGAAGTGGGGCGCATTGTTCTTGAAGGTCCCGGCAAGGAACTTCTGGCAAACCCCAAGGTGAAGGAAGCCTATCTTGGCGGGTAATGTTTTTCTGATGTGCCACTTTGCCAAACATTTTTGTTCCGTACCATTTGGTACGGACTTTTTTTTTCGCCTGAACTAATTTTTGCACACACAATGAAGGAGGCAGCATGAACGCCATCATCAAAAATCTGGAACAGGCCGCACCCCTGCCACTGGCCGCGCAGGTGAACTGCCAGCCCGGGCAGATTGCAAGCAAAACCCTTGTGCAGAATTCCGCCGTGAGCGTAACCCTTTTTGCCTTTGATCAAGGGGAGGAAATCAGCGCGCACACGTCCCCTGGCGATGCCTTGGTGTATGTTCTCGAAGGCCGGGCAGAAGTGCTCATTGAAAACGCAAGCCATACCGTGCACGCCGGAGAGGCCATTGTCATGCCTTCCGGGCGGCCTCATGCCGTGCGTGCCCCGGAGCCTTTCAAGATGCTGCTGACAGTGGCTTTTGCCACGAAATAATCCCTGCCCCTGCTTGCGCAAGAGCAGGGGCACAACCTCCGCCACGCGGAGAAGAAAGGACAAAAAAATGAGTACCGCCATGTTTTGCTATCAGTGTCAGGAAACCGCGGGCAACAAGGGCTGCACCCAGGTGGGTGTTTGCGGCAAAAAGCCGGAAACCGCTGCCTTGCAGGATCTTCTCCTGTATGTGACCAAGGGACTTGGGCAGGTGACCACGCGCCTGCGCGCCGAAGGCAAAAGTGTTGACCACAGTGTGGACCGCATGGTCACGGCCAATCTTTTTGCCACCATTACCAACGCCAACTTTGACGACGATATTCTGGCCGAGCGCGTTCGCCTGACCTGTGCCGCCACGCGCGACCTGAAAGACAAGCTCGGCTCCACCCAGGGGCTGACCGATGCCGCCATGTGGGGAGCCGACAGCAGGGACGCCATGTTGGCCAAGGCGGCCACTGTGGGCGTACTGTCCACGGCGGACGAGGATGTGCGCTCCTTGCGCTCCATCATCACCCTGGGGCTCAAGGGCATGGCCGCCTATGTCAAGCATGCCGATGTACTGGGCAAGCACGATCCCGCTGTTGACGCCTTTTTGCAGGAAACCCTGGCCAAAACTCTGGACGACAGCCTGGGGGTGGCCGATCTTGTGGCCTTGACGCTGGAAACAGGCAGCAAGGGCGTAGCCGCCATGGCCCTGCTGGATGCGGCCAATACCGAAGCTTATGGCCATCCCGAAATCACCAAGGTCAATATTGGCGTGAGCAAAAATCCGGCTATCCTTATTTCCGGGCACGATCTGCGCGATCTGGAAATGCTGCTGGAGCAGACCAGGGACACGGGTGTGGACGTGTATACCCACTCTGAAATGCTGCCCGCGCATTATTATCCGGCTTTCAAAAAATATCCCCACCTCAGGGGCAACTACGGCAATGCGTGGTGGCGGCAGAGAGAGGAATTTGAAAGCTTCAACGGCCCCATCCTCCTGACCACCAACTGCCTTGTGCCCCCCAAGGACAGCTACAAAGGCAACATCTTCACTACGGGTGTGGCGGGATTTCCGGGGTGCGACCACATTCCCGGAGAGCCGGGCGAGCACAAGGATTTTTCTCCGATCATCGAACATGCCCTGACCTGTCGCGTGCCCAAGCAGATCGAAAGCGGCGAGATTGTGGGCGGCTTTGCCCACAATCAGGTACTGGCCCTGGCCGACAAGGTGGTGGAAGCCGTCAAGTCCGGCGCCATCAAGAAATTCATTGTCATGGCCGGGTGCGACGGACGCCAGAAATCTCGCCAGTATTACACCGATTTTGCCCAGGGTCTCCCCAAGGATACGGTCATCCTGACGGCGGGTTGCGCCAAATACCGGTACAACAAGCTCGCCTTGGGCGACATCGGCGGCATTCCGCGTGTGCTGGACGCCGGACAGTGCAATGACTCCTATTCGCTGGCGCTCATTGCCCTCAAGCTCAAGGAAGTTTTCGGGCTGGAAGATATCAATGACCTGCCCATTGTCTACAATATCGGCTGGTATGAACAGAAAGCCGTTATCGTTCTGTTGGCCCTGCTCTCGCTGGGCGTCAAGAACATCCACCTCGGCCCCACCCTGCCCGCCTTTCTCTCTCCGGCGGTAGCCAATGTGCTGGTGGAGCAGTTCGGAATCGGCGGTGTGGGTGACGTGGCCGAAGACCTCAAGGCTTTTGTGGGCTGAACTTTTGCATGACTGCCTGCCACGCAGGCGCAAAACCGAAACCTTGCTGCGAGCGGGCTGTGCCCGCTCGCAGCTTTCACTGTGTGTGGCGGGAATGCGCGGACAGGCGCAACAGGCGGCCACATTTTGCCACAACAAGGCCCGGACGCGAAAAATCACGTCCGGGCCTTGTTGTGGCTTTTGGGTTGCGCGGCTTATTCCAGCGCGCTGTCCATATCGACCATCTGCCCGATGTTGCCGGACAAAAATCCGGTAAGAAGCACGTTGGCCAATTCGTGATCGTAGAGGTTCTGGCTTCCGGCCAGTTCCTTGGCAGCGACAACAATGTCCTTGCCCTTGCGGTACGGCCTTTCACAGATCATGGCGGCAAAGGAGTCCGCAACAGCGGTGATGCGCCCCACACGGCTGATCTGGGAACCCTTGAGGCGCTGCGGATAGCCGGAGCCGTCCATGCGCTCCTGATGCTCGAAACAGGCGCGCAAAAGTTCTTCAAAGGCAACATCCATCTTTTGCATGAGCTTCACGCCCACAATGGGGTGGGGCAAGATTTTTTCCCGCTCGTCCGGTTTGAGGGGGCCGGTTTTGTTGAGCAGAAAGGCGGGCACCTTGAGCATGCCCACATCATGCAGCAACAGGGCCAAGGCCATGCGATCCAGGTCTTTGGGGCGCACTTCACTGGTGGTCTGGAGCCAGAGCCACAGGCCCGTGATCATGGTATTGATGGCATGGCGCGCCGCGTCATTCTTGCGGAACAGGCGGCGCATGAAGGTATTGATGCGGTATTTGTCGCCCCGGAGATATTCGGTGACTACCATGACGTCGCGGTACAGGGGGTCCAGCACCGCCTTGACGGGCTGCTCGCCGAACTCGCAATACCGCATGTGCAGAGCACGGATGCAGATGTCCGCGATTTCCGAATCCTTGAGGTTGCTGTCCTGCAGGACCAGGTCAAGCTGTTTGACGATATGGCGCGAGTAGATGTGGTGGTCCGAGCGGGAGACAAAGAGATTGCCCTCCGCACACAGGGCGGCCACTTCTTCCACCTGTTCGTTGGTCAGCCGCATTTCTTTTCTGCAGTAGGGGGCCAGAACCAGAATGTCTTCACGAAAGCGGAAAAGATCCACCGGCGGCCGGTACTTGGGAAAGCTTGAAAGAATTTCCGCGCTGATCTGGTAGTATTCTTCATCAATGTTCTGGGGGCGATTGCCCTCGGTGCGCGCTGTACCGGCCATGATTACTTCCAGTAAATTTTGACGAGGTTTGTTCCCCTGGGGGTGGAGGACGAGTTTTGTACCTGGCCGGCAGTGATGACCGCGCATTCGTCGAGCGCGATCATGGGACAGTCCTGAATGAATTTTTCCGCACGGTTGAGGTGGCTCGGATCTTCATCGGGATTTTCCACAAAGACGGGTTCGACCCCCCAGACGAAATTGAGGGCCTTGATGCTCACCGGATCGGGAGTGAGGGCGTAAATGGGCTGGGGAGGACGCCGGGAGGATACCTGCCGGGCCGAACTGCCGGAAACGCTGTGGGAAACAATGGCCTTGGCGTCCGTCTTGTTGGCCAGCAAACATGCGGAGTAGGCCAGAAAGCCGGGAATGCCCTTGTCGCTGTCCGGTTCTTCAAATTTGTGGTTGAGCAGGAGAAGGCGCTCGGCTTCCCCTGTAATCATGCGCATATAGCGCACAGTTTCTACCGGAAAATTGCCCATGGCGGTTTCTTCCGAAAGCATGACGCAATCGGCTCCGTCCAGCACGGCATTGGCCACGTCCGTTGTTTCCGCGCGGGTGGGCGCCGGACTGTTGACCATGGAAAGCAGCATCTGGGTGGCAACAATCACCGGCTTTGACACCTTGTTGCACGCGCTGATGATGTGCTTTTGCAGGGCAGGCAGATGGGGCAGCGGGCACTCCACGCCCAGATCGCCGCGCGCGACCATGACCACATCTGTTTCTTCCAGAATTTCCTGCAAATTGTCCACAGCGCTCTGCCGCTCCAGTTTGACCACCACGGGAACACGCTTGCCGGCGGCGGCAATAAGCTCCTTGGCTTCGCGCACATCCTGCGCGGTCTGCACATAGGAGATGGCCACCGCGTCCACGCCCAGTCTGAGGCCGTCAGCAAGGTCCTTTTTGTCCTTGTCCGTCAGGGCGCTCACTTTGGTCGCCTTGCCGGGCAGGGCCAGGCCCTTGCGCGAAGTGACAATGCCCGCATTGTCCGCCTCCAGCAGCACCAGACCATCGGACCGGCGCTCGCGCACAACAAACTGCAGGCCGCCATCGGCCAGCACCATCCTGTCGCCCGGTTCCAGACTTTCCAGAATGACGCTGTGGTCAAAGGGCAGGTAGGGCATGGTGCTTGTGTGTTTGTCGCTGGGGCCCAGCAGGAGGTGCATCCCCTTGCTCACGCTGATGGTGGTTTCCCGCAGGACTCCCAACCGGATTTTCGGCCCCGAAAGATCCTGCATGATGGTGATGGGGCGCTTCAGCGTTGCTTCAATCTCGCGGATATGCCGGATGATGGTGACAAAATCTGCAGCGCCGCCGTGGGAAAAATTCAACCGGAAAACGCTGACTCCGGCCTCGGCCAGTTGCTCAAGCTTTTCCTTGCTGTTGGAGGCAGGGCCGATGGTCGCGACGATTTTTGTTTTCATGTCCGGAGTCCTTGCAGGCTGTTGCGGACGGACGTGCCATCGGCAAAGCGCCGTTGATTTGCCCTGTGTGCGGAAAGACCGCACGGCGGGACCTGATGGTGTCTGTCATCCACGGGAATAGGGAATAATCTCCGCAAACTATTCCTGATTTTCTCCGCTGTTGTCAAGCTGGCAATGTGTCCCCGCCCTTTTTCTTGGGCAGGCAGCGCGCGCGGAGAATCAGCGTCCGCTCCGCCACAGGGGAATGATGGAGGGGCAGCAAGAGCTTGTGGAGCGCACTGCGCTTGACAGGGGTGGCCCTGTGGGGCATAAGTGGAAAAAAGTGGTAAAAATACGTCAAAAAGTGGTAATCTGTGCAAAAGCTCTTCAGCAAAAGCCTTTCCCGCAGCCTTGATCCCAAGGGGCGCCTCATGTTGCCGCCGGAATACCGCGAAAGTCTGCTGGCGCACAGCGAAACAGGGAGTTTCTGGCTCACGGCTTTTTATGGCCGCCTTGTGGCCTATCTGCCTGACCAGTGGGCGCATGTGGCAGAGCAGTTGGGCAGCATCGCCCTGCCGTCTCCCCGGCTTGCGCATTTCAAGACAAAGGTCATGGGGCTGGCGCAGGAGCTTGTGCCCGATGCCCAGGGGCGCGTGCGCATTCCGCAATCTCTGATGCGGGAGGCGGGACTGAAAAAAGACGTCATGCTCGTGGGCATGCTCAGCAAGTTCGAGATTTGGGATCAGGAGCGCTTTGACGGCCTGGAGCTTGAGGATGTTTCCGCCGAGCTCGCCGCCAGTGGTGTGGAGATCAGCCTGTAGGTCGTGCGTATGCTTGAGGCCCAAGACAAAACGGCACGCCATATTCCCGTTTTGCCGGAAGAAACACTTCAGGCCCTGGCGCCCCGTGCTGGGGGGCGCTATCTTGACGGGACTCTGGGCTTGGGCGGTCATGCGCTGTCTGTGCTCGAAGCTGCCCCAGACGCCCAGTTGTGCGGCCTTGACCGCGATGCCGAAGCTCTTGGGCTTGCCCGGCAAAAGTTGGCCCCTTTTGGCGACAGGGTTCATTTTTTTCACAGCAGGTATAGCCGATTTTTCGATGCGTTGGGCGAACTCGGCTGGAATTGTGTGGACGGTGCGTTGCTGGATATCGGGGTTTCTTCTCTCCAACTGGACGAAGCTCGGCGCGGTTTCAGCTTTTTGGGGGATGGCCCTCTGGACATGCGCATGGATCGGGATTCTGGTCAGCCCTCGGCTTGGCACTGGGTCAACAGGGAAAGTTTTGCCAGACTGAAGGAATGCATAGGCGTTTTGGGGGAAGATCCGCAGGCCGGGCGTATCGCCCGCCGCATTGTGGATGAGCGGCAGAAGGGCAGCATTGATACAACAGCGCAACTGGCCGCGCTGGTGGAGAGAGCCTATCCGGCGGAATGGCGGCGCAAAGCGCGGCGTCACCCCGCAACGCGTACCTTTCAGGCCCTGCGCATGGCGGTCAATGATGAATTGGGAGAATTGCAGACTTTTCTGGAGCGCATCCTGACATACCTGTCTGTGGGAGGAAGGCTGGTTGTCATCACCTTCCACTCGCTGGAAGACCGGATGGTCAAGCAGGCCATGCGCCGCTGGGCAGAGGGTTGCCGGTGTCCTCGCCATGTGCCGGTGTGCGTTTGCGGGCATACACCGGAAGTGCGCATTCTGCATAAAAAACCGGTGCAGGCCGGGCCTGGGGAACTGGCGGTCAACACGCGTGCGGGCAGCGCCAAGCTGCGCGCTGTGGAAAAAATTTCCGGAGGCAGCGCATGAAGCGTTCTTCCGGGGCGGGGCAGGCGCGCGGCAAGGGATGGCTTTTGGCTCTGGCGCTCGGGCTTTTATCGTGGGTAGTCATGGGGCTTGTGCTTGTGTGGAGCAATATCGAGCGCATGGACACCACATATTTTATCAATATTGCACAGAACACCCTGCGGGAAAGAAAAGCCCTCAAGGCAAAGCTGGAAGTGGAGCGTGAACGTCTGATTTCGCCCTACGAACTGCGGCGCAAGGCAGAGGAATTCGGCATGCGCGAGGCCAAGCCCGGGCAGATCCGGCGCATGAGTTCCCGCTGAAGTGCGAGGTTTTTGGGGGGCGTGCCTGCTTTGGTGGCGCGGCTGATGTGCAACAAAATGTTTTTTGTCGGGAACCGCCATGCTCAAACTGAATTCTCGCCGGAACGGAAAATCCGCCTCCACCGGACGGCGCAAATCGCCGGGGAACAGCTATCGCTCCGGGGGAACATCAAACTCCCCCCTGGGCTGGCTCAAGGGTTTGGACTGGAGCCGGGTGCGCATCAGGATGGTGGTGTGCATCTTTTGCCTGCTGTGGGTCGGGTTGTGGGGCCGCGCCTGGTATCTTCAGATGATCGAAGGCCCGCGGCTGGCCGAGCGTGCCCAGAGGCAGCACATGGCTTCGGAACTGGTCGCCGGACGCAGGGGCATGATTCTCGACCGCAACGGGCAGGTGCTGGCGCGCAGTGTGGAAGCCCGCTCCGTCTATGCCCGCCCTCAGGAAATCACGGATTTTCAGGCGGCAGCCGCTGTTTTGGCCCCGCTGCTGGGGCTGGATGCGCAGGCGCTACACACGGAACTTGCGCAAACAAAGAGGCGTTTTGTCTGGCTCAAACGCAAGGTGGACGACTATACCGCAGAGGCCGTGCGCAAGACCGGTCTTGCCGGTATTGGCCTGAGCAAGGAATACGACCGTTTTTATCCTTTCAAACATCTGGCCGGGCAATTGCTGGGCTTTGTGGGCGTGGACGACAAGGGTCTGGAAGGGGTTGAGCGCTCCATGGACGCGCGCCTCGGCTGCGTCCCCACCCGGCAGATCGTCCAGCGTGACGCCATGGGGCGGCGTTTTTACCTGCACGAGGAAGGGCAGAGCGAACCTGTGGGGGAAGACCTGACGCTGACCATAGACGTGCAGATGCAGTTCACCGTGGAGGAGGCCATTGCCAAGGCCGTGCGGGAAAACGATGCCCGCTGGGGAGGCGCGCTGGTTGTGGACGTGTTGTCCGGCGAGATTCATGCCTGGGCCCAATACCCTTTTTTCAATCCCAACAACTACAAGGACTCCGGCCCGCTCATATACCGCAATCGCTTGGCGGCCGATGCGCTGGAGCCGGGGTCTACGTTCAAGCCCTTTGTGATCGCGGCCGCCCTGCAGGAGCGCAAGGTCACGCCGTCCACAGCCATTGACTGCGAGGGCGGGAAATGGGTGAAGAAAAACTTCACCATACGTGACACTTCCAGCCAGGGAGTGCTGCCGGTGGACAAGGTGCTGCGCTATTCCTCCAATATCGGCATGGCCAAGATTGGCCTGTCCATGGGTGCAGGCACGCTCCACAAATACCTGCACGCTCTGGGGTTTGGCCAGCATACCGCGGTTCCCGTGGCGGACAGCAAGGGAATCTTGCGCAGCCCGCGCGGCTGGAGCGAGGTGGATATCATGTCCGCGGCCTTTGGGCAGAGCATTTCCGTGACGGGGCTGCAAATGGCCCAGGCCTACCTGACCTTGCTCAACAACGGCGTACACAAACCGTTGCGCCTGATACGGGAAGACAGCAGAGTTGAAGAAGCGCATCCCAGAGTTTTCAGGGAAAGTGCTGTGCGCGAAGTCATGCGCATGATGCGCGATGTGGTGGAAGAAAAAGACGGAACCGGCAGGCGCGCCCGTGTGGAGGGCATCGAGGTGGCCGGAAAAACCGGAACGGCGCAGAAAGCCGATCACCGCTCGGGTACTTACGGCAGCAAAAGGCTGGCTTCTTTTGTGGGGTTTTTCCCGGCGTCCAGGCCGCGCTACCTTGTTCTTGTCATGGTGGACGAGCCTGTGCGCAGTCAGTACGGCGGGCTTGTGGCGGCCCCTGTTTTTCAGGAGATCGCCAGTCGCGTCCTGACCAACAGCGGCATGCTGCACGAAGCCGAAGCAGGTGCTGCGGCAAAACATGCTTCCGGACGATCTGCCGGAGGGCGGCAACGTGGGCTGAAGTTGGCGGGGCTGGATGTTCCGGGCTTTTCCGCTTCCCGAAATCTTGATGCCACTCCAGCGCCGGACAAGGGCATGCGCCTGCCGGGGCATCTGGCCACAGCGGGCAGCCGTGTGCCTGATGTTCTGGGAAAGTCCGTGCGCAACGCTGTGGAGCTTTTCGCGCGGGCGGGGGTGGTACCCGAATTGAAAGGCACAGGCAGCCGGGTAGTGAGGCAAAGCCCTCCCCCCGGCGTCACATGGCCCGAGAACGGCAAGCCCGCGGAATATATTCTCTGGCTTTCCGAACGGTAGGCGGTGTGCGGGGGCGTGCTTTTTCGCGGGAGCGGGAGGCAGAGGGCGCGCGCCGGGAGGCTGGCAGCCGGATTCTCTGGTGCCGCTTCCGTGTCAGGGGTTGCGCATGCCGCAAAAATTCCTTGCCGGGACTGATTTTTCGGCGCTTTTGAAAGAGGCAGGTCAGCGATGGAACGGCAGTTTGCAGCACTTCTTGAGCAGTGCAGGCGCGGCGGCCTTGAAGTTCGGGCCGATTCCCGTCAGGTTGCGCCCGGCGATATTTTTGTTGCCGTGGCCGGACACAGCGAGGACGGCAGCCGCTTTATCCCCGCTGCGGTGGAAGCTGGCGCGGGAGTGGTGGTGTGCCGTCCCGGCAGCGCGGAAGAATTCTTTGCTGCGAATGCCGGTTGCGCTGTTGTGCACCACGCCGACCCACGAGAAGCTCTCTGGTTTCTGGCCGAAGCCCGGTGGCATACGGACCAACTGCCCCTGAAGGTGATCGGCATCACCGGAACCAACGGAAAAACCACCTGCGCCTATCTGGTGGAACGCCTGTTTGCGGGTGCGGGATGCCGGGTGGGAGTTCTGGGCACTGTGAGCTACCGCTGGCCCGGCCACACGGAGGCCGCCCCCCTGACCACGCCCGATGTTCTGCGCGTTCATGCCATGCTGTCCCAGATGGCGCAAGACGGCGTGGACGTTGTCGTCATGGAGGTTTCCTCCCATGCCGTAGAGCAGCGGCGTATTTGCGGAGTGCGTTTTTCCGGCTGCATTTTTACCAATCTGACGCAGGATCACCTGGACTACCACGAGAATATGGAGAGTTATTTTCGTGCCAAGGCAAGACTTTTTCTGGAAATGCCCCGCAGCGACAAGGCCATGGCCGTCAATTCCGACGATCCGTGGGGGCGGCGTCTGCTGGAATTGTGCCCCACAGCGCTTTCTTTCGGCCTGCAAAAGGGCGCTCCCCACCGCAAGCATCTTTGGGGCGAACTTCTTTCTTCCGGAACAAACGGCTGCCATCTTCGCATGAGTTGCGGCGACGAGCGGTGGGAGTTGCGTTCGCCGCTTGTGGGAGCTTTCAATGCCTCCAATCTGCTTGCCGTTCAGGCTCTCGGGCTGGATCTGGGGCTTTCGCCCGGCGACTTTGCGGCGCTGGAAAAGTTTTCCGGCGTCTGTGGCAGGTTGGAACGCGTGGAAAATCCGCAAGGGCTGAGCGTATTTGTGGACTACGCCCACACGCCCGATGCGCTGGAAAACGTGCTCAAGGCCCTGCGCGGAGCGGGGTTTCGGCGTATCATTACGGTTTTCGGCTGTGGTGGAAACCGCGACCGCAGCAAACGCCCCCTCATGGGCGAAGCAGTGGCCCGCTGGTCGGATGTGGCTGTGCTCACATCCGACAATCCGCGCTTTGAAGAGCCTGAGGCCATTTTGCAGGATGTTTTGCCCGGCCTTGCGCGTGCGCCGGAGCTTGTTGTCAGGGTTGACCGCCGTGAAGCTACTGCTGCGGCCCTGGACATGCTGGGCAAGGACGATGCCCTGCTCATTGCGGGCAAAGGGCATGAGGACTATCAGATCATTCAGGGCGTCAGACACCATTACAGTGACCAGGAAGTGGTCAGGGAGCTTTTGCATTGCGCCTGAGCTACAATGAAATTGCGGAATGTCTGGGATTGCTGCCGTGTGCGGACAATCCGGAACTGACGTGCGCCGTCACGGACAGCCGCCAAACCTTCCCCGGCTCTCTTTTTGTCTGTATTCCCGGCAGCCGTGCGGACGGGCATGCCTTTGCCAGCATGGCTGTAGACAGGGGCGCGGCCGCACTGCTTGTTTCCGCGGATGTGGCGGAAAGCCGCGTGCCTGTGCTGCGGGTTGCGGATACGGTTCGGGCGCTCGGGCGTATCGCCGCCCTGTGGCGGACCAGAACCCGTGCGCGCGTGGTGGGCGTCACGGGCACAGCGGGCAAAACCACTGTCAAGGAAGTGTTGTCCGGCGTTCTGTCCGTACGGGGCAGGACTGCCCAGAACGCCATGAACTACAATAACCAGATCGGCATGCCCCGCTCCGTGCTGGAGGCGGACGGGCAGGAAGATTTCTGGGTCATGGAACTGGGCATCAGCCATGACGGGGACATGGATGAACTGGCATCCGTACTGCGGCCGGACATGGGACTGATTGTCAATGCCGGTACAGGGCATGCCGAAGGGCTGGGGGCAAAGGGTGTTGCTTGGCACAAGGCGCGCTTGCTGGCCCATCTTGCGGATTGCGGGGAAGGACTGGTTTGCGCCGACTACCCCGACCTTGTGCGGGAAGCGCAGGCCACAGGGGCAAAGCTGCATTTGTTCAGTGCTGCGGGACAGGAAGCCGCGTACTGCGCCTCGTATATCGGGCCGGTCGGGGGAGAGGATGATCCGGATGCCCCTGAAAGCCCGAAAGGCCGCTATGCTCTTTGGCTGGGCGGAACACGGCATGAGGTAGTCGCGCCCTTCAGGGGAGCGTACGGCGCGGAAAATGTTGCGGCAACAGGCGCTGCGGCCTTCCTGCTGGGGCTTTCGCCGGAGGAGATCGCAACCGGTTTTCGGCAGGCGCACCTTCCGCCCCAGAGGTTCTCCCAACGGCGTTGGGGCGCATGGCTGCTCATGGACGATACCTACAATGCCAATCCCCTGTCCATGAGGCGCATGTTGGCGGCTGCCGCAGAAATGGCGGGCGGGCGTCATTTCGTGGCGGTATTGGGCGAGATGCTCGAACTGGGCTGCCAGACGGAAAGCGAGCACTATCTTCTCGGACGCAACCTGGCGGAACTGAAACCTTCTGCGGTGTTCTGGAAGGGAGGGCAGGGTGCTGCCGTGCGGCTTGGCCTTTCGGAAGGCGGCTATCAGGGGCCGTGGATGGAAGTGACTGCAGCACCGGATTTTCTGCATGCCTGGTCGGAGATGCAGGGGAGCGTCTTGTCCGGTTCGGGGGGGGTTGTGCTGTTCAAGGGGTCGAGAAGTACCAGAGTGGAGGATTTTCTGGAAATTTTCAGGGCATAACGCTCTGGCGCGTCGTGTTGCGATACGCCCGGCGCGATGCGGCTATGGCCCGGCATGGCGCGTCGGGGCTGATTGGGTAAAAATACTGCGGACGGACTGCACAGCATGTTGTATCATCTTCTTGTTCCTCTTTCCTCCGATTGGATATTTTTCAATGTTTTCCGTTATCTCAGCTTTCGCTCCCTTGCCGCGCTGATTACGGCCCTGCTTCTTTCCATTCTTCTTGGGCCGCGGTGCATTGCATGGTTACGCCGCCTCAAGTGCGGCCAGTATATCCATGAGGACGTGTCCGGCCATGCTTCCAAGGCGGGCACCCCCACCATGGGCGGCCTGATGATTCTTTGCGTGTTTGCTGTCAGCATACTGCTCTGGTCGGATTTGACCAACAGATATGTCTGGCAGACGTTCTTTGTTTTTGCGGGTTTCGGCGCTGTGGGGCTCTGGGATGATATGGTCAAACTGCGCAACCAGAAAAACCGCGGCATTTCCGGGCGGCGCAAGATGGCGGGGCAGATCTGTGTGGCCGGGATCGCCATGGTGCAACTGTACCTGAATCCGGATTACGGCAGCCAGTTGACCATTCCCTTTTTCAAGGAGGTGACCATTGATCTCGGGCTGTTCTATGTGCCTTTCGGGATTTTTGTCATGGTGGCCGCATCCAACGCCGTGAACCTGACAGACGGGCTGGACGGCCTGGCCATCGGCCCGGTCATTGTTGCCTGCCTTGTTTTTTCCATTTTCATTTATATCACCGGCAATGCGCGCCTTTCCTCATATCTTCTTGTTCCGTACATGCAGGGCGTGGGCGAGGTGACGGTGGTCTGCGCAGCCCTGGTGGGAGCGGGCCTCGGATTTTTGTGGTTCAATGCCTATCCCGCGCAGATTTTCATGGGGGATGTGGGCTCGCTCTCTCTGGGGGGAGTGCTGGGCTATCTGGCCCTGCTCTGCAAGCAGGAGCTGGTGCTTTCTGTCGTGGGGGGGCTGTTTGTTGCGGAAACTCTTTCGGTCATCCTGCAGGTCAGCTATTTCCGCTGGACCGGAGGAAAAAGGATTTTCCGCATGGCGCCGCTGCACCACCATTTTGAACTGAAAGGGGTGCCGGAATCCAAAATCATCATCCGTTTCTGGATCACCTCCATTTTGTTGGGGCTTGTGGCTCTTTCGGTCTTGAAGCTGCGTTGAGGGGGCGGCATGGCTTTGCAAAAAAATCGGGGCAGAAAAATTCAGCCCGGCGAGTTGGCGGTCGTTGTGGGGGCAGGCCGCTCCGGCCTTGCTGCTGCACGCCTTTTGCGGCGAGAGGGAGCACGGGTGCGTCTGCTGGACAGCAATCCCGGCGCATTTCGCGGCCGCGAAGATCTGCTTGCGGAACTGGGCAATCTGGGCATCGAAACGTTGGCAGGGGCGCATCAGCCGGAGCATTTTTCCCACGCCGCCCTTGTTGTGCCCAGTCCGGGCATACCGGTGGCAAGCCTGGAAGAATTTCTCCTCGCCGGGGACGTGGAAGTTCTGGCAGAGATGGAACTGGCCTGGCGCTATCTGGACAATGAGCCGGTTCTTGCCGTGACCGGAACGAGCGGCAAGACCACAGTGGCTTCTCTGGCGGCAGCCATGCTTCATGAGCAGGGCTACAGCGTTTTTCTGGGGGGCAATATCGGCACGCCCCTGTCTGAATATGTGCTGGCCGGGCGCAGTGCGGACGTTCTTGTGCTGGAGGTTTCCAGCTTTCAGTTGCAACTTTGCCTCACGTTTTGTCCCCGTGTGGGGGTTTTGCTGAACATCACGCCCAACCATCTGGACTATCACAAGGATATTGCGGAATACAGGGCCGCGAAATTTCGCCTTTTCCGCTGTCAGGACGCGGGAGATCTGGCCGTTCTGGGACAGAGCCTGCGGGACTGTGGAGAACTGGAAAGCATGGGGGCGCGCAAGGTTTTTGTGCAGGCGTCTGCCCGTTTTTCCCAAAGCCACCTGCTGGGCGCGCATAACCGCGATAATGAGGAAGCCGCATGGCAGGCCTGCCGTTTTTTCGGCGTCAGCGAGGCCAATGCCGCAAAGGCTGTGGCGCGCTTTGCGCCTTTGCCCCACCGCCTGGAGCGTGTGGCCGAGCGCAGGGGCGTTTTGTACGTCAATGACTCCAAATGTACGACGGTTTCTTCGCTTCAAGTGGCTCTGGAGGCATTTTCGCGCCCTGTGCGCCTGCTGTGCGGCGGCAAGTTCAAGGGGGGAGATTTGGGCGCTCTGGTTCCTCTGGTGCGGGAAAAAGTTCGCGAAGTCGCTCTGTTTGGCGCGGGGCGCGAGCATTTTGAAAAAGCCTGGCAGGGAATTGTGCCCATGACCTGGCATGAAAGTCTTGAACCGGCGGTGCGTTTTGCATCGGCCAACGCGCGGTCCGGCGAGGTGCTGCTTTTGTCGCCCGGCACGGCCAGCTACGATCTGTACAGGAATTACGAGGAGCGCGGCGAAGATTTCAAACGCATTGTGGGCGGGCTGTCATGAAAAATTCTTTTTCTCCCAAAAACAGGGCGTCCGGAACCGGCAGCGGGGCGCACGCCGCACAGGGAGTCTTGGTGGGCTCCTTTGACTGGTGGCTCTTCACCATCATGCTGGTCATTCTGTCCATCGGCCTTGTGATGGTACTCTCGGCCAGCGGCATCGTGGCCGAGCAGTCCAACGGGGACAAGTACTTTTTTTTCAAGCGGCAGGTTCTGTTTGCCCTGGCGGGCGGGCTGGCCCTGTGGGCTGCGGCTCTGCTGCCCCGCCGCTGGCTTTACAGCATCCAGTATCCCGCGCTCTTTTTTTCCCTTCTGCTTTTGCTGGTGACGCTTTCTCCGCTTGCACCTGCCATCAACGGAGCCAAACGCTGGATTCCCGTTGGCCCTTTTTCCGTGCAACCCATGGAATTTGTCAAAATTTCCCTGGCGCTCTATCTGGCGTATTTCATGAGCTCCAAGCAGGACATCATCAAGACGTTCAGCCGCGGTGTCATTCCGCCTTTTGCCGTCACGGCCCTGTTCTGCTTTCTGCTGCTGCTGCAACCGGATTTCGGCAGTGCCGTCGTGCTGGCCGGAATCCTTTTTTTCATGTGCGTGGCAGGGGGAACGCGCTTCATCTATCTCTTTTTTTCCGTGGCTCTGGCGCTGGCGGGTGCTCTGGCTCTGGCCATTTCTTCTCCCTACCGTCTGCGCAGGTTGATGGCCTTCATGGATCCTTTTCAGGACGCGCACAATACCGGATACCAGTTGGTGCAATCCCTGCTGGCCATCGGTTCGGGGAGTTTTTTCGGCGTTGGCGTGGGAGCCAGCAAGCAGAAAATGTTCTACCTGCCTGAGGCCCATAACGACTTTATCATGGCCGTGTTGGCCGAAGAATTGGGGTTTGTGGGCATGAGCATTGTCATGCTTCTTTTTGCCATGCTGTTCTGGCGTTGCTACCGTATTGTTATGGGGCAGAGCGAACTGCGCGACCGCCTGACTTCTTTCGGCCTCACCGTCATCCTTGCCATGGGCGCAGTCATGAATCTTGCCGTGGTCATGGGGGTAGCCCCGCCCAAGGGGGTTCCCATGCCGCTCATGAGTTACGGCGGCAGCAGTCTGGTGAGCACCATGCTCTGCGTGGGGCTGCTCATGAACTTTTCACGCACGGCCAAAGCATGCGCTCCGTCCTCCTGACCACCGGCGGAACCGGCGGGCATATCTTTCCGGCTCTGGCTGTGGCGGAAGAGCTCGAAAGGCGACACCCCGGAGCACGATTGCTTTTTGTCGGCTCTCTCTACGGGCCTGAAGCCGGTTTGGCCCGGCAGGCAGGGGTGGATTTTGAGGGTTTGCCGGTGCGCGGCGTAATGGGGCGGGGTGTGCGTGCCCTTGATGCCCTGCTGCGCATGGGCTGGGCTGTGGGTAAGGCAGTGCGCATTCTTGGGCGTTTTCGCCCGCAGGTCGTGGTCGGCTTTGGCGGCTATGCAGCCGCAGCACCGTTGGCCGCAGCGTATTGCACGGGCGTGCCCTGTGTGCTCCATGAGCAGAATGCCGTTGCAGGCACAGGCAACCGCCTTTTGTCCCGTGTGGCGCGGCGGGTATGTCTTTCCCTGCCGGGAACAGCGGGCTTTGCTGCGGAAAAATGCGTCGTTACGGGCAATCCGGTGCGGTCGTCCGTCAGCGCTGTGGGCAGGCACAAACGACAACGGACAACACGGCGGCTTCTGGTCATGGGGGGATCGCAGGGAGCGCGCGCTCTGAATGAATTCATGCTGGACAATCTGGGCAGCTTTTGCGCTGCGGGTCTGGAAATCCGCCACCAGACCGGAGCGGCCGATGAAGCCCGGGTGCGCACCGCCTATGTGAACGTCGGGTATGCGCCGGAGTGCGTCAGCGCCTTTATCGGTGACATGGCAGAAGCCTATGCCTGGGCAGACATGGCGCTGTGCCGGGCAGGGGCAAGCACTGTGGCGGAACTGTGCGCGGCGGGATTGCCTGCGGTGCTGGTGCCTTTTCCGCACGCCGTCCATGACCATCAGACAAAAAATGCGGAAGTTCTTGAGCGCTGCGGTGCCGCACGCCTGATTGCAGAGGGTGCCCTGGACAGCCGGATTGCGGGCATGCTGGTGAGCATGCTGGAAGATCCTTCGGTGCGGGAAAGCATGAGCGCCGCCGCAGTGGCTGCGGCGCGGTTTGATGCGGCCGCCCGTGTTGTTGCGGTTCTTGAAGATGTGTGCGGCGGCATTTGACGATCCGCAATGTTCGGAAGCAGTGGCGAAACAGGAAAAAAGCGGGCAGAGAATGAACAGCAAGATACGGAATATCCATATGGTCGGAATCGGGGGGTCGGGCATGAGCGGCATTGCCGAAGTTTTGCTCAGCCTGGGGTACGGCGTTTTCGGTTCCGACATGGGCGAATCGGCGGTGACGCGCCGTCTGTGTGATCTGGGAGCGCGCATCACCATCGGTCACTCCGCAAAAAATGTGGGCGAAGTGCAGGTTCTGGTCAAATCCACGGCCATTGGAGAAGACAATCCGGAACTGGCGGAAGCCCGGCGGCGGGGTATTGCCATCATACCCCGCGCGGAAATGCTGGCGGAATTGATGCGCCTGCGCCAGGGCGTGGCCATTGCCGGAACGCACGGCAAAACCACCACCACGTCTCTGACCGCTTCCATATTTGACGCCGCCGGCCTGGACCCTACGGTCATCATTGGCGGGCGTCTCAATGCCTACGGTACCAATGCCCATTTGGGCAAAGGGGAATACCTGATCGCCGAGGCGGACGAGTCCGACGGGTCTTTTCTGTGCCTTTTGCCCATCATCAACGTTGTGACCAACGTGGACGACGACCATCTGGATTACTACAAAAGTCGCGAAAAAATAGACGAGGCTTTTGTCCAGTTCATGAACAATGTTCCCTTTTACGGGGTCAACATTGTCTGCGGCGATGACGCCGGGGTACGCGCCCTTTTGCCCCGGATCAAGCGGCCCGTGTGCACATACGGCTTTGCAAAAGAGTGCTCCCTGCGTGCGGTTTTGCTGGAAAACGGCATCAAAAGTCGCTTTGAGGTTTGGCGTGAGGAAGAAAGGCTCGGAGAGGTTCTTCTGCCGCATCCGGGGCTGCACAATGTGCTCAATGCCCTGGCTGCCATCGGCGCGGCCATGGCGGCGGACATAGATTTTGAAACCTGTGTGGAGGGGCTGCGCACTTTTGGCGGAGTAGGGCGGCGCTTTGAATTCAAGGGCGAAAGGGAGGGGGTGACTGTGGTGGACGACTACGGCCACCATCCCGCAGAAATTGCGGCAACGCTGAAAACTGCCCGTCAGATTTTTTCTGACAGACGCGTTGTTGTGGCCTTTCAGCCGCACCGCTTCAGCCGGACGGAAGCCCATTTCGGAGAGTTTTGCAATGTTTTTCATGAAACAGACCTTTTGCTGCTCACAGAAATTTATGCGGCCTCTGAAAAGCCCATTCCCGGAGTTTCCGGGCAGAGCCTTGCGCAGGGCATACGGCAGGTATGCGCGACTCCCGTTGAGTATTTTCAGACTGTTGACGAAATGGCCAACGCTCTGCCGGGCATTTTGCGGGAGGGAGACGTGCTGCTGACTCTCGGCGCGGGCAGCATCACGCGCCTCGGCCCCTTGTGGATCGAGGGCAAAGACCGTGCGTGAAACAGCATCCCCTTCCCTTGCGCAGCGCACGACCCTGCGTATCGGCGGCCAGGCCATTGCCGAGCTTGTGCTTGAACATGAGGACGATCTGGAGCGGCTGCCCCTGCGCCTGAGGGAGCTTGGAGGCGATCCGCTGGTGATGGGCGCGGGCAGCAATATTTTGGCGGCTGACGGTGACCTGCCTCTGGTATTGGTGCGCCCGGCTCTGGTTCACGGTCCGGTCATTGTCGGTCGGGAGGGTGATCTGACTTTGGTGCGCGCCGGGGCCGGTATCCCCATGCCCCGACTGTTGCGTTTTTGTGCAGCCAACGGTCTTTCCGGGCTGGAGGGGCTTGTGGGCATACCGGGGAGCGTTGGCGGGGCCGTGGTCATGAACGCCGGATCTTTTGGCACGGAAACATGTAACCATATCACTGCATTGCTGGTTTTTCAGGACGGTGTGGTCAGCACTGTTTCGCGGGATGCGCTGCGCTGCGGCTACAGAAGTATGGGCATTGGTGAGAAAAAAAGCAGATTTGTTGTGCTGGAAGCCATATTTGGCTTGACCAGAGCCGAAAGGAATGGCATCAGTTATCGCATGCGTCACAACTTTTTTGAGAAAAAGTCTAAACAACCTGTGACAGCGTGGAGCGCGGGCTGCGTATACAAAAATCCCGCGCCGGACATGCCTGCCGGAAAGCTTCTGGATATGGCCGGGTTTCGGGGCAAAAAACTGGGCGGCATGGCATTTTCATCCCGGCATGCCAATTTTTTGGTCAACGAGGGCAAGGGCAGTGCCGATGCAGCCTTGGCCCTGATGCAAGAGGCGCAGACTGCTGTGCGGCAACGGTTCGGCATGGAGCTTGAGCCGGAGGTCAGGATAGTGCCGTGCCCCTTGCCCTGAAAAAAAAAGGCCGCGTTGCCCGCAATGCCTATACCAGGGCCGCGCTGTCAGGAAAAACGGAACAGAAGCGCGCGGACAAGGGGGCCCGCCTTGTGGCCACAATCTGGCGCAAGCTCGGAAATGTGGGGCGGCTGAAAAATGTGGCATTGCTGGTGGGGCTTCTGCTGGCAGGAGGCATGCTGCTGGGTGGACTGTGCGTTGCGTCCCTCTGGCTCTACAACAAGGCCGTGACGAGCGATTTTTTTCTTACGCGGCATGTGGATGTGACAGGCAATGTTCGTCTTTCACGCGAAATGGTCTTGCAGTACGGCGGCATTGTTGAGGGCGGCAACAGTCTCGCGGTGAGCATTGCCCAGGTTGAAAGGGGCTTGAGGCAGACCCCTTGGGTGGAAGAAGTTTCTGTCAAGCGCCTCTTGCCGGACAGATTTGTCATCAGGCTCAAGGAGCGCATGCCTTCTTTCTGGGTGCACAGAGACGGTGTGCTGTACTACGCCAATGAGCGGGGCGAGATCATCGCTCCTGTGGAGAGCCGGAACTTTCTTTCCCTGCCGACCTTGAGCACGGAAAGCGGAGCAGAAGATGCCCTTGCCTATCTGCCGCGCCTGCTGAAGGCTTTGCAGGGCGGGGCCCTCCCGGTGGAAGCGGGAGCCTTGGCAGCGGTGACGCTGAGCCCCGGACGGGGGATTGAGCTGTATCTGGAAGACCGCGAGATGCGGCTTTCCATTGCCACTGACGATTGGGACGGCAATCTTGCGCGTCTGGGGCTGGCTCTGGGGGATCTGGCCCGCAGACACGAATTGCGTAGCGTGCGTGAGGTCCGCGCAGTCAACGGCAGCGTGTGGGTTGTGCTCAATCAGCCCGCCTGACTGGGCAAAGAGCGTCCGGCGCGCCGGAACGACAGGTTTTTGAGGAGATATGGCATGAACAAGTCCGAACTCATCGTAGGTCTCGACATCGGCACCACCAAGATATGCGCGGTGGTGGGCGAACTTTCGGAAACGGGAGTGGTCGATGTGGTGGGTATCGGAACCAGCGTTTCCACAGGACTGCGCAAGGGAGTCGTGGTCAATATCGAACAGACGGTGCAGTCTATCCGCAAAGCCATTGAAGACGCGGAGCTCATGGCCGGATGCGAGATCAATTCCGTCTATGTGGGCATTGCGGGCAGCCACATCATGGGCATCAACAGCCATGGCGTCATTGCGGTCAAGGGGGGCGAAGTGGGGCAGCGCGATGTGGAACGCGCGCTGGATGCGGCCAAGGCTGTGGCTATTCCTGCGGATCGCGAGGTCATCCACATTCTGCCCCAGGAGTATATTGTGGACAACCAGCGCGGGATCATGGACCCTCTGGGCATGGCTGGTGTGCGCCTTGAGGTGAAGGTGCACATTGTCACCGGGGCAGTGTCTTCCGCGCAGAATATTGTCCGCTCCTGCCATCGCAGCCAGTTGGAAGTTTCGGATATCGCCCTGGAGTCCCTTGCTTCTGCCAAGGCCGTGCTCACCGAAGAAGAGCGGGAAATCGGCGTGGCTCTGGTGGATCTGGGCGGAGGCACCACGGACATTGCCGTTTTTGCCAACGATGCCATCAAACATACGGCTGTGCTGGCTCTGGGCGGGCAAAACCTCTCCAACGACATTGCTTTCGGCCTGCGCACCCCCATCGCCTCCGCAGAAAAAATCAAGGTCAAATACGGATGCGCTCTGGCCGATATGGTGCGCTCCGATGAGTTTATCGAAGTGCCCAGCGTGGGCGGGCGCGAACACCGTCGGCTTTCGCGTCAGGTCTTGGCAGAAATCTGCGAACCCCGCATGGAAGAAATCCTTTTTCTGGTTGACCAGACGCTGACCCGCTCTGGCTACAAGGACATGATCGGTGCCGGGGTCGTCCTGACCGGCGGTACATCGCTCATTGAAGGCTGCCAGGAGCTTGGCGAGCAGATTTTCAATCTACCGACGCGCATTGGCTACCCCCGCAACGTGGGCGGGCTGAAGGATGTTGTCAACAATCCCAAGTTCGCTACTGCAGTAGGGCTGTTGCGCTACGGGGCGGAAAAAGAGGTTTCCGGGCAGAAAAAATTTACCGCGCACAATGAGAGCCGCATTTGGGACGGTCTTTTGGCGCGGATGAAAAATTGGTTTTCCGACGTCACCTAAAGCATCTCCAGCGGGCAATTGGAGGCTGAAAAAAGAGGAGAGGAGCCTATGTCTGAGTCAATCGTTGACGCCATCGACACGTCCCTGGCCAGAAACGCCAAAATCAAAGTCATTGGCGTGGGCGGCGGCGGCGGCAATGCCGTGGAGCACATGATTGCTTCCGGTTTGCGGGGGGTGCAGTTTGTTTGTGCCAACACCGATCTGCAGGCCCTGAACAGAAGCGGAGCTTCGGTAAAGGTGCAGTTGGGGGAAAAGCTGACGGAGGGGCTTGGCGCCGGAGCCAACCCCGAGATCGGCCGCGATGCTGCCCTTGAAAGTGTTGCCTCCATCCGTGACGCCATCGGCGATGCCAATATGGTCTTTGTCACGGCGGGCATGGGCGGCGGTACCGGCACCGGAGCCGCCCCGGTAGTGGCTCAGGCCGCGCGGGAACTGGGCGCGCTAACTGTGGGGGTTGTCACCAAGCCTTTCAGCTTTGAAGGCGCCAAACGCATGCGGGCCGCAGAAGGCGGGCTGGAGGAGTTCAGGCAGCATGTGGATTGCCTGATTACCATACCCAACGACCGCCTGCGGGCCTTTGCTCCCAAAAAGACTCCCTTTCTTGAGATGTTTCAGAAGGCCAACGATGTTCTGTACCATGCGGTCAAGGGCATTTCTGACATCATTGTGGGCGAAGGCATCATCAATCTTGATTTTGCCGATGTGCGCACCACCATGTCTGCGGCTGGGCTGGCTTTGATGGGTACGGGTGTGGCTTCGGGGGAAAACCGCGCCCGCGAAGCAGCCCAGCGGGCCATTGTCAGCCCCCTGCTGGAAGACGTGTCGCTGGAGAGCGCCAAGGCCGTTCTCTACAACATCACCGGCCCCATGGACATGACGTCCGAGGAAATCGGCGAAATAGGCGACACCATTGACAACGCTACTCCGGAAAACACCAATATTATTTTTGGCGTGGTCTTTGATGACAGCATTGGCGACGAAATCCGTCTGACAGTCATCGCCACGGGCATTGAGCCGCGTCAGGATTTTCAGTCCATTGCGGTACAGCCTGCCAAGGTGACGGATTTTCGCAAGCCCGGCCCCGGAGCCGTGCTGGCAGAGCCGCGCCGCGGGGGAAATCGTCTGCCGATGCAGGAAATGGCCGATGTGGATGAGGCGAAGGTGCGTTTGCCCAATCCGTCACGCCGCGCCCAAGTTGAGGGCTGGTATGATGAAAACAGCGACCGGCTTCCTTTTCAACTGAAGCGTGAAGCCTTGGGGCATGAGCGCCGCAACGCGCACAAACCCGGCCATGAAGACTTTATGTACGATGAGGATGATCTGGAAATCCCGACATTTATCCGTACTCAGGCCGACTAGTGCCCCTTGTGAAAAAGGCATGCCGCTGGTGCTGCCGCATTTTGTGCCAAAATTGTGCAGAACAAAAATTTCAGGGCTTGCCTCTTCGGTCCTGAAATGCCCGCCGGGAGGCCCATCGGGGGCCTCCCCGAGCGGGGCGTAAAAGTTCGCGAAAGTCCGTGAAGTTTCGGCTTCACGGATTTTTTTTGCAGGGAAAATTTGTTTCGCTGTGCGCCGCGCTTGAAAAAAATGCTCCACATGAGTCCGTTTTTTGCTCGCGGGACTCAGGGGCGGCACGGTTGCCATTCCCTGAAGCGCCGTTTGGCGCGGCCTCATGCGATATGAGGAAAGCTGCGAGGAAAGTCAACCTCTGAAGATCCGTCCGGCTCGGTGCCACGGCAGCATTGGCAATGCGGACGGCCTTTGGCGCTACTCGTTGGAAATGGTCAGATAGAGATCCCCCTGCCAGGGGCCGACACGTTTGCCCAGACCTCGCAGACGTATGGGTTTGCCCACGGCGAAGTCCGGCGGCAGGGTAATTTCCACGGTCTTGAGTTCGCCCGAGAAGGCCTGCCGTATCTGAAGGCGGATACGCTTGCCGGGGGAGAGATTGGCTGCGGGCAGGGTCAGGCTCTGCTCCTCGTCAATCTGTCGCCGCAACCAGCCCTTGACTACGCCCCCCACGCCCTTTGCCTCTTCCTTTGCGGTTTTGGGCACAGATCCGGCGGGCTTGCGCGGGGGCGCAGGCTTTTTGTCTTCTTTCTTGTCTTCCCGCTTGTTTGGGCGCGCCGGTTTTTCTTGCTGCGGGGGGGGATCCGCCTTCTGCGTGCCCTGCTGTTTGTTCAGCTCGCTGTAAATGTCTTCAAATACACGGCGTGCAAAGGGGTCGTTGAGCAGGTCACGCAAGACATCGTGCTCGGCATATGCAGCGCGAGCCTGTTTTGCTGCTCCCGTGTCCTGCGGGCCCGTGGCAGCCCCTGCCAGCCCTTCCTGCGCGGCATCGGCCTGTTCCCCGGCAGGGGCATCGTCCGTTTTTTCTTGAGAAGATTCTTGTTTTGGGCTCTCCTCTTTTTTGCTCTCTCTGGCCGCTTCTTCCGCAGCCCGCTTGGCTGCGGCGTTCTTGTACAGGTTTTTTTCGTGCTCAAGAACACCCGAAAGGAGGACATAGGCCTCGTTGAGCGTCTGAAAGTTGCGGCTGGCATCGGGATTGTCTGGGTTCAGATCCGGATGCAGCTCGAATGCACGCTTGCGGTAGGCCCGCTTGACTGCATCCATGTCCGCATTTTTTTCAATGCCCAGGATCTCGTAGCATTCTTTGAGGGATATTTGGCGGGAGTTGCGTCGCATGGCAGTCAGTGGATCACTTCAGGATGAGGGCGTTGGCTTCGCACTGGCTGTTGCTGGCCAGCAGGCCGTTTTCGCGCAGATAGCGTCTGCCCGCATCGGAAAACGTCGCATGGTCGGCCGCAGGTTCGATGCCCGGGCAGAATTCCTTGGCCATTTCAAGGCTCAAGGGGTCTTCCAGATTGCCCCGAAAAAACGGCCATGCCCTGCAAATGGCAGGCTTTCCGTCATGCACCAGACAGCCTCTGCCGGAGCGGAAAAACAGGCAATATCCGTCGTCGCCTGTGCGTATCTTGAGCTTGCCCCCGGAGTTTTCGCAGTAGTCCCGTGCGGCAGTCGCAGGAGAAACGCGCAGGCAGGCCGCAAGCCGTGTGAGATCCGCCGGGCTCACCACAATGCCGCCCTTGCCTTCGCAGCAGTGCCCGCACATGCGGCAGTCAAAGAGGGAGGTTTCAGCTTCCATGCGCGCATCCCTGGTCTTTGTTTCCCATCAGCCGGGCGTGTTCCACCATGATGCAGGCATCTTCCACAACCATGATGTTGCTGTTGGAGAGAATCCGCCTGGACTCGGGAGAGCGTATGCCCGTCTGCATCCAGAAAATGCTTGGCGGCGTGCCCAAATCTGCCACTTCTGCGGCATGCGCCGGGCAAAAGTGGGAGGCGCGAAAAAGGACGACAATGTCTATGGGCTCCTGAATTTCTGTGACAGTCGCAAACACGGGGAGGCCCCAAACCTGAGTCCGCACAGGATGCACGGGAAAAAGCCTGTATCCCTGCTCCAGCAGGTAGCGTCCCACCCTGTCCACGGGCTGTTCCGGTTTGTCTTTGGCACCGATGACGGCAATGGTGCGGGCTTGCCGCAATATGAGACGCAGCGCCTTGTCGTCTTGCATCCGTTCTCCTGAAAACGCTTTGGGGGAGCTTTCGCTCTGCCAGAAGTTTGCGTCCCCGGCGGCCAGGCAAAAAAATGTTGCTCAGGATGCCTGGCTGGTATGGACAAATCTTTCCCATGATATGCGTCAACGGCAAAATGCGCAAGCTTTGGGCCGCAAAACAGGGCCTTCGCCATTATTGACATGTTGTTCTCCACATGCTTTTCTGAAATATTGTATGCGGGCGTGCTGCTGCACGCAGAACAATGTACGCAAAACTTTTTCCTTTCAAAGCGGAGTGCTTATGCCTGCAAAGAACGGCGATACGGTGCGTGTGCATTATACGGGAACTCTGGACGACGGAACGGTTTTTGATTCTTCGCGTGAGCGCGATCCTCTGGAGTTTGTACTGGGGCAGGGATCGTTGATTCCGGGATTCGAGTCTGCGGTGGAGGGGCGCGAGGCCGGAGAAAAGGTCTGTGTCACGCTGCCTCCTGACAAGGCGTACGGCGATGTTGACCGTGAGCTGATTTTCACTGTGCCGCGTGCCCAGGTTCCGGATCATATTCCCCTCAATGTGGGAGTGCCTTTGCAGCTTTCCAACGAGCAGGGGCAGATGGATGTGACCATTACCGAGGTCGGGGCGGACGAGGTAACGCTTGACGCCAACCACCCTCTGGCCGGGAAAACCCTGACCTTTGAAATCGAGATCGTTGAAATTCGCTGAGCGTCATCCCCGGCGTTGCAGCGCAGTCGTCCCCACTCTTTGCGGACAGGAGTTTCCATGAGCAGCAAGACAGCCCGGCACAGCGCCGTTCAGGCAATCACAACCTACAGGCCGGAAGCCGCGCCGCTGAATTTTGTGGACACCAGGCCGATGGATATTTTCGGCTGCAATGTTTTCAATGACCGTGTCATGCGTGAGCGTCTGCCCAAGAGCGTATACAGGGCTTTGCGCAAAACCATTGAATTCGGCGAGCGCATGGATCCCGCCATTGCGGACACCGTTGCTGCGGTGATGAAGGACTGGGCCATAGAAAAGGGCGCAACCCACTTCACCCACGTCTTTTATCCGCTCACCGGGCAGACGGCGGAAAAGCACGACAGCTTCCTCATGCCGGACGGGGTGGGGGGGGTGGTGGCCGAGTTTTCCGGCTCCATGCTCATCAGGGGCGAGCCGGACGCCTCCTCCTTTCCTTCCGGTGGCTTGCGCTCAACCTTCGAGGCGCGGGGATATACGGCATGGGATGTGACCAGCCCTGCCTATATCATGGAAAATCCCAACGGCACTTTTTTGTGCATTCCCACCATGTTTTTGTCCTGGACAGGTGTGGCCTTGGACAAAAAAACGCCGCTCCTGCGCTCGGGACAGGCGCTCAATCGCGAGGCTCACCGCGTGCTGCGTCTGTTCGGCGAAGACACGGCCCTGCCCATTGTTTCCTATGCCGGTCTGGAGCAGGAATATTTCTGCATTGACCACAACTTCAACTTTGCGCGTCCGGACATTCAGCTTTCCGGGCGATCCCTGTTCGGCGCGCGCCCGGCCAAGGGGCAGGAATTCAGCGATCAGTATTTTGGCGTTATTCCCCAGCGCGTTCTTTCCTACATGATGGAGGTGGAACGCGAGTTGTACAAGCTGGGCGTTCCGGTACGCACCCGCCACAACGAGGCGGCGCCAAGCCAGTATGAGATCGCCCCCCTGTACGAGGTCAGCAACCTGGCTGTGGACCACAACCACATCATCATGTCCATGCTGCGCAATGTGGCCAAACGCTACGGCCTCAAATGCCTTCTGCACGAAAAACCTTTTGCCGGAGTCAACGGTTCGGGCAAACATGTCAACTATTCCGTTGGCAACGCGCAGCTTGGTTCCGTGTTTGATCCGGGCGAAACCCCCCATGCCAATGCCAAGTTTCTGGTTTTTTGCGCGGCCATGATCCGCGCGGTGCACAAATTTGGCGGCCTGCTGCGCGCCACGGTGGCCAGCGCCAGCAACGACCACCGCCTCGGGGCCAATGAAGCGCCGCCTGCCATCATGTCCATTTTTCTGGGCGACCAGCTTACCGAAATTTTTGAGGCTTTCCGTGCGGGCCGCGTTGAGGGCGCTGCCAACGGAAAAAAAAGCCGGGCACTCAATCTGGGAGTGGACACCCTGCCCACCCTGCCCACGGATCCCGGCGACCGCAACCGCACCAGCCCCATCGCCTTTACCGGAAACCGTTTCGAGTTTCGCGCCTTGGGGGCCAGTCAGTCCGCTGCCGGTTCCATAACAGCCCTCAATGTCATCATGGCCGATTCGTTGGACTTTGCTGCAACATGGCTGGAAGAAAAGCTGGCGCAGGGCAAAAATTTTGCCGAGGCTCTGGAATCTTTCATCAGCCATGTGATTGACGAGCACAGTGCCGTGATCTTCAACGGCGATGGCTATTCGGATGTCTGGCACAGGGAGGCCGTGCGGCGGGGCTTGCCCAATCTGCGCACCACGCCGGAGGCTCTTCCGTACCTGACGCGGCCTGAAGTCGTGGAACTGTACGAGAGATACGGCGTGCTCAACCGGGCGGAGCTCAAGGCGCGGCAGGAAATCTATCTTGAACAGTACTGCAAGACGGTGCGCACAGAAGCGTATCTGGTAATCCGTATGGCCCGCACCATCATTTTCCCCGCAGCCATGCGCTACCAGGGGGAATTGGCCGCGACAGCGGCGGGCATGCAAAAAATCGGCAAGGAAGTCAGAACGCACACACTTGACGAGGTTACCGCCCATCTGCGCCGGATGCAGGATGCTGTGGACTGCCTGGATCGTATGCTCGCGGAAGTTGAGGCGCAGGGCCTTGGCCTGGAGGCTGCCCACAGCTATTGCGTCCGTGTTTTGCCGCAACTGTGCGAAGTGCGCCAGCATGCGGATGCGCTGGAAACCCGTGTGGCTGATGACCTTTGGGCTTTGCCGAACTATCAGGAAATCTTGTTCGGCAAATAGGCCGCTCGGCGGCTTCTCCGATACAAAAACACCCGCCTGTGCGCGGGTGTTTTTGTATCGGAGGAGGGCGGAGAATCCGGATCAGTTGCCCAGTTCCACCAGAATGGGGTTTTCTTCCAGTTCTTCCAGGAATTTGTCCGGGCGTTCTTTCTGCTCCGGCACCACAATGTCGCCGTTGACGTACTCGCGGTATCCTGTTCCGGCGGGGATGAGGCGCCCCACAATGACGTTTTCTTTCAGGCCGCGCAGATAGTCCATCTTGCCCTTGAGCGAGGCTTCGGTGAGTACCTTGGTGGTTTCCTGAAAGGATGCGGCCGAAATGAACGACGACGTGGTCAGGGACGCCTGGGTGATGCCCAGCACCAGAGGTTCCGCTGTGGCCGGAGAGCGTCCTTCGCTCAGGGCTTTCTGGTTTTCAAGCCGGAATTCGGCCTTGTCCACCTGTTCGCCCACCAGGAAGCTGGTGCCGCCGGAATCAAGGATGGTCACCTTCTTGAGCATCTGGCGCACAATGACTTCAATGTGTTTGTCGTCAATGCCCACACCCTGGAAGCGATAAACTTCCTGAATTTCGTCCACAAGATAACGGGCCAGATATTTTTCGCCCTTGGTCCGCAGGATGTCGTGCAATTCCGGATAGCCTTCGGTCAGCGGATCGCCGGCTTCCACAAAATCGCCATCGGCGGCAGTGATGTGCTTTCCCTTGGGTACAAGGTATTCTTTTGCCTCGCCGATTTCCGGCGTGACCACGAGCCTGCGTTTTCCCTTGGATTCCCCTGTGTGGGAAACAGTGCCGGAAATTTCCGTAACCACCGCCATATCCTTGGGCTTGCGCACCTCAAAGAGCTCGGCCACACGCGGCAGACCACCCACGATATCCTTTGTTTTGGACGTTTCGCGCGGTTTGCGGGCAATGATGTCGCCGGCCTGAATGTTTTCGCCGTCCTTGACCATGATGATGGAGCCCACCGGCAGATTGTAGATGGCTGCGGTGCCCCCATGGCTGCGTTTTTTTACATTGCCCGTTTCGTCGCAGATGGAGATGGCGGGGCGGAAGTTCGTCGTGCGGTATTCCATGATCGTCAGGGACGCCTGGCGCGTGATGTCGTCAATCTTTTCCTGCACGGTCTTTCCGTCAATAATGTCCGTAAAGCGCAGAATGCCTTCTTCCTCGCAGACAAAAGGCTCGTTGAAGGGATCCCATTCCGCGAGAACGGTCCCCTTGGAAACCTCCTGCCCGTTGGTGACCAGAAGTCGCGCTCCGTTGGGGAGAATATATTTTTCCCTTTCCCGTCCCTGGGCGTCCACAATGGTGAGTTGCCCGCTCTTTCCCAGCACCAGTTCGACGCCGTCGCGGTTGGTGACGGCTTTCACCCGGTTGAGGATGACCCGGCCAGCGTTGAGGGCTTCAAACCTGTTTCTTTCAATGGTGCTTGAGGCCGTGCCGCCGATATGGAATGTCCGCATGGTCAACTGTGTTCCCGGCTCCCCGATGGACTGGGCAGCGATGATGCCCACAGTTTCTCCTGTGTTGACCAAGTGCCCGCGCGCCAGGTCACGCCCGTAGCACAGGGCGCAGATGCCGCGTTCTGCCTGGCAGGTGAGGGGGGAGCGCACAGTGGCTGAGGATATGCCTTTGTCGTTGATGAGATTGGCTTCCGCTTCCGTGATGAGGGTATTCTCGGGCAGAAGGATGACGTCCGGATTGTCGGGATCGTGTATGGGATACAGCAGAACGCGGCCGATAATGCGTTCGGCCAGCGGGGTCTTGATGTCGCCGCCATCCCTGAGGTGGGTCAGCTCGATGCCGTCCACCGTGCCGCAGTCCTGCTCGGCAACAATGACATCCTGCACCACATCCACCAGACGGCGGGTGAGGTACCCGGAGTTGGCTGTTTTGAGTGCCGTGTCTGCCAGACCCTTGCGGGCGCCGTGGGTGGACGTGAAGTACTGCAACACGGAAAGGCCTTCGCGGAAGGATGACGTGATGGGGGTTTCGATGATCTCCCCCGACGGTTTGGCCATCAGCCCGCGCATTCCGGCCAACTGGCGCATCTGATCCTGGTTGCCTCGCGCGCCCGAGTTGGACATCATGAAGATGGGATTGAAGCTCTGGTTCTGATCTTGCTTGCCGGTTTTGGGATCCGTGACCGTGTCGTGCGAAATCTCCTTGATCATTTCCATGGAGATGTCCTGTGTGGCTTTTGTCCACACGTCCACGACCTTGTTGTATTTCTCCGTGCGGGTGATGATGCCGTCACGGTACTGGTGCTCGATGTCGTCCACAACGGCCTGTGAAGCCGTCAGAATATCCTTTTTCCGGGACGGGATGGTCAGGTCCCTGACGCCGATGGTCACACCGGCGCGCGTGGCGAACTCATAGCCCATGTCCTTGAGGCGGTCGCACAGAATGACCGTGGCCTTGATGCCGCACTGGCGGTAGGCCGCGCCCACAAGGCGGGCAATGGTTTTTTTGGTCAGAACGCAGTTCACAAGCTCAAAGGGCAGCTGCTCCGGCAGGATGTCGCTGATCAGCACGCGGCCCGGGGTTGTCTCGTGAATGACGCCATCAGCCATGCGCACTTTGATGCGCGCGTGCAAGGCAACCTCACCGGCGTCGTAGGCGGTTTCCACTTCCCACGGGGCGCAGAAGGACATGCCTTCGCCTTTTTCAAAGCTGCGCTCCACGGTCATGTAGTAGAGGCCCAGCACAATGTCCTGCGAAGGCACAATGACAGGGCCGCCGTTGGCCGGTGAAAGAATGTTGTTGGTGCTCATCATCAGCACACGGCATTCGATCTGCGCCTCCACTGAAAGGGGAATGTGCACGGCCATCTGGTCGCCGTCAAAGTCGGCGTTGTAGGCGGAGCAGACGAGGGGGTGCAGGCGAATGGCCTTGCCCTCCACAAGCAGCGGTTCAAAAGCCTGGATGCCCAGCCGGTGCAGTGTGGGGGCACGGTTCAGCAGAATGGGATATTCGCGCACAACTTCGGAGAGGATATCCCATACCACAAGGTCTTCCCGCTCCACCATTTTTTTTGCGCTTTTGATGGTGGAGGCATGCCCGCGTTTTTCCAGCTCCGAATAGATGAAGGGCTTGAAAAGCTCCAGAGCCATTTTTTTGGGCAGGCCGCACTGGTGCAGCTTGAGATAGGGGCCGACGGTAATGACGGACCGGCCGGAGTAGTCAACGCGCTTGCCCAGAAGGTTCTGGCGAAAGCGCCCCTGTTTGCCCTTGATCATGTCGGAAAGAGACTTGAGTGGACGTCCGTTGGTGCCGGCAATGGCCCGTCCCCGGCGTCCGTTGTCGAACAGGGCATCCACGGCTTCCTGCAGCATGCGCTTTTCGTTGCGGATGATGATTTCCGGCGCGCCCAGTTCAATAAGGCGTTTGAGACGGTTGTTTCTGTTGATGACGCGGCGGTACAGATCATTGAGATCTGAAGTGGCAAAGCGGCCTCCGTCCAGCGGAACAAGGGGGCGCAATTCCGGCGGAATGACCGGAATGACCTCCATGATCATCCATTGGGGCTTGTTGGCGGACTCAAGAAAGGCTTCAACAATCTTGAGGCGCTTGGTCAGCTTTTTCTTCTTGGTCTGGCTCTTGGTGGCTTCGCCTTCTTCCCGAAGCTCCGTGCGCAATTTTTCCAGATCCAGTTCTTCCAGAAGCCCGCGCACCGCCTCGGCGCCCATGCCCACGGTGAGCACGTCATCGCTGCCATAGTGCTCCAGGATTTGCAGGTACTGGTCTTCCGAGATGACTTGGCGCTTCTGCAAATTTGTCTGTCCGGGGTCAAGAACGATGTACGAATCGAAATAGAGCACCTTTTCCAGATCGGCCATGGTCATGTCGAGCAGGGTGCCGATTTTGGAAGGCAGGGTCTTGAGAAACCAGATATGCGCAACAGGGGCCGCGAGTTCGATATGCCCCATGCGCTCGCGCCGCACCTTGGAGGCAATGACCTCAACGCCGCACTTTTCGCACACAATGCCCCGGTGCTTCATGCGTTTGTACTTGCCGCAGTTGCACTCGTAGTCTTTGACCGGGCCAAAAATCTTGGCACAGAAAAGACCGTCCCTTTCGGGCTTGAAAGTCCGGTAATTGATGGTTTCCGGTTTTTTTACCTCTCCATAGGACCATTCGCGGATGGCCTCGGGAGAGGCTATGGAAATCTGTATGGCCTTCAGATTGCGGATGTTCGTCATGTTGACGGAAGTGCCGCGCGCAGTGAAAAGATCGTCCAGGCTCATAGCGTACCTTGCTTTGTAATAAGGCTGTTTGAAAGCGTCTTTCGTGACCGGGCCGGATGCACTCAGATATCGTCTTCGCGTTCCCGCACAAACCCGATGCGTTTGGGCTTTTTCCCTTCTTCCTGGTGCAGGGTCACATTCAGGCCCAGGCTCATCAGCTCCTTGACCAGAACATTGAAGGACTCGGGAAGACCTGCCTCAAGGAAGTTGTCGCCCTTGACAACTTTTTCATACATTTTGACGCGTCCCGTGACGTCGTCGGATTTGACCGTAAGGAATTCCTGCAAGAGATAGGCGGCTCCGTAGGCTTCCAGAGCCCAGACCTCCATTTCGCCCAGGCGCTGGCCGCCGAACTGGGCCTTGCCGCCCAGGGGTTGCTGCGTGACCAGCGAGTAGGGGCCGGTGGAGCGGGCATGGATTTTCTCGTCCACTAGGTGATGAAGCTTGAGCATGTACATCACGCCGGTAGTCACACGGTTTTTGAAGGGGACTCCGGTGCGGCCGTCATAGAGGGTGGTCTTGCCGTCATCGGCAAGACCTGCCTTGCCCATCCACTCCCAGATTTCTTCTTCCGTTGCTCCGTCGAAAACCGGAGTCTTGGTCACAATGCCGTTGCGCAGTTTTTCCACCGAATCCTTGAATTCGTCGTCGCTCATGGAGTCCACCAGCGCACTGATGGTCGGGGAGTCAAAAACGTTTTTGATCTCGTTGCGCAAGACCTTCATGCCTGTTCCCGAGTCAAGCAACTCGGCCATCTGGCGGCCGAGTTCCTTGGCCGCCCAACCCAGGTGGGTTTCCATGATCTGACCGATGTTCATGCGCGAAGGCACGCCCAACGGGTTGAGCACAATATCCACCGGGCGTCCGTCGGCAAAAAAGGGCATGTCCTCTTCGGGCAGAATGCAGGAAACAACACCCTTGTTGCCGTGGCGTCCGGCCATTTTGTCGCCCACAGAAAGCTTGCGCTTGATGGCCACATGCACCTTGACCATCTTGATGACGCCGGGAGGCAGATCATCGCCTTCCGTGGCCTTTTCGCGTTTGGAGTCGTAAATGGCCTTCAGGTAGTCGACCTGCTGGTCGTAGGTCTTGAGCAGGCCGCCAACAACGTCATTGACCTCCTTGCTCTTGAAGAGGCCGGAGAGCTTTTTGACAGGTATGGCATGGAGAATGTCTTCGGTCAGGGCCGTGCCCGCTTCTGCCAGAATTTCTCCCTTTTTCTTGCCGGGCAGGGATGCGGAGATCTGTTTGCCCAGCACATGGGGGGCCAGCAGAGAGCGGGTGCGCTCTGTCAGCGCACGCATATGGTCCGCTTCTTTCTGGTCAAGCACGGCAATATCGTGCTTTTCAATGGCAAGGGTCCGTTCGTCCTTTTCGCCAGACCGGCGATTGAACACCTTGACGTCAATGATGATGCCCTCCACACCCGGCGGAACCTTGAGGGAGGTGTTTTTTACATCACGGGCCTTTTCGCCGAAGATGGCCCGCAGGAGTTTTTCTTCCGGCGTGAGCTGCGTTTCTCCCTTGGGAGTGATTTTTCCCACCAGGATGTCGTCAGGCTTGACAGCCGCTCCGATGCGGATGATGCCGCTTTCGTCAAGATTGCGCAGCATTTCTTCGCTGACATTGGGAATGTCGCGGGTGATTTCTTCCGGGCCGAGCTTTGTGTCGCGGGCGACAACCTCAAACTCTTCAATATGGATGGACGTGAAAATGTCTTCCTTGACGGCACGTTCGGAAATGAGGATGGAGTCTTCATAGTTGTAGCCGCACCACGGCATGAAGGCGACCACAAGGTTCTTTCCCAGGGCCAGTTCTCCGTCGTCAATGCCGGGGCCGTCAGCAAGGATCTGGCCCTTGCGCACAATCTGGCCCGGATGGCAGGACGGCTTTTGGCCGAAGCAGGAATTCTGGTTGGACTTGTGGTACTTCAGCAGATCATGGACGCACACGCCGCCCTGTTTGGGATGCACATCGCCGTCGTAGGCGACCACAATGCGATCCGCATCCACATACTGCACAACTCCGTCAGCCGGAGCCACAAGGCATGCCCCCGAGTCGTGGGCGACATCGACTTCCATGCCCGTGCCCACCAGGGGTTTTTCCGAGCGCAACAGCGGCACAGCCTGGCGCTGCATGTTGGATCCCATAAGGGCGCGGTTCGCGTCATCGTGCTCAAGGAAAGGAATGAGAGCCGCAGAAATGGACACCATCTGGCTGGGCGAAATATCCATGAGCGTGACTTCGTCCCGATGGCGGATTTCGACTTCACCCTTGACCCGGACGGTCACAAATTCGTCAACCAGCATGCCCTGTTCGTCCAGAGCGGCATTGGCCTGGGCCACGATTTGATCCCCTTCGCGCGATGCGTCGAGGTGCATGACTTCGTTGGTAAGGCGGCCATTGCGCACAACGCGGTACGGCGTTTCGATGAAGCCGAAATCGTTCACCTTGGCAAAGGTCGTCAGGGAAACGATCAGGCCGATGTTCGGTCCTTCCGGCGTTTCGATGGGGCAGATGCGCCCGTAGTGGGAGGTATGCACGTCGCGCACCTCAAAGCCCGCCCGCTCGCGGGTCAGCCCGCCGGGGCCCAGAGCCGACAAACGCCGCTTGTGCGTCACCTCCGAAAGAGAGTTGGTCTGGTCCATGAACTGCGACAGCTGGGATGTGCCAAAAAACTCCTTGAGCACAGCTGCCACAGGCTTGGGATTGATCAGGTCGTGCGGCATGAGCGTGGAAATTTCCTGCAGGCTCATGCGTTCCTTGATGGCCCTTTCCATGCGCACAAGGCCGATGCGATACTGGTTTTCCACCAGTTCCCCCACAAGGCGCACACGGCGGTTGCCGAGGTGGTCAATATCGTCTGCGGGGCCGTGGCTGTCCTTCAGTTGCACGAGCACCTTGATGGCCGTGAGAATATCCTGGTCGGTCAGGGTGCGCACGTTTTCGGGCTCGCTCAGGGCAAGGCGCTGGTTGAGCTTGTAGCGGCCCACGGGGGAGAGGTCGTAATAGTCGGGATTGCGGAACAGATTGTCAAAAAAGTTGGCCGCAACCTCGGCAGTCGGGGGAGAGGAGGGGCGCAGACGGCGGTAGATTTCTTCCTGGGCCTTCTGCTGGTCGGGGATGCGGTCCTGCATCAGGGTGTCGCGGATGGAGGCGGAAACATCAGCCCCCTTGGTGTGCAGCACGGCCACGCGCTCAATGCCCGCCTCGCGCATGCGCTCCAGCAGGCCCTGAGTGATTTCGTCGGCGGCTTCCGCCAGAATTTCTCCGCTTTTGGGGTCGGCAATGTCTTCGCCCAGAAACATGCCGTCCAGTATGTCCGGACGCATGGCAATGGCCTCAATGCCTGCCTCGCAGATGAGCCGCCAGGCACGCTTGGTGATGGGCTTGCCGGCCTTGACGATGATGTTCCCGGCGGCATCGGCGATATCCGCGTAGGCATTGTCCTTGCGGTACAGCTCTTTGCGCACTTCCCAGAGAATGTCCGTTCCGGAGCCGAGGCGGTAGTGCTCCCGTGTATAGAAGTAGTCGAGAATCTGCTCCTTGCTCATGCCCATGGCTTTGAACAGGATGGTGGCCGGCATTTTGCGGCGCCGGTCTATGCGGACATAGAGGATGTCCTTGTGGTCAAAATCAAAATCCAGCCAGGAGCCGCGCATGGGGATAACGCGGCACGAATAGAGAACCTTGCGGCTGGTGTGCGTCTTGCCGCCATCGTGCTCGAAAATGATGCCCGGCGAGCGTTGCAACTGGTTGACGATAACACGTTCCGTGCCGTTGATGATGAATGTGCCTTTTTCCGTCATCAGGGGCAGGGTGCCAAAATAGATATCCTGCTCCTTGATGTCGCGGAGGGTACGGTTGCCGGAGTTTTCATCGGTATCGTAAACTGCAAGGCGCACCTTGATGCGCATGGGGGCTTCATAGGTCAGGCCCTTGGAAATACATTCGGCCTGATCGTACTTGGGGGGCTGTATTTCGTATCCGGCAAACTCTAGGCTGGCCGTCTTGCTGAAATCTTCAATGGGAAAAACCGTGCGAAAAACGCCTTCAAGGCCAACGTCGGGCGCGCGCTTCTCTGGGGCAACGCCTTCCTGAAGAAAAGCCTCGTACGAATCGATCTGCAGATTCAGCAGATGGGGGATGGGGAGAGAAACCTTGATCTTGCCGAACTGTTTGGTGATCTGGACCATGGGTACCTCATAGGTGGCGGTTGCGCCCCGGTTGCCCGGCTGAGCTCAAACGATGCGAAAGTTCTGTTCGCGCCCTCCGGATTCGGCGTGCGACCCGGTGAGGGGGGGGGCGGGCTTGCCAACGCGCGGTTTGCGCGCAGACACCCGGCTGCCGTGCCTTTTTCAGGCGCGACCATATGTTCCGGCGGATCCGCTGCGGGTGCGAAAAGACTTTGCTGCGCACAAGGCATAAAAAACCCATCCCTGCTCAAAGGAACAGGGCAAGGGCTTCGTCAGTGAAGAGCTTTGTGTGCGGCAGCAAGCCAATCGCAGTACAGGGATGCCTCCTCAGCATCGTCAAAAAAATATATGTATATGTTTTTCAAAAAAAAGGCAAGCTTGTTGCACAGGAGAAAAAGAGCAGGGCGGAACCCGAAAGGTCCCGCCCTGAAAACAGAAGATCTGTCAGCCCTACTTGATTTCCACAGTAGCGCCGGCTTCGGCAAGCTGCTTTTTCGCTTCTTCGGCTTCTTCCTTGGAAACGCCTTCCTTGATGGTGGCGGGGCAGCCATCAACCTTTTCCTTGGCCTCCTTGAGGCCGAGGTTGGTCAGAGCGCGCACGGCCTTGATAACGCCGATCTTGTTGGCGCCCGCTTCCTTGAGCACCACATCAAATTCGGTCTTTTCCTCGGCGGCGTCGGCATCGGGGGCGCTGCCAGCGGGGGCGGCCATCATCATGGCAGCCGGAGCCGCGGCGGACACGCCAAATTTGTCTTCAAGTTCCTTGATGAACTCGGAGAGTTCGAGAACCGTCATATTGGAAATGAATTCCACAACATCTGCTTTGGTAACTGCCATGATGGTCTCCTGATCTTTTGGCTTGAAATTCGGATGAATGTTGCTGCTGCGCGCTAGGCGGCCTTGGACTTCTGCTCTTCAATGCCCTTGAGAGCATACAGCAGGCCGCGAAGCATGTTGGCGAACAACGAAACAAAGTTGGTGGGCACGGCGGTCATGGTGCCGAGCAACTGGCCGAGAAGCTGTTCCCTGCCGGGCAGCTTGGCCAGAGCGTCAATCTGGGCAACGTCAAGGCTCTTGCCGTCCAGACTGGCGCCGCGCAACGCAAAAAGCTTGCTTTGCTTGGCAAAATCGCTGAGCGCTTTGGCCACCGCCACCGGGTCATCGAATCCAAAGGCCACGCCACAGTTTTCGCGGAACTGATCCTTGATGCTGTGGTGCGCGCCGTCGGTCAGAGCAATACGGGCCAGCGTGTTTTTGACGACAACATATTCGCCTCCAGCCTTGCGCAGGCTGACACGCAGGTTCGTCAGCTCTTCCACCGACATGCCCTTGAAGTCCGTCAGCACAGCAAAGGAAGCCTTGTCCGCCTTGGCTTTCAGGGCTTCAATAACTGCGGCTTTTTCAGACCTGTTCACGTGATACCTCTCACGTTTGGGGGTGCCTGGTGGAATGCCGAGCCAAAGAAAAGGGTCTGGGCAGGAATATTAAGGGGCATGCCCGCCTGCCGTCTTCGACTCGAAATTCCGTTTCCCTAGACAAGTGACGCCGGGCACAGTGTCCGACGCCCATCCCGAAGGATTTATCCTTCAAGAAATTTTTTGACCTGCGTCATGTCGATCTTGAAGCCCGGCCCCATGGTGGTGGAAACAGCCATGGAACGCAGATAGGTTCCTTTGGCCGCAGACGGCTTCAGGCGATTGACCGTTTCAAGGAGAGCTTTCAGGTTGCCCAGAATTTTTTCCGGTCCAAAGGAAACCTTGCCCAGCGGGGCATGCAGCACGCCCGCCTTGTCCACCTTGAAATCAACGCGTCCGGCCTTCAGTTCATTGACGGCCTTGGCAACCTCAAAAGTTACGGAGCCTGTCTTGGCATTGGGCATGAGCCCGCGAGGACCGAGAACGCGGCCAATCTGGCCCACAAGCGCCATAACATCGGGCGTGGCAACGGCGGCGTCAAATTCGAGCCAGCCTTCTTTGATCCGGGCGACCAGATCTTCGGCGCCAACAACATCAGCTCCGGCTTCTCGCGCCTCGGCCTGCTTTTCACCCTTGCAGAAAACGGCCACACGCACCGTTTTTCCCAGCCCGTGGGGTAGGGTTACGGCGCCGCGCACCATCTGATCGGAATATTTCGGGTCAACGCCGAGACAGATGGCCACGTCCACCGTTTCGTCAAATTTTGCAAAAGCGGCGGAAAGGGATTTGCTGACGGCATCTTCCACACTGAAGCGTTCCTGAAGGTTGACTCCGTCAAGGGCCTTATGAAAATTTTTGCCATGTTTGGGCATGGGACACAATCCTTGTCGTTTGGCATCTCCTGCCCCTTTTCGGGGCAGTACAATTGATTTCAACGAATACTTTCAACGATCCCGGCTGTGCGCTCTCGCGGCACTGCGGGCAACGCACCGCTGCCGCGGACAACAGCGGCCTGAACTCAGCGTATGTCAATGCCCATGCTGCGCGCTGTTCCGGCAACCGATTTGACGGCAGCCTCAATGCTTGTGGCATTGAGGTCTGGCAGTTTGAGACGCGCGATTTCCTCTATCTGGGCCATGGTCAGGCTGCCGACCTTTGCGCGGTTGGGCTCGCCGGAACCTTTTTCCACCTTGGCCGCCTTCATGATCAGAACCGAAGCGGGAGGGGTCTTGGTGATAAAGGTAAACGAGCGGTCAGCAAAAACCGTGATCACAACGGGAATGATCATCCCTTTCTGATCCTGCGTCCGGGCATTGAATTCCTTGCAAAAGCCCATGATGTTCAGACCGTGCTGCCCTAGGGCAGGGCCGACCGGCGGAGAAGGATTCGCAGCGCCTGCGGGGATCTGCAACTTGATTTTGGCAACTTCTTTCTTGGCCATCTGGTTATGTCCTTACATAGCTCAAGCGACAGCAGCACGATGTCTGCCGTGCAAGGCTGGTCAATAAAAAAGGGGAAGCCGGAGCGAAGGGGCTGCCGGAAGGAGGAGAACATCCTCCGGCCTGTCCGTGCCTGTGCCAGGCAAACCCCTCGTACTCTGCCTATCCCTTGGAAACTTGCGTAAAATCAAGCTCCACCGGGGTTTGTCTGCCAAAAATGGACACAGAAACGCGCAGTTTCCCCTTGTCATGGTTGACATCGTCAACAACGCCGTTGAACCCGCCAAAAGGCCCTTCAACAACACGCACTTCGTCACCCCGATCAAAATTGAACTTCGGCCGGGGTTTTTCCTGCCGGTCTTCCATCAGGGCAAGGATCCGCTCCGCTTCGCTGTTGCGCATGGGAGCCGGGCGGTTTTTCCCGCCAACAAATCCTGTGACCTTGGAGATGGACTGGATCAGGTGCCAGGACAAATCTGTCATGACCATTTGGATCATGACGTAACCGGGATAAAACTTGCGCGTCGAGGTACGCTGCTGGCCGCCCTTGGTGGGTTCAATAACCTTTTCCGTGGGAACGACGACTTTCTTGATAAGCCCCTGATCCTGCCCGGTACGGCACAACTCGTTGATGGTCTTCTGCACTCGCTGCTCAAACCCGGAATAGGTATGCACAATATACCAGCGAGCCGCAGAGGACTGTTCCGAAGTTTCGTTGATTTCGGGCTCTTTCATGGGATCCTTCAGGAAAGTATCGTCTTTATCAGGGATGACAGACCAAGATCCACCAGTCCCAGAATGACAGCCATCACGGTTACAAAACCGAGCACGGCAAAGGTGGCCTTGCGCGTTTCCTTGACAGTGGGCCAGGTAACCTTGCGCAATTCCGCCCTGGCATTTTCAACATATCGCAGAAAACGCGTGACAGGATTGGGAGTTTCGTCCGACCTGGCATCGGCGCCTGCCTGAATCTGTTTTTTTGCCATTCTGCAATCCGTGATAAAAATGGCAGGGCAGGAGGGATTCGAACCCCCAGCTTGCGGTTTTGGAGACCGCCGCTCTAGCCGTTGGAGCTACTGCCCTGCATGCGTCCGGGAGCGGATGCTCCCGGACGAAGTTTGTCTGCTACCTGGTTTCGCGATGCACAGTGTGCTTCTTGTCCCAGGGACAATATTTTTTCATTTCCAGCCGCCCGGTGGTATTTTTCTTGTTCTTCCGGGTGCTGTAGTTACGTCGCTTGCACTCGGTGCAGGCCAGAAGGATATTCACTCGCATGGGACACTACTCGATGATCTCGGTTACAACGCCGGAACCGACAGTGCGGCCGCCTTCACGGATGGCGAAACGCAGTCCGGCCTCCATGGCGATGGGCGCGATAAGCTCGACGATAAACTGGGAGTTGTCGCCGGGCATGACCATTTCCACACCTTCAGGCAGGCTGATGACACCGGTGATGTCCGTGGTACGGAAGTAGAACTGCGGACGATATCCGGTGAAGAACGGGGTGTGACGGCCGCCTTCTTCCTTGGAAAGGGCGTACACTTCCGCCTTGAACTTTTTGTGCGGGGTAATGGATTTGGGAGCGGCGAGAACCTGTCCGCGCTCAACTTCGTCACGCTTGGTGCCGCGCAGCAGAGCGCCCACGTTGTCGCCAGCCTGACCCTGATCAAGCAGTTTGCGGAACATTTCCACGCCGGTGCAGGTGGTCTTTTGCGTGGCCTTGATGCCGACGATTTCCACTTCATCGCCCACCTTGAGCACACCGCGTTCCACACGGCCGGTCACCACGGTGCCGCGGCCGGAAATGGAGAACACGTCTTCAATGGGCATGAGGAAGGGTTTGTCAACATCGCGCTGCGGTTCGGGGATGAAGCTGTCGCAGGCAGCGAGCAGGTCAAGAATGCACTTGGCATCGGGCGAGTCGGCGGAATCGGCCTCCAGAGCCTTCAGAGCCGAACCGCGGATGATGGGCACTTCGTCGCCGGGGAATTTGTAGGAGGAAAGAAGCTCGCGCACTTCCAGTTCCACAAGTTCCAGCAGTTCTTCGTCAGGCATGAGGTCGCACTTGTTCAGAAAAACAACAAGCTGGGGCACACCCACCTGACGGGCAAGAAGAATGTGCTCGCGGGTCTGGGGCATGGGGCCGTCAGTGGCGGCCACCACCAGAATGCCGCCGTCCATCTGGGCCGCACCGGTGATCATGTTCTTGATGTAGTCGGCGTGGCCGGGGCAGTCAACGTGGGCATAGTGGCGGTTTTCGGTTTCGTACTCCACATGGGAGGTGGAAATGGTGATGCCGCGCTCTTTTTCTTCGGGGGCCTTGTCGATTTCGTCATAGGAAATGAACTTGCCCGAACCCTTGAGGCCGGCGATCTTGGTGATGGCCGCCGTCAGGGTGGTCTTGCCGTGGTCAATGTGTCCGATGGTGCCGATGTTCACATGGGGCTTTTTGCGTTCAAATTTTTCCTTGCCCATTGTACGTCTCCCTGGAGAAAAGATTTTTGCGTTGTACTTGCGTTACAGAGTTTTTTGCATACGCATTTTGTGGTAACGCCCGTTCCTGCGTGCACCGGACGGCAAAAAATTCGCCGCATGGCCGCACACGCTTTGTCCCTGAAAGCCAGGGAACGTGCATTGGCAGACAGGATTGAGAGGGGATCGAGCAGGAGTGGAGCGGGAAACGGGACTCGAACCCGCAACCCTCAGCTTGGAAGGCTGATGCTCTAGCCATTGAGCTATTCCCGCACGCTACTGTAGTTCCCCGACAGATCCTGTCTCCTACAGCCAAGGCAGTCTTTGTAAACGCCACAATTCTTCTGCATGGCAGAGAAATCGTGGTGGTGGAGGGGGGTGGATTTGAACCACCGAAGTCTTACGACGACAGATTTACAGTCTGTTCCCTTTGGCCACTCGGGAACCCCTCCACTTTTGCCTGCAAAGTCCGGAATACCGTCCTTTGTTCAGCTTTTTGTGGAGCTGGCGATGGGACTCGAACCCGCAACCTGCTGATTACAAATCAGCTGCTCTGCCAGTTGAGCTACGCCAGCAACAAGAGTTTTCTCTATCCTCTTCCGGAAAATTTGGCAAGAAAAAAATATTTGCCGGGAGATTTTGCAGAAAATGTGGATGCGTCTTGGAAGTGGATGCTCCCGACGGCTGCTCAGCGGCCTTTGCTCAAATCTTGTGGGCCAGGGTGCAACGCTCTTTCCCGGCCAGATCCTGCAGGGTGGTGATTCCGGAAAAATTTTTTGTGTCGTGCACAAGCTGGCGCACGGCCAGTCCCTGGGATGCCCCGTGCTCAAGCAGCACAATCCCCCCTGTGCGCAAGGCGCGCGAAGCCGCGCCGATGGCGGCAGCCAGATGCGCCAAGCCCCCGTCAGGTGAAAAAAGGGCTTGGGGAGGTTCAAAGTCCAGCACCTCCCGCATGACCTCCCCCCGTTCTTCCGGAGCGATGTAGGGAGGATTGCTGACGAACAGATCCAGCGAATCCGGAAGGAGGGGAGAGAAAAACATGTCGGACTGTATGGAAGCGACACGCTTTTCAAGGCCGAGCCTGCGGGCATTGCGTAGTGTCACTTCCACAGCCTGGGGGGTGACGTCTGCCAGCACGCCGCGCCACAGGGGGCGCTCCGCGGCCAGGGTCAGGCCGATGCAGCCGCAACCGGCGCCCATGTCTGCAAACAGGATATGGTGCGCGGGTAACAGGCGCAGGGCAGTGTCGACAAGCAGTTCTGTTTCCGGACGGGGAATGAGCGTATGGCGCGAAACAAGAAAGTCACGGCCATAGAATTCCCTGCGCCCCGTGAGCTGTGCAAGCGGTCTGCCTTCAGCGCGCCTGCGGACAAGAAAGTCCACAACGCGGCACTCCCGCTCCGTGAGTTCCCTGTTTTTCTGCATGAGGCAGAACAGGTGCGCCGCAGTGGCAGGCGCGCGCTCCAAGGCCATCTGCACCAGAACGGCAGCGCAAAGGCGGGGACTGTCTACCCCCGCCTTCTGCAGTTTTTCCGAGGCCGCGTTCAGGCATTGGTGCAGGCGCATACGAGCGGCGTTCCGCAGGCAGAAAGAAGCACTGGCTCCGCTTGGGCAGACTTGAGGGCCGCGGAACCGGGCATTTTTTTTCTTCCCGTCCCCTTGGGAGAAGGGGTGTCAAACACCAGAGGCAACAGATCATCAATGTGGGCAACGGGGTGAACCGTGATTTTTTTCAACAGATCCTTGGGAATTTCCTCAAGGTCTTTGGTATTCTGCTGGGGAATGGCCACATGCCGCAAACCTCTGGCAACGGCAGCCAGTATTTTTTCCTTGATTCCTCCCACCGGCAGAATGCGCCCCTGAAGCGTGATTTCGCCGGTCATGCACACATCCGCACGCACAGGGCGCTGGGAAAGGGCGGAGATGAGCGCGGTGGTCAGGGTAACACCGGCAGAGGGACCGTCCTTGGGGGTTGCGCCCGCGGGCACATGGATATGGATGTCGCGGCGGGCCGCGAACTGCGAATCCAGATCCAGGATTGCAGCCCGGCTGCGGATATAGCTCAGGGCGGCCTGGGCGCTTTCTTTCATGACATCGCCCAACTGGCCTGTCAGGATAAGGCCGCCCTTGCCCTTCATGATGGCGGTTTCCACCGTGAGGACTTCGCCGCCCGCAGGAGTCCAGGCCAGCCCAAGCGCCATGCCGGGCATGAGTTTCTTTTCTTTTCTGTCTTCAAGAAAGCGGGGAGCGCCCAGCATTTTTTCCACATCGCCCGTGCCTGCCCGGAAAGGCCCTTTTTGCCCTTCGGCCTTGCGTCGCGCAAATTTGCGGCAGACAGAGGCCAGCTCCCGCTCCAGATTGCGCAGCCCGGCTTCCCGCGTATATTCCTGAATGATTTTTTTCAGCGAAGCGGTATCAATGGAAACTTTTTCCGCACTCAGGCCGTTTTCCACGATTTTTTTCGGCAGAAGATGGCGGCGTGCGATCTCGATCTTCTCCTGCATGGTATAGCCGGGAAGGGAAATGACCTCCATGCGGTCGCGCAGGGCCGCGGGGATGTTTTCCAGATGGTTTGCCGTGCACAGAAACATGACGCGCGAGAGGTCAAAGGGGACGTTCAGGTAGTGGTCGCTGAAGGTGTGGTTCTGTTCGGGATCCAGCACTTCCAGCAAGGCAGAAGACGGATCGCCGCGAAAATCCGTGCCCAGCTTGTCCACTTCGTCCAGCAGGAGTACAGGATTGCGCGTGCCCGCCTGTTTGATGCCCTGAATGATGCGCCCGGGCATGGCGCCGATGTAGGTGCGCCGATGGCCCCGGATTTCTGCCTCATCGCGCATGCCTCCCAGGGAAAGCCTTTGGAATTTGCGCCCCAAGGCGCGGGCGATGGAGCGGCCCAAAGATGTTTTGCCCACGCCGGGAGGCCCGGCAAAACAGAGAATGCTTCCCTTGCTGCGAGGATTGAGCTTGTGCACGCTCAGAAATTCGAGGATACGGTCTTTGACTTTTTCCAGGGCAAAGTGGTCTTCATCAAGAATTTTTTTTGCGCGCACAATATCAAGGCTGTCGCGTGTGGTTTTTTTCCACGGAAGATCCGCCAGCCATTCCAGATAGGTGCGCACGACATTGGCTTCCGAGGAATCCGAATGCATGCCGGACAGGCGGCGCAACTGCTTGTCCGCCTCTTTGCGCACGTCCTTGGGCAGACCGGCTTTTTCCAGAGATTTTTTGAGGCTCGCCAGTTCTTCCTCGCCGCTGTCTTCCCGGTCGCCAAGTTCGTGGCGGATCGCCTTGATCTGCTCACGCAGAAAATAGTCCTTTTGCGCCTTGTCCATGCCTTCCCGTGCAGAACTTTGGATGCGCGCCTGGACAGTGGCCACCTCGACTTCATGCTGGAGGTGGGTGTTGACAAGCATGAGGCGGTCAAGGGGATTTTCCGCCTCCAGAATTCCCTGGGCTTCCGCGGTCTTCATGCGCATGTTGGCGGCAACAAGGTCGGCAAGACGGCCGGGATCATCCACCCCCTGCAAAACGCCCAGAACGTCCGGCGAGGAAAGGCCCCGCAAAGCCAGCACTTTTTCGCTCTGCTCGCGTACCGAACGCAGAAGGGCTTCCAACGTGGTGTCTGCGGGAGGAGCCTGTTCGGCAATGGGATCAATCTGCGCCTCAAGATAGGGGTTGACCTGTCGGAACTGCGTGATGCGCGCGCGGCTGACGCCCTGCACAAGAATCTTGACCCGCGAATCGGGCATTTTGAGCATGCGCATGATCTGCACTACCGTACCCACCGCATACAGATCCTGTGGCTGGGGGTCGTCGGTGCTTTCTTCCTTCTGGGCGCACACCAGCAGATGGCGTCCGGCTTTCAGGGCGGCGTCCACAGCCTGGACAGATTTTTCGCGCCCGATGAACAGAGGGAGAATCATGTAGTTGAAAATCACCACATCACGTACCGGGAGAACCGGAAGAACCCCGGGAATGTCCTGCCGGGCGGCTTCCAGTTCGTCACCGGAATCGCTGGCGGCAGGGGCAGTGGGCCGGGCTTCCGGCTCTTCAGCGGCAACGGCGGCCTGCGCCGTTTCTTCCGTTGCTCGCGCACAGTCGTCTTTTTTCTGTTCGTCAGCCATGTGTATGCTCCCTGACCGCCTCAGATGCGTTGTGAACGTGTCATGCTGTAGCAGTCTTCGTCTGTGACGATGATATGATCCAGAAAGCGCAGTCCCATACGCGGGGCAAGGGCCTGCAGTTCCCCGGTCAGTTTCTGATCCGCAGGGGAGGGTTCGGGGTTGCCCCCCGGATGATTGTGGACCAGAATGATTCCGCTGGCCTTGCGCAAAAGAGCCCGCTCGAAAACGTCTCTGGGTTCAAGGAATACTGAAGTCACGCCACCGTGACGCAGGCGTTCCCACGCCATCAGCCGGTTGCCCTGATCTACCAGAACCAGCCAGCATTCTTCATGCGGGCAACCCGCCAGGCGGGCCTGCGCCATCTGCGCTACGGATGCCGGGTCGGCAAGCACTGTGCGTTTTTGCACTTGCGATGCCATATAGCGGCGGTGCGCCTCTTGCAATACCTTCCAGAAGGCCAAAAGGCCTTTGCCAATACCCTGAACTTCCTGCAAGTCTTCTTCCCGTGCGTCCATGACTGCCCGGATGTTTCCAAACCGCTGCAGCAGGGCCTTGGCAAGGGGCTTTGTGTCCTTGCGTGTCAGTCCGTATCCCAGCAAGAGTTCAAGAACCTCATAATCCGCCAATGCGGTTGCGTCCCGCTCAAGACGTTGGCGCACTCTGGCGCGGTGTCCCGAGTGCGCCAACGGGGATGGTGATGCTTTTTCTGTCATAAAGGTAAGCAGTTTTCAGAGGTGTGCAAGGGGAGAGGGCAGAAAAAGGAGGAGGTATGGATGCTTTCTCCGGGGGCGCTACGGGCGCGAAAAAACGGCTGTTGCGCGTTCCAGAAGGCATTCCAGCCCTTGCAGCGTGGAGTAGCGGCCGCTTTTGACCTTCCATTCCACATCCACGAGAGTGGACATGATTTCCGCTAGATATTGTGGCCCCAAGTTCTCTGCCAGACGGCGCTTTTCCGCCTGACCGGACGGCGGCATGCGCACCTTCTCACCAGCCAGAAGCTGCCACAGCATACGGCATTCACGGGCAAGCAGCCCCGCCAGGGCAAAAAGCAGCCCATCATCGCTGCTCCGGGAAAACTCTTTCCATACGCCGACCAGATTGCCGGCCTGTATCTGCTTGAGACCAGAAAAAATATTTCCTTCGGCTGTCCAGGAGCCAGTAGCGATCATGGAAGGAGAAATGGAAAAGGACTCTGGATCTGTGCTGCTGCCTTGCTCCAGGACCGCATTGCGCAAAAAGGCAAGCTTGATGAGCTCGTTTTCAATGGCCTGGGCGTCAGGCGGCACGCAAGAGCACAATGCTTCCAGTGCTTCCGGCTCCATGCGCAGGGAGAGTGCGCGCGCGCGTTGCTGCACATATTTTTTGAGGGAATATTCTGTCAGACCTCCCTGTTTCCATACCCAGCCCTGCCTGTCGGCAAAAATCATGCAAGGCAGGCGGATCAGGTGAGCGGGTATCTTGGGCTGCCCCTTGTCCCAGGGCATTTCCAGACAGAACTGGGGCCAGACGTGCTCTGAAGGACTGGAGAGGATGCGGGAGATTTTTTTCCACACGTCCGCAGGCCAGAGCTGGGCCTGACGCACCAGAACAGCGCGGGAAGAAGGAAAGAGGCCGTGGAGGGTGATGTGCTCCCAAAAAGACGGTGGGGGGGCTTCGTCTCCCCAATAGACATGCCGCTCCCACTCACCGACGGCAGGCAGATGCTGCGTGAGCAGCCGGGCAAGCTGCTCACGCAGCATCTGCCCGTCCGGGCAGACCAGAAAGCTGAATCCGGGCCGTTGGCTGCTCATGGATCATTCCGGTTTGCGGATGCGCCGCCCCGGCAGACGCGCCTTTTTCCCGAGGGGACGCCTGCCGGGCACAAACTATCTGGCAACAATATTGACGAGCTTCCCCGGAACCACCACGACCTTGTGCACCGTATGCCCTTCAATATGGCGCTGCACGGCGGGGGAGGCCAGAGCGGCGGCCTCCTGCTCGCTACTGTCGGCTCCCTGGGGAATTTCCACGGTTCCCCGCAACTTTCCGTTGACCTGCAGGGCCACGGTGAGCATGTCTTCCGTGGTGGCGGCCTCGTCCCACAGCGGCCAGCATTCTTCCGCCAGTGGGGAGGAATGCCCCAAACGTTCCCAGAGTTCTTCGCAAATGTGCGGGATAACCGGGGAAAGCAGCGTCAGAACAGTCGCGATGGCAGAGGAGAATACGCGGCACTCCGCTTCCTCTGTTCCCAGCTTTTCACGCGTGAGGTACATGGCGTTGACCAGTTCCATGACAGAAGCAATGGCGGTATTGAATTGAAAGCGGTCATTCATGTCGGCGCTGCACTTTTTGACTGTGCGGTGTTCCCGGCGCCGCAGATTTCGCGCTTCCGGGGTTTGCGCATCATCCGCCGTTGCCTGGCAGGCCTTGAGAGGCTTCAGGCGGTGCCTTTCTTCCATGAACAGACGCCATATTCTGCCGATGAAGCGTGAAGCGCCTTCAATGCCGGAGTCTGACCAGTCAAAATCCCTTTCGGCCGGAGCGGCAAAAAGGCAGAACAGCCGAACCGTGTCTGCTCCGTACTTTTCGATCATGTCCGCAGGGGAAACAACATTGCCCTTGGACTTGGACATCTTGCTGCCGTCCTTGAGCACCATGCCCTGGGTCAGGAGGTTGGTGAAAGGTTCCGACAGGCCGGACGGGAAAAATCCCAAATCGCGCAGCGCCTTGGTAAAAAAGCGCGAATACAGAAGATGCAGAATGGCATGCTCCACGCCGCCGATATACTGATCCACCGGCAGCCAATAGCGCAGGGCATCGGCGTCAAAGGGGGCGTTTTCCATCCGTGCGCAGGCATAGCGCGCAAAATACCAGGAGGATTCCACAAAGGTGTCCAGCGTATCTGTTTCGCGGCGGGCGGGCTTGCCGCACTGCGGGCACATGCAGGCCACAAAGGACGGCGTGTCCGGCAGGGGAGAGCGGCCGTCTTCCCGGATTTTCACGTCCAGCGGCAGGACGATGGGCAGGTTTTCTTCTTTTTCCGGAACCACGCCGCACTGTTCGCAGTACACCACGGGAATGGGAGCCCCCCAGTAACGCTGGCGCGAGATATTCCAGTCCCTGAGGCGAAATTGGGTTGTCGCTCTGCCTTTGCCCGCTTTTTCCAGGGCCTGGGCAACGGCTTTTTTTCCTTCCTCATTGCCCAGGCCGGTGAACTGGCCCGAGGAAAGCATGATGCCTTCGCCGCTGAAGGCTTCTGTCATGCTTTCGGAAGACTGCTCCTCCCCGTGGGGAGCGATGACAACACGCACAGGCAGGGAATATTTGCGCGCAAAGGCAAAATCGCGCTGGTCGTGGGCAGGCACGCCCATGACAGCTCCTGTGCCGTAATCTGCAAGCACGAAGTTGCCAAGCCAGAGGGGGATTTTTTCTCCGGTAAAGGGGTGCAGGACATATGCTCCGGTAAAAATGCCCTCTTTTTCTGTTGTTTCGTTCTGGCGGTCCAGACGGTCCATGCGGCGGGCGCGGTCAACAAAAGCCCGAACCTCATCGGCCTTGGCGTAGTTCTTGATCAGTTGCTCAACAAGGGCATGTTCCGGAGCCAGAGTCAGAAAAGTCACGCCAAACAGGGTGTCGGGCCGTGTGGTGAAAACATCAATACTGCTGACGCCGTCCAGTGGTTTTTCCAGATCAAAGGTGACGGATGCGCCAAAGGATTTTCCTATCCAGTTGCGCTGCATGGCGATCACCCGTTCCGGCCAGCCTTTTTCCAGAGCGGCAAGGTCTTGCAGAAGTTCGTCGCCGTAGGCCGTGATTTTCAGGAACCACTGGGTGAGGTCCTTCTGCTCCACCGCAGAATCGCAGCGCCAGCACTGGCCGTCAACAACCTGCTCGTTTGCCAGAACCGTATGGCATGCGGGGCACCAGTTCTGCGGGGCTTTTTTGCGATAGGCAAGGCCTTTTTGCAGCAGGCGCAGAAAGAACATCTGCTCCCAGCGGTAGTATTCCGGGCGGCAGGTAGCGATTTCACGCGCCCAGTCGTAGGAATATCCCAGTCTTTTGAGTTGGTCGCGCATGGCGCGGATATTGTCATACGTCCAGAGGGAAGGGTGGGTGCGGTTTTGTATGGCGGCATTTTCTGCGGGCAGGCCAAAAGCGTCCCAGCCCATGGGATGGAGAACATTGAAGCCCTGCATGCGTTTGCTGCGCGCAACAACATCGCCGATGGCATAGTTGCGCACATGCCCCATATGAATTTTTCCCGAAGGGTACGGAAACATTTCAAGGACATAATATTTGGGCTTGTGTCTGCCGTTCTCGCAGGAAAAAGAATTTTTTTCCTGCCAGTACGCCTGCCATCTGGTTTCAATGCTGTGCGGGTTGTAGCGTTCTTCTGTCATGACGCGGTCACTCGAGTCGGGTTGGAGAAATGTGGGTGGAGCGGGATACTTCGCCGTTTTCCAGCGCACCGGCCACAGCGTCCAGAATGCCGTTGACAAAGCTTTTGGCCTTGTCTTCGCCGAAAAGGCGGCTCAGTTCCAGCGCTTCGTTGATGGCGACCTTGGGTGGAATGTCTTCACGGAACACCAGTTCAAAAACAGCCAGGCGCAGCAGCGTCAGTTCCACGCGGCCCATGCGGTCCACGCGCCAGTTGTGAGAAAAGCGTGTGATCACTGCATCCAGTTGGGGAGAGGTGCTCCATACCCCCTCCACCAGTTCCCACGCAAACGTCATGGCCCCTGCCGGCTGCTTTGTGTCCGCACGCCATTGGGCCATGCTTTTCAGAGATTCCGCAAAGATCCGCCGTAACGCGTTGATTTCCGTAACAGGAGAAAACGACAGGCTGTACAGCACCTGGAAGGCCAGTTCGCGTTCTCCGTGGCGGGTGGCTGCCTTCTGCCTGCGCATGGACTACAACTGCTCCATGACGCGGATAGTCTCAAGCATGGCGGACGCCGCTTCGACTCCCTTGTTGCCTACCTTGGTCCCTGCGCGTTCCACAGCCTGCTCGATGGTATCGCACGTCAGCAGCCCAAAGCCTACGGGCACGCCGGACTGGAGCATGACCTGGGCAAGCCCCTTGCTGGCTTCCGCGCAGACATAGTCAAAATGCGGGGTTCCGCCACGAATGACGGCCCCGAGGGCGAGAATGCCGTCAAACTTTCCCGACTGCGCAAGCTTCTGGCAAACCAGAGGTAGCTCAAAGGCTCCGGGAACGCGAACCAGCGTTCCGGCATCAGGGTCCATGCCGTGGCGTTCCAGATAGTCCAGGGCTCCGCTGATCAGGCGATCCACAATAAAGTCGTTGAATCTGGCAGCAACCACGGCTATTTTGAGCCCTTTGGCATCCAGGCGTCCCGCAATGGTTGTTGGTGCGCTCATGTTTCTCTCCTTCTGGTGGGTCCGTCATATCTTGCCGCCGCGCGTTCCTGACGTGGGCGGAGGGGCCGCAATCCGGGCTGCGGCGATATGCCTTCTACAAAAAGCCGTTGCGCAAGAGCATCTCACGGCTCAGCCTGCCAGCATTGTCCCCTTTGGGTAAGGTTTGCTGCATGCCGGGAGCCTGCCGCCAGGCAGACAGCAGGCTGTGGACGTATTTTCCGATGAGATCGGTTTCCAGATTCACCAGGGTGCCGGATTTCCAGCGGCGCATGGTCGTGCGTTTGCTGGTGTCCGGGATAATGTTGACCTCAAGAAAGTCCGGCCCGCAATCATTGACTGTAAGGCTTATGCCGTCAAGCGCCACAGATCCTTTGGGGATGATCTGCGGAGCATACTCTGAGGGAAAGGAAAGACGGCAACGGAGGGACTGGCCCGCGGGGCGTATGCTGTGTACTGTGGCAAGACAGTCCACGTGACCGCTCACCATGTGCCCCCCCAGGCGTTCGCCCAGGGCCAGCGCCCGTTCAAGATTGACAAAATCCCCGGCGCACAAGGCACCGAGTGTGGTGCGCGACAATGTTTCTGCGGAAGCATAGGCAACAAAAAAATCTGCGCCGTGTTCTTCCACGGAAAGGCAAACTCCGTTGACAGCAATGGACTCTCCGTCTGTCATGCGGGGCATGGCACAGTGGGGACGAATGCGGAAGCGCCGCTCCGCCGCTCCTCCCTGAAAAGCAAGAATTTCGCCCTGCCCCTGGATGATGCCCGTAAACACTCGCGCTCCTTATGTGTTTTCGCCGGAAACCGCAGGGCGGAAGCGTATGTGCAGGTCTTCCCCGCACGGGGAAACGCCGTACACGCGCAGGCGAAGCGCCTCATCCAGAGTGAGCGGGGAGCGGCCGGAAAAAAGAGGCGCTGCCTCCGCATCACCCAGAACCACAGGGGCCATATGCAGAAAAAAATCATCCACCAGACCGGCCTCAAGCAGGCTGAGCGCCAAGCGGCCTCCCCCCTCGCACAGCAGGTAGTGGCATTGCAGTTCTTCCCTCAACATCTGGAGAAGGGCGTGAAAATCCGGCCCCTCGTGCAGGCCGTGCGGGCTTGGGCCCAGCGCCAGAACGCGCACACCCTTGTCGCGCAGGGCCTTGGCCGTGGTGGATGCGGCAGCGGCTGGAGAAACCAGAAAGACGGTTTGCTCCGGGCGTTCTTTCAGGAGGCGAAAATCCGCATCTGGCAGAGGCAGGCGTGAAGTCAGCACACAGGCAAGAGGCTGGGGGCAATGTTTCTGGTCATGTACGCCCAGGTGGGGATTGTCTGCGCGAAAGGTGCCTCCGCCCACCAGCACCACGCCCCCGCACGGGGCGATACTCCGGCGCAAATCCTGCACGTGCTTGCGGGACGCCGCAGAACTGATCCACTGTGACTTGCCTGTACGGGTGGCAATGCGTCCGTCAAGGGTGGCGGCCATTTTCAGCATGACAAAGGGGCGGCTGGTTTTCTGCCAGACGAGGAAATCGGCCACAAGATCACGGCATTCCTGCACGCAGACATTTTCAATGACTTCGATCCCTGCCGCGCGCAGTTTTTTCGCTCCGCCACACGCCTGGGGATTGGGATCCGCCATGCCTGTGACCACACGGCGTATCCCTGCCCGGAGGATGGCATCGGTGCAGGGAGGAACCTTGCCTTCATGGCGGCAGGGCTCCAGTGTGACAACCAGCGTACACTCCGCAGGGTTCACCCCGTGAGTCTCCGCGTCCGCGAGGCATGCGACTTCCGCATGATCCTGCCCGGCAGCACGATGCCAGCCCCGTGCCACAATGCTGCCATCGCGCACCAGCACGGCACCTACAGTGGGGTTGGGGCATGCTTTCCATCTGCCCTGTTCTGCCAAGCCAATGGCTTCGCGCATGAAGGGAGCATAGTCCACGTCATTCATGGTTGCGCTTCTCCGTGCTGCGCGCTGATGATCGGGGGGGAAAACGGCAGTTTTTCCACGAGCACTCCGGCCTCGGCCAGCATTTGGGCCGCAAGGTCGTCAGGATAGTGCTCCGTGTACACGATGCGGCTGATGCCGCAGTTGATAAGCATTTTGCTGCAGAGAACACAAGGGTGGGTTGTGCAGTAAAGCTCCGCTCCCATGATGTTGATGCCGTGCACGGCAGCCTGGATGATGACATTCTGTTCCGCGTGAAGACCCCGGCAGATTTCATGCCGCTGTCCGGAGGGTATGCCCAGTTGTTCGCGCAGGCAGCCGATATCCAGGCAGTGGGGAATCCCGGCCGGAGCGCCGTTGTAGCCGGTGGCGAGGATGCGTTTGTCCTTTACGGCAACAGCCCCTACCTTGCGGCGGGTGCATGTGGAGCGTCCGCTCACAAGGTAGGTGATATTCATGAAATATTCCGTCCAGGGCATGCGCATGGGAATATCCGTGCTCAACCGGCAAACAGGGGAAAGCGGCGGGCAAAGGACACCACTTCCTTGCGGATCTGCGCAAGGGCCGCGGCATTGGCAGCTTTTTCCAGAGCCGCAACAAGGAAACCGGCGACAGAGCGCATATCGCTCTCGGTCATGCCGCGCGTTGTCAGGGCTGCCGTGCCGAGGCGGATGCCCGAGGTCACAAAGGGGGAGCGGGTCTCAAAAGGAACCGTATTCTTGTTTACGGTGATGCCCGCCTGATCAAGCGCATGCTCTGCGTCTTTTCCCGTCAGGTTCTTGCTGGTCAGGTCAACGAGCATGAGATGGTTGTCTGTTCCTCCGGAAACGAGATCATACCCCGCATCTACAAGGCATTGGGCCAGTGTCGCGGCGTTTTTGACCACGCGTTGCTGGTACTCCGCAAAGGCAGGCCGCAGAGCCTCTCCGAAAGCTACAGCCTTGGCGGCGATGACGTGCATCAGGGGGCCGCCCTGAATGCCCGGAAAAATCTGGCTGTTCAGGGTTTTGCCCATATCTTCGGATGCCAGGATCATGCCTCCGCGCGGCCCGCGCAGGGTCTTGTGGGTTGTTGTGGTGGTGATGTGGGCATGCTGCACGGGGTTCTGGTGCAGTCCCGCAGCCACAAGACCGGCGATATGGGCCATGTCCACAAGCAGTTTGGCTCCGGCATCGTCGGCGATACGGCGAAAGCGGGCAAAATCAATGCTGCGCGGGTATGCGCTGGCACCGGCGATAATGAGCCCCGGCTTGTGCTTTTGGGCAAGCTCGGCCACTTCGTCATAATCAATGCGGCCGGTTTCGCGCTGTACGCCATAGGAAACCACACGAAACAGACGTCCGGAAAAATTGACGGGACTGCCGTGGGTCAGGTGGCCGCCGTGGGAAAGGTTCATGCCCAGGACTGTATCGCCGGGATTCAGGCAGGCCAGGTAAGCTGCCATATTGGCTTGGGAGCCGGAGTGGGGCTGAACGTTGGCGTACGGGCAGCCAAAAAGTTTCCGGGCGCGCTCCTGCGCCAGGCTTTCCGCAATATCCACATACTGGCAGCCTCCGTAATAGCGTTTTCCGGGGTAGCCTTCCGCGTACTTGTGGGTCAGGATGCTGCCCTGCGCCTGACGCACGGCAGGGGAGACAAAGTTTTCCGAAGCGATCAGTTCAAGCTGGTCCATCTGTCGGTCAGACTCCAGGGAAATTGCCCGCGCCAGTTCGGGATCTTGCAGCAAAACTTCGTCCATTTTCCTGTCCTTTGAAAGATAGCGCCCGCCACAGGGCGGGCGTGGTGATTACGGCGCACAGCGCGAAAATACGGCTATGGAATCCATTTTTTGAAGATGACCGAGGCGTTGGTTCCGCCAAAGCCGAAGGAGTTGCACATGGCGTACTCACAGACGACATTTTCAGAGCCGCCGGCCAGATAGTCCAGATCACATTCGGGATCCGGATTTTCAAGATTGATGGTGCCCGGCAGCATTTCGTCGTGGAGAGCCAGGGCGGTAAAGACAGCCTCTATGCCTCCGGCCGCGCCCAGAAGATGTCCGGTCATGGACTTGGTGGCGGAAATCTTGAGCTTTTGGGCATGCTCGCCAAAAACCAGCTTCATGGCCTTTGTTTCCGTGCTGTCGTTGAGCATGGTGGACGTGGCGTGGGCGTTGACATGGCCGATGCTCTGGGGCGCAAGACCGGCGTCCCGCAACGCGCTGGTCATGGCCTGCGCCATGCCTTCTCCCGATTCACAGGGGGCTGTCATGTGATAGGCGTCTCCCGATGCGCCGTATCCCACCACTTCCGCATAAATTCTTGCGCCTCGCGCCTGTGCGGACTCCAGGGTTTCGAGCAGCAGCATGCCTGCGCCCTCGCCGATGACAAATCCGTCACGCTGTGCGTCAAAGGGGCGGGATGCCTTGGTGGGGCAGTCATTGTACTTGCTGGACAGAGCTTTGAGGGCCGTGAAGCCCGCAACGCCCAAAGGAGTGACTGTGGCTTCCACGCCACCGGTGATCACTGCGGTGGCCCGCCCGAGCAAAAGGGCGTCAAAGGCCGAACCAAGGGCATGGATGGCCGAGGCACAGGCAGTGGTGGTGACCACATTGGGGCCTTTTGCCCCGGTAAAAATGGAAATCTGCCCCGGTGCCATATTGGATATGAGCATGGGGATCATGAAGGGCGAAATTTTGTTGGGACCAGACTCCAGCAGTTTGGCGTGGTATGTTTCCAGAGTGTGCAGACCGCCAAGTCCAACGCCAAGAATGACCCCCGTATCCCGGGCATTCTGGTCGGTAATGCCAAAACCGGCATCAGCGAGCAGCATTTGCGCCGAGGCAACGGCGAACTGGGTGAAGCGATCCATGCGGCGGGCCTGCTTCACGGGGATGTGATCCTCGGCCGTAAAATTTTTTACTTCACCGGCAATACGCGAATCGTAGGCGGAAGCGTCAAACAATGTGATGGGCGCAATGCCCGACTCGCCAGCGAGCAGCTTTTTCCATGTGCTCTTCATGTCGTTGGCGAGTGGCGTAAGGCCGCCAACGCCGGTAATCACTACGCGGGGACGGGTCATGCAGGCTCCTTGTGGACGGGGGAGGTGCAAGGCCTCCCCCGTTCGGCGTATGCCGGAAAACGTGTTTTTATTGTTTGCTTTCGATATAGTTGACGGCGTCCTGAACCTTCAGGAGTTTTTGCGCGTCTTCATCGGCGATTTCGAGATCAAACTCTTCTTCCATCGCCATGATCAGTTCCGTCAGATCCAGAGAGTCGGCGCCGAGATCCTCGACAAAGGAGGCCGTGGGGGTCACTTCCTCCGCCTTCACGCCGAGTTGATCCACAATGATTTTTTTCACCTTTTCAGCAACATCAGACATGGTTTCCTCCAGATGCGTAGATGGTCTTCTTGCATGATCGCTGTATTCCTCAAAAAAGCATTCCGCACCGGCGTTCAGGGGAAGGGCGTGGTTTTGCGCATGCCGAAAACGGCGGCAAACAATGCCCTCCTGTCAGCAGTGCATTCCTCCGTTTACCCCCAGAACCTGGCCTGTAATATAGGAGGCTCTGTCCGATGCGAGAAAAGCCACGGCTTCGGCCACATCTGCAGCACTGCCCATGCGCTTGAGCGGAATGGCGTTGGCATAGCTTTCCTGAACCTCGGCGCTGAGTCCGGACGTCATGTCTGTCTCGATGAAGCCCGGCGCAACGGCATTGACGGTGATCTGCCGGGCAGCCAGTTCTTTTGCGCAGGATTTTGTCAGCCCCAGCAGGGCGGCCTTGGCCGAAGCGTAATTGGCCTGACCCGCGTTGCCCGTCTGGCCGACCACAGAGGAAATATTGATAATGCGCCCCTTGCGTGCGCGGCTCATGATTTTTGCCGCTTCACGGGTACACACAAACGCGCCGCGCAGATTGATGGCAAGAACCTGATCAAAATCTTCGTCCTTCATGCGTACAAGAAAGCCGTCCTTGGTGATGCCCGCGTTGTTGACAAGAACAGCCAAGTCCACGCGATCCTTGATCTCTGTTGCAAAAAAGCTGCTCACGGCCTCACTGTCGCCGACATTCAGGCGAAAAGCCTTGGCCTTGCCGCCTGCGGCGCGGATTTCCTCAACAGCGGCTTCTGCCTCCTCGGGGCGGCTCACATAGGTGAGAAAAACCTGAAAACCGTCACGCGCCAAGGTTTTTGCAATGGCACGACCAATGCCGCGCGACCCTCCGGTAACAAGGGCCACAGGCGTGCTGTCAGAGACGTTGGAATGTGTTGCGCTCATTGGGGGTACCCTTCTGATACGGTATTCTTGTTCTTTTGCTCTTGCTCCACATTTCCGGCAGGGGCCGCCTGCTGTCAGGGGGCCCCTGCCCCAGTGCCGGATCAAAACTGCAGGAGAGAAGCCCCCCAGGTAAGCCCGGCTCCAAAAGCTGTTATGAGAACCCTGTCGCCCTCGGCGATGCACCCTGCGGCGCGGGCCTCCGCAAGTGCCAGCGGTATGGAGGCGGAAGATGTATTGCCGTACTTGTCGACATTGATGAAAACTTTTTCTCCGGTCAAGCCCAGACGGCTGCCCACGGCTTCAATGATGCGCAGGTTGGCCTGGTGGGGAACCAGAAGATCCACCTGGGCGGCGGTCAGGTTGTTGCGGGAAAGGATTTCCGCGCAGACTTGCGACATGTTGCGGACAGCGTACTTGTAGGTTTCGCGCCCGCGCATGGCGACAAAAAAGTCTTCATCCACCGGATCGCCCTTCTTGTAGCGGCAGCGGGACCCCCCGCCAACAACAATAAGCTCGCTTTGCGTGCCGTCGCTCATGCAAAGCACATCTTCCACCAGAGCCATTTGTTTGTCGGGGACGGAAGCCACAAGGCACGCTGTTGCCGCATCGCCGAAGAGAATGCATGTGGAGCGGTCAGTCCAGTTGAGGCGCCGGGTGAGTGCTTCGGTGCAAACAAACAGTATTTTTGCCATGGGCGACTGCGCAAGCAGGGCCTGACAAAGGGAAAGGCCGTACAGGAAGCCGGAGCAGGCCGCGCTGATATCAAAAGCCATGGCATTTCTGGCCCCCAAGCGTCCCGCGACAAGGCAGGCAACAGACGGAGAAAGCGCATCAGGGGTGCACGTGGCTGCAAGCACATGCGTCAGTTCTTCCGGTTCTGTGCCTGCATCGGCCAAAGCCTTGCGGGCTGCGGCAAGGCCGAGATCCGAGGCGTTGTCTGTTTCCGGCAGGATGTGGCGCTGGCGTATGCCCGTGCGGGAAACGATCCAGTCGTCGCTGGTATCGACCCGTTGCGCAATGTCGTTGTTGGTCAGCACCGCGTCCGGTACATGGGTACTCAAGGAAAGCAGATGGCAGGCTGGGATCATGGAACACCGTCTGGGTTTGGAGCCGTTTTCTCAGGAGGTGGCTCTGTCGTTGTGCCAAAGAAGTTCTTACAGGCTCGCCCGGGGCAGCGCAAAACCCGAAATTCGCGTGCTAGATGGCGCGCGAAAAGCGCGTAAGCTCTTCATTGGCCGATATTGTTTCGGCCAAGCGCCTGTTTGTCCCCTTGCGCACAAAAACCCCCGCCATCTTGACGGCATTGGTGATGGCCAGCGCATTGGAGCGGCCATGACAAACAATGCCCAAGCTTTGCAGGCCCAGCAAGGGCGCTCCCCCGTATTCGGCATAGTCAATGGTGCAGGCAAAGCGCTTGAACGCGCCTCTGGCCAAAATGCCGCCCAGAGCAGGCAAAAAGCCCGAAGTAAAAACACGTTTGAGCATGCGTATCAGTGACGAGGCAAGGCCTTCGCTCATCTTGACTACAACATTGCCCACAAAGCCATCACAAACAACGACATCAAGATCCCCGGCAAAAATATCCCTTCCTTCTGCATTGCCGACGAAGTTGAGGTTTTGGGCCATCTTGAGGAGGTCGTATGCTTCTTTTACCTGGCTGTTGCCCTTGCCTTCTTCCTCGCCAATGCTCAAAAGGCTGACCCGCGGCGCGGCATACCCCAAAAGGTCACGGGCAAAAGCATCGCCCATGAGGCCGAACTGAAAAAGATGGTACGGGCGGCAGTCCACATTTGCGCCAGCATCCAGAATGACTACCGGCTCTTTTTCGGTTGGGAGCAGGGCCGCCAGAGCAGGCCTTTCCACCCCGGCCAAACGTCCCATGATAAACATGCCGCAGGCAACGGTGGCTCCGGAGTGGCCCGCGCTGACAACGGCGTCCGCCGCGCCCTCTCTGACATGGCGGCAGGCAACCTGGATGGAGGCATTCTTTTTGCGGCGCAGAACGTCAGAGGGCTTTTCATTCATGTGCACCACGTCATCAGCCTGGACAATATCGAAATGCACACCGGTCAGGTCAAGTCGGGCGAGCTCGGCCTCCAGCTTCGGAGTGTCTCCGACAAGCAGAATGTGCAAATCATGAATCCGGGAGGCCGCAACAGCCCCCGGAACAACCACGGCGGGGCCGAAATCCCCCCCCATGGCATCCACGGCAATGACGGGACGCTCGCTCATTATTCGTTTTCGGTCTTGGGCATCACCTGTCGGCTCTTGTAGACGCCGCAACTGGGGCATACGCGGTGGGGAACCGTGGGCTCGCCGCACGAGCAGTAAATAACAGCGGGCGTGGCCACCCGGTCATGGGACCGACGCATTCCCTTGCGGGAGCGGGATTTCTTGTTTTGCTGCACTGCCATGATTGTCTCCTTTTCGGCCCTGTGGGCCGTGCTGCACGGAGGCTGCAAGAGAGATCTTGCGGGCCTGTCCGCAAGCATGAAATGTTAGTCGAGAGTTTTATGAATGTCCAGTCTTGCGCAGAACGACACCACGCAATGCCGCCATGCGGGGATCCCCGGTCTCTGCGGGGCAGGCGCAGGTGTTTTCATTGAGGTTGGTGCCGCAACGGCTGCACAGTCCCTTGCATCGCGGCGCGCACAGGGGAATGGGTGGCAGGGCCAGAGCCAGCTCTTCCCAGCACACGGCGGCCAGATCAAGCATGGGGACTCCGCGAACAAGGGTGACCCAGCCCTGCGCTTCCCCAGCCCCGTCGCTCTCTCCGGCATCGTGCTCCGGCAGAAAGGCCATGTCTTCAAAGTGTATGTCGAGGTTGACGGCGGCATCTTCCGCACAGCGGCTGCACGGCAGAACCACCTCGCCCGCCAGTGTTCCGCGCACCAGCCAGCCTTCGCCTGCGGGCAAAATATGGACGCGCGCGGCAAGGGGACTGGAAATGCGGCATTCCATGCGAAATTCCCGTATGGGGTCTTCCCACACGGCAGGATCATCTACCACAAAATCCTTGCCTTCCCGCGGCAGATCGTTGAGAGAAACGTGGTGGTTCTGCATGCTTCTACCTCGAAACGCACTAAATACGCATGACATATGCGCCTGTCAAGACGCGCATGGTTGCCCCATGCAAGGGATGCTCCGGGAAAATCGTGCGGGCGTTGTTTTTTCTCCGGCTTATGGGCGGGGGAGTTTCAGGAAGAAGCAGGCCCGGCGTCCCCTTGAAGCAAAAAGGCGGCTTTTTTTTCGCGCGGCAGGGACTTGATCGTTTTTTCCAGGCGCAGTGCCTTGCTTCTGTTGGGGCACACACGGCAGGCCAGCAGGCGCACAGGTCGCCTGCCGCGCGTATAGCGCGCTCCTCCGGGGAGAAGGCCATTGTGCTGCAAAAGGCGTCGGTCCGGATCCGTGGTGATGCCGCAGTACAGAGTGCCGTCGCGGCACTGCAAAAGATATACATGCCAGAGCAAAGTCATGCGGAAAGTGTGGGGAGGACCCGGCGTTGCTTGTGCACGCAGGGCGTGCCCCTTTGGGGAGTATCCAAAATAGCGTCCGTTGGCATATGGTAGCGGAAAAAATCTCGGGCCGCCATACGTTTCTGCGCGCTTTCCCGGCACTGCCCCCTTGTGGATTTTCTGAATGTTGCGTATGCCATGCACAGGCATGATTGCATGCCCAACCATTGTTTATGTTGGCCCGCATGCCGACGGAGGTTCGCATGGCTCTTCCCGCTCTTCGTATCGGCCATCTCCTTGCCAAGGTTCCTGTGATTCAGGGCGGCATGGGAGTAGGCATTTCTCTTTCCGGACTGGCCTCTGCTGTCGCCAATCAGGGGGGCATAGGCGTTATCGCCGGCGCCATGATCGGCATGAAAGAGCCGGACGTGGCCAAGGATCCTCTCACGGCCAATCTGCGGGCCCTGCGCAATGAAATTCTCAAGGCGCGCGAGCAGTCTCCCAAGGGCATTATCGGCGTCAACCTGATGGTGGCCCTGACGACATTCAGTCAGATGGTGCGTACCTCCATAGAAAACAGGATCGACATTATTTTTTCCGGAGCCGGTCTGCCGCTGGATATGCCGCAGCACTTGCTGCAGGTTTGCGAGGAAAAAAAGGAAGAAATCAAAACAAAGCTGGTTCCCATTGTTTCCTCTGCCAGAGCGGCGACGGTGATCGCCAAAAAATGGGCTTCGCGCTTTGGATACACGCCGGACGCCTTTGTGGTTGAAGGCCCCAAGGCGGGGGGACATCTGGGGTTCAAGCCCGAAGAGATTCAGGATCCTGCCCACGCCCTTGAAGTGCTTGTTCCTCAGGTGGTGGACGCGGTAAAACCTTTTGAAGACAAGTGCGGCCGTGCTGTGCCCGTGATTGCTGCGGGGGGCATCTATTCCGGTGAAGACATCAGAAATTTTCTGGCGCTCGGCGCTTCCGGCGTGCAGATGGGGACACGCTTTGTGGCTACACACGAGTGTGATGCCGACGAACGCTTCAAGCAGTCATATCTTTCTGCGACAGAAAAAGACATCACCATCATCAAAAGTCCTGTGGGCATGCCGGGGCGGGCACTGGAAAACCAGTTCATCCATGCTTCACGCCTCGGGAACAAAAAGCCTTTCAAGTGCGTCTTTCAGTGCGTTCACACCTGCGAGCAGGAAAAAACCCCCTACTGCATTGCCCAGGCGCTCATCAACGCCATGAAGGGCAATCTGGAGCGGGGGTTTGCTTTTTGCGGAGTGAATGTTGCCCGGGTGAACCAGATCGTTTCGGTGCGTGAACTGATGGAAAGCCTGCAAAAGGAATTTGATGAGGCTGTTTCCTCTTTCAGCAGGGGCGTACAGAATATGCAGAGTTTTTTTGGATACGGAAAAAAGTGATTATTGCCCCGCGTGGCAGCGGAGGCCTTTTTGCGGAAACAGCCGACATGCGGGAGAGCAGGTCGGCTGTTTCCTTGGTATTTGTTTTCTGACAGTTGAAGTCCCGGAACCGGAGATCGGTTTTTTCCGTGCCAAGGCTGCCCGCATGGGGCGGTTCAGAGGATATAGCGGCTCAAGTCCTGATCATTGCGCACGTCACGCAAATGCTGTTCCACATAATCCCGGTTGACCTCCACATGTGTGCCTTTTTTGTCGGGAGCCTCGTAGGAAATGTCCGAAAGAATCTTTTCCATGATGGTATAGAGGCGTCGTGCCCCGATATTTTCTGTCCGGGCATTGATTTCCTCGGCAAAGGATGCAATTTCTTCCAGACCGTCCGCCGTGAAGTTGAGGACAACATCCTCTGTGGCAAGAAGGGCTGCATACTGTTTGGTGAGCGCATTGTCCGGTTCGGTAAGAATGCGCAGGAATTCCTTTTTGCCCAAAGGCTGCAACTCGACGCGCAGGGGAAAGCGCCCCTGAAGTTCCGGTATCATATCTGCCGGTTTGCTGAAGTGAAAAGCCCCAGCCGCAATAAACAGGATGTGATCTGTGCGCACCATGCCGTATTTCGTGTTGACGGAACTTCCCTCCACAATGGGCAGCAGGTCGCGCTGCACGCCTTCGCGTGAGATATCCGAACTGCGGTTTTGCGAGGTGCTGGCAATTTTGTCTATCTCGTCAATAAAAATGATGCCGGTCTGCTCCACGCGCTCGCGGGCCTTGTCCACAATGGCGTCCTGATCCACCAGCTTGCCGGACTCTTCCTGTGCAAGCACATTGAAGGCGTCCCGCACCTTCATTTTGCGGCGAACGCGCTTGGGCGGAAAGGCCTTGCTGAAGACGTCCTTCATCTGTCCGCCCATTTGCTCCATGCCGGGAATGGCAAAAACGTCTATATTGAGGCCCCCTTGTTCGGTGACTTCCATTTCCACTTCGCGCGAATCCAGAAAACCCAGGCGGAACTGCTGGAGGAGTTTTTCCCGCGTGGAAGACCGTTCTTCCGTGCCAAAGGAATGCGGCAGCAAAAGATCCATGAGGCGTGATTCGGCGGCAGCTTCCGCTGCCTTGCGAACGCGCCTGTTCTCCTCATCGCGTATGATGGTGATGCCGATCTCCATGAGATCGCGCACCATGGACTCGACATCGCGCCCCACATAGCCCACCTCGGTAAACTTCGTGGCCTCCACCTTGACGAACGGAGCGCCGGAAAGTTTTGCCAGGCGTCGGGCTATTTCCGTTTTGCCCACTCCCGTGGGCCCCATCATGATGATATTTTTGGGCGAAACCTCGTCCCGCAGATCAGGGGCAAGGAGCTGGCGCCGCCAGCGGTTGCGCACAGCCACCGCAACCATGCGCTTGGCCTGTTCCTGGGCCACAACATATTTGTCAAGCTCTGCAACAATCGCCTTTGGCGTCAATGTACTCATGCCCGGATTCCGCCTGTTCTTTGATATACTGCTTCAGATAGCCACTTTTCGGGACTTGGCAACGCGTCTGCTTTGAAAATGTCTCTTGTTGAGAATAATTCTTGACAGGATGGGCTTTCTGACACAAGCTGCCCAAAATACATCGTACATCAGGAGCTGCATCATGAATACAGTAACTTTTCAGGGCAACGTGCTGCACCTTGAGGGAGCGCCGGTGGTGTGCGGCCAGAAGGTGCCCGACTTCACCCTTTCTGCCAACGACCTGAGCCCGCGCAGCCTTGCGGACTATGCAGGCAAAGTGCTTGTGCTGGTGACCGTTCCTTCTCTGGACACGCCCGTATGCGACATGGAAGTGCGCCGGTTCAATACGGAAGCCGCTGCACTGTCGGACAAGGTGCGCATTGTGGCCGTGAGCTGCGACCTGCCTTTTGCCCAGGCCCGGTGGTGCGGTGCTGCGGGAGTGCAGGCCGTGGAAACCCTGTCGGACCACAAGGAGACGGCTTTTGGCAAGGCATACGGCTTGCTGATCCGGGAACTGCGCCTGCTTGCCCGCGCTGTTCTGGTCGTGACGCCCGATGGCGTGCTGGCCCACAGTGAGGTGGTTCCGGAAATCACCCACGAGCCGGACTATGCCGCAGCCCTCGCGGCCATCCGGAAGCTTGCCTGATTTTTTGTACGAGAAAGCCGTTGCGGCAGAATGTACATTCTGCCGCAACGGCTTTTTGAGCTCCCCGCCGCGCTTCCTCTCTCGTGACAGTGCCCATTTTTCGACAAGCGCCACAATCACAGATTTTTTCGGAGCGGGCAGGCTTTGCCCGCTCGCGGCGCGCGGGTGACACCGGGGAGTTTTCTCCGGTATTTTTGCGTCAGACCCCTTGAGCTTCCATGGCGCTGGCAACCTTGCGGAAGCCCGCAATGTTCGCCCCCAGCACCAGATTGCCCGGCTGGCCAAATTCTGTGGCGGTTGCTGCGGCAATTTTGTGAATGTTATACATGATCTGCCGCAGCTTGCTGTCCACCACATCAAAAGTCCAGCTCTGCATGCTGGCATTCTGGGCCATTTCCAACTGGCTGGTGGAAACTCCGCCTGCATTGGCTGCCTTGCCCGGCCCGTAGGCAATGCCGGCTGTGATAAAGGCGTGCACGGCGTCAAGCGTGCTGGGCATGTTGGCCCCTTCGGCCACACATTTGCAGCCGTTTGCCAGCAAGGTTTTTGCATCATCCAGGGCAAGTTCGTTCTGCGTGGCGCAGGGAAAAGCGGCATAGCAGGGAACGTCCCATACAGCATTGCGCCCTTTGGGATATTCGGTTGTCGGCGTATAGCGCGCCGTGGGCACAAGTTCCGCGTATCGCGCAAGGGAGGCGCGCTCCGTTTCCTTTACCTGCTTGAGCACATCAACCTTGATGCCCGCTGCATCGTGAACCATGCCGCGGGAGTCGGAAACCGTCACAGGCTTTGCGCCGATCTGGAGCAGTTTTTCGCAGCAGTAGATGGCCACATTCCCGGCCCCGGAAACCGCGCACGTTTTTCCTTCCAGGCTTTCGCCACGCGCTTCAAGCATTGCCTGCGCAAAATAGACAGCACCGTAGCCCGTGGCCTCGGTGCGGACCAGAGAACCGCCGAACAGCAGGTTTTTTCCGGTCAAAACACCTTCGTAGCGCTGGGTGAGCTTTTTGTACTGTCCGAACAGATAGCCGATTTCGCGCCCCCCAACGCCAATGTCTCCGGCGGGCACATCAACGGTCGCTCCGACATGGCGGTACAGTTCCGTCATGAACGCCTGGCAAAAACGCATGACTTCCATATCGGATTTGCCTTTGGGGTCAAAGTCGGATCCGCCCTTGCCCCCTCCGATGGCCAATCCCGAAAGGGAGTTCTTGAATATCTGCTCAAAACCCAAAAATTTGAGTACGCCCGGATTGACGCTGGGGTGAAAGCGCAGCCCGCCCTTGTACGGCCCGATGGCCGAGTTGTACTGGACACGGTATCCCCTGTTGACCTGAACCTGCCCCTTGTCGTCCACCCATTGCACCCGGAAGCTGATCATGCGTTCCGGCTCCACAATGCGCTCAAGGATTCGCAGGCGCTCGTAGTGTGGATTTTTGTCCAGCAAGGGCTGGAGGCTTTCCAGTACCTCTTGGGCCGCCTGCAAAAAAAAGGTTTCGTGGGCATATTTTTCTTTCAGTTCGTTCAGCACCTGATGCGCATAGGTCATGGTCATCTCCCAAAAAATAGAGGTTTCGCGCTTCCGGTATGTATCCAAGACGCTGCAGGCTGACAAGGGATTTTCTTGGCAGATTGGCGGAACAGACCGGGAAATAACGGTTTTTATGGGAGAAGTCTGTGCCAGACAGAGGGGGGGGGTCACTGTGCGCCGGTGAACGGGATTTTGCGCCCTGTGCCGTCAACACCAAAAAGGTTGTCCAGCTTTTTGTTGTCACCCGGAACGGAAAAATAGCCGTCCATGGTGCGTTCTGCCTGCCCTGCCTGCAAGAGGGTACTGACGGTCACGAAGCTGTATCCCTTGCGTCGGAGTTCCGACACAATGTTTTGCAGCAAAAGAGCAGAATGCCGGGGAACCAGATTGGCATGAAACAGCAGAATGGAGCCCGGTCGCACCCGTGCAGCCACATCCTGGGCCAGAAGGGGGCTGCTGTTGTCTCCCTCGCCTTCTGCCACAACATCCCACTGGACAACCTGAAGTCCCGCTTCGGCAAGAATTTTCAGGGCGGGAGTGCTGCTGCGACCGTACGGCAGGCGAAAAAGCGTCGGCACAGGAGGTATGGGCGGCAGCGCATGCCCGGCCGCCCTTGTCTCACGCAAGACTTCTTCCCGCAAAAGCTCATACTGCGCCTGCGTCCAGGCAATCTGGGCGCGTATGCCCTCTGGGGACAGCAGGGCAAAATTGCCGTGTGACCATGCGTGGTTGCCTATCTCGAACAGGGGTTCCGCCATGAGTTGTCTGGCCCGTACGGCATGCGTGCGCATCCACTTTCCGCCCATGAACAGGGTGGCGGGTATTTTTTCCCTGTGCAGAAAAGCCAGAATTTCCATGTCACAGCCAGTGGTTTGTGTGTCCAGCTCGCACAGGTCAAATGTCAGTGCTACCGTTTTGACGCCTTGCGGAAGGATGACGCGTCGTATTGTACCCATGCGCTCCGGAGGCAGCGAAGGGAGGGATGTCAGGGGAGTCGTGCGCCGGGGAGGGCTGGTATCGTTGGGGAGAGCGCGCCGCTGGTCCAGGGCATTGGGCTGCCATGCCGGTGCGGGGGCATTGGCATGGCTTGGTGTTCCGGAACCGCAGTCAGCCGGTGGAGGGAGGGCGCAGAACAGAAAAAAACAGACAGCGCAGGCCGACAAAAAAATGCGACAGGTGAAAGGGGAGCGTGCAGGCAAGGGGCTTCTCGGTGTCAAGGTTGCAGATCCGTCATACGTTGCGGTTCAGGGTGGGGAGGAGGGAGAGGCTGCTTTCGGCATAGCTGCCGAAGTACTGGGTACTCTGCCCCGAGCCTGCCCACCAGGAGGCCAGGGATTCTATTTGTATGCGCTTGCGCATTTCGCCAAGGGGAATTTGCATGGCTTTGCGGGCATCGTCCAGTCCCTCCAGGGCTTCTATCTGACGAAATTTTTTGACCAGAGCGGGATTGGCGTCAAAAAATTTCTGCAAGGAAACCTGGTACGCGCCCTCACTCTGGACGCGTACAGTGCCGTCCTGATCCGTCTTGAGCGTAAAGCGGGCGTGGGCGGGTACGCCGAGGCCCTGCATGCCTTCAAGCAGCGTTTTGCCCAGAGGTTGCTCCCGCAGCACCTGCCGGACAGTCTCTTCGCGCCCGGCCTGAAGCTCGTCCGGAGAAGCGCCGATTGCGGCATTTGTGCCGGGCGCGAGCACAAGCTCGCCTGTCGGAGAAACGGTCATGCGCAATTCCGGAATATCATCCAAACCCGCACGGACAAGAGCGGAAAGAAGGCTGTTTCCCAGGTCTCCCCGGGATTTCAGCCAGGACTGTACGTTGGTCTGGTCTGCCGCATGGTGGCTGTGGGCCGTGAGGTTTCCGTCGGGGTGCAGTGAAAAGACAACCTGTTCCGGATGGGCAACCCCTGTTCCGGCCAGTCCCCGCCTGACTTCGGCATTGAATTCGCTGGTCAGGGTGTCCCGATATTTGGCAATCTGGCTGAAGGTGACCTTGCTGGAACTGTCAAGCCCCATGGCGTTCATGGCGTAACGGCTGAGTTCGATCATGCTGGCCAACTGTCCGGCAACAGAATTTCTTTGCATCGGGGGTGGCGCTGCTTCTGAAGACGTTTTTTGCGAGTTTTCCGTGGCGGAGGCAGCCCCCAGCCTGCTTTGCCATTGGTATGCGGCCCTGCTCGAACTGTTGAGGATGCTTATGCTCATAGCTTTCGTTCCCGAGAGGTTGTCGGAGTGCCTGAACGTACTCCCATCTGCTTCAAAAAACTCAAGCAAAAAATGATCCATGTTTTTGATTGTGAAGAAAATCAGTAGTTTTTCCGGTGATGGACAGCAGTGGGGAAATGGGCTAGACGACAGCATGGCAATTTGTTCCTCCGAGTGTGAAACCATCGAGTTTGACGACCCGATTCTGGCCAATCAGCTGTTTGGTCCCCGCAATGCGCATCTGGATCTGCTTGCCGTGGCAAGCGGGGCGCAGATCAGCAGCCGTGGGGCAAGCCTCCGTATCTTCAGTGCCAGTGCTGATGTGCGGCAGACGCTTTGCAATGTTTTTCTGCAACTGTACGATGTGTTGCGCGAGGGTCAAAAGCTCGTTCAGCAGGATTTTTCCCGCGCCTACGACATGCTGCGGAGCACTCCCGGATTGCGACTGGAACAGGTTTTTTGCGATACCGTGCATACTCCCCGCAAGACGGTTACCGCGCGCACCGTGGCGCAGCGCAGTTACCTTGACCTCTTGCGCCGTCACGAAGTGGTTTTTTCTGTGGGACCGGCGGGTACGGGCAAGACATACCTTGCCGTTGCCGTGGGCTTGAGCATGCTCCGGCAGGGCCGGGTCAAGCGCATTGTTTTGACGCGTCCCGCCGTGGAAGCCGGGGAGCGTCTGGGATTTTTGCCGGGAGACATGGCGGAAAAGATCAATCCCTATCTCCGGCCCCTGTATGACGCCCTGTACGATATGCTCCCGCAGCCCAAGGTGACTGCCATGCTGGAGGCTGGATCCATTGAAATAGCGCCGCTGGCTTTCATGAGGGGGCGTACTCTCAACGAAGCCTTCATGATTTTGGACGAAGCGCAGAATACCACGCGGGAGCAGATGAAGATGTTTCTCACCCGCATGGGGCTGGGATCGCGCATGGTTGTGGCCGGTGACATGACGCAGGTTGACCTGCCGATGCCGTCCGGAGACGCGCGCTCCCGTTCCGGGCTGGTTCATGCCATGCACATCCTGAAAAACGTTCCCGGGCTTGCCATACACCATTTCACCAAGGCTGATGTGGTGCGTCATCCCTTGGTAGGAGCCATTGTAACAGCCTATGACCGCGCGAATACAGACAGCGAAAAAAGCTGGTAATATCCTGTCCCTTGTCCGGAGTCTGAAGGCCCGGCATCACTATGGCTGGGGGCTTGTGGTCCTCATTGCCGCGCTTTTTGCACTTTCTCTCCTGGCCGGAGCCAATTTCAGAGGCGTGCCCCGCATATATGTTGCCGGGCAGATCGCGGATGCCGAAGTTGTTGCCGACCGGGACCTTCTGGTGGAAGACACGCAAGCCACAAAAGCGCGGCGAAAACAGGTTCTGCTGATGCAGCCCCCGGTCTATGACCTGAGCCGGGAGCCGGGCATTGCCTTTCACGGGCGGATTGTGGATATCCTGCGGGGGCTTAGCAACAGTCCTGACCCCAAAAACGTCCACCACGGTGCCGTGCAGCGTCTTGCAGAAGAACTGACCCCTGCGGTTGCCGATGAAATTTTGCCGGAACTGGCCAATCCCGGCGTGCAGACATATCTTCTGAAAACGCTTCTGCCGCAGGTTCTTGAGCGTCTGTCCGAAGGCATGGTCAGCGATATACGCTCCGCCCGTGTGGGGAGGCCGGGCGTCATCGTGCGCAATCTTGATACCAATACCGAGATGCTGCGTTCCGATGTGACGGCCCTGCGGGACATACCGTCATTTTTGGCGGAACTCTCAGCCCAGATTCGCCAGACTTCCGGTCTGGATCCGCAGTCGCGCCGGGCGATCAATATTTTGCTGTCCACCACCATTCCGGCATCCCTGACCCTGAACCGCGAGGCAACGCAGAAGCGCAGCAGCGCGGTGATGGATATGGTGGAACCCGTGTACTACTCCATCCAGAAGGGAGAGTCGCTGGTGCGCAAGGGGGAGCGCGTCAGCCGGGAACAGCAGATCAAGCTCCAGACTCTGTACGACTCTTCTTCGGACCCCATGCGCTGGAACATCACTGTCGGTGCCTTTCTTTGTTCGCTGTTGCTGGCCGTGGGATTTTTTGTCGCGCCCAGCGGCCGTCCGGGAACACCGCTCCGGTTCAAGGATTTGCTCCTCATTTCCCTGATTTTGCTGTTGTCCGGTATTGCGGCCAAGGGGGTCTATGTGCTCGGGCTGCGCATGGACAATGCGGCCGGTCTGAAGTTGTTGGCACTGGGGCTGCCCATATCCGGCGCAGTGGGGCTTGTGGCAATGGTTTTTGCGGCCCGGCGCTATTGTGTGATGGGTATTTTGCTGGCCTTTTTTGCCATGCTCATGTTTCAGGAGAATTTTTACTTCTTTTTGTACCATTTTTTTGGAGGAATGCTGGCCACATGGCTTGTGGTCATGGCGCAGAGCCGCCAGGATGTTGTCTGGAGCTTTCTCCCCCTGACCATAGGGCAGGCGCTGATCTGGCTCGCCACGGCTTTTCTCTCCCACACGCCTTCCGCGGAACTGCCGATGCAGTTGGTTTCGGTTGCCGCCAACAGCCTTTTGTCGCTGATTCTGCTGTTTGCCGTCAGCCCTGTTCTGGAACTGCTTTTCGGATACAGCACACGCTTCCGCCTCATGGAACTGATGAGTCTTGAGCAGCCCCTCATGCAGGAGCTCATGGTGGCTGTGCCCGGAACCTATCACCACTCGCTGATTGTCGCCAATATGGTGGAGGCGGGGGCCAAGGCCATCGGAGCCAACAGCCTGCTGTGCAAGGTTGCCGCACTGTATCATGACGTGGGAAAGCTGTATTATCCGGAATATTTTATCGAAAACCAGTTTGGCGGCCCCAACAAGCACGACAGGCTGGCTCCTTCCATGAGCGCCCTGATTCTGCTTTCGCACGTGAAAAAGGGCGTGGAACTGGCGGAACGCTACAAACTCGGGCAGGAAATAACCGAGATCATCAACCAACACCACGGAACACGCATCATCCGCTATTTTTATCAGAAAGCCGTGGATCTTGGCGAAAAACCCCGTGAATCGGACTATTGCTATCTCGGCCCCCGCCCGCAGAGCAGGGAGGCGGCCCTTCTCATGCTTGCGGACTCTGTCGAGGCGTCAAGCCGCACATTGAGTGATCCGACTCCGGCACGCATCAAGACGCATATCGACACGATCATCAAGGGCATTTTTTCCGAAGGGCAACTGGACGAATCGGAGCTGACCTTCAAGGATCTCCATTATGTGAGCGAAAGCTTTCAGCGGATTCTGACCGGTCTTTTTCACCAGCGTATTGCCTATCCTGACGTCAAGGGCAAAGTTCCGGAAAAAAACGGGGCAAAACCGGCAGGTGCCCAGACGCCGGGCAGGGAGGCAGAGGGTGTTGCGGCCAGCGGCGATGCTGGCAAAGAGCCGCAGTGAATGATTGCCTGATCCGGGAAGAGCTATGCGCAAACAGGCTCCACTTTTCGTGGTATCACACCAGCGGGTGGGTGTGGTGCCCGTTGTCAGGATTTTTTGTTGTTATGCCGCCGCTGCATGGCTTTTGCCTCTGGACAGGCGCGCACTGCGCATATGCGTGGCGGCCATGACAAAAGCCGCACATCTGGCTGCCCCGCCTTTTTCCCCGCGCTCTGTGGACATCTGGCTGCTGGACGATGCCCACATGGGCGTAGCCAACGCGCGGCACATGGCGTGTTGCGGCCCCACCAACGTCTTGTCTTTTCCCGCAGGAAGTGACGGGGCAGGCGCGCTGCTGTTCGGGGTGGACAGCATGCGGCGCGAATGCCTTCTGTACGGACAGGAGCCAGTGGAGCATACCCTGCGCCTGCTGGCTCATGGCATGGCCCATGTGGTTGGATTTGATCACGGTTTTGGCATGGATGAGCTTTGCGAAAAACTTGTCGCGGCCGCCAGGACGGCATGTCATGTGCATTACCGGTCAGTGTCCGGCGCGGCCAGGGCCAGACAATGAAGCTCCCGCAGCTTTTGCGCCGAAGCCTCTCCCTTGTCCTGCCAGTCCGGGGGCAGTTTGACGCCCAGAAGAATGTCCCGTTCACGGTGGGCCTGCTGGCTGACTTCTGAACCGCAGTCCGCGTCAACCAGCTTCCAGAAGGGTTTCCACAGGCGGGACAGATGCACTCGCCACAGCAGGTCGCGGCGCGTGCCGATGCGCAACTGTTGCAGATTTCCCGCCTTCATGTGCTCCGTGGCTGCCAGCACTCCGGCTTTTTCGTGCACAGCAGGCAGGCGCAACCGGCGAACCATGCCGGAAACCAGAGGAGACCCGGCTTGTGTGTGTCTGTGGTGGTGGGGCAGAAGTTCCGGAGGCGTGGTGATTTTGCCCAGATCATGGCACAGCGCCATCCAGACTGCCAGCGGATCACCGGCCAGAGCGCCCATCAGTTTCAGGCTGTGTTCCAGAACGGAACTGTCATGCCAGCGTGCCGGACCGGCGGGGACATGCCGGGCCTTTTCCATTTCCTGGAACCAGGGCACGAGTGCATTCCCTTGTGCGAGTACGCGAAAAAAGCGCACAGGAGCCGGAGCGGCAAGCGCCTTGCACAATTCACGTCCCACACGCTCTGCGGGGATGGAGGCCAGGGCCGGAGCGTCGAGCGCGCGCATTTGCCAAAAGGCATCGGGATGGATATGCCAGTCAGGCCACAGGGCGGCAAAGCGCGCCAAGCGGAATATCCGGGCGGGATCAGCGGAAAAGGCGTGCGGAGAGGCCGGGCGCAGCGTGCGGTTTTTCAGGTCTTCCAACGCATGGGGATGCATGAGAAGGATCCCTTTTTCGTCCAGCGCCAGCGCGTTTATGGTCAGGTCGCGCTCCGCCAGATCCGCCTCCAGGCCGCAGTCGTGCAGGGGTGTGCATTCACGGCCCCGCCACAGGCATATCCGGACACTTTTTCCCACCTGCACAGCGTCCGGGAAGGCGCGCAGAAAATCGGAAGTCGGGCCGGAGAAGGAAAAATCCCACTCGGCGGGGCAACGCCCCAGCAGCATATCGCGGACAGCCCCGCCCACAAGGTAGAACTTCATGGAGCCACTGTGTCATACTTTGGGCAAGAGAAAAAGAGAAGCCTGGGGCATTGCGAGCATCCTTTCTTTCAGCGGCGCATATGGCGCTTTGGCGAAATCGCATCCTGCCTGGATACTGCCATGCGCCTTGCAGAACTGGGCTGGTTTGCGCCGTGGGACAGTGTTCAGGCCACATCACAAACAGCAGGGCGCGGGCAGTTGCGCCGAAGGTGGCATTCGCCCCCTGGCAATGTTTATGCCGCCCTGCGTCTGCCGCTGACGCCACCGTTTGCAACGACCGCAGCAGCCCCCGCAGTGGCGGCGTTGCTGGCTGGCGGTTTGGCGGAGGTGGGCTGGTCTGTACGCATCAAGTGGCCCAATGATCTGGTTCTTGTTTCCCCCGCTGGCGAAGTTCGGAAAGTGGGGGGAATATTGCTGGAGGAGCGGGGAGGCGTTCTTGTTGCCGGAGTGGGCATCAATGTGCTTTGCCCGCCGTCCCCCGATTTCTTGCGCAAGGGTTGCGCCATGCGGGCGACCAGTCTTGCAGAGGCGGATTTTTCCGGCCGCCTTCCTCTGGCTGAAGAACTTTGGCCGCTGCTTGTAAACTGTGCCTTTTCGGCATATGATGCGTACAGTTCTTCTGCTCTGTACTGGAAAACGCATGCGGAGAGCATGCTCCTGTGGCGTCACGAACAGGTGGAACTGCGCGAAGGCAGCCATCGTGTGTGCGGTACTTTGGAAGGGTTGACGGAAGAGGGCGGACTGCGCCTTTCGTCCGGTTGGCGGGAGCAGGAGTTTTTGAGCGGGAGCCTTTACCCCTGTCCATGACAGGGCAGGTCTGGTTCCCTGTTGCATGCCGGATCTTCATGAAAGGCAGAATTCATCCTGGCACAGCAACAAAAAGCGGAGAGTTCCGGCGGGCGCGGCACAGTTTCGCGTTATTGCCGGAGACAGGATAGGGGCAGGGCTTGCCCCACCAAACCACAAAGCCTGTCATGTGAATGCCCGCGTTGCGGGATTTTTTGGCGGGGAAAGGCTGAAGGCATGGCAAACAAAACATTTTCCGAAGTGCAAGATTTCCTGAAAGGCAAGGTAATACTGGTTGCCAACAGAGGTATTCCCGCCAGACGTATCTGCCGTTCCATTCGAGAGCGTTTTGATGCTGTGGCCGCCATGACAGCCACGGATGTGGACAAGACAGCGCCCGCGGCTTCCACGGCCCAGGAACTGCTGCTTCTGGGGGCAGAGCCGCGCGCGTATCTGGATGTGGACAGCATCATCGCCAAGGCGAAGCAGCGTGGTGTTGTGGGTATCCACCCCGGCTGGGGATTTGCCTCCGAGGACACGCGCTTTCCCCAGCGTTGCAAGGAAGCGGGAATAACGTTCATAGGAGCCACTGCCGAGGCCATGAATCTCTTGGGCAACAAGGTGCAGGCGCGCGCTGTTGCCACCAAACTGGGCATTCCGGTGGTGCCCGGTTCCGATGGCGCGGTGGACATTCCCACCGCCCGGAAGCTTATTGCAAAAATGGGCCTGCCCATCATGCTCAAGGCCGAGGGCGGCGGAGGCGGGCGCGGCATTTTTGCCATCCACAATGAGGCGGAACTGGAAGACGCCTTTTTCAAAGCATCGACCATGGCCCAGGCCTCGTTCGGCAATCCGCGCCTTTTTGTGGAAAAATTTCTGACCGATGTGCGCCATATTGAAATACAGGTCATTGCCGACATGTATGGCAATGTTTTTGCTTTTGACGAGCGGGACTGCTCCGTACAGCGCAACCATCAGAAACTTATTGAAATCACGCCTTCTCCCTGGAGCGGCATGACGCACGATTTGCGGGAGCGGCTGAAAGAATATGCCCGCCGCCTTGTCCGCGCGGTGGGCTACCACTCCCTGGCAACAGTGGAATTTCTGGTCACTCCTGAAGGCGAGCCATATCTCATTGAAATCAATACCCGTCTTCAGGTGGAGCACGGCATCACCGAATGCCGTTACGGCATTGATCTGGTGGAAGAGCAGATCGCCGTGGCTTTCGGCGCGGAGCTTCGCTATCGGGAGGAAAGCCTGCGGCCTTCGTATTATGCCATGCAGGTGCGCATCAATTGCGAAAACCCCCAGGACAATTTTACTCCCAATTCGGGCCTCATTTCGCGTTATGTCTCTCCCGGCGGGCCTGGTGTGCGCCTTGATTCCAACGTAAGCGCCGGTTACGAATTCCCCGCCAACTACGATTCCGCGGGTGCGTTGCTCATTTCCTATGCCCAGGACTGGGAAAAAACCTTGGGCATCATGGAGCGTGCGCTGGGCGAATATGTGATCGGCGGCATCAAGACCACCATCCCCTTCTACCGTCAGGTCATGAAGAATCCTCTTTTCCGGAAGGGGAAGATCAATACGAATTTTATTGCCGACAATCCGGATTTGATGGTGTATACGGATCTGGCGCCCGAAGGGGAGCGTCTTTCCCGGCTCGTCGTGGAAATTTCTGCACGGGGATACAATCCTTATATCCAGTTGGGGGAATACCGCTCCGGGAGTACGCCCCGCATTGGGCCGTTCGCGCCTGTTCTGCCGCCTGTGTCCGCACCTCTGCGCCGCCAGCCCTCCCCCTATCCCCGGGGAGACAGAGTGGCCACTCTCGCCTATCTCCGTGATTCGGGATCCGTGCATTTTACCGACACAACGCCGAGGGACTTCACGCAGTCCAATTCGGGCAACCGCTTCCGGTTGGCAGAGGACAGTCTTGTCGGGCCGTATCTTGACAATGTGGGCTATTTTTCCATCGAAAACGGAGGGGGGGCACACTTTCATGTGGCCATGCTGGCCAACATGACCTATCCCTTTACGGAAGCGAAGGAATGGAACAATTTTGCCCCCAAAACCCTCAAGCAACTGCTGGTGCGCTCCACCAACGTGCTGGGCTACAGTCCGCAGCCGCGCAACCTCATGCGCAAAACCGGAGAGATGATCTGCGACCACTACCATGTGGTTCGCTGTTTTGACTTTTTGAACCATGTGGAAAACATGCGCCCCATGGCTGAAGTCGTCCTGAACCGCAGAGACGCCATTTTTCAACCGGCCATCTCCCTTTCCTGGGCACGGGGATTTGACGTGCAGCACTATCTCGGCATTGCCGAGGCCATGTTGCGCATGGTCGGAAGCGTGCTGGGTACAGACCCCCGGGAGGCTTCGCGCCATATCATTCTGGGCCTGAAAGACATGGCCGGAGTATGCCCGCCCCGCTTCATGGCGGAACTGGTGAGCTCCCTGCGCAAGGCATGGCCGGATCTGGTGCTGCACTATCACAGGCACTATACGGACGGGCTGTTTGTGCCCGCATGCGGAGCGGCAGCCAAGGCCGGGGCGCACATCCTTGATGTGGGGCTTGGCTCTGCCGTAAGATCCTACGGACAGGGTGATGTGCTGGCGACCATGGCCTATCTTGAAGATGAGCTGGGGCTCAAATGCCACCTGAACAAGAGCGCCATCCGCGATGCCAATTTTGTCTGCAAGCAGATAATGCCGTACTACGACCGCTACTGCGCACCCTATTTTCAGGGCATTGACCACGATGTCATCCTGCACGGCATGCCGGGAGGAGCGACCTCTTCCTCGCAGGAAGGTGCCATGAAACAGGGCTATATCCACCTGCTGCCCCATATGCTCCAGTTCTTGGCCGGAACGCGTCAGATTGTGCGCTATCATGACGTGACGCCCGGCTCGCAGATTACCTGGAATACGGCATTTCTTGCGGTTACCGGTGCCTGGAAGCGCGGCGGCGAGGAGGAAGTGCAGTATCTTCTGGAAGTTCTGGATCATGTGACGCGCTTTCCGGAGAATGAACTTTCGGAGGAAATGCGCAAGGCGCGTCTGCACATTTATCAGGACTGCAACGACGCTTTCCGCAATCTGCTGCTGGGCAGGTTCGGAAAACTGCCGCTCGGCTTCCCTGCGGACTGGGTGTACATGAGCGCCTTTGGCTCCGACTGGAAAAGCGCCGTGGCCAGCCGGACGGAAAACTCGCCTCTGGACTCTCTGCCGGAGGCCGATCTGGACGCCGAATATAGTGCCTGTTCGGAGCATTTGCGGCGCAAGCCCACGGATGAGGAATTTGTGCTGTACCTCAACCATCCGGCCGATGCGCTGAAAACCATCCAGTTCAGGATGAAGTATGGCGATCCGAACCGCCTGCCCCTCCATGTGTGGTTCGAGGGTCTGACCGTGGGGCAGGATCTGCACTTTACCGACAGCAACGGCAAGCCCCACCACTTGCTCCTGCTCGGCATTTCCGGCCCCAACGAAGCGGGGGTGTCCATCTGCCGCTATGTTCTGGATTCCGAATTTTTGAGCTATGAGGTTCAGGTCGCCAAGCCCAGCGGCCATGCGGAAAAAGGTACTGTCATGGCGGATCCGGCCAACCAATACCATGTTCCCGCACCCAGTAACGGCGATCTGTGGGTCATGTATGTCCATCCCGGTGATGTGGTCAAAGCCGGTGAGGAGCTTTTCAACGTTTCCATCATGAAGCAGGAAAAGGCTGTGCTTTCGCCTGTGGACGGCGTGGTGAAGCGCGTTTTGAAAACGGCGGACTTCAAGGAAAAGAAACAGATGGTTTCTGTTCGTGAAGGCGAATTGATTGTCGAACTGGGGCCCATCCCCCGCATGTGCTGCAATGAGGCGTGCGGACAGCCCATTCTCATGGAAAACATTGCTTTTTGTCCCTATTGCGGCACGAGCGTCGGATAGCGCGCCGTGGAAACTGTGGACAGCAGACACACGCGCGGTATACATTATGACAAACCTGCAAGGCTTTTGTTTCCAACCCGGAGGAAAACATGGCTAAAACCACCGCCAAAACCACTGCACAGGCGAAAGCCAAGCCAGAAGCGTCCGATGCCATTCGGGAGCAGCTTGTTCTCACAGGCGCGGACATTGTCCGGCTTGGTCCGGAAGCAGAACTGCTTGTTGGCGGCAAAAACTACAATACAGCCCTGATCAGTCAGATTGAGGGCATTCAGGCCCCATATTTCCGCGCTGTTTCTTCCCTCGCCTTCCATCGGCTGCTGGACGAAACCCGGGTAAACGCGCGCGTTGCGCGCAGTGTGGTGGACAAGGAGTACGGCCGTATCGACTGGAAGGATCCCGAAATCAACCAGGATCCGGAATTTTTGCAAAAATTTGTCCGCCAGTTGGGCCGGCAGATACGCCAGGCCGCCCAGGCCGAGGGCGGCGAGTCGCATACAAAGCTGCGCACGTTTGTCAACACGATTGTGGAGGGCTTTGCCACTTCCCCGGAAGGCATTGACCAGTTGCGCAAGCGGTCGGTCATGGTGCAGGCGGCCATTCTGTCCGTGGAGGTGCCGGAGGAAGTGGGCGTGGCGGTGCGCGGAGCCTATCAGGCCATTTGTGCCGAAAACGGGGACGACATGACGCCGGTGGCCGTGCGCTCCTCGGCGGCGGGAGAAGATTCGCGAAAAAAGGCCTTTGCCGGGCTGCAGGACACCTATCTGAACATGGTGGGCGCGGACAGGGTGCTGGAAGCCTATCATTGGGACTGCGCTTCCGCGTATAATCTGCGTTCCATGACCTATCGGCGCGAAGCCATTCTTGACGCTCTTGCCAAAGCGGAGGAAACAGGAGACGAATCCATCGCCGAACTGGCCAAGAAAGAATGGGCCATCGAAAATACCTCACTTTCCGTCTGCATGATGCAGATGATCAATCCTGTCATTTCCGGAACGGCGTTTTCTGCGGATACGGCAACAGGCTGTCGCGGGAGCGACAGGCAGGATCTTGTCAGCATTGATGCCAGCTATGGCTTGGGCGAGGCTGTGGTGGGCGGCAAGGTGACGCCGGACAAGATGTATGTCTTCCAGCGTGACGACGGCTCCGAGGTGGTCATCCGCCAGATGGGCTGCAAGGGAATGAAGATCGTATATGATGAGCGCGGCGGGACCAAGGAGGTTGAGGTCCCCGAACTGGAGGCGTTGCGCTGGGCACTGTCCCTGAGTCAGGCGGAAAGGGTAGCGCAGGGCGTTCGCGCCGTGAGCAAGGCCTATGATGGCATGATCATGGATACGGAATTCTGCATTGATGCCAATGACAAGCTCTGGTTTGTGCAGGCCCGCCCGGAAACCCGCTGGAATGAGGAACTGGAATTGTATCCCTCCACCATTTTCATGCGTCGGCGCGAGGTGGATGCCAAGGCTGCGGCCCAGGCCGAGGTGCTGGTGGAAGGAAACGGCGCTTCGCGCGGAGCGGGGCAGGGGACCGTACGGTTTTTGCGCTCTGCTCTGGAACTGAACAAGGTGTCCAGAGGCGATGTGCTGGCCGCAGAGCGCACCGACCCGGACATGGTGCCCGGCATGCGCGTGGCATCGGCAATCATGGCCGATGTCGGGGGCGATACAAGCCATGCGGCCATTACCTCGCGCGAACTGGGCATTGCCGCGGTTATCGGCATTCAGAGGATGGATGTTCTGCGCGCCCTTGACGGAGCGGAAGTTACGGTTGACGGTACGCATGGCCGCGTGTATCGCGGGCTTCTGCCGCTGCACCTTGTGGGCGGCGAGATGGACATTGCCAAGCTGCCGACCACAAAAACAAAAGTTGGCTTGGTTCTGGCTGATGTGGGGCAGGCGCTCTTTCTTTCCCGCTTGCGCAATTTCCCCCAGTTTGAGGTCGGCCTTTTACGCGCGGAGTTCATGCTCGGCAATATCGGCGTTCACCCCCAGGCTCTGGAAGCCTTTGACAACGGCAAGCTTGAGGGGGTCGTCCAGAACAAACTGAAAGATCTGGAAGACCGTCTTTCCAAGGTGTTGCGCGAGCAGATGGGCGCAGGGCTTATCGTCTTCAATTTCAATTTGCGCGAATATGTGGGAGAAATCACCGGTTTCACTGCCGAAGTTGTGGCACTGGCTGATTCCACAAAAAATCTCGGTGCCGAGGAAGTCCTGTTGCAGCACCGCAAGATGCGCGAACTGGAACACAAGATTGACCAGCACATGGAGATAGCGTCCAGGCGCATGGAAATTCTCAAGACCTCCGCCAACCTGGCGGATCATGTGCGCATCATCATGGGCTACGATGATGAACTGGCCCTGCTGCATTTTGGCGACCCTGAAGCTTCCAAGCGCGCTGCGGAAATCGAGAGCAGCGTGGAGGCTCATGTGGAGCGCGTCAGGCATCTGCCACTGGTCAGCAAGGTGCTGGAAGATATCCGGCTCTTGCGGGAAGAAGCTGCGCTGCGTACCGGCCTGAAAAAAGAAATGGACGATGTGCGCAACCTCCCCGACACCATCCGTGCCCTCATCAAATCGCGCGGCTTCCGTACGGGCAAGGAGCATTACGTCCAGACCTTGGCGCAGAATTTGGCGCTTTTTGCCGTGGCCTTTTACGGAAAGCCCATCACATACCGCACCACGGACTTCAAGAGCAACGAATACCGCAATCTTTTGGGTGGCAATCTTTTCGAGTATATGGAAGACAATCCCATGCTCGGCTATCGCGGAGTGTCGCGCAATATCCACGATTGGGAAATCGAGGCGTTCAAGCTGGCGCGGGGTGTGTACGGCGGTTCCAATCTGCGCATGATGCTGCCCTTTGTCCGCACGCTGGAAGAAGCCCGCTCCATGCGGAGTTATCTGGATCAGGTGCACAAGCTCAAAAGCGGGCAGGACGGGCTCAAGATCATTCTCATGTCCGAACTGCCTTCCAATGCCATTTTGGCAAAGGAGTTCATTGCCGAGTTTGACGGATTTTCCATCGGCTCCAACGACATGACCCAGATGGTTCTGGCTACCGACAGAGATAATGCGCGTCTGTCCCACATCTATGATGAAGAAGATCCCGCTGTTGTCTGGGCCATTCTGGTGACCATCTTTACGGGCCAGAAGTACGCGAAAAAAATCGGATTCTGCGGCCAGGGGGTTTCCAACAGCGTTATTTTGCGCGGTCTGGTCGCCATTGCCGGTATCACTTCCGCCTCTGTTGTGCCCGATACCTATTATCAGACGGTCTTTGACATCGCCGCCGTGGAAGCGGAAAACATTGCCGCCGCCGATCTGGGCAAATGGCTTGTGCAGCAGCACCATAAACGCCTTGCAAGCCTGATGGAAAAAGCCGGATATGGGCACATCCTGAAAAAATACAAAAATCCCCAGGATATTCAGGAATGGTATGAGGGCGAACTCCAGCGGCGGCATGAGCAGTTCCGGGAAAACCTGGATACGCCCAAGGAAGACTTTTACCGCTCCGAACTGCAAAACTTCCGTTCCGACTTCCACAAGCCGGTGATCTATGCCACATGGAACTGGGACGAAACTGTTTCTGATGCCTTGCACCACGCGGGTTTTGCAAACTTTGAAGAACAGGCAAAAGCCTTGGAAGTTTCCCGTCAGATGAATGACTGACGTTGTGTACTTTCTCTCGCGCATACCAAGTCATGCAAGGTGCAACGGTACTGCCTTTGTGCCTTCGTGTTCCGGGTTTTTCCGCAGTAGGCGCGCAAATTGGGGAGTCCGCATCAACCGGGAGCAGGCTGCTTCTGATCCGCGCAGCGGTTCAGGGGCGGCCTGCTCCTGCGTTGCGGGCACACTGCCCGGCGCACGCGTTGCCCAGCAACATACTGCCTGCCGCAGGGCGGACAGGGAGACGGCACATGAGCCAGCAGTACAGCAGCATCCGCACCGTCCCTGAGCATTCGGTGTCTTTCATGGCAGCGATTTCCGGCGGAAAGAGCGTGATTTTTCGCGACTATCTGTTCCTGACTGGCGAGGGCTGGCTTATCGCCGTTGGTTATCCTTTTGGCAGCCCCCATGATGCCAGAGAGTTTTTTGCGGCCCTGACAGACATGGCAGAAAAAACGCAGGCCGGGGACTACTGGGCCATTGCCCCGGAAATGCCGCAGGAACTCCAGCCCCATGTTGACGAAACGGACGTGTACTATGTGCTGCCTGTCCATTTTCCCGTTCCGGCAAAGGTGCGCGGCCCGGTGCGCAAGGCTGCAAACAGCCTGACTGTGGACGAGGGCAAGGTGTTTACTGCGGCCCACAGAAGATTGTGGGCGGAGTTCTTGCGCAGAAAAGATTTCAAGCCGCATGTCCATGAGCTCTTCGCCCGAACAGCGTCCATGCTGGCGGCTCCCGGCACGGACGTGCGGCTTCTCAACGCGTGGGACGCCGGGGGAGATCTGGCTGCATGCTGTGTCATGGATTATTCGCCCCAGGAATTTTCCTCCTATATCATCGGGGCACACTCGCGGGAAAACTATACGCCGCACGCGACAGACCTTCTTTTTGCCATGATGCTGGAAAATGCGCGAAAATCCGGCAAGAGGTACATTCATCTTGGGCTTGGGGTCAATGACGGCATACGCCGCTTCAAGGAAAAGTGGGGGGCAGTCAAAACTCTGCCGTATCAGGCCGCATCCTGGAAAAAGCAGAACCTGCAGGCCCAGGGCAGAAAAGTGAAAGACAGCAGGGCGGATTTTTTGAATTTTTCCCTGTCCGCCCTGGGAGTGGGGAGATACGGAGCGCGTCATCAGGAGGAAAGAGAAAGCCTTTCCGATCAGCGTGACTTCGCCATGCTGTGGAAATTGGAAAAAAACGGAAAAACTTCCTGGATAGGCGGAACAGCCCATATTTTTCGCTACTCTTTCGCACCGTCCTTCCGCAATCTTTTTCAGCAGGCGGACACGGTGCTTTTTGAAGGGCCGCTGGACGCCGCCAGCCTTGAGGCTGTGACGCGCCACGGGAGCACGCTGGGGGCCGGGCCGCGGTTGGCCGACTGCCTTGCCGAACAGGAAATACAGCGTCTGGAGCGTGTGGTGCGCGGCCCGGAAGGGAAACTTGCCCGTTTTCTGAACATGGCGTGGGAAAAGCCCCTGGACGTCAGGCGGGTTCTTGCCGAGCACCGCCCGTGGTCAGTTTTTTTTACGCTGTACTATGCCTTTCTGGAGCGTAACGGCTGGCGGCACTCCGTGGACCTTGAAGCATGGGAGATTGCCCGGTCCATGAATCGCCATATTGTTGCCATGGAAAGCATTCCGGATCAGATTGCGTCGCTTGAGAGTGTGCCTCTGGAGCGCATTTTGCGGTTTTTGCGCTGCCCCGAAACGTGGGGCAGGAAGATGCGGCAGAGTCTTCGTGCCTATCTGGCGGGAGATCTGGAGAAAATGCTGGGTACAGGCACGGAGTTTCCCACGCGGACAGAACGCGTCATCTCCATGCGCGATCATTTGTTCCTCAAGGTCATGCGACCGTATATTGAACGGGGGCGCGCCGTTGTCCTTGTCGGTACGGCACACATGCTCAATCTTGAAAAAATGTTGCGTGAAGACGGTTTTCGCGTCAGCAAGGTCTATCCCTCCCTGCTGCACAAGATTCGGGCAAGGATGCAAAGGATGGGGTGACATGTTCTTTCACGGCTTTTCACACATCACGGCCCAGGCTTTGGTTCCCGAGCATCTGATACACTATGTGACGGCAGTGGCCGGGTCAAAACCGCTGCTCCATGCGGGCCACATTGCCTATGAGCAGAGCGGGCACAGAGTTTTTGTGGCCTATGATCCGGGCGTTGCTCCGGAGGAACTGCATACCTCTTCGGCGGACATGCGGCTGGTTGCAGCAAAGGCTCTTGAGGACGAAAACTGTTCGCTGCTGACCGTACTTTCGCCGTCCCGTCCGGACATTGCTCCGGGCGATGCGTCTTGCCGGGAAGATGCCTATGCATTTCTTAAACTGCCTGTGCGCTCTTTGGGCGGGAACCTGCGCAACATGCTGCGGCGCGGCGAGCGTGAGTGTGTGGTGTGCCGGGAGGAATGGGGGGAGGAGCACGAAATTCTGATGCGGTCTTTCTGCCAGAGAAAGTGCCTTTCTCCGGAAACGGAATTTATTTTTTCCCGCATACGCGCGTATCTTGCGGCAAGTCCGGACGCTGTTCTGTTTGCGGCCCGGAGCAGGGGAGAAAACCTTCTTCTTGCTCTGGCTGTGGGGGATTTTTCTTCCCTGACAACAGCTTTCTACCTGTTTGCATTTCGCCAAAAAGATTGCCCGCCAGGCGTTTCTGATGTGCTCTTGCATGCCATTGTCAGAGAAGCGGAAGACAGGGGCTGTCAAAACCTCAATCTGGGGCTGGACACCAACGGAGGAATTGCGGCCTTCAAGCGCAAGTGGGGCATTTCCGTTTCTGTTCCTTTTTGGGAGACAACATGGCGGGTGGCGCGAAAAAAGCAAAAGGACGTGCCCGGTGCGGAGGGAGGCAAGATCTCTGGCCCATTGTCTGTCTATGCCAGGCCGGGCTTTGTATACAGACTGATGCAGGCTCTCCGGGGAGAGGAGAGACCTTTCGACTGTTTGCAGATAGAAGTAAGCTCACACTGTCCGGGGCGCTGCACCTACTGTCCGCACACAACAAAAAAACATGTCTGGCGGTCGCGGCACATGGAAAAAACAACCTTTGCAGCCCTGCACCCTCTTGTGCGGCAGGCCAGGCGCGTGCACCTTCAGGGATGGGGAGAGCCGCTGACACATCCGGATTTTTTCTCTTTTGCGGCGGCGGCCCGCAGAGTCGGCTGCGCTGTCTCCACAACCACATGCGGTTTGGGGGTCAATGACCTGACAGCAGAACGGCTGGTGCGCAGCGGTATGGATATTGTCGCCTTTTCTCTGGCAGGCACTGACGCCAAGGGCAATGCCGCACGCGCCGGAATTCCGGTGGAAAAAGTTTTTGCGGGTATCGAAAGTCTCAACAGGGCCAAGCGGGCTGCAGGCAGCGAATTTCCCCATGTGCATCTGGCCTATTTGCTGTGTGCTTCGCAGATCAATGAGGTCAGCGGCCTTGTGGAGCTTATGGTGGCCCTGGACGTTCCCGTGGCGGTCATAAGCACTCTTGACTATCCTGCATCCCCCCAGATGAAGGAGGAGGCCTTTGCGCCCCATGAGGAGGAGAAAATCGTCCCGGCCCTTGCGGTCTTGCGGCAGGCAGCGGCGCAGGCTTCTGCCGTGGGAAGGGAGATATATTATTCCCTGCCGGGAAAGGCCGAGCGCCCCGATTGCAGCGAGCGCATCCAAAGCTGCCTGTATGTGGATGCTGATGGGGTGATTGCCCCGTGTATCTACCTGAATGTGCCCACTGACGAGGATGATCCGGACAGAAGAATTTACGGCACGGTTGAAAAGCAGGATCCGCTGGGCATCTGGAATTCGGAGGCGTATGCGCTTTTCCGGCATCGCCTGCACTCGGGCGACCCTGATACCCCCTGCCGCGCGTGTCCCAAGCGTTGCGTCGGACGCGTCTGAAAAAAATTTCAGGGGACAGTAAAAAAACGGGGGCATCTGTGCGACGGGTGCGTGTTCCCCTGTCGACTCCATAACGCCAACAAGGGACTTCCGGACAGCGGGAAGTCCCTTGTTGCCATTATACGGATTTTTATGCCGTACAGTTTTTTGCTTAAAATCCGTACCGCAGGCCGAACATGAATTCGTTGTTGTAGGGGCGGTTGCCGATCTCGTATTTCTGCGAGTTGGAGGTGGCGCTGACCTGATTGTAACCAAGGCCCACAAAGCGGTAAGACGCGTCAAGGGTGAAGTTTTCGTTGATGTTGTAAGCCAGACCGGCTCCAGCATTCCAGGCGAAATTGGTAAAGCGGTCGTCGGCGGAGAACCTGTTGCCGTTGTTGTCCTTGAAGTCGTAGCCAGCATAGGTGAAGGCCAGTCCGATGCCCGCACCCACATAGGGCGTCACAGCCGTGTCATTGTGAAAGTCCCAGAAAAGATTGGCGAACAGGGTAGAATTGTTCCATGTTCCCTTGACTTCAGACAAGTTGACTCCCCTGTCACTCCAGTTTTTTCTGCTGTTGGCGCGCAGTGCGAATTCGATCTCCGTGCGCAGGGGCAGCATCTGTTCCGGCCAGAAATCGTAGCCCAGAGCCAGTGCTCCGCCGAGTGTAAACTGGTTGTAACTGCCCACGCCGCTCCCGGCCATGGCGCTGGAGCGTTCAATGGGACCGGTGCTCTGGATGCTCATGAGAAATTTGGGAGCCAGATAAAGCCCCGTGCCCTCTGCCTTGACCATGCCGGGCAGCAACAGTGCTGCTGCAAGAAGCAGCGAGACAAAAAAGCGTTTCATCACTGTCCTCCTACACTCTTTTGCTGAATATTTTTGAAAGAGTTTTCAGCTTTGTCCAAATATTAGAAAAAGTCAATATTTTTTCTACACTATGCCATAAAAAATTGTCACTGCGGCACATGTGCCACCGTGTATCGAGATATTCACCTTGTTGATATTTTTTTAAAATTAATTTTTATTTCAAATAGTTGAAGAGAAATTTTCATTGGAAACGTGAAGCTCTCCGTGTATCTTTCCCCTCGATTTTTTGTGGTGAGTCTGGCATGCTTTGAACCGTCCGCTTTTGGGGCGGGGGCTGTGCAAGGGCACAAACGGCCTGCATCCGGAGGCAGTCATGACAGCCGTGCTGGCGGGAACAATATTGCAGTTTCAGGCAATAGCCGCATTCAGGCAGGTTTATGCCCAGTTGGACAAGGCATTGCGGCGGCGGTTCTGGCGGGTGCTTTCCCTTTCCGGCCTGGTGGGAACTCTGGAGCTGCTCATCGCCGCCGCTCTTTCCCTGCTGGGCGTGGCCTTGGCTGCGCCGCAAAGCTTGTTGGACAATCCGGCTGCAACATACCTGCTGGGCGCGTTTCCCGCCCTGGCTCCGATTGCCGCCGATCAACGCCAACTGCTCATTTTTCTTCTTGCCAGCCTGTGCCTGGCCATTGCCGTCAAGGCGCTTTGTCTGGCCTTTCTTACCTGGAGGCAGGCCTGCCTTGCCCAGGCGGTGGGCGTCTTTTTCAGCGTGCGCTTTTACCGTTTGCTGCTGGCCGCTCCCTACCTCTGGCATGTGCGGCAGGATATGAGCATGTTGCAGACGCGCCTGACCTGGGCGCGCTTCAGCGCAGACTACCTGCTGGCTGTCATGCAATCCCTTTCGCAGTTGCTGGTGGGCTGTGTTCTGGTTGTGGTGGTTTTTGGCATTTCGCCTTGGGCCGCGCTGCTGGTCTGCCTCACAGCCGGGGGGAGCGGTCTTGTGGCCTACAGGCTTGCACGGCGCAAGGTGCAGCAGCTCAATGCCGTGTCCATGCAGACCGAGGCGGACGCCAACCGGGTTGCCTATCCTTCGCTGGCGGGTATCCGTGAGGTAAAAATCTATGGACAGGAGCAGGCGTTCCTGCACCAGTTCACCCGGCAGCGCCAGGCCTTTGCGCGGGTACAGAGCCTGCTGCCTGTTGTGTATCCTGCCCCTTCATGGATGCTGGATTTCACGGGAATGGTCATGATGCTGGCGGCCCTTCTGGTCATGAACCTGCAAGGGCTTTCCGTAGCGCGTCTTACGGCGGAGCTTGCCCTGCTGGCAGGCGTGACTTGGCGTTTGCTGCCCACGGTGGACAAACTGGTGACCTGCCTTTTGCAGGTGCAGCAGCACATGATGTACACGCAGGATGCCGTGCGCTTTCTTGCCGCCCTGCAAAGCAGTGTGGAGCGTGGCGGAACGGGCCGGGAAGAACCGGAGCCCTGCCCGCTCACCGGGGCGCTGGAGCTCAAAAGCGTTTTTTTCCGCTATCCGGATACGCCTGCCGACAAGCCGGACGCCTTGCGCGGCCTTGATGTGCGCATACACCGGGGCGATATGGTGGGCTTTATCGGCACGTCCGGAGCGGGCAAAAGTACGCTTGTGGGGCTGCTGACAGGACTGCTTGCGCCCACCGGGGGAGAATTGCTGGTGGACGGCAGGCCTCTGGAGGGAGGGCGAAAGTCCGGCTGGCTGCGATCCATCGGGTATGTACCGCAGTCGCCTTTTCTGCTCAATGCGTCCATTGCGGCCAATGTGGCCTTTGCCAACTGGGGAGAGGACATTGACCGCCAGCGTGTGAAAGCATGCTGTCGTATGGCCGCCATGGATTTTCTGCCCGATTTGCCGCAGGGATTGGACACTGTGATCGGCGAGAGAGGGGTGCGCCTTTCCGGCGGACAGGTGCAGCGCGTGGCCATTGCCCGTGCCCTGTACGGAAAGCCGCAGCTCATGCTTTTTGACGAGGCCACCAGTGCTTTGGACGGCGCTTCGGAGCAGGCCATCCAGCACACCATCGAATCGCTGGGCGGGCATGTCACCCTTGTGCTGGTGGCCCATCGCCTCAGTACGGTGAGACAGTGCGACTATCTGTACTGGCTTGGCAACGGAACCATTGTGGCGCACGGAACGCCCGCCGAACTTCTGCCCCGCTACGAGGCCTGGTTGGAGGCCAAAGCGGCGTTCACGCCGTAGTCTCCACGCCCGCCCGGCTCACATTTTGCGTTGCGATACAGGATCCAGCGAACGCAGCATGTCCTGATACCGTTGGTCATCGTCGGCTTCAGGCAAGGATTTTTCGCGGATTTCTCCCTCTGTTGCGCCCTGGGTGGCTCTGCGTGCTCCGGCCTGACGTACCATGTCTGTTGCGGCATCGGGAACAGGCTGTGCAACATTCTCGGGGGAACTGCCCTTGCTTTTTTCCCGGCTTTCGGCATAGCGGCGCAGCACTTCGTTGCACACCATGATGGGGGCGTTTGCCCGGATGGCCAGGGCAACGGCATCAGACGGGCGGCAATCAAGCTGTACGCTTCCTTCAGGGCCATGGAGGATCAGGAGGGCATAATATGTGCCCTCCTTGAGGTCGATTATCTCCACACGCTGCAATCGGGACTTGAGGGCCGTGAGCGCCGCGATCATGAGGTCATGGGTCAGGGGGCGGGGCAGTGCCTCCCGGTTGAGCACCAGAGAAACAGCCATGGCCTCCATGGCGCCCACCCACATGGGCAAAATCGCATCGCCGTCCACAGCCCGCAACACAACAACAGGCGTTTTGCTTTGGGGATCAATGGTCAGGCCGAAAACCCGCATTTCCGTCATGGCGTCCCCGGACACACAGCCATGAGGCTGTGCTTTTTTGCAAGAGTGATTGTTGCGTCAACCATGCAGCCGGTGTGGTCTTTTTGGGGAGGCAGGTGCACATGCACGGGCGTACCGTACGGGTCGCGCCCTTGCCAGCTTGTGGACGAGGCGCATTCCTGCTTGGGACTGGGGTGTTCGATGAGCAGGCGTGTTTCTTGCCCGACCCGGCCCTGAAGCCAGCGGGAGGCAAGATCCTCCTGCAAACTCTGCAAGCGCAGCAAGCGTTCCTGCGCAACTGGGGAAGGGACTTTGTCGGGATACAGGGACGCTCGCGCTCCGGGGCGGTCTGAATAGCAAAAAGAAAAGCTGGACATGAAGGCACACTCCCGCATTGTGTTCAGGGTGTCCTCAAAATCTTCTTCGCTTTCTCCGGGAAAACCCACAATAAGGTCAGTGGAAAGAGCCAGGTCGGGACGCGCCTTCCGCAGGCGGTCCACCAGTGTCAGGAAGTCGGACCTGGTATAGCCGCGCCTCATGCGAGAAAGCACCTGATCGGAGCCGGACTGGAGCGGAAGATGCAGGCGTGGGCAGAGTTGGGGCAGGCGGGCAAAGTCCCTGATGTCGCCCTCTCCCATGTCCTTGGGATGCGGCGTCACATAGCGCAGGCGCGCAAGGCCCGGCAAGGAGGCAACGCGCCCCAGCAGTTGGGAAAATGTTGTGCCGTCACCGCTTTTGTCCTGCCCGAAGGCATTGACGTTTTGCCCCAGCAGGGTGATTTCCCGCGTTCCTCTGCCCAGAACGGTGCGGCATTCGCCGAGGATGGCTTCTGTTGTCCGGGATTTTTGGCGTCCGCGGGTAAAGGGCACAATGCAGTATGTGCAGAAGTTGTCGCAGCCCTGCATGATGGTGACGTGGGCTGACGGCACGGGGGAAGAAGTTTCCCCGTCTTCCCGCTCCACATAGTGCCTGGTGAAGTCCAGCAGGGAGAGGCGCTGGCGGGGGTTGAGCAGGAGGTCTTCGATGGCCTGCGGGGCTCCGGCCAGACCGTCAGTGCCGACAATCAGGCGAACCTGACTGCTTTTTTCAAAAAGAGCGTCCCCCAGTTGCTGTGCCACACACCCGAGAACGCCGACCAGAACATCGGAACTGCCGCCGGTGATCTGCCGGATGCGTCCCAATGCGCTCAGAACTTTTTGCTCCGGCTTTTCACGCACAGAACATGTGTTGAGCAGGATGACCCCGGCGCTTTCCGCCGGAGCCTGTGCAAAGCCCCGCTTGGTCAGCACTCCGGCAAGCCAGTGTGAATCGTGCACATTCATCTGGCAGCCAAAAGTGATGATGTGGTACGTCTTTTTCGGCATGACGGCTATTGTTCAATATCCAGAGGCGTTTCATACATTCCGGGAGCGCCTTCTTCTTCCAGGGCGGAGAGGCGGTCTTCCAGCCATTCCAGCACAGCGCGCGCCGTGTGGTAATTGAGCAGCACACGGCTGTGGATGCAGCGGCTGACTTCGCGCAGGTCTTCGTTGCCGGGAATGATTTCATGGCCTATGGAGCCATCGGGCGCGACAAGCTGCTCGGAAAAAGCGGGCAGGCTGTCGCTTTCATGGTAAAAATTCATTTCTATCTCGCCCTGGGGATTGACGCCTCCCCATACGCCGTGCGCTGTCTGCAGGCGGGCAGACGGGTCTGTCTGGTATGTATAGCGTATTTTTGCGGGATGTGCTGCGGGCTTTGTCATGGAAAATCCTTTGTCTTCTGATCTGTTCACACGTCAAGATTGGCAAATGACAGAAACGAACTACAGGAAAGACGCGGGCAGGGCAAGTAAAGGCGGACTCGCCCTTGACGCTGAACGCTGCTTAGGTAAAGTATGGATATGTTTTGTCGGTGCGTATTTTTTTGAAAAAATCCCCGGAAGTGGCACGACATTTTCCGGCAGAAGGCGGCAAGGAGCGCGGGATTGAGCGAGGCACATTGCAAAGAGCACGATATTCGGCCCTACTTCGATATGGAAGGTTTTATGCGCATGAGCCAGGAAACACGCCTGGGCGGCGCTGTTTTGGAGCGGCTTGCAGGGCTGTGGGGAGAGTGGCTACCTCTCCTGAAAACCTGTGAGGTCACTGCAGGAAAAATATCCTACTTGGCCGTATGGCTGCCGGAATCAGTGGAGCAGCAGATTGACATGGCTTGGGAAAAGTCTCCCTCGGACGGCTTCATGGTCAACAATCTTGCGCAGTTCATGTGCATGGCGGCCGTGCACGAAATGCTTCCGCAGGTGGAGGATGCCGGCTGTGCGCCCTCTCCCCGCGTTACGGAAAACTTGCGCCATGCGCTGTCTTCTCTGGGCCTGGACTATACGGAAGACGCCTTGCCTGCCCGGCGCTTTGCCGTGGTGACGCACTACCCTTTCCGGGGCGGATGTGAAATCTGCCATTTGCAGTCCCGATGCCCCAAGGGGCAGGGGCAGGCAGAAAGCGCCAGCATCCTTTTGCCCGGGTACGAACGCGGCAAAGACGAGGGGGAGGGACGGTAGCTTACCGGCCCTCCATGACTAGGGTACGCACAGCACCGGAGGGGGTGCGCACCACAAGCTCCACTGTTTTTTTGTTGCGGATGACGGATTCCACCAGGCAGGTTTGCGTGGCTTCGGTGTCGTGACTGCGCACGTCCACCGTATCCCCTCTGGAGGGAACACGGTCCGGGCTGACTTCAATCAGATCTGCGGACTCGGCGTCAAATCCGTCCCATGCCAGGGAGGTCCAGGGAGGGCAGAGAAGAAACAGGGCGGTTCCAAAGAACAAGGGCAGATATTTCATGCAATCAGGTGTAAATTCATTTTCGCCTCTTGGCAACCAGGAATGCCCGCCCGGTTCTGGTGTGGCTCAAAATGCCGCGCCTGCCGCGCCTTCCCTGCTGTGCGACGGTCACGGGCGGGCGGTGCGCTATGTGCGCCTTTCCGTCACGGACAGGTGCAATCTGCAATGCCTGTACTGCTGCAATGAGGGAAAGCAGACTTTTATCCCGCACGAAAAAGTTTTGCGCTATGAGGAGATGGCGCGTTTGATCGGCGTGATGACGGCCATGGGCGTGGGAAAAGTGCGTCTGACCGGAGGTGAGCCTTTTGTCCGCAAGGGCTGTGAAGAGCTGATTTGGCTGTTGCGCAGGCGTTTTCCCCTGCTGGATTTGCGCATGACCTCCAACGGGACCCTCCTTGAGCCGCACATTCCCCTGTTGCGCAGCGCGGGCGTGGCGGCTATAAATCTCTCTCTGGACAGTTTTGACCGTGCCACCTTTGCGCGCGTGACAGGGCGCGACCTTTTGCCCGCAGTGCTCGCCTCGCTGGACGGCCTGTTGCGTGCGGGAATTCGCGTCAAGATAAACGCTGTGGCCATGCGCGGCGTCAATGACGGACAGGTGGACGATTTTGTTCATGCTGTCCGCTCCATGCCCGTGGATATGCGCTTTATCGAGTTCATGCCCATGGGCGAAGGCACCCTCTGGAAGCCGGAAGTTTTTTGGCCTGCGGCTGAAATACGGGCGCAGATAGAGCGCCGTGTGCGCCTTTTTCCTGTTGCGGCAGATGCTCCTGATGGTGGCCCGGCCCGCATGTTTGCCGTGCAGGGGGGGCGCGGGCGTGTGGGCTTCATTGCTGCGATGTCCTGTCATTTCTGTGCTTCCTGCAACCGCATGCGCCTTACCAGCGACGGTCATTTGCGTACCTGTCTTTTTGACGACAAGGAATATCGTTTGCGGGGGCTGTTGCGCAATGTCCGTATCACAGACAGTGATATGGCATGCGTGGTGCAGCGGGTCTGTGCCGTCAAGCCGGTGGGGGCCGATATTTTGCGAAAACGGCACCAGGGGGAGGCCGTGGCCGGAAAGAAAATGGTGGGTATAGGCGGGTAGCGTTGTGTACGAATTTTTTTGCCGCTCTGGCGTGAACAGCGGGACGATATGATTGCCTATCTTGAAGGGCGTTTGACGGAGATATGGGACAATTCCTGCCTGCTCGTCACTGCGGGGGGGGTGGGGTACGCGGTTGCGCTGCCCGCGCATACGCTCGCGGCGTTGCCGGCAAAGGGCGAGCCGGTGTCTTTGTTCACCAGTCTTGCGGTGCGCGAGGATGCGTTGGAGCTTTATGGCTTTTCTTCGTTTGAAGAACGGCAGACCTTTGATGTGCTGGTGTCCATTTCCAAGGTTGGTGCGCGCACGGCGCTGGGCATTCTGTCTGTATTCCGGCCTGACGATCTGCGGCGCATTGTGCTGGAAGAAGACGTTCTGGCGCTCACGCGGGTTTCCGGAATCGGGAAAAAAACCGCGCAGCATGTTTTTCTGGAACTCAAGTACAAATTGAACCTGAACAGAGAGCAACAGGCGGCGGCATTTGCTGCTTCCGGGGGAGCGGGCACGGTCTTTCGGGATGTTCTCGGCGGGCTGATCAATCTTGGATATACGGAGGAAGAATGCGCACCCCTTGTCAGAAAAGTGCTGTCTGCAGAGCCGGATCTTGACGTGACAGGCGGGCTCAGGGCTGTCCTCAAGGCGTTGGTCAGGGAGAAATGATGAACGGGCATCAGTTGGCGGACGAGGATTTTGCCACGGCTGACGAGAGCGTGCGGCCACGCAGCCTGGATGATTTTATCGGCCAGGATGCTCTGCGGGCAAACCTGCGCGTGTATCTGGACGCAGCTCGCGGGCGCGGCAAGGCTTTGGACCACACGCTCTTTTATGGCAACCCCGGCCTTGGCAAGACAACGCTGGCCCAGATCATGGCGGCGGAACTGGGCGTCAGCCTGGTCTGCACTTCCGGCCCTGTGCTGGAGCGGAGCGGGGATCTTGCGGCCATTCTCACCAATCTGAACCGGCACGACCTTTTGTTTGTGGACGAAATCCACCGGTTGCCCATAGCGGTGGAAGAAGTGCTGTACCCCGCCATGGAGGACTTCAAGCTGGATCTGGTCATCGGGCAAGGTCCGGCGGCGCGCACCGTGAAAATAGATCTGGAGCCCTTTACTCTGGTGGGTGCCACCACACGCATGGGGCTCATTTCATCTCCATTGCGCGACCGGTTTGGCATTGTCGCCCGCCTGGAATACTACAGCCCTCAGGATCTGGCGCGGGTTGTGCTGCGCACGGCGCGTATTCTGGGGATCGATATTACCGGGGAGGGAGCGGAAGAGATCGGCCGACGCTCTCGCGGAACGCCGCGCATAGCCAACCGTCTGTTGCGGCGGGTGCGTGATTTTGCCCTGGTTCACGGAAGTGCGCAGATTACGGACACAGAAGCTTCCCACGCGCTCAAGCGTATGGACGTGGACGAGCTGGGCTTGGACCAGATGGACCGCAAGCTGCTGGAAGTGCTCATCAGGCATTATGACGGAGGCCCGGTGGGCATCAAGACGCTGGCTCTGGCCTGCTCGGAGGAAGTGCGCACCATTGAGGATATTTATGAGCCGTATCTCATCCAGTGCGGATTTCTGAAGCGTACTCCGCGCGGGCGGGTGGCCACGGCACGGGCATATACGCATATGGGACTGCTTTCATAGTGGGTAACGCTCTGCGCACAGGGCGCGTTTTTTGGTTTTGGCGGGAGTTTTTGATTTTGGGCAAGAAACCGATTGACATGAGGGGTGGGGTTGGTTCATAAGGAGGTTTCGCGCTGTGGACTTTTGTGGGGCAAAAACTTTT